>JAGUYG010000033.1 GCA_020061465.1 Ignavibacteriales bacterium
ATGAAAACAATAAATTTTTGTAATAATAATGCGTTGAAAAAGAAAGATGATGAATCAACAGAGAATATTATCTCACGCCCTGAAATTATTGGCTTTGTTTTTCCGTGTAAAGTTTCTTGTTCAAAGTAGTTCTTTTAAAAAATATATTTAATAAATAAAAAATTGTTGGTATTGTTCGGCGTTTCTGTGTTGGGGCGCCGCTTATCGGCAACGCCGTTAGGCAGTTAAACATTACAATATAAAATAATAGGATTGACATCACGCATTTTCTCTGTTGATTTACAGCAAGAAATCCAGTTAATTTTGTAAGAAAATCCAGTTCTTTAGATTATAAGCATATACAGTAATCAAAAATTTGATAGACGTTTGAATAAGATAAATATTACATAAAAATTTTTTATGAAAATAAAGATATATAATGCACTAAATAAAATTCTCTATTTATGTATTATGCTATTTTTCCTATATGCATGCAAAGATAAAGTTAACGGTCCAACCGACCCATGTATCGATTGTCCGATCGATTTTCGAGTAACGGACTTTGAACCAGCATGGTCACCGGATGGGAATACAATTGCCTACGTTCACGGGGATACAATCCCAGGTAAAACAGGAATTTATCTGATTAATCTCGATGGAACAAATAAACGACTATGGCATTCCAGTGCAAGTGCTTATGCACCGAGCTGGTCTCCTGATGGAGAGTGGATTATCTTTAGTGACCAATCACAAATATTTAAGATGAAAGTTAATGGCGATAGTCTTACACAGCTAACGTTTGAAGGAAGAAATTTTTTCCCTGACTGGAGCCCTAATGGGCAATGGATTACATTTGATTCAAATAATGATAGTCCAAATGGAATGAATTTTATTTGGATAATGAAATCTGATGGTTCAGATAAGGAAAGAATTGCTTATGATCCTTCCAGTGGTGAAATAAGAATGCCAAACTGGTCGCCAGATGGGAATAAAATTGTTCACCAAAAGTATATCGGAATAGGATCGCCAGAAATTTTTACAATGGATTCATTTGGAAATAATGCCATAAGATTAACATATAATGAAAAGTTTGATAGTTACCCAAGATATTCTCCAAATGGAAATTTGATAGCATTTACATCTTATCCACAAGGTCTTGCATCGCAAACACAAATTTGGGTTATGGATACAAGCGGCAGTAATCTAAATCAATTAACCACAACTCAAGGTTACACCTGTGACTGGTCACCAGACGGAGAGTGGATTGTTTATACTGATTCAAGAGCAGTAAGCGGCAGGCTCTGGATTATGCGTAAAGATGGTTCAGACAAACAGCAGCTTACATTTTATTAACTGCAAAACTTGAAGCAAATCTTAGATCCATTCAAGAACAACTCAGAGAGAATAAAAAAATAACTTCTAAGAATACTGGTTTACTTATTGCTGTAATTATTCTTCAAATTATAGTTTTGGCTTTTGTAATCATTGTTAAATATATGTAACGCCAACTAACGAGACTGTCGAAAAAGTCATGTTAAACAAAAAATTACTGTAAAAAAGAATACAAAAATGATGGCTTCAATTGAGATCGTGGCGTACAAACCAAATATGGAGGTCGTTTTTTTCGGTTCCGCTTTGTCTTTACTTTTTCGACAGGCTCAATCCGTGCCTCAAGCTGAAAGCCCCGATATTTACTTTAACGAAATGAATCGGGGTAAGCTGTTTTCGCATTCGGCATTTGTTTAGGGCGTGAGATATGAATACAATAAATTTTTGTAATAATAATGCGTTGAAAAAGAAAGATGATGAATCAACAGAGAATATTATCTCACGCCCTGAAATTATTGGCTATTTTCTTCCGTGTAAAGTTTCTTGTTCAAAGTTGTTCTGTTAAAGAAATATTTTAATAAATAAAAAGTTGTTGGTATTGTTCGGCGTTCTTGTTCCCGCCTTCGTTTAAAACTACGGCGGGCAAGCTGGGCTGCCTGCCTTGGCTTGCCGCCACACAAGAGAAAAAATAGTGACCTGATGATTACAGTTCTTTGAAAATTTTTAATAGGGTGATTAAATTATTAAAAAAAGAGCATAGTTCTTGGTAAGTAAAGGAGTAGCTATCCTGTTAGTATTTTATTGAAAAAGTTACCTTGAGGATTATTCCGGCTAAGTAGTGCTCCGTTAGCCACAGATTTGTTTTTGTTGGGAAAAGAATTATTTTGATAGTAATACAAATGGTAATACCGGAGGATTAGATGGCAACAACAGCTAAAATTGCTATTTCGATTGATAAAAAGATTTTGAATAGAATTGATAAGTTAGTTGAAAAAAAAATGTTTGCTAATCGAAGTAAGGCTATTCAAACTGCAATCGAAGAAAAAATATCGAAACTTGATAAATCCAGATTAGCGATTGAAAGTGCTAAATTAAATATAGCCGAAGAGCAACAATTATCGGAAGAAAATTCGCAAACAGATTTGACAGAATGGCCGAATATTAAGAGGTGATATAGTTTGGGCAAATCTGGAACCAACTATTGGAAATGAGCAAGCTGGTAAAAGATCAGTTTTGATATTAAGTCATACTGTTTTTAACGAGAATTCCGGAACTGTTATAACTGTAGCTTTAACAAGTAAGGAACAAAAAGCCGGATTCCCCCTTACCCTTGAAATCAATTCTAAAAACCTACCGAAGAAATCCTGGATAAAAATTAGTCAAATAAGAACACTATCGATTAATAGATTAGGCAATAAAGTAACTCACCTTAAAGAAGAAGAATTAGCTCGTGTTATTGAAGGGCTTAATGAAATAATTGGTGGCTAACGTATTAAAGGATTCTCCATAAGGAGTCCTTCGGACATGCCGAAATGCACTTCTGAACGATCGAGCTCGTGTAATCAGAACAATCCTTTGGAAAATTGTAGAACGAGATTTATCTCGTTACTAAAACCTGTTAGAATACTTCACATTATGGAGGTGCGAACTGAAGTTCGCATTACGATATTGAGTTTGCACACAGTCTCGGTCTTTTGGAAATGAAGTTATTGAAATTGTCTTTCGGTATGATATTTAAAAATTGAAAATTTGTTTAGGAGTTTTATTTAATAGCTTTCCATATCCAGAAGAGTAATAGTTTAAGAGTGATTCTTCGAATTGTTATGCTGTTTCATTCACGCTGCGATCTATTTGAAAGCAAAACAGAGTATAACTCTACATTTGTTCAGAATATGATTAGTAAGAATTCTTACTCATACCTATCCAGCTTAAACTTTTCGCCTAAATATAATTTCCTTACTTCGGCATCTTCGGCAAGGTCGTGGGCGCCGCCATGTTTAAAAATTATGCCGTTAATTAAGATGTACGCTTTATCGACAATACTTAACGTCTCATGTACATTATGATCGGTAATTAGAACTCCTATTCCCCTATTCTTAAGATTTGCCACAATTATCATTATATCTTCCACTGCAATTGGATCGACACCGGCAAATGGTTCATCCAAAAGAATAAAGCTGGGATCGGTTGCAAGCGCCCTTGCTATTTCGGTTCTTCTTCTCTCACCCCCGCTTAATTGAAATCCCATGCTTTTTCTGATTTGTTTAATGCTAAGCTCTTCTAACAGGCGCTCGCATTTTTCTTTTCGTTCTTTCAAATTCAAATTTGTAGTTTCAAGAATCGCCATTAAGTTGTCTTCTACCGATAATCTTCTGAATACAGAGGCTTCTTGAGGCAGATAACCAATTCCCATTCGAGCGCGTTTATACATTGGAATTTTTGTTATTTCAGTATTGTCTAAAAATACTTTTCCGCCATCGGGCGAAATCATTCCCATAATCATATAAAATGTAGTTGTTTTACCGGCTCCGTTTGGTCCAAGCAGACCAACTATTTCACCTTTTGAAACTTGAATTGAAGCTTTATTAACAACCGCCCGTTTTTTATAGATTTTTACTAATTCTTCGCTTCTTAAAGTTTTTTCATCCATAATAATTTAATTTGTTTAGTAGTCATGTTCATTCGAATTCAAAATAAGATAATGGTGCTATTAATCCAATTTATACCCAATAACTAACTGTTCTTTCGTCGGTCTGTTTTCAATAAAGAAATATGCCGGCAGTGTAAAACTTAATTCTTTTCCTTCAACTTGATTTTCAGGATAATATTCGCTTGTCGGAGTTCCATAAAGTTTTACAACGGCTACTTGTTTATCTTCAAAAATTATTAGTGCATTTTGTGCTGCAGACTTTGTTAAGCCGTTTCGTTCATCTCCCTCGAAAAGATAATATATACTTAGCACATTTCCTTCTACTTCAGTGCCGGTTATTTCTCCGTCATTAAAATAGATTTCAGTTCTCTCCCCTGATATCTGATCAAATCTATCCTTATAAATTTCATGCTGCGATAGGATGAACGAGTTTTTATCAATCTGCACAAGCATAATTTTATTATTCCGTAAATACACAGTAATTGAATCACCGCTAAGCTGCGAATTATCATACCACAAAATAGGCTGCGGCGAATCGAAATTTATTCTGTTTGTAACTATTTTTTCATCATCACGAAAATAAGTGGTTATATTATTTCTCGATGAAAAATCTCCTCTTACTATTTCAACAGAATCGATTGCTTTAAAAATATTCAGCGTATCTCTGAATGCTTCCATTATCAATGATTTAATAATCAGCGTGTCTAATCTAATTTCAGTAGATTCTTCATTGGTTATCGAATCGGTTACAGTTACATACGAAGTATCTATCTGAATCAACAGCGGATTGCGATCGACAATCGTGTATTTTTCTTTTGCATAATCCAGCAGATGGTGACCGAAGATCATTATATTATTCGAGAAGTTAGTGATCTTTACATTGCGGCTTGCGTTTGTTACCCTGCTGCTTCTGAAATGCTCAAGACTGTCGGCAACAATTTCATTTTCATTATCGATGATTTTTACATTCCTAACGGCAACTGCACGGTTTTCTTTTTTGAAATAAGTTAATTCGCCGGAGGTTAAAGTAGTGGCTGTATCGTACATAGTAACATTTTGAGTAAAGTATGCTCTGTCCTCATCAAAAAAATATTCGCCGTTATTTGCCGTAAGAATTACTTTTTTATCGTCAAGTTCAACACCGGAATAAGAAAATGCTTTTCTCAAATTGCCGTAATAAAAGCCGTGGGAAGTAGTGATTGTAAGACTATCTTGCGTTGCAACCACATTCCCGATTAGCTCGGCATCATTTCTAGAAATGAATTGAATAGCCTTATTGCATGTTATTCGAACATCGCCTTGTTTAAGAACCACTTTGCCGTAAATTTCGCGTATAGCCTCGCCGTTTACTACTTTGCCGACGAGACTATCCCCTATCACCGTAATCATTTCGCTTCTCGTTTGTGCCAAGCCGGTTAGGTTAAGAAGAATAAAAGAATAAAAAATTGTTAGGAAGATTTTCGGCATTATTCTTCCAAACGTGTTACGTATGTAATCTTGTAAATAGTATAATTACGCAGGCTTTGATCTGATTCGAAGCCGTAACCCTCAATTCGCTCTTTTTCCGAAATGATGGTTACATACTTATCCGAAACAATTTTATGATCTTTATTTCTCCACATTAATTCTTCTGTCGTAATGGTAATACCGCTGTCGTTTACTGCAACCACGCTGTCAATTGCATAGAGATCTCGGGTTGCATCATCAACTCTTCCCCGCTTTGAAGTAAGCGTTGTAGTTTTAATTTCCTGGTCGTTGTAAAAATCTACTTTTACTCCATCATCTAAAAGAGTTTCTCTTGCCTGGTTAAAAACTCGAAGATGTCCTGTCTCTAATACTGCCTTAGTTTTTCCGGAGTCGGTAAAGAATACTATCGAATTCCAGCTTTCCTGCGAAGGCAATTGTTCAACTTTAAGAGAAGACATAACAACAGGTTTAACTTTTTCGCTTTTACATCCTGCAAAGAAAATTAAAATTGATATAATAATTAGGTATTTCATCTAGGCTGCAGACCAAGATTAATTAAATCATGAAGATGAATAATTCCGATTGGTTTATTGATATCGTCGGTAATGATCAAAGTAGTTATCTTAAAATTTTCCATTTGTTGAAGTGCGAATGAGGCAAGGTAATTTTCTTTCATTACTTTAGGATTATTAGTCATTATATCCTTTGCCCGTAAATCTTTAATATCTAATGTTCTTTCAAGAAGCCTGCGTAAATCACCGTCGGTTATTATTCCCGTTAAGACACCTTTTTTATTCACCACACACGTAGTGCCTAATCTTTTGCTTGTGATTTCGAAAACTACATCTTTGAACAAAGTTTCTTCTTTAACTACAGGTATCTTTTCTCCTTTTATCATTATCTCTTTAATTTCAAGCGATAATCTTTTACCCAAACTTCCGCCGGGATGTAGGTAAGCAAAATCCTCGGCAGTAAATCCTCTCTTTAATAAAAGCGCTACCGAGAGAGCGTCTCCCATCGCCAATGTTGCCGTTGTTGAAGATGTTGGAGCCAAATCGTGAGGACAGGCTTCTTCCTTAACGCTGATGTTCAGGAAGATATCGCCTTCTCGTGTTAAATTGGAATGCTTATTTCCGGACATAACTATCAACTTAACCTTTAACCGTTTTAACATCGGAACAAGTTTTTTTATTTCATCTGTTTCTCCGCTCTTCGAAATTAATATTACTACGTCTTCTTTTCTAACCATTCCGAGATCGCCATGCAGCGCATCAGTAGGGTGTAAGTAAATGGCTGCTGTTCCGGTTGAATTAAGAGTAGCCACAATTTTTCTGCCTATCAATCCCGATTTTCCCATTCCTGTTAATACTACTCTTCCTTTACATTCTGAGATTACTTCTACCGCTTTAGCAAAATCTTCATTTATACTTTGCTCCAAACCGGCGACGGCTTCAGCCTCAATTCTGATAACTTCTTTCCCCTTCAAAATTATTTCATCTGTAGTCAAGATTAGCCTCTGAAAATTTTTTGAAATATGTTTTTCTTTTTCTGCTGCTTTTGAGATTCAGCGGGAATTTGATAATCTAATTTAACCTTTCTAAAATATTTATTATACATCAAAAATGCTGAGAGAAAATCCCGATCTGTAAATTCATCCAATTGTTCAAAAAGCAGGTTAGGATTAATTGCAATGTTCTTATCCCTTATATTTCGAACCATCAGCATGTAATTGAATAGATTACTAACCGGGATAAGATGATTTACACCTGAATTAAAATCATGCAGCCAAATCTTTTTTTGTAGTTTAGAAATTGCCAGTACATATTTCCCTTCTTCAATTTTGATTTGACGAACAGTAGAATCATCGATAGGCGAATTGTCACGGGGATTCCATTCTGAAAAATTATGATTGCCGATATCGTTAATTTCAGTCGGTAAGGTGCCGCCATGCCTAAGATTAATATCAATTTCTATTTGGTCATCAATTTCTTCATTTATGCAAATGTCTATCATCCCTTCCTTAAGAATCAATGTTCCTGAAGCGAATACCGGCGTGGAGGGCAGGTCTATATCCGGCTGCTGATCAAGTTTGCCCAAAATTAAATTAGAACCGCCTTGTCTGCCAAATCCGATCACGTACAAGCTTTCGATTTTTTTTCTATAAGAATTATACCCCGGTTTACCTACCGGAAGGATTGAGAAGAGGCAATATTTTTCAGAATCGGTAAGTTCTCTCGGAAAAATCTTTTCATTTATTTTTTCCTGCATTACGGACTTCAATAATTTTTAATTATTCTATCAATCTCTATGATTTGCTGCAATAGTTCTTTCAATTCGCTAAGCGGCAGTTGACTTGCGGCATCGCTTAAGGCTTCTTTCGGATTGGGATGAACTTCTAAAAAAAGTGCATCAATTCCTACGGCGGCTGCTGCCCTTGCCAATGGTTTAATGAACTTAGGCTGTCCCCCGCTTATATTACTTTGCCCCGGTAATTGAACCGAATGAGTAACATCCATTACAACCGGATAACCAAGCTCTTTCATAATAATTAGCGAACGCATATCGACAACAAGATTATGATACCCAAACGATGAACCCCGTTCGGTTAGTAATATTTTTTTGTTGCCGGTTGAAGCAACTTTATCGGCAGCGTGCTTCATTTCGTCGGGTGCTAAAAATTGTCCCTTTTTAATATTCACAGCTTTGCCGCTTTTACCGGCAGCAAGCAGCAATTCGGTTTGTCTGCACAGAAATGCGGGTATTTGAATAATGTCGGCAACTTCCGATGCTAAAGTTATTTCTTCGACGGTATGAATGTCTGTAAGCACCGGTATTCCTAATTCTTGCTTAACATCATTAAGTATTTTCAGTGCTGCATTGTCACCTATACCGCTGAACGAATTAATGCTCGTTCTATTGGCTTTTTTGTAGCTTGATTTAAATATAAACGGAATTTTAAGTTCGGATGTAATTTGAAGAATGTATTCGGCAGTTGATCGGGTAATTTTTTCATTCTCAATCACACAAGGTCCGGCTATCAGAACGAAAGGATTATTATCACCGATTTTAATATTATCTATTTTTACCATTAAGGGATTTTTTCAATGTTAAAAAATATTCATTAGTTCATTTTCAAAAAAATGGATTAAAGTTAATCTATTTGTTTTGATGTGATAAATATAAAAAAATTCGTAATATTTATTGAACTTCTTTTTATCTTAATCAAAGCTAATTATCAATTTTTGGGCAGTATCTCAAAAGGCTAATATAAAAATGGTGACAAAATGCCGAAAAAGCACATAACATATTTTCTATTCATACTGATTCTTATTTGTGTATTCAATGGTGTGCAGTTAAAGTCACAACCGCAGCCGTTGATGAATTCATCAGAAATTATGGCTGCATTAAAGAAATTAAATACAATCGGAAATGCCCTTTATATTGCTGCACATCCGGATGACGAGAACACCGCAGTCCTGTCTTATTTGTCAACCGGGCTTAGTTTAAGAACGGCTTATCTTTCAATTACTCGCGGAGACGGTGGACAAAATTTAATAGGCAGCGAACAGGATGAATTGTTAGGAATAATTAGAACCGGTGAATTGCTTGAGGCAAGAAAGATTGACGGCGCAGAACAATTTTTTACACGAGCTATTGATTTTGGCTATTCAAAATCACCTGAAGAAACTTTTAATGTTTGGGATAAACAAGCCGTACTTTCAGATGTAGTTTGGATAATCAGAACTTTCAAACCTGACATAATCATAAGCAGGTTTCCATTAACCGGAGGAGGTCACGGGCAGCATACTGCTTCGGCAATATTGGCTGAAGAAGCTTTCAAGCTTGCAGGTAATCCGAATGCATTTCCCGAACAATTAAAATATACATCGGTCTGGCAGCCCAAAAAGTTATTTTGGAATGGATGGCTTCAGGCAATTGAACAGAGCGGAACAAGTTCTTCAGATATTATTATGATAGATGCCGGTAAGTTCAATCCCATACTTGGTTTGTCATATACAGAAATTGCCGCCTTAAGCAGAAGCATGCACAAAAGCCAGGGCTTTGGTTCTTCGGCAAGACGAGGTGAATCAATAAATTATTTTAAAAATCTTTCCGGTAATGAAACTTCAACCAGTCTGCTTGATGGAATAAATCTTTCGTGGCAAAGAGTTCCAGATTCTGAACGAATCGAGAAAAAAATTTTAGATGCCATTAATTTTTACAACCCGGAAAAGCCTTCCTTGATTATTCCTTATTTATTGGATGCTTATGACGAAATGCAAAAAATTGACAACAATTTTTGGATTGCTCAGAAAAAGAAAGAAATCGTTGAGATAATTAGAGCCTGCGCCGGAATTTGGATTGAAGCAATATCATCGGATCCATCTGCTGTAAAAGGGGAACAAGTTAAAATTTTAAGTGGAATTGTAAACCGGTCTGATATTCCAATCAAATTAAAAAGTGTTAATGTAAATACCGAAACTTTACCGGCAGAAAAAAATATTTTGCTTGAGAAGAATAAATTTATATCCACGGAACATTCAATTAGTATTCCGCATGAGCTGCCATTTACTCATCCTTACTGGCTTGAGGAAGAAGCAGATAAAGGAATGTATCAGGTTAAAAATCAGTTTAACATCGGCAAGCCGCAAACAAAACCGCCGTTAGAAATAAGTTTTATGACAGAAATAAATGGAATTGAAATACCGTTTACTACACCGCTGTTTTTTAGATGGACAGATCCCGTTGAAGGTGAAATGTATAGACCTTTTGAAATTACTCCCGAAGTAACAATTAACTTTGGCAGTAATCTTTACTTATTTCCAGTTGATTCAGAAAAAACTATTTCAGTAACGGTAAAGAGCCATTCCGATTCGGTTAAGGGCATTTTAAAATTAAAGAAGTGTAACGGTTGGACCATCACACCCGATTCTTATTCATTTAACTTCGATAAGAAGAACGATGAAACGATATTTTCGTTTAGAATAATACCACCCAAATCTGATAATGAATGCCTCTTAACCGCACAAGCAGATATTAATGGCAAAATCAGCTCAAGAAGCTTAATCGAAATAAATTATCCCCACATTCCCCGGCAACAAATTTTTCCAGCAGCTAAATCAAAATTATTAAAGTTTAATAATAAAAGAGTGATTTCTAAAATAGGTTACTTAATGGGATCGGGAGATGATCTTCCATATTATCTTAAGCAATTAGGTTATGAAATAACTTTATTGAGCGATCAACAAGTTGAGAACAACGGTTTAAATAATTTCGAAGCCATCATTACCGGTATTAGGGCTTATAATACCCGTGATAGATTGGCTGTCTATCATCAAAAGCTTTTGGAGTATGTAAAAAAGGGAGGCACACTATTAGTTCAATACAACGTTAATCGCGGCTTAAAGCTTGAGCGGATAGGACCTCATCCGTTCACGATTTCAAGAGATCGAGTAACCGTTGAAGATTCACCTGTTTATTTTGAAGATGAATCACACCAATTATTAAATTTTCCCAATAAGATCAATAAAAAAGATTTCGACGGTTGGGTACAGGAAAGAGGATTATACTTTGCCCAAAATTGGTCTACGGAGTACGAAACAATTATTTCTTTTGCAGATCCGGGTGAGCCGGCATTAAATGGGGGTTTACTCTATTGCAAGTACGGCAAGGGAACGTTCATTTACACAGGATTAGCTTTCTTTAGGCAAATACCCGCAGGTATTTCCGGAGCAATTCGATTTTTCAACAACTTAATTTCTTCGGGTAATTATGGAAAAGAAAAACATTTTTCAAATTGATAGTATTAGTGAAGAACTTCCCCCATTCATAAAAACCTGGCGAAGGTTTTACTTACTTGTTATCATGTTCTTAATCTTTCAAATAATCATCTACTATTTATTTACTAAGGTTTTTGAGTGAGCATTATTGATTGGATTATTCTCGTTTCTTTTTTGTCTTTTGTAGTTGTCTACGGTACATGGAAAAGCAGAGGTAGTAAAAATATTTCTTCTTATTTACTAACCGATCGAACGACCCGCTGGTTTACTATTACACTCTCAATAATGGCTACACAGGCAAGCGCAATTACTTTTCTTTCCACTCCCGGTCAGGCTTATGTTGACGGAATGAGATTTATACAATTTTATTTAGGTTTACCGATTGCAATGGTCATACTATCAATTACGGCAGTGCCGCTTTATCATAAGCTTAAAGTTTATACAGCTTATGAGTACTTAGAGAAAAGATTCGACTTAAAAAACAGAATTTTAGGCAGCGTTCTTTTTTTAACCCAACGGGGATTAGCGGCAGGTTTCACAATTTTTGCTCCTTCATTAATTATATCAGTTATTTTAGGATGGGATATTAATCTCACAATATTCATAATCGGTGGTTTGGTTATTGTTTATACTGCTTCAGGCGGAACCAATGCCGTTAATAAAACCCATATTCTTCAAATGACGATAATCATGTTCGGGATGTTTACGGCATTTTTCATGATTATTTTCTTGCTGCCTGCCGATATTTCTTTTGTTGATGCGACTAAAATTGCGGGAAAGCTCGGTAAGCTTAATGCGATTGATTTCTCATTTAACTTTGATGACCGTTATAATTTTTGGTCGGGCATGATAGGCGGGACATTTTTAATGCTCTCTTACTTTGGAACAGATCAATCGCAAGTGCAGCGCTATCTTGCAGGCAGTTCTGCCTCACAAAGTAAAATAGCTTTATTGATGAACGGACTGGTAAAAATACCAATGCAGTTTTTTATCTTATTCATAGGGGTGATGGTATTTATATTCTATCAATTTGTAACTCCCCCGCTTTTCTTTAATCCGGTAGAAGAAAATAAAGTTAAGAACAGCATATATTCCGAACAATATGCAGATCTTGAAAATAGATATAACGAATTACATCTCTCAAAGCAAAAGGATTATTCTCAATTATTAAAAGCTATCGAGGCGAATGATGATAAAACAATTGAAGCTGTTTCTAAAAGTATAAATGAAAAACAAGAAGAGACTTCAAAGATTAAACAACAGGCGGTAGAAGTTATAAAAAGTTCAAATCCCGGAACTGATACCAATGATGTGAACTATATCTTTTTAAATTTTGTAATTAATTTTCTACCCGTAGGAGTAATTGGATTAGTTTTAGCTTCGATAATTTCAGCTTCTATGTCTTCAACTTCAGCAGAGTTGAATGCTTTAGCTTCAACTACGGTAATTGATATTTATAAACGACTTATAAAAAAAAATGCCGCCGATAAACACTACCTAATCGTTTCGAAGATTGCAACAATAATGTGGGGTGCGTACGCTTTAACTTTTGCGCTATTTGCAAACCGGCTCGGAACTTTGATTGAAGCAGTGAATATACTCGGTTCGTTGGTTTACGGTACAATCCTGGGGATTTTCTTATCCGCATTTTATCTTAAAAAAGTGGGCGGATCGGCTACGTTTTACGCAGCATTAATTGCAGAGGCGGCAGTACTCTATTGCTATCTTTTCACAGATATTCCTTTCTTATGGTTCAATGCAATCGGTTGCTTGTTAGTGGTCATTTTATCTATTTTATTTCAGCAAGTTATTTTTAATAACAAGTTAAAAGGAAAATAAATGATCCTGCCTATCGGAGATGATAATCGCGATAGAAGAATTTTTCCGATAATCAATTACACTCTTGTCTTCCTGAATATTTTGGTATTCATCTTTCTGCAAAAATTCGGATATGACAACTTGTTCACGTATACTTATTCCTTAGTCCCGATGGAAATACTTACCGGCAAGGATATCGTAACCGGCGGTGAAGCTGTTTACAATCAGTTCGGAAGATACCTATTCACACTTCCAGGTCTTCAGCCCACACCTGTTTCTGTTTACATTACATTTTTTACTTCCATGTTTATGCATGGAGGACTGGCTCACATTTTCGGAAACATGTTGTTCCTCCTTGTCTTTGGTGATAATATTGAAAACAAAATAGGACATTTTCGTTACCTCATTTTTTATCTTTTGTGCGGTATATTGGGATCAATAGCCCATGTACTAACTTCGCTTGTGGCAGATGCTAATTTATTAATTCCCACGCTTGGCGCTTCCGGAGCAATTTCTGGTGTACTCGGCGCTTACGTTCTTTTATTCCCTAGAAGAAGAGTTACTATAATGATGTTTTATTTCATAACTAATGTGCCGGCAATTTTTGCTTTGGGTCTTTGGTTTTTATTTCAAGTGATTAACGGATTAGGTGCGTTAGGCGGAATACAGGAAGGCGGAATTGCATACGGTGCACACATCGGAGGTTTTATCGCTGGTTTAATAATAATAAATTTTTTCAGAATTGGGAGAGATTAGAATTGGACACAGATAAAAAATACCAAATCATTAAGGCTGCACAAAAAAGATTTGTAAAGCATGGATTAAATAAAACAACACTGGATGAAATTGCCAGAGACTTGAGAATGGGAAAAGCCTCCCTTTATTATTACTTCAAATCTAAAGAAGATCTTTTCTATCAAACTATTGATTGGGAAACATCGTTAATGCTAGAAGAAATTAACGGAATATTTATTAATACAGAAAAGGATTTAAGAAGCAGAATAAAAGCATATCTAACTCTTAAAGAAGAATGCAGCACAAAATATAAATTAGTTTACGAGCTATTGGTACTCTTTATCAGCGATAGAGCGCTTGAACATGAATTAATTTATGTAACAAATCTATTAAACGGAGAAGTAAAGGTACTCTCCGCAGCACTTATGTTAATGAAGAAAGAAAAGGGAAAGTCATTTTCGGATGTCGAGATCTATTTTATAGTGCTTAATAGTTGGGGGATCGCTCTCCTAAAGAGTCTTCACAATGTATATGGGGCAGAAGCAGCAGAAAAGCAAAAAGAAATGTTGTTAGATACATTTGAAGAAATTTTAACAAAAGTAATTGCGTGAGTGATTTACAGCGTAACCGAAAGTATAGCCCAATAAATCATTCTGTAGTTAATACTAATCTATCACTCCTCTCGAAACGAGGACTACTAATATCGTTTTATATTTGAATAGGATTTTTTCCATGGATAAGCTAATAAACCATTTCTTACCTTTGTTTAGCCTCGGAGTAGCAAACAATATTAGCGGCATATAAAGATATTTATCATTTACGATAAAGATTGGTTTGGTGTTTATGAGGTTGAGTCTTACGCTGAATGAAATTGGAACAACCCAACTGTATTCCTGCTGCAGGTTAGATTGGGATTCTTCATCACTGAGTGAAGCCCATCTATATCTCCCCTTTCGTAAAATTATTCTTCCCTGTCATCATCTTCTTCATCGGCAAATAAATACTTTTCATATTTATGTTTTATCATCTGAGCTTCCACAATAAAATAAACATCCTCCGCAATATTTGTGGCATGATCGCCTAACCTTTCAAGCTGCCGGGAAATGACCAAGATTACCACGGCATCCTGAATTGTATCAGGGTCTTTTTTCATTATATCAATTAATATATTATGGTTCTCAACGTTATAATTATCAATTACATCATCCAATTCAATAACTTTTTTTGCAAGCTTTGGATCATTTTGAATGAACGAGTCGATCGAAGAGCGTATCATCTCCTTAACTATCGGAGCCATTTCATAATATCTGGTTTGATCGAGAAACGACGGTTTTTTCTTCAGCATTAAAAAATGTTCGGCAATGTTAACTGCTATATCCCCTATCCTTTCCAAGTTGGTGTTGATAGTTAGAGCCGACATAATCAGTCTCAAATCCATTGCTACAGGCTGATTTAATGCAAGTATTTTTTGACAGACCTTATCGATTTTAATATCATACTTATCTACTTTGTCGTCACGCTCTATAACTAATTTAGCGAGTTCAATATTTTCTTCATCAAAGGCTTTGAAGGCAAACTCGACTTGTTCGTCAACCAGGCTGCACATTTTTAAAATACGTTTCTTCAGTTTCTCAATCTGAATTTCAAATTGTCTTTCCATCTCATTTCCTTAAACTTTTTTTATTGCTAATTAAAATAAGCAAATAACCTGCTTTAAGAGCAAATAAGCATCCGCCATAAATTAACCAAATCGTCCGGTTACATATTCTTCGGTTTGTTTTTTACCCGGATTAGTAAAAATCTTAGTTGTTTTATCATATTCAATTAATTCTCCTAAATAGAAGAAAGCCGTAAGGTCGCTTACTCTTGCCGCCTGCTGCAAGTTATGAGTAACAATGACGATAGTATAATGTTTTTTGAGTTCGTGAATCAGTTCTTCGATCTTTGCGGTTGAGATAGGATCGAGTGCGCTTGCAGGTTCATCCATTAAAATAATTTCCGGTTGGATTGCCAGTGCCCGTGCAATACATAATCTTTGCTGCTGACCGCCTGACATGCTGAGAGCCGACTCGTGAAGTCTGTCTTTCACTTCATCCCAAAGAGCAGCCTGCCGAAGACTCTTCTCAACTAACTCTTCGGTTTCCGATTTATTTTTTTTACCTAAACCTCCTACCCGCAAACCGTAGGCAACATTTTCAAAAATGGTTTTTGGGAAAGGATTCGATTTCTGAAATATCATTCCAACCCGTTTTCGTAAATTTACTACGTCCAAACCGGGATCATAGATGTTTTGTCCGTCAACAAGTATTTCCCCCTCGATGCGAATATCATCAATCAAGTCGTTCATTCTGTTGAATAGGCGTAAAAAAGTTGACTTGCCGCATCCTGAAGGACCAATCAGTGCGGTTACCCGATGGGAATGTATGTTCATTGAAATGTTTTTTAGAGCTTGTACTTCACTGTAATAAAAATTCAAATCGCGAACAACAATTTTATTTTTATCGGGATGTTCCTTCCCAGCCTTTTTAATTTCCGCTGCCGTTTTTTCCGGCATCACTTGTGTTTCCAATTTGAAATCGTTCATCGTTTACCTTAACATTATTAAAAAGTTGAGGACTTATATTTTTTTCTTAATCGTGCCCGTATCACCATAGCAGTTATATTCAATAAAACTACAAGAAAAATTAATAACAGAGTAGTCATATAAACCATCGGCGTTGCAGCTTCAACATTCGGAGATTGAAATCCTACGTCATAAATGTGAAATCCCAAATGCATGAACTTTCTGTCTAGATGAAAAAAGGGGAAATTTGAATCTAACGGAAGTGACGGCGCCAATTTTACAACTCCTGTTATCATAAGCGGAGCAACTTCACCGGCACCACGCGCCATTGCCAATATTAGTCCGGTTAAAATACCCGGCGTTGCAGCAGGAAGAACTATTCTTCTTATCGTTTGCCATTTTGTAGCGCCTAAAGCCAATGACGATTCACGAATCCCACGAGGTATAGCAGCAAGCGCTTCTTCGGTAGCTACAATTACGACCGGCATTGTAAGCAGTGCAAGCGTTAACGATGCCCATAATATTCCTCCCGTACCCCATGTTGGCGATGGTAATCTTTCCGGAAAAAAAAGTTGATCTATCGTACCGCCTACAAAGTAAATGAAAAAACCGAGACCGAAAACACCAAAAACTATCGACGGAACACCAGCAAGATTGTTCACTGCAATTCTAACCGTTCTTACCATAGCTCCTTGCTTAGCATATTCCCTTAAGTAAAGTGCAGTAAGTACACCGAACGGAACAACAGCAATACTCATTAGGAGCACCATCATAACGGTTCCAAATATCGCAGGAAAAACTCCTCCCTCAGTGTTAGACTCTCTTGGCTCTTCAAATACAAATTCCCAAAGCTTAGCGGCAATAAAACCGATCTGGGAAAAAAAGGTCATTTCATTGGGCGAATAAACTCTTACGATACTCATTAAGGGAATTTCTTTTTCTATTCCTGAAGCGGTAGTGCAAACAACCGTAAATTTCTTTCCGATGCTTGAAAGCGAATCAACTTTATGCCTTAGAGTTTTATACGCCTCATCAAATTCTGTAATCTGCTGCTCTAGTAACCTGATTTCCGATGCTGCCTGCTCTTCCCTTCCGCGATATTTGTATTCAATCTTTTTAATCTTTAATCGGAGCTGTTCTATTTGGTAATTTAAATTTCCGATTTCAGATTTCTCAACGGCATTAATTTCTTTTCGAATGTTAGATGTTTTATTTAAATAACCGGTAAGAATTGAGCTAAAAGTCGCATCGGAGTCAGGTTTTACTTTTCCATTCACTTTTATTTCTTTAATAAACCCATAAAAATTACCGAACTCAAGACGTTCGATTACTACTGCATCTTCAGGATATTTTGTTTCTCTGATATCACGCTCATCTACCCAGATAAAATCAAAACCTTGAATTTCGCGGTTGCCTGTTTTTAGCTGTATCCTCTTATAAGTTTCGTCTTTTAATTCTTCAGGCAGGTCATACTTAGAAACTTCTTCAGTACGTGTAATTTGTCCTAATAATACAGTACCATCTGTTTTAGTCACGTTGATTACCGAGGCAGGCAGAAAGTAATCGCTGCCATTAATAAAAATCAAGACGAGCAAACCTGAAATCATTATGAGGCTTACTCCCAAGCCAAGACCGGTAAACCAAATAAATATTTCACCCGATTTAAAACTTTTTTTCATACAAAATTAATTCTCTGCTTAAACATCCATAAATTTTTTCCTGAGCCGCTGCCTAACAATTTCTGCCGCTGTGTTCACGAAAAATGTCATTATAAATAATAAAGTAGCCGAAAGAAATAAAACTCTATAGAGTGTACCGTGATAAGGTGCTTCGGGTATTTCAACTGCAATATTTGCCGATAATGTTCTCATTCCGTTGAAGGGACTGAAATCCATAATCGGTGTATTGCCGGTTGCCATCAGAACAATCATTGTTTCACCTATAGCTCTTCCGAAGCCGATCATAATTGCAGAGAATATTCCGGGACTTGCAGTAGGCAGCACTACTCTAAGAGCAGTTTGCCATCTTGTTGCACCCAATGCAAGCGAAGCAGAAGTTAAATGCTGAGGAACGCTTGAGAGAGAATCTTCACAAATTGTAAAGATGATAGGAATAACGGCAAAACCCATTGCGAAACCAACAACAATACTGTTTCTTTGATCGTACTGCTCGTTAAGGGCGGAAAGCAGCCACTGGCGGTAATCACCGCCGAACACCACTTGTTCAAAGAATGGTCCTAACCAAAGAGAAATTTGAATTCCAATAAGCAGCAAAGGAACTATTAAAATTATTTCGAACCCGGGTTTCAATTTAAAGTTCATCCATTGAGGAATTTTTTTTGATAAAAAGAATCCGCCAAAAACCATCAGAGGCGAAAGTATGAAGATTAAAATTACTCCCGGTAAAATTTTTTCGAGAAGAGGAGCTAACCATAAGCCGGCTAAAAATCCTATAACCACACTAGGAAGAGCAGCCATTATTTCAACCGTCGGTTTTATGATATTTTTTATTCTCGGATGACTAAATGAGGAAGTATAGAGTGCTCCTAAAAGAGCAATCGGTATTGCGAAGATTAATGCATAGAAGGTTCCTTTTAGTGTACCGACTATTAAAGGTATCAAACTGAACTTCGGTTCAAAGTCGTCTGTTCCGCCGGAGGACTGCCATACAAACTCCGGTTTTTGATATCCTTCATACCACACTTTTCCGAAGACCGTCTTCAAGGTAATTTCGGGATGCGGGCTTTCTATCTCGAACTTTGCAAGCGAGTTGTCTTCGTATAAAACAAGCGCACCGTTTGACTTAGGCGAAAAGGCTACATCTTTTATAGGAAGTGATTTTGCGGATAATTCAAGTAAAGTTCTTTCACTGGTAAGATGATTAACATTAATAATTCCGTCTTTTCCTGCTGCAATAAAACTCTTATTTCTTGGTGAAGGTGAAATTTGTGTAACAGATGAACTTAAAGAATTAAACTTGTGTGATCGAACCATCTTCCATCCGTAAACTGATTTGTCGTCCAGTATTCTCATCCATGAACTGACATTGCCTTTTTCATCGCCAACAATTAATGTTTGATCGCCAATGATAAAGCTGAGTGCGGTAACTGATGTTTTGTTCGATTCCGTGACCATTATCTTTTGGATCAGCACCGGTTTATCCTTAGCCTTAACCGAATAATAATATAGATTTCCATCAGTGGTACCTATCATAAGTTTCTCACAAAAATCATCCAGTTCTATAGCGCTGATTGAATTTTGGGGAAAATCACCTACAGTAGTTAAAAATTCTTGAACTTGCGTAGGTTCGAGCAGCGACCTTTTCCTTTGCTGAGAGTAGAGAATTAATTCTGAATCATTTACTACTGCAGCAAACGACGGTTGTGAATCATAATCTAATCTGTATGCTACTTTAGTAACAGCCCGCTTCAGAGAATCGACTAATAAAACATTTTGAATCTCCGCTTCAGGCTCTATTATTCTTTCACCTGTTTGAAGAAAGCGGATGGTAAAATTTAGTTTGAGCATTCCAATTTTACCCGAAGCTGTGCCTACTCCTATTAAGTAGTTAGATAAAGATCTTGAAACAGAGATAATTTTTTCATCCTCAAGCCCTGCAATTGAGATACTTTTTATAAAAGAATTTCGCTTGAGATCTATAAAATCAATTGTTGCCGAATCAGTAACAACATAAGCTATTTCCTGGTATTCATCTATGCCTATTAGGAGGGGCTGGCGATTAACAATTATTTCTGAAGCATCTAGTTTAGTATCAAGCTCCGCTTTAGAGCCAAACCAAAGCGGATAAGCTTCATAAAAGACAAAGGCTAGAATACCTAAGACCGCTATAATTGTTGCAATGCCGCCGGAGAGAATTATAATTTTAGCAGCCTTATCATAAAAGATTGCCCGCCTGTGACCGCTTCTGCCGGAGGTTTTATTATTATGATTATTATCTTGACCTTGTTGATCTTTTAGCTTGTGCAACTAAATGTTTCTCGATGGTAGTTGAATTAATTTTTATTTTTATTCAGTTCCTCTTTAGCCATGTCCGGAGTTAATGGAAGATAACCGTCTTTCACTACAACTTCCTGTCCCTCATAACTAAATATAAAATTAATGAACTCACGTAACAGCGGTTCTAAAGGTTTGTTCGGATGCTTATTTACATAGATATTAAGAAAGCGGCTTAGAGGATAATCTCCATCCAGAACGTTTTCATAATTTGCATCAAAATATTCCTCGTTGTTTTGAGTTGTTAACGGGAGAGTACGAACTCCTGAGGTACTGTATCCGATACCGCTGTATCCTATTCCATATCTATCTTCTGTTATTCCTTGAACTACTGAAGCGGAACCGGGCTGTTCTTTAACCTGATTTTTGTAATCACCTTTGAAGAGAGAATGCTCTTTAAAAAAACCGTAAGTCCCGGATGCTGAATTTCTTCCGTACAGACTGATTGACCTATTAGCCCAATCGCCGGTTAAACCCAGATCGCCCCATTTTGTAATTTCTGATTTGTAACCGCCTCTCCTCGTCTTTGAGAAGATAGCATCAACTTGCATTAAGCTCAATCCCTTTAAAGGATTATCTTTGTTGACGTATACTGCTAATGCATCGAGCGCTACCCGGAATTCAGTAGGTTTATAGCCAAACTTTTTTTCGAATGCATCAATTTCTTCCTGTTTCATATCACGGGACATAGGACCTAACTGAGCTGTGCCGCTTATTAATGCGGGAGGAGCAGTGCTCGATCCTTTCCCTTCTACCTGGATATTTACATTCGGGTAGAATTTTTTAAAGCCTTCAAGCCACAGGGTAAGTAAGTTATTCATTGTATCCGAACCGATGCTGCTTAAGTTACCGGAAATTCCGGCTACTTTTTTGTAACGCGGTAAATCAGGATCGACTACAACAGTTTGCGCTGTCCCTTTTTCCGGTTGAGCTGTTTCAGCCGGAGCAATTTCAGACTCTATGGTTTGTTTGTCTTCTTGAGGCAGTTCTTTGGTTTCTTTGGTACACCCTGAAATCCCCAAAAAAGTTATTGCAACCAATCCGATTATGATTATAACTGCTTTACTTGAAATCATTTTTTATTCCTTAAGATTAATAGATTCGTGCTTTAAAAAAATTTGATAAATAACTGTTAAATATAAATCAGAAGTGATGAGGGGTATATAAGACAATATTAATTTTGTGTTAAATTTTTATCCTAACTGCTTCAAAGAATTCCTGAATCCCTTCCATTTGATATTAAGTGAATAAATTATTTCTACAATCAATCTTTTACGGAATCATTCAGAAGACCGTTAATAAATTGCTTCTCTTATTTTTGCGCTGATGTAATCCATCACCCAAACTACAAATGCGATCATTAAAACTATCAAACCGACTTCATGCCATCTTGCTAAACCCTGGTATTGCATTAACATCGTTCCAATGCCACCTCCGCCCACAAGTCCTATAACGGTTGCCATTCTTACATTGATATCCCACCTGTAAATTGTAAATGATAAAAACGGCAGCATTATTTGCGGAACGACTGCATACCATACTATTTGTATTTTATTTGCGCCTGTTGCCGATATAGCTTCAACAGGACCTTCCTCAATATTTTCTATTGCTTCAGAGTAAAGTTTTGCGTTCGAAGCGATTGTGTGAACCAGCAAAGCAATCATACCCGCATAAGGTCCTATTCCCACCCAAACAGAAAAAATAATCGCCCAGATCAACGGTTCAATAGAGCGAACAAAATTCAAAACAATTCTCAGTATATAATAAACTGCGAAAGAAATTTTGTTATCTCTCATCAAATTTCTAGCAGTGAAAAAACTCAAGATAAGTGTAGGAGGAATCGATATTAAAGTTGCAAGCAATGCGATATATATCGTTTCAATTATTGCAAAAAGAGCATCATCAAAAATTCCCATCTCAGGCTGAAATAATGCGCCGAAAATTCTTTGTGCACCTTCAATACCTTCGGCACTGAATAAATCTACCAGCGAAAGTTTTGTAACAACCCAGCCTGCAATAAAGGTAACGTTAAACAGCACCCATCCAAATATTTCTACCGTCCAGCGTGTTACTTTATTATCTTTAGCCACACCGAATAATTTACATGATAATGAAGTTTTGGTCAGTGCCCAGGTTGTACCAATGATGACGCTGATTATAAATATGATTCCAATTTCACCCCATGAAAATGGAAGTTCGCGGAGGTCTAAAATAAATTTGTAATAAATTGCTCTCTGTACAGCAATGATCGTGTAGAATACAAAAAAGATATCTAACAGAATGGCTTTTACTAGATTATATTTTGCTTCACGCTCTTTGTTTTTAGCTATAATGCGCTGAGGATGGGAATCAAGAATAGGATTTTGCTTCATCGTATTTCTACCTCTTCAGCTTCTTCGCCGTAAATGGTCTTGAACCAATTCTTGTCTATTTCATCAGGTATTCCCTCATAAATTATTTCTCCTGCTTTCAGAGCAATAACCCGGGAAGCATATCTTCTTACAAGACTTAAAAAGTGGAGGTTACAAATAACGGTAGTTCCTAATTCTTTATTAATCTTTTCGAAATATTGCATTACGGAGTTAGAGGTAGCCGGATCCAATGAAGCAACCGGCTCGTCTGCAAGAAGCAGTTTTGGATTTTGCATTAAGCTTCTCGCTATTGCAACTCTTTGCTGCTGACCGCCGCTCAAAGAATCGGCACGTTCTTTTGCTTTTTCGCCGATACCTACAGTTTCAAGGGCTTTGTTTGCATCGTTATAAACTTCTTCGGAAAATTTTTCTAAGAGGGAATCGAATGTGCCAAGCGAACCCAACCTGCCGGTAATCACATTAGTTATTACCGAACGACGCCTGATTAAATTGAATTGCTGGAAAACCATACCGATTTGAGTTTTTACTTTCCGTAATTCTTCTCCTTTAATGTGGGTAATATCTTTGCCAAGAAAAATTACTTTACCCGAAGTCGGTTCGATTAGCCGATTTATGCATCTTAACAAAGTCGACTTTCCCGAACCGCTGAGACCAATTATTACTAAAAATTCTCCTTCGTTAACTCCGAACGAAACACCTTTTAGTGCATGGATTCCATTTTTATAAATTTTATGCAGGTTTTGAACTTCAAGAATCATTTTTTGACGAACGCCTCGAATGAAATATTTTGTTCTTTCAACATGTTTCTTAGAACATCATAGTCGCTGTCCTTTGTGGGGATTAGCCCGACTATATCATAAATTTCATAGAGAGCTTCCTGTCCTTCTTTAGTAGAGACGAATTTAAGCAAAGCGTCAATTATTTTTTGCTTCATCTTTTCATCCATATCTTTCCGAAATACCCAGGGATCATTAGGAATATCTTGAGTAAATCCTATTATCTTTACTTTTTCGGCAACATCGGGAAACTGCTTAAGTACGCGCATACGTGCGTCTAAAATTTCGCCGGTTTCAGGATGCGGCGGTGCATAATATGTAGCACCGGCATCGACTTGCTTTTGATATACCATAGTTACAACGTTATCGTGACGCATTGCAAAGACAGTTTCGCTCGGTTTGATTCCTCTGCTGTCTAGCATTGCTTTTGGTAATATAAAACCAGAAGTTGAAGAAGGATCGACATAAGCGATACTCTTATTGTCTAAATCATCAATACTTTCAATTCTAGAGTCTGTTCTTGCAAGAAACTGTCCTCTATAGCTCGTTTCACCGCCGTCGCGTACTATTCTTAAACGTGCTTCTGCTCCGTAACGGGCATTCGCCATTAGATAAGAAAATGTATTGATGCCTGCAATGTCAGCTTTTTTAGTGCCGAATGCTTCTACAACTGCGATAAAACTTGAAGGCAGTGCTGTAGTAAAATAGTAACCGGTCTCCTTCTCTAAAAAATCGACTAATTCTTTTGCATTGGTGGCAATTCTCTTTGCGTCAACCGAGGGAGTAAAATAAATTTTAATCGGATTGGAACGTGTGCCTATTTCCCCTTCATTTAGCTCTCTTGCAGAGGAAATAATGATAAACAGTATTGTCGGAATCAGGTATAAAATAACTTTAAATATCTTCATATAGTTCTAATATTTTGTTCATCAATATGCTGAATACTTCTTTTTCCACCAAACAAATTCAGATAATGTAACAAAGAATCAAAATAAGTTAGATGCTATAACGTCTAATATTCTAATGAGTTAGGAATTTATATTAAATAATTGTTAAATATTTTTGACTGTGTGTAGGACATCACTATTAAGTTTAAAAATAAATTTTATTCTTAATACACTCACTTCCAATCAAGCGATGATCTGTTTTACAGTTAATATTGCATTACTTGTAATTGAGATTGGCGTCAATAAAGCGATATTCAACAATTTAAATATATTATTCTTTCTCTACAAAATTTTCCCGTGTGAATTGATTGTTATGATTAGAAAAAATCAATGGGAATGATGCTCCGCAAAGAAAAAATTGTTCGCCTTATTTACGTCGGGAATTCTATCGCTGCCTAAAATTATTTCTTTTATATCTTTAATTTCTGTACTAATTTCAATTTCTGTAAAATTATTTTTCCAAACAGAAATTTCCCGATAGATATTAAATTCAGAACCATCTAAAGTAATAATTGTTAATTGAACCGGAATAGGCAGCGCACCTACTTTCTTGATTAACACTGTACAGCCGGTCTCATTCATATCAACGCTTTGAATTGCAAGATCAGGATAACCGAATTTGAAAAACCATGGTTTCCAAAACCAATTCAAATCACTTTGTGTTACATCGTTAAAAGTAAAGTAAAAATCGTATGGGGTTGGATGTTTTCCATTCCATCGTGCAATATATTCTTTCAGTGCACTATTAAAAAGCGGCAAGCCAATTGCTTCCTTTAAGAGTTCATACGCTATTCCGGGACGAGTGTATGCAGAGGTTCTATAAGACGCTCCTCTCAACAATGTAGATGGAACAACCATCGGTATTTCATCTTCTTGACCGCTGTAAGTTTCAAATTCCCGTACTCTTCTTTTTAATTGTTCAACATAAGGAAAATCTTTTTGCATAAAATTAAATTGCATCATTACCGCCCAGCCTTCA
>JAGUYG010000066.1 GCA_020061465.1 Ignavibacteriales bacterium
ACGAGCTGTTAGAGCAGTGGGTTAAGATAAAGCAGGACGAGATAATGTCGATTGGTACAATGCCCCACCCGTTTGAGTATAAGATGTATTTTAATTTGTGAGGAAGTGTGATATAATTAATTTGTCGTCCACACAAAAAATTAAAGACTATATTTATTATTTTGCTCACCGAATTTTAAAATTTATTTAATCTTACTAAAATTTTTTTTTGATAATTATATTGCCCTTTTTAGGTGAAATAAGCGCTATCCTAACCGCTATCTGCTGGTCGGGCAGCTCGATTGCTTTTACTGTGGCGGCTGAAAGAACGGGCTCGCTTCAATTAAATATAAACCGGATGATACTTGCGGCAATCTTTCTGTTTGCTTTAATCTTAATATTTAGTTTCGATTATTCCCTCTCATCCTATCAAATAACAAATCTCGTTTTAAGCGGATTGATAGGCTTAGTAATCGGCGATACTTTTTTATTCAAAGCTTACAGACACATTGGCGCAAGATTAAGTATGCTGCTGATGGCGCTTTCGCCGGCAATGAGCGCTTTGCTTGCATTCTTTTTTTTGAATGAAAAAATATCTGCTTTGGGAATATTGGGAATGTTTGTAACTATTGCAGGGGTAGCTCTCGTAGTTCTGGAAAGAAGCGAAACACCTGCAGCTAAATATACCGTAAGCAAAGCCGGGATATTCTATGGATTGATGGGTGCATTAGGGCAATCCGTAGGATTAATATTCGCCAAGCTTGCTTTCGAAGCCGGAAGCATAAATGGATTTGTTGCTACATTCGTAAGAGTAGGATCTGCTGTTATTATTATTCTTCCCGCAGCACTGCTTATTAGAAGATACAATAATCCGATAAAAATTTATTCTAAAGATTCTAAAGCATTATATACAACACTTATAGGAACTGTGTTCGGACCGGTACTGGGAATTACTTTAAGCCTGGTAGCAGTGGCAAATACAAAAGTAGGCATCGCGGCTACTTTAATGTCAACCATGCCAATCATTATGCTTCCGATGGTTTATTTTATTTACAAAGATAGGTTAAGCTGGAGAGCAATTACCGGTGCATTCATTGCAGTTGGCGGTGTGGCAATGTTGTTCTTGCATTAATAAGTCAAAGGTCAAACGTCAAAGGTGAAACGTCAAAGGTCAAAGGTGAAACGTCAAAGGTCAAAGGTGAAACGTCAAAGGTCAAATTTATCCACCTAAGCTTTAGCGAAGGTGGATGTCAAAAGTTTAGGGTTAAAGATAAACTTATAAATTATAGATTGCTCGCAATTTGAATATTTGAAAATGACATTATCTTAAAAGATTTTTATAAGTCATATAAGTCTTTTCATCAAAGCAAACAAAAATAACTTTTTCGATTTTATTGCTGCCCTTCAAAAATTCTATAACAACACTTACGGCAATTTCGGATGCTTTCTCAATCGGAAAACCATAAACACCGGTACTTATAGCAGGAAATGCGATTGTCTTAATGTTGTTCTCCACTGCAAGCAGAAGAGAATTTCTGTAACAGTTTGTAAGCAAATTGTCTTCATTATTATTTCCTCCTCGCCAAACAGGTCCAACGGTGTGAATTACATATTTAGCAGGAAGATTATATCCTTTAGTAATCTTAGCTTCTCCGGTAGGACAACCGCCTAATGTTTTACATTCTTCAAGCAGCATTGGTCCTGCAGCTCGATGAATCGCACCATCCACTCCGCCGCCGCCAAGTAAAGTTGTGTTTGCGGCATTAACAATCGCATCCGCTTTGAGTTTAGTTATATCGCCTTTGTGTATTTCTATTTTATTATTCATTGCAACACCGTTAGTGATTTGTGATTGTCACGTACAAAATTATCAAAATTATTAGCAGGATGCTGCCGATTGGTTATCGTAGTTCGTTATTGAGAGTCCACTTCCTCTAACTTCTCGGTAGATGAATTTATACTTGGGTAGGGGGAGAATTACAGAATGGAAATGGAACGAAAAGATTTTTTTGAGTTTATGGGCATTCCATAAATGAGTCTTCTCTTCCGAAGGATCGTTCCGAAAAGAAATGTTTCGATTATTTCCGAAGGATCCTTTGGAAAGGATATTCGAATACAAAATTTCCGAATAAGACCTTTTTAGATACGCCTCATAAATGAGTCTTCTCTTCCGAAGGATCGTTCCGAAAAAAGGTATTTTCATTTCCCGACAGCGGTCGGGATCGTTCCGAAAAGAAATGTTTCGATTATTTCCGAAGAATCCTTTGGACAGGATATTCGAATATAAAATTTTCAAGTAAGACCTTTTTAGATACGCCTCATAAATAAGTAGACATGTTGAATTTATGGACAATAAAATTCAACAAATAAGAAGCGAAATTACTTTCATTTTGGTTGAATTTTTACACAATATTTTGATTCGTGGTTCACTAATGATTTAACATTCGTCCTAAAGATTCAAGTTACTCAGATTTCATTGTTTTAATAGAAGCAGTCCTTTATGAGCGAACTAACAGACACTTTATAATTAACAACTATAAATAATAGGCAAGATTTCATTGTTAACGATCAATTCACTTTTGAAAAAAAAGTGATGAGCTAATTGTCAGTATTGAGAATTCCTACAATTTCTCTCCTTGAAGAGCTGGTTTTGTTGCAGGTAACTCTTGTTCTATTAAACAAAATCCAACAATTTTTTACAAATGCGTTAGAGCAGGGTTTTTTATATAATGGCATAATTTTGTATTGAGGTAAGTACAAGTTTTGTGTTCTTACAAAAATATTGTAATCACTTATTGAAAGGAATATAAAATGCCTGGTAAAAGTCGCCGTGATTTCCTCAAATCATCTGCGTTAATAGGGGCAGGTATTACAGGCTTATCTTCATCTTCGGCAAAAGCAACACCAAAGAATATTCTATCTCCCGATCGGATGGGAGTTTTGGTTGATACAACTGTTTGCGTAGGATGCCGTAATTGTGAATGGGCTTGTAAAGATGCACATGGGCTCCCGGCAGGTGATCTTGAATCTTATGAAAACCGTAAAATATTAGAACAAAAAAGACGGCCTGATCCGTCTGCTTTAACAGTAATAAACGAATACTCACCCGGAAAATATTCAAATCTGCCGGTAGATGTTAAAGTGCAATGTATGCACTGCGATCATCCCGCCTGCGTTTCGGCATGTATTGTCGGTGCATTTACAAAGGAAGAAAACGGTTCTGTAATTTGGGATACGGGTAAATGTATCGGATGCCGTTATTGTATGGTTGCATGTCCCTTCCAAATTCCGACTTTTGAGTATGATAAAGCTATTAATCCTTTAATTACGAAATGCGATTTTTGTTTTGATAGAACTAAGGAAGGCAAGCTGCCGGCTTGTGTTGATATTTGCCCGGTTGAAGCGCTTACGTATGGACCAAGAATGGAACTAGTAATGATTGCACGCGATAGAATTAGGAGGAATCCGGATCGTTACATAAATCATATTTTCGGAGAAGCTGAAGTTGGCGGAACATCTTGGCTTTACCTTGCAAGCAAGGATTTTAACGACCTTGGTTTTCCGGAACTAGGAAAAGATCCTGCCCCGGGTGTTTCAGAATCAATTCAGCATGGAATATTTGCATACTTTGTTCCTCCGGCTTCACTGTATGCTTTGTTGGGAGGAATGATGTGGCTTTCAAAGCGACGTAAAGAATTAGAGCAGGAGGAAAAGATATGAATCACGAAGGCTTAAATCCCGTTCCTTTGAAAAGAAAGTTTTTCACTCCCGGTGTAATTGTTCTTTGTATACTTGCCCTTAACGCAGTAGTTTTTTTGGCAATAAGATTTCTATTCGGTTTAGGCGCAGTAACAAATTTAAATGATCAATATCCCTGGGGATTATGGATTGGAGTTGATGTTGCTGCAGGTGTTGCGCTGGCAGCCGGCGGATTTACAACCGCTGCGTTGGGTCATGTTATGCATCGAGAAGAATATGCAGCCGTTATACGACCGGCATTATTAACGGCAATGTT
The DNA here is from genome assembly GCA_020061465.1 of Ignavibacteriales bacterium. Lineage (GTDB taxonomy): Bacteria > Bacteroidota > Ignavibacteria > Ignavibacteriales > Ignavibacteriaceae > JAGUYG01. Next base: position 3,995 of record JAGUYG010000066.1, read on the forward strand.
AGGCTATACTTTTGTAGCTTTCGGTGTCTTTGTCGATATTGGAAGATGGTATTACATCTGGCATCCGCTAATAATGTGGAACGGGAACTCAGCTTTATTTGAAGTCGGCATCTGCGTTATAATCTATCTAGCTGTTTTGTATATAGAATTTCTCCCGATAATCACGGAAAGATTTATTGGCAAAGTAAATCTTCCCGGCATACTTTCAAAGCTTAATAAAATAGTTGATAAAATATTACGCCTGCTTGACCGCGGACTTTCAAAAACAATGTTCATTTTCATAATTGCCGGTGTTGTCCTTTCAACTTTGCACCAATCCTCATTAGGAACATTGATGGTTATTGCCGGAGCTAAGATGCATCCCCTTTGGCAAACGCCGATTCTTCCGTTACTGTTTTTATTATCTGCAATAGCAGTCGGATTTCCGATGGTAATATTCGAATCGCTCATAGCATCCCGCTCGCTAAATCTGAAACCTGAAATGCACATACTATCAAAATTGGGCGCTATGATGGCGCCATTATTAGGTTTATATCTTGCATTTAAAATCGGCGATATGTTTATACGCGAAACATTTGTGTATTTAACTGAACCTAATACAGCGAGCGTGATGTTCACAGTAGAAATATTATTCGGTGTAGTTATTCCATTAAGAATGCTGCTTTCACAAAGAGTTCTTAGGTCGCCCGCTTTATTATTTACTGCCGCAACTTTAGTTGTTGCCGGAGTTTTATTAAACAGAATTAATAATTTTATAGTTGCTTACACTCCACCCTATGCAATAGAATCTTATTTCCCTGCGATCGGCGAGATTTCAGTTACAGTTGGTTTCGTTGCAATGCTTGTTTTACTTTACAGATTTTTTGCAATATACTTCCCTATAGTAAGTTTACCGGGTAAGCCGGCAACTCAGGCTGCTAAGTACACTGTGAAAGGAGTTAAGTAATGAAAAAGATTTTTGCTCTCCTTCTAATATTTTTGATAACTTCAACAGTTACTGCTCAAATGAAATTGGGTAAAGAGCATTCTAAGTTGAACATTAGCTGCCAGACATGCCATACTTGCGAAGTTCCGACTAAAAACGATCCGTGCCTTGTTGTATGTCCTCGTGAAAAAATGGTAACGATATATCAAAAGCCCGAGGAAACTCCAGAGCTTATAGTTATTGATCAGTTGAAAGATAGATATGGACCTGTTTATTTTTCACACAGACTTCATGCTCAAATGTCCGAAATGTCGGGCGGCTGCGGCGGATGTCATCACTTCAACACAACAGGACCAATACTTAATTGCAATAGCTGCCATGAAACTTCAAGGAAAAGAAATGATGTAAGCGTACCCGATCTTAAAGGCGCTTACCATAGGCAATGTATGGACTGTCATCGTGAGTGGAGTCATTCAACTGCATGTAATTCTTGTCATTTGCCTATTAAAGAAGTTAAAGGAACCGAGAAGGAACAGATTGCTCAAAGACTGAAAGGAAGAGCTCATCCAGTTGTTCTTGAGCCGGTAAAAATTCTTTATAGAACGGAATCCGATAAAGGAAAGCTTGTTACTTTTTATCATGATGATCATACAAAAAAGTTTAATTTAGATTGTATTAGCTGTCATAAGCAGGAAAGCTGCTCAAGCTGTCATGATGTTAATAAAAAGTCATCGGATAGTAAGACTAAAGTAAGTGATGCAAGCAAATCGAAATTATCGTTCGAAGTGCAGCATAAAAATTGTATTAGCTGCCATAAAGATGATAATTGCACCAGATGCCACAGCGATAAAGAGCTTATGCCGTTTGATCATCAGAGAAGCACGGGATGGACACTAAAAACATATCATGCGAAACTTACTTGTCAGAATTGCCACGGATCAAAAATTCCGTTTGCTAAAATTGATAAAAATTGTATCTCCTGTCATAAAGATTGGGATAATGAAACATTTAATCACGCGGTAACCGGATTAAAATTGGATGAGCTTCATAGTGAATTGGGTTGCGATGATTGCCATGCCGATAACAATTATGCAATAAAACCAGCTTGCGATAATTGCCATGATGATTTGTCTTATCCAAAAGATTTACCGGGTAAATTGATTCGTAAATAATTAGTTTGGAATAAAATTATAAAAACTTTTATTTAGTTGTTATAAGATTTTAAGATTAATAATTATGTTTAAAAAAATTGGCATTAGATTAATAATTGCAGTAGGCTTCACATCAATAATTATTATTGGTGTATTTGCCTACTTCAATGTTAAATCTCATAGCACGGCGCTGCTAAGCGAAGTCGAGCGTCATGCAAATCAGCTTAGCGAAACAGTTATCAGCAGTACGCGTTTCGACATGATGCAGAACCAGCGGGAACGTATACAGCAGATAATAAATACTATCGGTCAGCAGGAACATATAAGAGATGTAAGAATACTTAATAAGGAAGGAATAATAACTTATTCAAGCGAGCCGTCAATCATTAATCAAATGGTAGATAAAAATGCCGAGGCTTGTTATGCATGCCACACAGCGGATGAACCGCTTGAAAATATTTCCATAACAGAGCGCACAAGAATTTTCAGAATGAATCCGGATTCAAGCAGATTTATTGGAATTATAACTCCGATAAATAATGACAAATCCTGCTGGGAAGCCGATTGCCATGCACATCCGTCAGACCAAAAAGTGTTAGGTGTTCTGGATGTTACTATATCGCTCGATGATGTAGATAAAAGCATAATGAAAGGTGAAATTGAAATAGTAATTTTTGCAATAGTTGCAATCATCGCAGTCGGTTTTATAATTGGCTTATTTGTACGTCGCTGGGTGGTCCGTCCTGTTAATGAATTGTTGAACGGAACCAAGCAGGTAAGCATGGGTAATCTTAATTACTCAATAAAAAATATGGGCGATGATGAAATCGGAAAGCTTGGTCAGTCATTTAATAATATGACTAAAAAACTATCCGAAGCAAGACTGCAGTTATTCCAATCGGATAAGATGGCTTCATTAGGAAGGCTTGCAGCAGGAGTTGCTCACGAAATTAATAATCCTCTTACAGGTGTTCTGACGTACAGCAGTTTTCTTCTTAAAAGAACAAAGGATAACCATGAATTCCAGGAAGACTTAAAAGTTATAGTGCGGGAAACAATGCGCAGCCGCGAAATAGTAAAAAGCCTTCTGGATTTTGCCCGGCAATCAGTTCCGAAAAAAAGCAGCGCTGATATTAACGAAATTATTAACAAAGCGGTTGAAGTTACTGAAAACCAGTTATCGATTAACAAAGTAAAAGTTGAGAAGGTATTAAATAAAGATCTGCCAAAGATAAAAGTCGATTCAAACCAAATGCAGCAGGTTTTTATAAATCTTCTCGTTAATGCTTCGGATGCAATCGGGAAAAGCGGCGGAACAGTAGCTATTAAGACAAATCATATATCTCTTTCGCCGTATGGTACCGCACAAATTAAAAAAGCTGAGTGTCCGAAGCGGCATAACCTGCTCGACAGCGAAGTTAGGATTGACGGAATACCATCTATTAAAGTTAAAGCAAGATTTAACGGTGAAGAAAGCTTAATTCATCTTGACCCGGTATACGGTAAACTTAGAAATATTTATGAATCGAATTATAAAGAAAAAACAAATTCGCAGTATTTGTGCCCCGAATGTAATACTACTTTACTGCTGGAAAAAAAATCATGTCCTAAATGTTCATCGTCTGTAATTGGTATTGAAATTCCCGGGCAGGGCGTTTATGAAGTATGTTCGAGAAAAGGATGTCCTTATGAAAGATGGGATTATGTTGATACAAGCGGTTTACAGGAATTTATAGAAATAAAAATTTCGGACACCGGAAGCGGAATAAGTAAAGAAGATCTTTCAAAAATCTTCGATCCTTTCTTTTCTACTAAAGGACAAAGAGGAACCGGGCTTGGTCTGGCAGTTATTTGGGGGATTGTTGATAATCATAACGGAACAATTACTGTTGACAGTGAATTTGGTAAAGGAACTACCTTTACTATCAGACTTCCGCTGACGCAGCAGAGATAATTTTATTATGAGCAAAACAGCAGACATATTGGTAATTGATGATGAACAGGTAATAATTGATGCAGTTATAAAAATCTGTTCAATAGATAAATACAGCGTTGATACCGCTTTGAATATAAAATCTGCTTTAGAAAAAATTTCCCATAATTATTATAAGATAATTATCTGTGATATTATGATGCCCGATGGCGATGGTTTTCAAATAATAGATGAGCTGCATGATAAAAAAATTGACAGCACAATAATTATGATGACCGGTTACTCTACTGTTGAAAATGCAGTTAAATCGCTTTATAAAGGCGCCATTGATTTTATACCTAAACCCTTTACTGTGGACGAACTGCTAAACTCACTGTTTCGTGCAAATAAATATCAGGAAATTAAAAAGAAACAGGAACAGCTTTCAAAGCAGCAGGCAGGAAGCAGCCTTTTTTATGTTCCTTGTCCATCCAAATACTCCAGACTCGGTTATGCATCCTGGATGATGCAAGAAAGAGACGGTTCTGTATTCATAGGTGTTTGTGATCTTTTTATGAAGACTATTGATTCGGTAAAAGAGATTGAATTTCATAACCTGGAAGATGAAATTGCGCAGGGTATAAGTTGCGTTACAATAATATCCGAAGAAGACAGGGCGCATAAAATTTTATCCCCTGTTTCAGGTCGGATTGTTGAAGTAAATGAAATCTTAAAAACCAATCCGAGCTTATTGGAAAAAGATCCATATTTCGACGGCTGGATATATCGCGTTATCCCTGTAGACCTGGAGTATGAGGTTAAAAACCTTACACCCTGCAGCTCGGACAGGATTTAATAAATAGTTAATTGATTTATTGAAAATAGAAAATAATTTATTCCTTAGGAGGAAATTATGGCGTTATTCATACTTGCGGTAATAATATTTATCATTGCTGATATTCTCATTCGTATGATTGCAAAACGACTTCACGAGAAAAAGTTAAAACAGGAACGAGAACAGGTTCTGCAGGAAAGTCTCAAGCTGGATTTCAGCAGGGAAGCAAAAACCTTAAAGCGGGCTGAAGTTCCTAATCCGAAAGCAAAAATTCTTTGTGTTGACGATGAGGAAGTAATTCTAAGCAGCTTCAGGAAAATTCTTGTTCTTGACGGTTATTCTGTTGACACTGTTGAAACGGGGCAGGAGGCTTTAGGATTAATCCAAACTCATCATTACGATTTTGTTTTTACCGATCTTAAAATGCCGGAGATGGACGGCGTTGAAGTTACCAAAGCAGTTAAACACATGAGACCGGATATCGATGTGATAATAATTACCGGTTATGCTTCCGTTGAAACTGCCGTTGAAACTATGAGGTACGGCGCGATGGATTATGTTCAAAAACCTTTTACGGAAGATGAGCTGCTCGCTTTTACTAAAAAAGCTTTAATTAAGAGACAGGACAAAATTCAAAAGCAGTTAAAACCAAAAGTTCATATTACACATTTACCTTCAGAGGAAGATACTGCCGGCGGTGAGTTTGCAATTCCGGGCGGTGTATTTATTTCCAACAGTCATACCTGGGTTAGTTTAAACCAGGAAGGCATGGCTAAAATTGGTATGGATGACTTTGCAAAAAAACTCATCGGTAAAGTTGAAGCTGTTGATTTACCTAATCTTGGAATGCAGGTAAAAGCACGACAGCCGCTTTTTACTATACGGCAGGGAAACAGAAAAGTTACATTCAACTCGCCTGTAAGCGGTATAGTTAAATCAATAAACACGCTTCTGAAAGAAAATCTTGAAGCATTGGATATTACACCTTATGAAAACAATTGGATTTGTATGATTGATACCGATAACATCGATAACGAGATAAAAGAATTACACATAGGAAAATCTGCAGTAGCATTTTATCAGAAAGATATTGATCATTTCAAATCTGTAATGAAAGATATTATTAAGACCGAAAAGAGAGAAGATGAATATGTAAATGAAAGCCAATTATATATCGGGCAGCTTGAAAAGCTAAATGATATAAACTGGGAAAAAGTTATTTCGGAGTTTTTTAGAAGATAAAATTTAATTGAGAGTGATTTATTAATTGTAATTGTAAATAAATAAAAAAACAAATAGTCCGAAGGATCCTTTGGACAAAACCCAAATAACAAATCCATAGGATCGTTCCGATAAATACCAAATAGCAAATTCAAATTCTCAAATGTTTGTTACTATGCGGTTTGATTCTTTGATATTTGAAAATTTTCTGACCCGTAGGGTTCTATTGGAAAGGATTTATTGGGGGGAGTTTTATAACTAAGAACTTTCCTTTTAATTTCTTAAGATTAAGCATCCAATTAAAACCTTAGAGGTTTTACACTCACTATCATAAGGCGAACTATTCATTGAAACTGAATGATTGATTGAGTAAGTTTAGACGGAAGGGGAGATGAGATTTGAATGAAAACCAAAATTATACATAAGCTTAGTTTTAAGCTTATTGTTTCCATATCGGTATTCTTGTTCATAATACTCGCCGTTCATACGTACCTTACCGTTACAAATCTCGAAAAGCATCTTACCGATTCTGCATATCAAAACGCATATAACTTAAGCGATGTAATTAAAAAATCAACAAGATACAGCATGCTGCTGAACCGGCGTGAAGATGTCCATCAGATAATCAATACGATTGGAACAGAGCCCGGCATGGAAGGCATCAGAATATATAACAAACAAGGTATGATAATCTACTCAACCGATTCGTCCGAAGTTTACACAAAAGTGGATTTGAATGCCGAAGCCTGCTATGGCTGCCACAATACAAAAGTTCCGCATAAAATACTTACCACTCAGAATAAAATGCGTTTCTTCAAAAACCCAAAAGACGAAAGAATATTAGGTCTCATTAATCCGATAGAAAATGAACCAGATTGCTCTAATGCGGATTGTCACGCTCATTCACCCGATATAGATATTCTGGGAGTTCTTGACGTAATGCTTTCGATGAAAAAGTTAGACGATTTGATTACAGCTAACACAAAGATAACGATCTCTGATGCAGTTCTAATTACAGCCCTAATCGCATTTTTTTGCGGCTTATTTATTACGGTAATGGTAAACAAACCGTTAAAAAAATTACTTAACGGAATACAGGAATTAAGTAAAGGAAATTTAAAGTATAAGATAGTTGTAAACTCAAAAAGTGAGCTTGGTAAAATGGCAATTATGTTCAATGAAATGTCTAAAGAGTTAGATAAAGCCTACGAAGAGATAAAGGACTGGTCTGAAAATTTAAATCAAAAGGTGAAGGAAAAATCGGAAGAATTAAAAAATATTTATAATCAGGTAATACAAATTGAAAAATTAGCCTCGTTAGGAAAACTATCGGCAACGGTTGCACACGAATTAAACAATCCGCTTGAAGGGATATTAACTTACAGCAAATTGATATCGAGAAAATTAAAATCGATAGAGCAAAACAGTGAGTATGAAAAGCTTATAGAACATTTAGATTTGATAAGCAGCGAATCGGCACGATGCGGAAAAATTGTAAAGGACCTTCTTCTCTTTTCGCATAAAGGAGAAGATATCATGGAAACAGAAAATATAATTTCCGTTTTGGACCAAAGCATAATGCTTATACAACATCATCTTGAATTAAACAGCATTATACTGGTTAAAGAACATTGCTGCGATACTGTTAAGTTAAAATGCAATCCTCAAAAACTTCAACAGGCGTTTGTGGCTCTTCTTATTAATGCAGTTGAAGCTATGCCCGGCGGAGGAAAAATTATTGTAAAAGTAGACTGCATGAAAGAGAATATTGAGATAAGAATAATCGATGAAGGTAACGGCATTCTGCCCAAAGACCTTCCGCACATTTTCGAACCGTTTTACTCGACAAAAAATGAATCTAAAGGCACCGGGTTGGGTCTTGCGGTAACATACGGAATCATCACTAATCATAAAGGAACAATAAGTGTAGAGCACACTTCGAATAAAGGTACCACGTTCTTAATTATACTGCCAATTAATTAACAAAAATCTTCAGGTTATAAAATGAACCGTAATGAAAAAATTCTAATAGTTGACGATGAAAAAATAGTTCGAGATTCTTTATTCCATTGGTTTGAGAACGAGGACTATATTGTCGATACCGCCGAAGACGGCGAGACCGCACTCAGAAAATTCGACAAGCAAAAATACGATTTGCTTTTAGTAGATATGAAAATGCCGGGCATAAGCGGGCTGGAGGTGCTTAAAAGAATTAAAGAAGCTGAGCCGGAAACAATTATAATTCTAATTACTGCTTTTGCATCGGTTCAAACAGCCATAACCGCATTGAAAGACGGTGCATACGATTATGTTACAAAACCGATCGACCCCGATGAGCTGACTCATCTAGTTAGAAAAGCACTCGAACAAAAAGCCCTTAAGAAAGAAATTGTTACATTGAGAGAAAGCTATAGTGAAATAATTAAGCCTGATAATCTCATCGGCGAAAGCATACAGATGAAAAAAATATTCGAATTAATTAATACCGTAGCTCCTACCGATACTTCCGTTTTGATTCGCGGTGAAAGCGGTACAGGAAAAGAATTAGTAGCAAAGGCAATTCATATTAACAGCCACCGAAAGTATTTTCCGATAGTTCATGTAAATTGCGGTGCATTAACCGAACAATTGCTTGAATGTGAATTATTCGGGCATGAGAAAGGAGCATTTACGGGCAATCATTCTAAGCGAAGAGGTAAATTTGAGATGGCTGATGGAGGGACGATCTTTTTAGATGAAATCAGTGCAGTATCCCTTAAAATGCAAATTGATTTGCTGCGTGTAATCGAAACAGGACAATTTAGCAGGGTCGGCGGTAATCAAATAATCAAAAGTGATTTCAGGGTAATTGCCGCAGCCATCGAACCGCTTGAAAACCTTGTTAAACAAGGAAGGTTTAGAGAAGATCTTTATTATCGTTTGAATGTATTCAATATAGTTATCCCTCCGCTAAGAGAAAGGAGAAACGACATTTCTTTACTGGCAAATTATTTCTTGAAAAGATTTGCTGCTGCAATGAATAAGCCGGTAATGAAAATTTCGGATGAAGCAATGGATTTTCTTGAAAAATATGATTGGCCCGGAAATGTAAGAGAGCTTGAAAACGCTATCGAACGCGCAGTGGTTGTAGGAAAAACAGATACTATCCAAGTTGCGGATCTTCCTTTCCATGTTTCTTCGAACAGCTTTGAATCAGATGATGGCGATAAAAGTCTTTCTGCAGTAGAGAAAAAATATATTCTCAAAATCTTGAACGAAAATAATTGGAATATTTCGAGGAGCGCACAAATTTTGTCTATCGACCGGGTAACGCTTTACAATAAAATTAATAAGTATGGTCTGCGTAATCTTGCCTAACTTTGTTCATGACTATTGTGTTGCTCTTATTTCGAATGCAAAAAATAATGAGTGGAACCGTTAATATGACTTCAGTTAAAATTAGATTTATAATACAACAAGAATGTAGTATCCATTTTTTATTACTGCTTCTAATATTAAGTATTTCAGGTATAGACTGTTCGATGAATAATGACCTTCTTCCAAAAACATTTTTCGGAATGACGTTAGTTCAAAGAATAACCGGTGATGAAGCAAAACAATTTCTTGATAAGCTTCATTTTCAACCCATTGCACCAAAGCTGAATGAGATTGGTTTTTATGAAGGATCACCGGGTAAAGCGATAATTTATGTAACACATTACGATAACGAGAATCAAGCGGCATCTGAAGCGAATAAAATGACTGAAAAAATATCGCCTGAAAATTCCGCATTCTTCAGCGGTCAGTATCAAACAGTAAGAGGAAAAGATGTATATAGATGTTTCGGTATGGGGCAAACTCACTTCGTATTTACAAACAACAATCAATTATTCTGGATTTCTGTCGATACGCATATCGGAAGAAAATTTTTAGAAGAATACTTAGATTATTTGTTTCAATTATCTTAAGCAAATAATTCAAACTTATCCATCAAGCAAAAAATTTGCATTTGAACAGGATTAACTGAAATAGTTAACTCGATAATAAAAATTTAATTTGTAATTTCTTGCTTAGAGACGGGGCATGCCCCGTCTTTACAACTATAGTTATATAACATCTTTAACAGTAAGATGATTAACTCCAACTTATTATTTCTAACCATTGCCTAAGGTGAATTAATTAAACAATTATACATTCGATCTTATATACAGAATATTAGGTGTGATTTTTGACCTTCACTGCGTTACCGCGAAAAAAATAAAAATAATGATACCATAAGATGTACGGCAACTTGTGAGTGGTGGTACATAATAAAATGCTAAGTGAACAAATTTTATATGGTACAAAGTTTCAATAAAAAAACTTCTTGCAATGAACAAAAAAAATTGCTAATGTTGCTCGGCGCATCAATACGAATTTTGAGTAATTGTTAAACAATATTTCAATAAGAGGTATGTATGAAAAAACACCCTAACTTTGTAAGATCCGGGAAATTACTTCTTCTATCCTTCCTTCTGCTTTTAGCTCCGGTAATTTGGGTAAGCTGCAGCGAGGAAATCACCAGTCCGATTTCAGAACAAAGATCGACGTTACAGCAGGATAATCTTTTAACAAAAGATAATCCGATTATACAAGCTGTAATGAAAGTTCAGGAACGTAACACAGACGAGCTGATGAAAATTCCTGAAGTAGTTGGCACAGCGGTTACTTTAACCGATGATGGCAAGCCTGCAATTCTTGTAATGACAAAAACCGATATTAACACCAAAGCGCTTTCCAAGAATCAGGCAAAAGTAATTCCTGAGAAAATCGACAACTATCCTGTTATCGTACTTGTTACGGGGGAAATAAAAGCTTTCAAAAGTTCTACCTCCGGCGTAAGCCATAAAGCTAAGCAAACTCCGCCTATCCAATTAGGTACCTCAGGTGGTTGGAGATATGACCTTGCAAATGGTTACTGCTGCGGCGGTACTTTAGGCTCACTTATTTCAAAAGGCGGAATACAGTATATTTTAAGTAATTATCACGTTCTTTATGCAGATATAGTTGCAGGTGGTAACAATAGAGTGGCAACCGCTGGAGATCCTGTAATACAACCTGGTTTAATTGACGTTAGCTGCAATGCAAATAATGCGCAGGATGTTGGTAAGCTGGTTAGCGGAGGTGGTACACTTCCGGATTATAACATTGATGCTGGTATTGCCGAAGTAATAGGCGGCATGGTAAGTGCCAATGGTGCTATTTTAGAGGTTGGTACTATTTCTGCAAACACTATTGCAGCGTCTATTAACCAAGCCGTAAAGAAGAGTGGAAGAACCACGGGTCTTACTCGCAGCAAAGTAAGCGGTTTGAATGCCACTGTGCGTGTTACTTATTCCAATGAATGTGCCGGCGGAACTGCTTTTACAAAAACTTTTACAGGTCAAATTGTAATTGCCAATAGAGGAAGTAAATTCCTTAATTCAGGCGATTCAGGTTCTTTAATGGTTGAAGATTTTTCAACAAATCCACGAGCTGTTGGATTGCTATATGCAGGCAGTTCTACATCAGCTATTGCTAATCCGATTGGCGAGGTTTTAAGTCATTACGGTGCCACAATGGTTGGGAATTAAAACATCGATCGTTGAAAATTATATTGAACTCGCTGTAAACGGCGGGTTCTTTTTTTAATAGCATGAAGATTTTTATTTTTAGCTTAATCGTAACATCATCTCTATTTTGTTTTGGCGGATGTTTAACAAAGGTTGATGATAACAAAAAAGAAAAAGAACAAATGCAGAAGAAAAGCATCGAAGAAGTAATGCGCGAACATTCTGATAAAATAATGTCAATCGAAGGAGTAGTTGGATTTTACCAGGGGAAGCTTGATGACGGAAGGGACTGCATCACTATAATGGTTATTAAATTAAATGACAAACTTGAAGAATTAATCCCGAAGGAACTTGACGGCTATCCCGTTATCATTGAGGAAACGGGTGAAATAAAACCGATGAATCAATAACCTAAAAAAATATCTCACTAAGCAGATTGTAAAAAAATACTATAAACCTTTTCTTAAAGATTTCTCTACGGCTTGTTTAAAGTTGCTTAAATTCACCGGTTTCTGGAATACATATTTTATCCCCAAGTTGTTGTAATCTTCTATAGCCTGCCGGTCTATATCGCTGCTTAAAATTATAACATTGATTTTTCCGATTGATTCCATACTTAATAATTTTTTTACGAGTTCATACCCATTCATCTCGGGCATGACATGATCAGTTATGACTAATGCAGGAGGAGTATTTTTAATTTTTTCAAGCGCCTCGATTCCATCAGAGGCTAATTCGATTGTATAATCCGGCACTATATTTTTTAATATCTTTGAGTAAAGCAAGCGGTCGGTTTTGCTGTCGTCAACTAACAATATATTAGCCGGTGAAATCGGTACAGTAAAGATAAAGTTCGATCCTTTTCCAAATTCACTTTCTACCCGAATAGAACCGCTGTGCTTTTCAATGATTTCTTTAACCAATGAAAGTCCGAATCCGCTTCCTTTTTCACCGGCAGTTCCCTCGGTGGTAAATTTTGCATCGATCTTAAATAAATCTTTTAAATTTTCTTCTTTGATACCAACACCGGAGTCTTTTACCGAGAATTCAACAAAGCGTATTTGCGAGGACGGATTTGCCGAGATGGTGATCTTTCTGCCCTCGTTAGTAAATTTAATTGCGTTCGATATTAAGTTGTTAAAGACTTGCCCGATCAAGTTTTTATCTGCAAAGATCATTAGCTCGTCATCAATTTCAGATATTAAGTTTATTTTTTTCTGAAATGCAGTGCCCGACAATGCATTGAGAGAATTCTCAATTACTTCGTTTGCTTTAATAATTTCCGGTTCAAATTTAATTCTTCCCGTTTGCAGCCGTGTCCAGTCTAACAACGAATTTACTAACTCAAGCATTGACTTTGATGACTCTTGAATAAATCCGATGTATTGTTTCTTTTCCTTTTCGGAAAGATCTTCGTCGCTTAGAAGCAAATCGGTAAAACCGAGAATCGAAGTGAACGGTGTCCGAAGATCATGAGAAATTATCGATAGGAATTTGTCTTTTGTTTCATTCAGCTTAATTAAATTCTCTGTAGATTTTTTTAATTCCTCCTCAGCTTTCTTTCTGAAAGAGATATCGCTTACTAAACCATAGACTTTCTGAATCTTTCCTTCCCGGTCTCTGATGATATTAACCTTAGCACGAGCCCAAACAATATTTCCGTGCTTATTAATAATTCTGAATTCAAGTTCATCTGAAAGCTGGATCCGGCTCCGGGTAAGATTTTTAATTTTCTTAATCACCTCGTTAAAATCGTCAGGATGTATAATTTTTAAAAAGATTTTCGTATCGCTCATAAACTCCGTTTGAGTGTATCCGGTAATCTTTTCAACGGAAGCGGTATAAAACATGGGTCGCAGCCGCTGGCCTGTTTTTTCTAATGTGAAAAGAAAATCGTCGATATTCTCGGTTATGTTGCGGTACTTTTCTTCCGATTCGCGGATTGCCTGTTGTGCACGTTTTCTTTCTGTTACGTCGCGGATTAGTATTACGGCATATACCGTGTCGTCAGTAATAAAGGCAGCAATAGAAGCATCGCTATAGAAGTTAGAATTGTCTTTGCGTTTGCCTAAGAATTCAACCCTGCTGTTTTTTTCACTTCGTCTATCGATTGCCTGCAAATGCTCGGCAGCCTTTAATACATCGCTGCTCGAAACAAGATCAAGAAATTCTTTGCCTGTAACTTCTTCGGTGTTTTCGTATCCAAAAATATCGGCAAAGGATTTATTTGCCAGAAGTATTTTCCCGTCGGAAACGACTGTAATTCCCTCCTGCGAAGCTTCAAAGACTGAGCGGTAAATTTCAAGATTTTTTTCTGCAAGCTTTTTGTCCGAAATATCAGTAAAGAAGATGTGAAAATATTTTATTACCCTGTTATCAAAATAAACGGGAGAGATTTTTGCAAAAAGATAAATCTTCTCTCCGTGTTTTGTCAGCCCGGTTAATTCGATTAGTTTATTTTTTTCCTTTTCAGAATCTTTTAAGCTGAAAGGATGTTTTTTCAGAAAAGCTGCATCCAGTAAATCAGTAATTTTCTTGGTAAGAATTTCATCCTCGGAGTATTTAAAGGAATCTATGAACATCGGATTTGCGTAAGTAATTCTTCCGTCGGGGTCTACATTACAAATCAATTCCGCTGCTTGCGTTACGATGTTTCTAAATTTTTCTTCGGAAAGACGCAGTTGTTTTTCTAATTCGGCTCTGGCAGTAATGTTTGAGCAAAGAACAATTATAGTTTTTTCCTTTTCCCCCGTTAAGGTAAACTTTGCTTCGATTATTTCTTTAACGCCATCCTTTTTGAAAACGGTTATATTACTTTTCCATGTAGAATATTTTTCCAGCTCTTCATTAATTCGCTCAAAGTATGCATCTTCGAATAAACCCAGTACTCTACCGAAGAATTTACCGTATACTTCGCTCTTTGAAAAACCGAACAGATTTTCGGAAGCTTTATTCCAAAAAATAATTTGACCATTTATATCTACAGCAAATACTGCATCGGTAACAGCTTCTGTTAGCGCCTGGTATTGACGCAGCTCGCTTAATTCAGATTCGAGCCTTCTTTTTTCAATTGCAGCTTCGGTTATATCATTAAAAAAGAAGAATAAAAATTTGACGTGTCTGCCTTTAATAAGCAGCGGTTCAATTGTGCACTCGAAAATAAATTTTTCTATTCCCAGTATAATTTCAACTGGAAATTTTTCTGCGCGTAAATTTTCTAAAACGGATTTACGATGCTCGATAAATTTATTTAGTGCCTCGTTGTTGAATAGGCTGGTTATCTGAATATCGATTAAGTTTTGAGCTGGAACTGATAGATTAGAAATATGTTTACCGAGAGCATATTTAATTTTTCCTCCTGCATCGGTTATAAAAAACATAGAAAAAGTTCTGCTAAGCACATCTTCAACGTTCGAGATGCTGTTGGGTATATCTCTCTGAAGTTCGGCTAATATTTTAATATCTTCGATTATGAGAATTCCGCCGCCGAACCGTTCTTCCTCGAATATCGGACTGCCTTTTACAACCAAATTAATTAATCCCCTGTCGAGCGTTCTGACTTTTTTAATTTCAACTTCGAACGGTTCACCTTGCGGTAGAGTCAGAAGCAAGTCTTTAATATTCTTATCCTGAAAAATATCTCTGTCTAAAATATTTGAACCGATCAGCTTTGATGCATCAAAGTTGTATAAAATCCCGAAGTTGATGAAATTATCGTTAACAAAAACAATCTCCCATTCAGCCGAAAAAACCAATACTCCAATGGGGGCTTTGTGGATATAATTCAGCAGGGTATCGGAATCAATTTTTTTAATTATTTTCTGAGATAAACTATTCATTATTCTTTATTGTTAAAAAATAAAACTATACCCAATTCAGTGCCGCAATTTTAATGCTAAAGCATTTTATTTATCCCTAATATCCAAGAGACGCTAATCAATTTGTTATTAGAAAGAAAATTATTCTTGATGCCCTTTAACTCCTTATAAATTAAAGCATTACAGAGGCAACCGAACAACAATCCGAACAAACCGTATTAAACCGGTTTAGGAATAAATTATTGTTAGTTATCAAACTTAAGTTCATTTTGTCTCATAATGAGGGATAACAACAAAATAAGCCACCTCTTATTCGTCCTTATCAACGGAACTTGCCCTTATGTCCGTATAAATTCTCTAACCAAAATTAAGAGTATCTCTTTAATAATACTATTACAATAATTTGCCCGGATTACAATATCGACAATCTATTCTTCAAAGCACCAAGTTCTTCTATCAGTTGATTGGGTATTTTATTCCCGAAAGTAGAATAGAATCTTTCGATGCTAATGGTTTCATTCAGCCATTCATTCTTATCAATGTAGAATAGTTCGTCTCTATCTTGTGGTGATATATCAAGGTCATCAACCTTTAATGCTTTAGGATAAGGCAGATATCCGATAGGTGATTCAACAGCCGCTGCATCGTCATCTATTCTTTCGAAGATCCACTTTAGTACTCTGATATTATCTCCGAAGCCGGGCCACAAATATTTTCCCTCACTATTTTTTCTGAACCAATTAACCGAAAATATTTTTGGAAGTTTTTTTGCATCGGTTAATTTTCCTATCGATAACCAGTGATTAAAATAATCAGCCATGTTGTATCCGCAGAACGGAAGCATTGCAAAGGGGTCGTGTCTCAGTTTTCCTAATTCTCCATCGGCGGCAGCCGTCTTTTCCGAAGCTATTATCGAGCCTAAAAAAGTTCCGTGCTGCCAATTGAATGCTTCGTAAACAAGAGGAATTGTTTTTTCTCTTCTGCCGCCGAATAAAATGACGGAAATAGGTACACCTGCCGGGTTTTCCCACTCCGGATCCATAACCGGACATTGTTTGGCAGGTACCGTATATCTTGAATTAGGGTGGGCGGCTCTTTCTTTTACACCCGGCATCCACTTATGATTAAGCCAATTGATTAGTTCATCCGGTTCTTGCTTTGTCATTCCTTCCCACCAAACATCACCACCTTGTGTTAATGCAACATTTGTAAATATGGAATTTTGTCGCATCGATAGCATCGCATTAGGATTTGTATCGATAGAAGTGCCGGGGGCAACTCCAAAAAATCCCGTCTCCGGATTTACTGCATAAAGTCTGCCGTCGTCACCAAACTTCATCCAGGCAATGTCGTCTCCTACAGTTTCAACATTCCATCCCGGAATAGTTGATGTTAACATAGCAAGATTGGTTTTACCGCAGGCACTTGGGAAAGCACCCGCAAAATATTTCTTCTCTCCCTTTGGATTAGTAACAGCAAGTATTAACATGTGCTCGGCAAGCCATCCTTCTTTTTTTGCCAAGTAAGAAGCAATACGTAAAGCGAAACACTTTTTCCCTAAGAGAGCATTTCCGCCGTACCCGCTGCCGAAAGACCAAATACTCTTTTCTTCAGGGAAATGAACAATATACTTTTCTTCATTGCATGACCATTTCGCATCTTTGTCTCCATGATTTAATGGTTTACCAACACTATGAAGGCATTTTACAAATTTACTGCCTTCGATGAATTTCATTACTTCTTTTCCCATACGGGTCATAATTTTCATGCTGCAAACTACGTATGGCGAATCCGTAATCTGAACACCTGTGTAAGAAATTTTAGAACCAAGCGGACCCATGCTAAAAGGTATCACATACATTGTTCTTCCTTTCATACAACCGTTAAATAGAGAAGTAAGTTTGGTTTTCATTTCATCAGGGTTCATCCAATTGTTAGTTGGTCCGGCATCTTCTGGATTGTCTGTACAAATGAAAGTCCTATCTTCAACACGCGCTACATCAGTGGGATCGGATTGGCAATAGTAACTATTTGGTCTTTTATCTTCATTTAATTTTATGAATGTACCGGTCTTCACCAACAATGAAGCTAATATATTGTATTCATCATCAGAGCCGTCACAGAGATGAATTGAATCGGGCTTACATAAATCAAATAATTGATTCACCCACTGATTTAGGTGCGCATTGTTTGTAGAAAAGTTCATGCGAATTCCTTTCTTCAAAAAAAAGTATGTTGTCCCCTCTTGTTTACCCGACTGACTTTGCAGGAATCAAAATAGGTCAGGCGGGCTTGCCCGTCCGAAACGAAGTGAAGGCGGGAGAGGGGCGACCTGTCTCGGCTTGGCCGAGCCAAGACGGAGGGGTGTGTAAAAAAACTGTTCTGTATAAATTCTTTTAACATTCTTTACTTGCCAACTTTATGGTGGTTAACCAGATACGCTGCAATACAAGATATTCATAACTCACTTTATACACAGAACCTTTCGGGTGACATAAGTTCTTAATTTTTGTGAATTGTTTTTTAGCCTTGCTTAGTAATATCACTTGCCTCCCGGAAAGAAAATTTGTTAGACAAGTAATTACTGCCTTGCGTTAAGATAAATAATTATCGAAACTCATCCAATAATTGTGTTTGAATAAAAGTGATGAAATTTTTTAATAAAATGAAAGATGAACTTAACCGCAATTAGAGCGATATTTTGTTAAATTTAATGAGTAAATAATTTTATTAATAGAAGTGATTAATATTTTTTTCCAAAAGCTCGGTAAAAAAACATTAGACTTTTTCGAAGAATTCGGACAGGTATCTAATCTATTTTTCGGAATCGTAAAAAGTTTTCGGATGATTCCGAAGAGCAGGAAATTAATTTTATATCAGATGGAACACATAGGGGTTAATTCATTACCGCTTGTAATGATAATTGCAATTTTCACAGGTGCTGTTGCTGCCTGGCAGGCAGCCTATCAATTAAAGGGTATTGCTCCTTTATCTTTTTTAGGGGGAGCTACCAGCCGTGCAATAATTACGGAACTTGGACCGGTTCTTACAGGAATTGTAATAGCCGGAAGAGTTGGTGCATCAATTGCCGCTGAGTTAGGAACGATGCGGGTAACCGAGCAAATTGATGCTCTCGAAACAATGGGAATAAGTCCGGTTCGTTATTTAGCAATGCCGCGTTTTCTTGCATCGATTGTTATGCTTCCTTTGCTCGTTATCTTTGCAAACGTTATCGCCATTATAGGCGCATATATAGTGTCAAATTATTTTTTGAATGTGTCCTTCGCAGTTTTTTTTCAATCCGTAAAAAGATTTTTTATTATGGGTGATTTGATAGCGGGATTGATTAAGGCAATTTTTTTTGGCGGTGTAACTTCGCTGTTAGGTTGTCATATTGGTTTTAGGACCGAAGGCGGGGCAGAAGGAGTAGGTCGATCAACTATCAGATCGTTCGTACTTTCGGCAGCATTAATTCTTATTCTCGATTACCTTCTTTGGATGCTTTTGTTTTAGTCACCAATTATGCCCCATCTCCCTTTTTATTCTTTAACCGAATGTTCCTTTATCAAAGCCTTCTAATAAATACTAACCAAAAATATTTGTCCGACCCAAAGGGTTCCTTCGGAAAGGACTCTATAGAGAAATTTTAATTGTAAGTAAAAAACAAATAGTCCGAAGGATCCTTTGGACAAAACCCAAATAACAAATCCGTATGATCGTTCCGATAAACACCAAATAATCCAAAGGATCGAGACTGTGTAAAAAGTCGGGAACAGAAATTGCAGTCTTATTACAAAAAAATAGTCCGTTAAATAATTGAAGTAAAAAAATGGAGTATATAGCC
>JAGUYG010000009.1 GCA_020061465.1 Ignavibacteriales bacterium
AATTTGAACGCAAAAATTAATTGGCAGTTTACAACGAAGAATGCAAGAATTAAACTAAAAAGGCTTTACCCGACACTACAATGTTGACGAGACACTAGGGTATAGAAATATTTTTCAGTGCTTCAATTATATAGTCCTCTCGAAGAAAATATACCCCCCTATCAGATTCGCAAAACAAGAATCTTTCCTAAAACGGTACACACTAAAGCACAAAAAGCAGTAAAAAATCTCATTTTTCGATATTATTTAGCATTTAATATATGGCATATTACTTGGCTTAGAACGGAAGAATAATCAAATGAGGAGTAATATGAAAAAACTTACACTTTGGCTTGTAGCCACGATATTATTTGCCGGTTCTCTTTCGGCACAGGTAACTGTCAGCCTTCCACAAATTAATCTGAGTTCGGATGGCGGAACTGTTACAGTACCGGTAAATGTAACTAACTTTCAGGGAATAGGGGCATTCAGTCTAAAAATTTCTTATGATCCAAACGTATTAACATTTCAAAGTACACCAAATCCACTTGGCGGAAATTTTATAATAAATACTGTTGGCGGTGTATTGAGCATAGGCTGGTTTGGTCTAGATCCGCTTTCGGTAAATGACGGAAAGCTGCTTGACCTTGAATTTACCCATATTGCAGGCAGTACTGATCTGAATTTTATAACCGATCAATGCGAAGTTAATGATAAAGATGCTAACCAACTAAATACTACTTACATTAATGGTCGAATTAATGGACAGTCGCCTAATAATCCTGTTGGTTCGATTGGTGGTCGTGCTTGGGTCGATCTGAACAAAAACGGATTGCAGGATAGCGGTGAACCGGGTCTGCAATGGGTAACAGTTGAGTTATATGACTGTGACGGAGTAAAGAAAGACTGGAAAATGACCGATGCAGATGGAAAGTATCTTTTCGAAAATGTAGCTGAAGGGAGTTACTTCGTTAAATTTTATCTAATAGATAATAACAGTGTATTCACATTTACCGCCATGAATGTAGGTGGTGATGATGCAATCGATTCCGACGTTTATAAAGATTCGGATACAACAGGAAGAACGGACTGTTTTGCAATGGCTGCCGGTCAGTCAAAATTTAACGTAGATGCCGGTGTAATTGACAAGCCTATTGATAATAATACCGGTTCTATAGGAAACTTCGTATGGATTGATGGGAATGGAAACGGAATACAGGATGCCGGCGAAACAGGTTTAACTAACGTAACAATCAATCTTTTAGATTGCAGTGGTACTTTACTTTCAACTACTATCAGTGATCCAAACGGTTTTTATTCTTTTACCAATCTTATTGCCGGATCTTACATCGTACAATTTGTTCCGAAAGCAGGATTTATATTCTCTCCGAAGAACCAGGGCGGCGATGGTACCAAAGATTCCGATGCAAATGAAACTACTGGCAAAACTGACTGCATCACACTTGCAGAAGGTATTAATGATATGACCGTTGATGCAGGTATGATTCAAGAATTCAACGATCCGGATCCGGGCACAGCTGTAGTTTGGGTTAAAAAGGACGATGGCTTGGATGTAATGCCGGCTATTGATGAATTTACTACCTATTCAATCACCTTTGCCAATGAAGGGGATGCACCTGTATATGACGTTACGATTACGGATGCAATTCCGGCAGGCACTATGTTTGAATCATGCGATGATGGAAACTGTGAAGAAACTTTTACAGGCAGTAACACCTATGTTTTCAATATAGGAACGTTAAATCCGGGAGAGAACGGCGAAGTTAAGATAACCGTAAAGGTTGTTAATTTCGAACCCGAATACACTAACATCGTTTGCTTAAGAGGAACCGATGCAAATCAGAATCAATTAGAACTATGCGATACTGACGTTAACATGGCGCCCTCAAGTACAAGCGGCGGCGGCGATAGCGGTGTTGAATCCCGCGGTGATATGGCTGAGCTTTTATTGAAACGTCAATTAAAAATTCAGTATGGTATGACTACTCCGATATTAGCTAAGTCATCGGGAATGTCGGTAAGCTCTTCGATTTCACTTAAAGACTTAGTTCCGCCAACCGGACCTTTCCAATCTGTTCCGGTTGAAACTACACCATTCGACATTCTTGGAATTTCAAACGCAATAGAAAGTTACGCCGTTGACTATAATGCATACAGACAATTCGGTGTTGTTCGTGTCGGTGCAATCTTCGCAACAATCACCGAAGCTCCAAAGATTTATGATCATACCAAAGCTGTCTGCGATAGACTCGGCGGATATGACGTAGATAATATTCAATTGGTTAATATTGATGGTCATCCGTTTTATATATCATTGATTAGAAATAATGAAAAACGGTTCCTCGATTACTCAATTTCCTTCAGCGTATATGAAACCCCATCCGGATTACAGCTTGAAAACAAGTGGAATTATTCGGATTTTCATGCACCTGCAGGAGCTTCAAACGTATTCAATATTCAGATATGGTCGAATACAAAGGATGGAACGATTCAGTTAACAGAAGATGTTATTGCCAGGTTTAAGCAAAATGGCAACGTATCTTATATGAGCCAGAATCTGTTTAACCCTGATATCTTCATAAAGAGTGCCCGTTATACTCACGACGGCAATGTTCATTTGAATATTGTTAATAAAGCTGGCACAAACAGAGTAGTTTTAAAAACCAATTACAGGGTTTCTCAAGGTGATAACCTTCTAGAAACATCTGCTTATTATACAGCTTACTCTGGTGAAAATCAGGTTGTAATTCCTGTTGGAATTGTTTCTGATGCTCAAATCCACATGTCCCAAACAGTTGGATTCAGCGACGAGGTTTATGTAAGTGGCGGCGCTTATACTTACTTAACCGGTCCTAATAGTATAGTATCGGAATTCGAGACTGCCAATTATCCACAGCAGTTAATATCGAACTATCCGGCAGGATCGGTTCTGCTTGCCGGCGGTGCTTATACTTCGGGGGTTTTGAACGATTGGGTAAGCGTTATGCGTTCATTAACCACTACAGGATCGGCTTATAACCTTTCGGGTCATACCACGTTAAGATTCAAAGCCAGTGGAAACGGAGTATTACAGGTAATATTTGATCTAATCGATACTCAGAATTTCAATTACTATTCTACACTTGTTTATCTATCGGGTGAAACGAAAGAATATGCAATTGATTTTTCTGAATTCAAATTATTGAACGGAAACCCTGTACCTTTGGATGCAAGCAAAATAAGAAATATCGGATTCGTATTAAGTTCAGCACATAACCCGGGATTGAGCAATTTCAAATTCGATATAAATAGTATTGCATTTACCGGAAATTCAACCACCGCTGTTGATCCGGGTGAGCAAGTAATTCCGGATAAATTTAAACTTGAACAGAATTATCCTAATCCGTTCAATCCTTCAACTGTAATTAAGTTCTCGGTTGCGAACAGAGAGATGATTACGCTGAAGGTGTATAACTTAATCGGACAGGAAATCGCTACTCTTGTTAAATCCGAATTAGAACCCGGCACATATACGGCTACCTTCGATGCTTCGAAGTTGTCGAGCGGTGTCTACTTCTATCAGTTGACCGGCAATTCAGTAAACATCACTAAGAAGATGATCCTTACCAAGTAATATAACGATCTAACATAACCGACCTGGATATCATTCCGGGTCGGTACCTTTTTAAAACCCCGCTTGTATGTAGGCGGGGTTTTTTTGTTTTTTCATGTTAAGACCATTTCTATGTTATCAAATTCTCTGATAATGTCACATAAGCGGGGATTCATCACTCTGATATTTATACCTATAATGGGTAAAGTACATTTCTCATTGATGTCAAATTCCACTTCTGAAGAATATTTAGAATGAGAGATACTTTTTCCAATTTTCCTTTTTAAAAGAGGACGAAGGATTGTATTGACGCTTTCATAAATGTAAAGAATTTGGACTCGTGAGGTAATCATCGTAGTGCGATTTATTATCATAAAAATTTTTCGAATTTAAATTAATTTAGATTGTTTCGATTTGACAGATAGCTTATTAAATTGATAATCAACCTTCCTTTAAGTAATTTTGCACGTCACAAAAATTTTCAAATAAAGGAGTTACAGTATGCCAATAAAAGTAGGAATAAACGGATTCGGAAGAATAGGCAGATTAGTATTTAGAAGATGCCTGGAGATCGGCGGCTTTGATTTTGTAGGAATAAATGACTTAACCGATGCCGCTACATTAGCTCATTTACTAAAATATGATTCCGTCCATGGTAAATTCAATGGTGAGATTAAAGTTGATGGTAACGATATTATCGTAAACGGAGATAGAATTAGAATCACTGCAGAAAGAGATCCGGCAAACTTAAAATGGAAAGAATTAGGTGCTGAGATTGTTGTTGAATCTACCGGAGTTTTCAGAAGCAAAGAAACTTGTATGAAACACATCGAAGCCGGCGCAAAGAAAGTAATCCTAACCGTTCCCGCAAAAGGAGAAATTGATGCAACGGTTGTGCTTGGCGTTAATGACGAAGTGCTGAAAGGCGATGAACAAATTGTTTCAAACGCATCTTGCACAACAAACTGTTTGGCACCAATGGTTAAAGTGTTAAACGATAATTTTGGTTTAGAAAAAGGCTTTATGACTACCGTACACGCCTATACCAACGATCAGCAATTATTAGATTTTCCACACAAGGATCTAAGAAGAGCAAGGGCAGCGGCAGTTTCAATAATCCCGACAACTACCGGTGCTGCAAAAACCGTTGGTAAAGTAATCCCCGAACTAAAAGGAAAATTAGACGGCTTCGCATTAAGAGTTCCCACTCCGGATGGTTCGATCACAGATTTTGTAGCAATAGTCAAAAAGGAAACTACAGCCGAAGAGGTGAATGCCGCTATGAAAACAGCGGCGGAAGGTTCAATGAAAGGAATAATGGAATATACCGAAGACCCGTTAGTTTCAATTGATATTGTCCACAATCCTCACTCATGTATATTCGATTCACAATTAACAATGGTGAGCGGAAATCTAGTGAAAGTTGTAGGATGGTATGACAATGAGTGGGGATATTCCTGCAGAGTTGTCGATTTAATTTTAAAGGTAGCCAAATAAAAAAATAATTACGGCGGGATCGATTGACCCCGTTTTTTTTAAGTGCCGCTAATGGCTTCAACATCAATCCACAAATTTTTTATGTTAATTAAAATTTCGAAAACTGCTGTGCTTAAAAATATCTACCTAAACAAGCACAGCTAAAAATAGGGTGAAAAGATGAGTAAAAACGATAAATCTTCCCCAACAGGAAAAAAGTTAACGATAGACCATATAAATTTTGAAAATAAAAGAGTATTAGTTCGTGTTGATTTTAACGTGCCTTTAGATGAAAAAGGAAACATAACGGATGATAGGAGAATAACGGCTTCTTTACCAACAATCAAAAAAATTATATCCGACGGCGGTAAAGCTATTTTGATGAGTCATTTAGGAAGACCTAAAGGCGGACCAGATCCAAAGTTCAGCTTGAAGCCCACAGCAATAAGGCTTGGTGAACTCTTAGGTAAAGATGTAAAATTAGCTAATGACTGTATCGGTGAAGAGGTAAAATCACTAATTGACTCGATGAGCCATAGCGATGTAATAATACTTGAGAATGTTCGATTTCATCCCGAAGAAACGAAGAACGATCCAGAATTTTCAAAGAAGCTTGCTGAACTTGGAGATATTTATGTAAACGATGCTTTTGGCAGTGCGCACAGGGCACACGCATCTACTGAAGGTGTAACCAAATACATAAAAACATCTGTTGCAGGATATTTAATGCAGAAAGAGCTTGAGTATCTCGGTAATGCAATTTCAAATCCGCAAAGACCTTTTACTGCGATTTTAGGAGGAGCTAAAATTTCAGGTAAAATCGATGTGATTACAAATCTGCTTGA
This sequence comes from Ignavibacteriales bacterium, assembly GCA_020061465.1. Lineage (GTDB taxonomy): Bacteria > Bacteroidota > Ignavibacteria > Ignavibacteriales > Ignavibacteriaceae > JAGUYG01. The sequence continues at coordinate 5,914 of JAGUYG010000009.1, forward strand.
TAAAGTTGATACTCTGATAATAGGCGGAGGCATGGCTTTTACATTCTTCAAAGCTCAGGGAAAAGAAATAGGAAAATCTCTTCTTGAAGAGGAAAAGATAAATGTGGCAAAAGAAGTGCTGGAAAAAGTAAAGAGTTCTAATCTTAATTTTATACTGCCGGTAGATGTAATAACAGCCGAAGAATTTAATAATGAATCTCCGTATGAAATTGTTAGTGTGGATAATATTTCCCCAAATAAAATGGGATTGGATATTGGACCCGAAACTATTAATTTGTTTCAGAATCAAATAGCTCAAGCTAAAACTGTAATATGGAACGGACCGATGGGTGTTTTCGAAATGAGTAATTTTGCTAAAGGAACTTTTGCAATAGCACAAGCATTAGCAGATGCCACAAAAAAAGGGGCAACTACGGTAATAGGCGGCGGTGATTCGGCTGCTGCAATTTCTAAAGCTGGTTTAGACGACAAAGTATCTCATGTATCTACAGGCGGGGGTGCTTCACTCGAATTCCTTGAAGGAAAGCAGCTCCCAGGCGTTGTTGCGTTAACCGATGCAGAATGATTTTAAAATTAAACTAAAGGATAGGTGTGAGTAATCATTATAGACCGAGTGGGTTTGGAGGTTTCAGCTTCTTTCCACCCGTTATCAAGAATTTATTGATAATAAACGTTGCGATATTTTTTGTTCAGGTGCTTGCGCAAAATATAGTGGTAGGTGATAAAATTGCATCTGAAATAATTATAAGATGGTTTGCATTGATGCCTATTGGCAGCGGATTATTTCAAATATGGCAGCTCATAACATTTCAATTTTTACACGGCAGCTTCGGTCATATCCTTTTTAATATGTTTGCGCTTTGGATGTTCGGAATGGAAATTGAAAACTTGTGGGGCTCGAAAAAATTTTTATACTTCTATTTACTTGCCGGAGTAGTAGCAGGTTTATGTCATTTGTTTATTTCTCCGCTGCTGGGTGCTCTACCTGCGCCTACTATAGGTGCTTCGGGCGGTGTTTATGGGGTTTTGGTTGCTTTTGCCCTGCTGTTCCCGAACAGATACATTTTCCTTTACTTCTTTATTCCGATTAAAGCAAAATATCTTATTACATTTTTGATCGTAATGGAAATTATGCTTATTGACAGCGCTCATTCAACTGTTGCACATCTTGCTCATCTTGGCGGAGCGTTAGCAGGATTGATTTTCATTTTATTAGATAAATCCATCGATGCTGAAATTAAGCATTTGTTTGGTAGAAAAACCTACCGACCCAAACAACCTTTTCCAAAGGATCGTTCCGATAATCCCTTTGGTGGAATTTCTAATCCCTTCAAAAGAAATGAAAAAATTGAAGAAGCAAAATATTATGACATAAACGAAAAGGAAGATAAGATTACTCAAGAGCAGCTTGATAAAATTCTCGATAAGATCAGTCAATCGGGTTATCAAAACTTAACCGACGAAGAGAAGAGAATACTTTTTGAAGCAAGCAAAAAAATGAAATGACCGCTGCCATTATGAATATTATCAACTGCTTCAGTATTCTTTTACTTTTATCATTTTTAATTTTTGCCGGCGGCTGTTCCGATTCCAAATTACTTAAAGAAGAAAAGTTCTTACGTGTGTATACTGATTTAGTGATAGCTCAGGATACGTCCAATGCCGATTATAATAAAATTGATGGATTGAAGCAGATAATTTTTAAGAAGCATAATATCACTAACGAACAGTACGAACGAACTTTTAATTACTATAATGAAAATCCCTCACGGTGGGATGCTTTCTTTGAAAAAGTTATTCATCATGTAGAAGCTTTGAAGAGGGAAGCGAATCGGAACGATCCCGCCCCGAAAGCCTTCGGGATTCAGGAGAAGTAAGCTTATACTTTACCGCTGCAATTCTTATTAATGGATAACTAACCTCTGCAGGCAAACGCTGTTTTAAATCTTTAAGATCGATATATCCCTTCTTTATTTCATCCAGAGTAATTTTTAATAACTTATGTTCAAATAAATTCGAAATGTCGGTCTCGGGCATGAATTCAATTATGCTCTCAATCTGCATCGATATTACAGCCTCCGAAAGACGCCTGATACTAGCAATATCTTTTAACGAGTACCCCTTTTTTAACAATTTATAAGTTTCAAGAATGTTTGAAGGAACACTTTTTGGTTTTTCAGCGGCAGCAACCGAGTCGGCTTTAAATTGCCTGATAACTTCCAAAAAATCATGTCCGATTTTATTATACATTCTGTTATTAAAACCTTTTATGGACATCATCTCCCATTTATTCTTTGGCTTCTTACCGGCAATCTCTTTCAATATGGAATCCGGGCAGATAAGATAGCCTGTCTGCATAAATTTTTTTGCTGCATTTTGTCTTACTTCGCGCAAAAGATTGAACAGCTCCAGATTCTTTTCGTAATTATTTTCTTCAATTACAGTTTCAAAAAATAAATTATGTTCGTCAAGATATTCAATGCCTTTTAAGGTTAACTGAAGACGGTTCTTGCTTGCTTTGTTCCTTTCTAAAAGTCCAATCGAAATAAGCTCATCTAAAACAGAATGGATATCAGTTTTAGAATAATTAGCACAGGTACCGAATGTATCCAACTCTTTCAAATTTTCCAGTTTAGTATTTCCGGTTAAAATGCTTACAGTTTTATTCAACGTTAACGGTACGGGGCTTTCGTTTACGGTTCTTAATAAAATTTCTTTTATGTATTGCCTTGAAGAGTCGGGAATTATATTCGGATTACTGCAATTGTCGCAACGCCCGCATTTGAAATCGGTAGTATTTTCGCCGAAATAATCAAGAATAAAAGCGAATCTGCATCTATCCGAATACACATATTCAACCATAGTTTCGATCTTACGCTGAAGGTTAAGATAACTCCGGTTCAATTTATCAAAATCGATTATTAGTCTATCGGAAGGGATGCGCGGAATGAGAAGCTTGACATTTTCGCCTGAAAGTATTTTTTCGTATTCGGCAACACCTATGTTATCAAGTTCGGATAAAGCCTCATCTGCTTCAGCTTCAGGCATACCCGAAGCATGCGATATTTCTGCAAGACGAATAGTAGTTTTTGTTCTCAAAATTTCACTCCCGTACATACGAAGAAGCTGCAGTACTATTTCCTTGAAATTAAGGTTGGAAGTGCTTTTTACGAATTGTTTCAATTTATCCTTTGCAAGCAAGAACCGGAAAGATGTACGTTGGTCGAGAGCAGATAAATTTTTTATATAACCTGCCGCTTCAAGAATTTGCAATGCAGCATAAAGCAGTCCGCGTGAAATATTCTTGTTTATGTAAGATGAGATATAATCAATGTTAACCGGAAGCTGTTTATCGGGTTGAGAGTTAACTGCTGTCTGAGAGTAGTCGCATATTGCATCATAAATTTTTTGGATTAATAATTTATCCGGGTGCGAACTTGAAAGAAAATAATTTTGAATATTGATATCCGAATCATCATGCAGCAGAAAGATAGAAGCAGGTTCACCGTCTCTTCCCGCACGTCCTATTTCCTGATAATAATTTTCAACCGAGCCGGGTGTGTTGTAATGAATTACAAGACGTATATCCTTTTTATCGATTCCCATTCCAAATGCATTTGTTGCGGCAATAACCGGTATTTTATCATTAATAAAATCTTCTTGAATTTTTTTTCGTTGGACGGCAAGAAGTCCTGCATGATAGTATGTACATGAAACACGATTCATGTTCAGAAATTCGGATACCTCTTCAGCCCTTTTTCGCGATGATGTATAAATGATAGCAGGTGTTGTGTGTTTAGAAAGCAATTCAAGACACTTTTCTTTTTTCCTTTTTGGTTGAAGAACATTCAAATACAAGTTTTCCCGCTCGAATCCTTTTACAAATACTTTCGGGTCTTTCAATCCTAATTGTTTGACTATATCATTTTCAACTTCCGGGGTTGCCGTTGCAGTAAATGCAGATATTCTTTTAATGCCTGCAAAATCAACGAATGATTTTATTTTGCTGTAGCTTGGTCGGAAATTATGCCCCCACTCGCTTATGCAGTGAGCTTCGTCTACAAACAGGAAAACCGGCTTTAGCTGTTTTAGTCGCCCGGAAAAATTTATTCCTTCAACTCGTTCGGGCGCTACATAAAGCAGCTTAATTTTTCCGAATGCAATTTCATTCAGAACTATCTCTGTTTCGGTATAGCTGATCGTACTGTTTATGAAGGCTGCGGCAATACCCGATTTGGTGAGTGAATCAACTTGATCCTTCATTAAAGCAATCAGCGGCGAAATTACAATTGAGAAACCATCGCTTACCAAAGCCGGTATTTGATAACAAAGAGATTTTCCGGCACCGGTAGGCAAAACTGCAAGAACGTTTTCACCGTTTAAGATTGCCTCGATTATCTCCTGCTGCCCGGGTCGAAAGGTTTCATAACCGAAATATTTTTTTAACGCTTCGAAAATTGTCATACACAACTTAAATTTTTAGGCAGCAAAAAATAAAGAAAAACGGATTGAGTTACTTTGAAGCATATCAAATTAAGGAAATAATACCCGCACGGTTTAAATCTCTAACTTCTATCATTTCGCAATATAGACTTGATAAAAGCCGCTATTAAAATTAGATTTCAACTCAATAATAATTCTTTCCGAATTTGAATCTGCAGAAAATATTTGTCATATCGCTGCTTCTCGTCAACGGCATGTTCTCATTCTTGAGGGGGCAAGAGTATTTTTCGAAAATCGTTACCGATACTATTCCCATTAACCTGGAGAACAGCTACAAAATTTCTGAAATAAATATTATTCCCTTCACGGAAACTATAAGGCTTAGAGGCGAAATTTTAAAACAAGAAGATTATTTTTTCTCTTATTCCACTGCATCTTTCAAACTATCGGATTCGTTAGCATATTCAATATTTGATACGCTGATTGTTTCTTATCAATCAATAAATTTTGGACTGAAAAAAGAATACAAAAAAAGAATCCTAATTGTAAAATATGACGAGTTTTTAGGGGACACCGTAAAATTTGTTCAAAGCGAAGGAAGCCTATTAACTGCCGAATCAATTTTTGGTTCTTCAATTGAGCGAAGCGGAACTTTGGTGCGCGGATTCAGCATCGGAACGAATAAAGATTTAACATTAACCAGCGGATTAAGACTGCAATTATCAGGCAAGCTATCCGATGATCTCGAAATTGTTGCTGCATTGACTGACGAAAACACCCCAATTCAACCCGAGGGTACCACCGAAAGATTGGAGGAATTAGATAAAGTATTTATTCAAGTTAAGCATCCCGCTGCCGAGGGTACATTCGGCGATTTCCAATTTCAGCAAAAAGCCGGAGAATTCGGATTTGTTGACAGAAAGCTGCAAGGCTTGATGGGGCAGTTCCATTACGGCTCATCTTCGGCTTATTTTGCACTTGCAAGCTCTAAAGGAAAATTCAATACAAATAATTTTAATGGCTTGGACGGAGTTCAAGGTCCTTACCGCTTATCCGGCATTAACAACGAACGCGATATAATAATAATAGCCGGTACAGAAAAAGTTTATATTGACGGTATTCCTATGAAAAGGGGAGAAGCTAACGATTATGTAATCGAATACTCTAATGCACAAATTACATTCACACCTAATAGACTAATTACCTCGGTAAGCAGAATTACCGTTGACTTTGAATATACAGACAGACGCTATACAAGAAATTTCTTTACTGCCGGAACTCAATCTAAATTTTGGGATGAAAAAATCGGATTGAAATTTCACTACGTTCGCGAAGGCGATGACCCCGACGCTCCCATTGATATTTCTTTATCCGAAGAAGATAAAAATATTTTGCGTACAGCCGGTGATAATAGAAACTCTGCCGTTAAAAGCGGCGTCAGGATTGCCGAACCGGATTCTCTCGGAAACGTTAGAGGAGTATACCGGCAAATCGATTCTGTCTTTAATGAGCAGCAATATATTATTTATGTGTATGATCCCGGCAACCCTGAAGCGATTTACAATGTATCCTTTTCCTACGTCGGTGAAAGAAACGGTGATTATGTTAGAGAAAGCATCGGAAATTTTAGATTTGTGGGTATCGGAAACGGAAGTTATCTGCCCGTTATTTTTCTGCCTCTGCCCGAATTGAAGCAGAGCGCAGGAGTAGTTGTAGATGTTAAGCCTCTGCAGGATTTAACACTATCGTTAGAGTATGCCGGCAGCCTGTGGGATAAAAACCGATTCTCAAATCTTGATGAAGGCGATAATTATGGTTATGCAAGAAATTTGGTTTTGAATTTTCAACCTGCAAATGTAAAGATTGGAGAGGTTAACTTGGGGCGAATAGGTCTGACGTATAAAGACAGATATATTCAAAGCCGATTTACTTCTCCCGATCGCTTTAACGAAATTGAATTTAACCGGAATTATAATCTCGATCTTTCCTCGCAAAGAGAAAGTGAAACACTTCGCGAAATCGGTTTATTGATCAACCCTATTAAAGAATTGAGAATAAATTCATCCGCCGGATTTTTAAGAAAGGGCTCTTCGTTTAAGTCGGACAGGTTTAACAATTACCTCACACTTACTGATATTAATTCTTTTGGTTTGGATTATAACCTGGACTATGTTAAATCCGATAATAATTTAATACGATCCTCATGGTTTCGTCATAAAGCTAATGCATTTTATAAGTGGTGGAAATTAAAACCGTCACTAGATTTTTTGGCTGAAAACAGAACGGACAGATTCACTTCTCAAGACTCAGTCTTATCTGGCAGCTTGAAATATTACGAAATAACTCCTTCACTACAGTTAGCCGAATTGGAAGGAATAACATTTACCGCAAGATATTCTTTCAGAGAAGATTACATGCCGGGCGAAGGAGAACTAATAAAAGAGTCGTATTCTTTTTTGCAAGGATATGAATTATCATATCGGGAAATAAGAGAAGTTAGCTCATCTTTATCGTTGAATGTAAGGAATAAGAGATATAAGGAGTATTTCAAGTTAAAAGGCTTTTTAGATAACGAAACAATCCTCGTTCGTTCGCAGTCGCGTTTTTTATTCTTTCAAGCCATAAGCGGAGACTTGTTTTATGAGGTTGCTACACAACGCACCGCTAAACTAGAAAAAGTTTTTGTCCGTGTGGAAAGAGGTACCGGAAACTTTAGATATTTAGGCGACCTTAACTATAACGGCATTGCCGATGAATTTGAGTTTGAACCAACCCTGTATGATGGCGATTTTATTGTAGTAACGGTTCCGACAGATGAACTTTTCCCTGTTATTGAACTGAAGACCAGCACAAAATGGCGAATTGAATTTGACAAACTTATTGGGGGCAATTCTTTTATATCAAAAATATTTAAGCCATTATCATCTGAATCTTTTTGGCGGATTGAAGAAAACAGCAAGGAAGAAGACTACAAGAAAATTTATCTGCTGAATTTTTCTTCTTTCTTGAATGAGCAAAAAACGATTAGAGGTTCAAATTATTTTCAGCAGGATTTTTTTCTGTTCGAAACCGAGCGTGATTTTTCCCTACGTTTCCGCTACTCGCAGCGAAAAAGTTTAAATCAATTCAGCGGCGGTGTTGAACAAGCTTTCAATAGGGAGAGAAGCTTAAGAATCAGATTTAAAGTTGTTGAAGAGATAGGCAATCAAACCGACCTTGTAAATGAAACCGACAACGTACACGCACCTGTTACTTCAAATAGAAGAAGATTAATTAGCGGCAATAATATCACTTCGGATTTTTCCTACAGACCGGAACGTAACATAGAAGTTGGTTTTAAATTCAAAGTAGGACGAAGAGAAGATAATCTATCTATTAATCCTTCAACCATTGATCTCAATTCACAGTTGATAAGATTTAATTTTTCATTTGCCGGAAAAGGCAGACTTCGCTTTGAAGCAGAAAGATCCGAACTTACCGGGGTTACTTACGATAATTTCATTCCGTTTGAATTAACCGGCGGAAATCGATTGGGAAAAAATTATTTTTGGCGTTTTAACTTTGATTACAGAATTTCGAGCAACTTACAATCAACAGTTGGTTACGACGGCAGAATCCAGGGCGGCGGAAGAACTATTCACTCCGGTAGAGCAGAAGTAAGAGCTTATTTTTAATTACACTTATTTTCAGAAAGGAAAATATTAATGCAAATAATTTCTAACATGATTGAAGCTCATGTATTCAGAGCCGAAGGAGAAAAAATTGAATTTCTTCTTCTTAAGCGTTCTGAAAAAGAAATTTATTCCGGCATTTGGCAGATGGTAACCGGCAAAGTCAAAGATAATGAAACTGCCGTTTCGGCAGCCTTAAGAGAAATTTATGAGGAAACTGCATTAAAGCCTCTCAGGTTTTGGGCTGCTCCAAATTTAAACTCATTTTATTCTGCGGAAAAAGATTCAATAATACTCATCCCTGTATTTGCCGCATTAGTAGATAAAAATCAAGCAGTAATAATCAGCAGTGAACATTGCGAGTTCGGTTGGTTCGAACCGTCCGAAGCAAAAGAACTACTTGCATGGGAAGGACAAAGAAAATCGGTAGACATAATCGAAAATTATTTTCTCCGCCAAAATAATTTTTTAAGCTTTGTAGAGTTAAAACTGTAGTTCTTAGTTTTGTTATGGTTTAAATATGGTTTTAATTATTTTTACCACAAATTTTTTCAATTCTAAGTATAACCGGAGTCAATTTTGGGTTTATTAGTTGTTGGGTCATTGGGTTTGGATACGGTATCCACTCCTTTTGACAAAGTTGATGGAGCCTTAGGCGGTTCTGCAACTTATATCGCTTTGGCTGCAAGCTACTTTACCGGGCCTGTTTATCTTGTCGGTATTGTAGGCGAAGATTTTCCGAAAGAATATATTCGATTGTTGGAAAATCACCATGTAGATTTAGATGGACTCCAGGTAGTACCTCACGGTAAAACATTTCGATGGTCAGCAAAGTATCACTACGATCTGAATGTGCGAGATACGTTATTTACCGAGTTAAATGTATTCGAAAAGTTCGATCCGGTTATTCCTGAAAAATTCCGCAAAGCCAAATTTATTTGTTTGGGAAACATTGATCCCGAGCTGCAAATAAGAGTTATGGATCAAATGAACAGCCCTAAATTTGTTGTATGCGATACCATGAACTATTGGATTGAAGGTAAGAAGGATGAATTATTAAAGCTTCTAAAAAGAGTGAACGTGCTTATCATAAACGATTCTGAAGCCCGGCTTCTTGCCCACGAACCAAATTTGATAAAAGCTTCCAAGATCATTAGAGAAATGGGACCTCAAATTCTTATAATAAAAAAAGGCGAACACGGTGCACTTCTTTTTACGGAGGATATAATCTTCTCGGCACCTGCTTATCCGATGGAAATGATTTACGATCCCACCGGTGCCGGAGATGCATTTGCCGGCGGATTCATCGGCTATCTCCATAAAACTCATGATCTTAGCCCCGAGAATATGAAATGCGCGGTTGTTTACGGAAGCGCTATGGCTTCCTTTTGCGTAGAAAAATTTAGCACAAAAGGTTTAGAGGATTTAGAGTATTTTAGAGTGTATGATAGATTCAGAGAATTTCTTAATCTTTCCAAATTTGATGATAAAGAATAATTATTTTTCGATAAAATTTTTTGATGATAAACTTTCTTTCCTTGACCAAACTAAACTACCCCTGGTTGAGGACTATGTAGAGACTGACGACTTTGACAGAATTGCCGAAGCTATCGAAAGATTAGAAGTGCGCGGTGCGCCTTTAATTGGCGTTGCTGCCGCTTATGGATTGGCTCTCTCCATAAAAAATATTCCTGCAGATGCACTAAGAAGAACATTCTACTTGGCTTATCAACGGCTGCTTTCCACACGTCCAACAGCCGTAAATTTATTCTATTCACTTAACGAGTTAAAAAATGTATTTGAAGAGAATAAGGATTCGGAAAACCTTTACGATCTCCTAATCGAACGTGCAAAAAAAATTCATAAAGAAGACACTGAGATGTGTGAGAAAATTGCACAGAACGGTCTCAAAATATTCAAGAAGAAATCGAATGTGCTCACCCACTGTAATACTGGTAAATTAGCTACTGCAGGCGGCGGTACGGCATTTTATGTAATCCAAAAAGGTTATGAGCATAATTTAATTAACAAAGTTTATGCTGATGAGACTCGTCCGCTGCTGCAAGGTTCACGACTTACGGCTTTTGAACTGCACAAAGCGGGAATTCCGTTCGCAATTCAAACCGATTCAACTGCCGCAGTGCTTATGCAGCAAAACCAAATTGATTTAGTAATCGTTGGGGCTGATAGAATTGCATTAAACGGGGATACTGCAAACAAGATAGGTACTTATAATCTTGCCATTTCTTGCAACTACCATAATATACCGTTTTATGTTGCTGCACCTTCTACAACGATTGATCGAAACATACCTGCCGGAAATGAAATTGATATCGAATATAGAAACAAAAATGAAGTGCTTTCGATCGGAGATATGCAAATTGCACATGTAGAGTATGAGGCATTTTCACCGGCTTTCGACGTAACCCCATCTCATTTAATATCCGGTATTATAACAGACGAAGATTTGTTTTTATTCCCTTATAATTTTATCCGATGAGCGAAATAATTAAAACTGAAGCTGTTGTGCTCAGTAAGCTGAATTACGGAGACACAAGCAGCATTGTTACTTTATACACTAGAGAGCAAGGGAAAATATCGGTTATTATTAAAGGAGCGCGAAGACCATCTTCTAAAATCGGATTATTATTCGATCCGGTTAATCATCTGCAGGTTATTCTTTACAGCAAAGCAACTAGAGATGTTCAATTAGTTTCGAATGCGGATCTTCTAAATCATTTTCCTCACATCCGGGAAGAGCTAGACAAATTAAAATATGCATACGCAGTTTTAGAATTGGTTAAGAAACTAACCCCGGATCATGAAACGAATGATAAACTGTTTAGGGGGATAATAAGAATCTTATGTCTTTTGGATTCATCAAATGAAGCGCCGATTATAAATTTTCTTAAATTTTTCCTATTTTTTTTGACCGAGACAGGCTACCAGCTTCAACTCAAAAGTTGTGTTTCGTGCGGCGCTGAAATTATTAACGGCACTAACGTTTTTTACAGCATGAATAAAGGTTTATTGTGTGCGAATTGTAAAAATTCATTTCTTGATGCCGCTTTACTAAAACCGGAACTTTTTGAATTATTAAAATGTCTAATGCGCAACGAAATTAGAATCACAGCGAACAGCGAACTAACTTCTGCTGCTTTAGATTTTTTAGAAAAATACTTAAAATTCCATGCGGCGGATTTTGGCTCTATTCAATCATTAAAATTATTTTAACGTGAGGTATAGAATAAGACATTGATACAAATGTCAGAAAGTAGTATTTAAACATTAAGAAAAACTAACGGAGGTAACGAAATGAAATCCAAAGGAATTTTAGGTGCAATTGTTCTTATCGGAATAGGAATATTATTCGGAGCATTGCTGGTATCCGGTTTTGGTTTGGTTAGACCTGGATTGGCTGATATAAATATAGGGGCAGACAAGCCGCCGGTAAGCTTAGATGCCGATGCAACTTCATTCAGCAAAGCATTTATCGAAGTAGCTGAAACAGTTACTCCTACAATTGTACAAATTACGGTTGTATCTGAAAGAACGGACAGCAAAGGCTGGGACTTTTTCTTTCCGTTCAGAGATATGCCCCAGGAACAGCGCGGCTCAGGCAGCGGAATAATTATATCTGGAGACGGTTATATCATTACCAATAATCATGTAGTTGAGAATGCGACTAAAGTAGATGTTGGTTTGTATGATAAAAGAAAATTCAGCGCTACGGTTGTTGGTACCGATCCGCTTACTGATTTGGCAGTAATAAAAATTGATGCTAATAATCTTCCCGCTGCTTACCTTGGTAACTCCGATAATCTTAAAGTAGGGCAATGGGTTATGGCTATTGGTAATCCTCTTGCGCTTACATCCACTGTTACTGCAGGTATTGTTAGTGCAATAGGAAGAGGTAATCTTAGATTAATTACCGACAGTTACGGAGTTGAAAACTTTATCCAAACAGATGCAGCAATTAACCCGGGCAACAGCGGCGGAGCACTTGTAGATTTATCCGGAGCAGTCATAGGAGTCAATTCGGCTATTGCAACCCGCAGCGGAACATATATTGGATATGGGTTTGCTATTCCTATAAATCTTGCTAAAGCAGTGGCAAAAGACCTTATTGCTACAGGAAAGGTAAATAGAGGATATATTGGAATTGAGATTAAAGATATAGACGATGCACTGGCTAAAGCCTTAGGTTTAGATAGACCACGGGGTATACTAGTTCAAAGAGCCATTGAGGGTGGTGCTGCCGAGTCTGCAGATATTAGAGAAGGTGACATCATACTAAAAATTGACGGTAAAGAAGTAAACAAATCTAACGAGCTGCAAAGTTATGTAGCTTCAAAAACTGCCGGCACTACCGTATCATTAATTATTTTCCGGGATGGTAAAGAAATCGAAAAGAAAGTTACTCTCAAAGCACGAGAGGAGGATAAAAAGTCTGAGCCCGTTGCCGATAAAGGGAAGAGCGATCCAAAAAAGGATACGAAATTGAATACCGTTTCATTCGAAGAAATAGGTTTAGCGGTTTCGAATCTTACGCAGAGAGAGAAGACTTCCTACAAAGTTGATAACGGTGTAAAAATAATCGGCGTTAAAACCTTCAGCATTGCAGAAGACCAGCGTTTAAGAGATGGGTATATTATTGTTGAAGCCGATAAGAAAAAGGTTAATGATGTAAACGAGTTGAAAGACATTTTCGATTCTAAAAGAGGTTCTGCTGTCTTGCTTAAGGTTCAAGATGCAAACGGAAATAGCTGGTTCATTGGTTTAGAAGTGCCGGAGAAATAATTATAAAAATATTCGATTAAAGTCTCTAAAAAAATTTCAGAAAACCTTCGGAAAAAAATAATGTAATCCGCAGGATCGAGGCTGTGTAATCAGAATGATCCTTCGGAAAAGTGTCGTTGTCATTTCGACTCCGAAAGCTTTTCCAAAGTCCAAAGGATCCTCGGAGAACCTACGGTCGGAGGAGAAATCTTGCATTTAGTAAAGGTTTCTCTCCGAAGGAGTTTTTTGGACAGTCGCTCCGCTCCTTCCTGCCTGCAGCATACCTTTAGTATGTAAACAGGCAGGCGAAATGACAGTTTTCCTAAGGATCCTATGGATGAGTTTTCACACAGTCTCGATCCTTTGGATAAGGTTCATGTAGTCCGGGTTTATTAAGTTACTAAGGTTAAAACAGGAATTGACAAGTTTTCATTCCTAATCAGGCATTTACATTAAAGAAGAAATTATTTATTACAACCGCAAGATGATGAATCACAAGCCGTAAAACTTTTCAAAAAAAACCATAGACATAATTCCTTAATATTTCAATCGAGAAATGATTATATTTATACCGAACTCATTGAAATTCATAGTTATTTCAAACAATTTTATTGCATCAAATCTTAACTATAAAGCTGCAACATGATTAAGTATAACTTCCACGTATCTAAGCACTCAAGACTGAAGTATCAGTTCGATAAATCACTTTTCAGCCTTAGAGGTACAGTAATCATAGCTCATCCCAAAAATGCGCGTGAGCTTTCCAACAGCATAAATGAAAAAAGAAAAAGTGAAGGACTGGGTCACGAGCCGATTACGCCCGGTCAGATTAATGCATTAGGATTGTTACACGAAATATTCCATTTCATTATTGGTGTTTACAAAGAAAAAGAAAATGCCGGCGTATTTAGCAGAGCATTTACTCATTTGATGGTTCATTTAGGTGATGCAGAATTAACAAAGGTTCTGAACGAATTCTGCAATGAATTTCCTCCCCTTGAAGTATATAAGGGTAATACCGGTGTAGAAGAATATTTGAACGGCAATACTTCCGGAGTTTCAAACAAAGAAATTTTATTGGAAGAGTTAATACTTCTTCATCTCGAAAATATTAATCCTGCTTTAACTTCGCTTGAAGAATTATTTTCGGATATACAAATTTCTAAAAGGACAAAGTATGTAGATCTATTAGGATTAGCAGAAGAATTTTTCCAATCTGAAAAGCCGTTTGGTGAAGAAAGTCTTTCCTTAATCCAATTCCTTCGAAAACCTATCGTAACGTTTCCTTTCAACATCGATACGCAGTTGGATTACATTCGTGAAAAATGGAGGATTTACATCGACGATGCTCTGTTTCAGAAGTTACTTAAGGGACAGGATCTAATTCGGGAAGACCTGAAACTTTTTATAAAACATGGCGGTGGAGAAAAAGCAACTCCGCCTGTACCAGAGTATAAGTTCGATGAGGAATATCTTAAAAAAATTAGAGATAAACTAAAAGCAGGTGAAGAGTTAACCGATGCCGAAAGTTATTACTATTCTGAAATTGAAAAATTCACACAGGATACGGATTGGATGCCTAAAGTTGTGATGATTGCAAAGAATGTTTATGTGTGGTTGTTTCAGCTTTCAAAACAGTACAACAGATTGATTCAGCGCCTGGATCAAATTCCCGACGAAGAACTTGATAAACTTGCAAGTTGGAATTTTAACGCCCTCTGGTTAATAGGTGTGTGGGAAAGAAGCAGCGCTTCAAAAAAGATCAAAGTGTTTACCGGAAATCCTGAAGCGGCACCCTCAGCATATTCGATTTATAATTATACAATTGCGCATCAGCTTGGCGGAGAAGAAGCTTTTGAGAATCTAAAAGCAAGAGCCATGCAGAGAGGAATAAGACTTGCAAGCGATATGGTTCCGAACCACACAGGCATATACTCAAAATGGATTGTAGAAAAACCACATTACTTTTTGCAAACTAATAATCATCCCTATCCTTCTTACACTTTTACCGGGCCTAATCTTTCGGAAGATGAAAGGGTAGAAGTACGCATTGAAGATAAATATTATTCACGCCAGGATGCGGCAGTAGTTTTTGAGCGGAGGGATAGATATACAGGCGATAAAAAATATATTTATCACGGCAACGACGGAACAAATATGCCATGGAACGATACTGCTCAGCTTAATTTTTTAAATCCGGAAGTTAGAGAAGCAGTGATTCAAACAATCATGCATGTAGCGCAGCAATTTCCGATTATCCGGTTTGATGCAGCCATGACCTTAGCTAAAAAACATTATCAAAGATTGTGGTTCCCTAAGCCCGGCACAGGCGGAGCAATTCCTTCACGTTCCGATTACTCAATGAGTCAAAATGAATTTGACAGATCGATGCCTACAGAATTTTGGAGAGAAGTAGTTGACCGTATAAATTCCGAAATGCCTAATACGCTGTTGCTCGCCGAAGCTTTTTGGTTGATGGAAGGATATTTTGTAAGAACACTTGGCATGCACCGCGTATACAACAGCGCATTTATGCACATGCTTATGAAAGATGAGAATGACAAATACAAACAGCTAATTAAAAATACCCTTGAGTTTAATCCTGAAATACTGAAACGATATGTTAATTTTATGAGCAATCCCGATGAGGAAACAGCGGTTAATCAATTCGGAAAAGGAGATAAATATTTTGGAGTCGCATTAATGATGGCTACGCTGCCGGGGCTTCCTATGTTTGCTCATGGTCAAATAGAGGGATTTGCTGAAAAATATGGAATGGAGTATCAACGCTCGTACTATGATGAATTTGTGGATGAACATCTTGTCAACAGACATCGTGAGGAGATATTCCCTCTGTTAAAGCAGCGATACCTCTTCAGTCAAGTGTCGGAGTTTGAATTGTACGATTTTTTTGATGATTTGGGAAATGTAAACGAGAACGTCTTCGCTTTTTCGAACCGCTCAGGTACAAATAAAGCTTTAATTTTATATAATAATTCCTACTCGGAAGCAAAAGGGACAATTCGTCATTCGGCTAACAAAGCTGTTATGAAATCCGGTGAGGAATCTAAGTATTATACAACAAAAAATCTGACTAAAGCTCTTGACTTAAAGACAGAGCAGGGTTACTTCTATATTTATTCCGACCATAAAACTAATCTTGAATATCTAATTTCCGGACGCGAATTAAATGATTTCGGGTTTCACATTTATTTGGGCGGTTATCAGAGCAGGGTTTGCATGAATTTCCGCGAGGCTTATGATACAAACGGACAGTATGAAAGACTGAATAATTATTTGTCGGGCAAGGGAGTTCCTTCTATTTTTAATGCGTTGCATGAGCTGCAGCTTTTACCGGTTCATAATAAATGTTATGAGCTGTTAAATTATACAATAAAAGAGGAATTCGAGCGATATTGTTTGGATTATAAAATTAATAATACTGAAAAATTACTAAATGCTTTTAATTCCCTAATAATAGAAATTAATCATTTCTCATCTCCGGAAGTGAATCCTAAAACTGCAGTTGATAACTTAAAGCAGGATGTAAAGAATCTGAGAGATTTTAACAATTATATTTATAGAGCTTACAAAAGAAAAAATTCTGCAAAGTGGTTCAAGCAAGCGGCGGAGGAATTACTTATCTTAAATCCTGACAACCATTTTTACAAAGAGATACTTTTTGCGGTTACGGTTCTGAATAGAGTAGTAAATCCCGATGATCATAACAATCTTTATCACACATTAATGTTTGACAAGGTAATTTCTAACTATTTGCAGCAGATCGAGAGCAATCAAAAAAATCTTGCGAAGGAAATGCTGCTTATAAAACTGTTGTTAAAGAATAGAGCATTACTACAAGTTAAAAACTTATTTGATAACTCGAAGGATGCTGATAAAAATGCCGGTTCAAAATTGATCGAATTCTTGAATCACAGCGCCGTATTCAATTTCATAAATTTAAATGAGTTCGACGGCATCTTATATTACAGTAAAGAGAATATGGAAACTCTTCTCGGTTGGATCTATTATTTCTATAATGCCTCCAACAGTAATACAGTATCGGAAAAGAAAGGAAAATTAAGCTCAAACAAGAAAAGCACTCAAATAAATGAACGATTGAAAA
Source organism: Ignavibacteriales bacterium (assembly GCA_020061465.1). Classification (GTDB taxonomy): domain Bacteria; phylum Bacteroidota; class Ignavibacteria; order Ignavibacteriales; family Ignavibacteriaceae; genus JAGUYG01. Next base: position 22,933 of record JAGUYG010000009.1, read on the forward strand.
ATTCCTTTGAGATTATAACTCAAGTTAAACAGTTGTCCGGGTCGTCCGGTTATCGTTGGGAGGAATTTCGAGAGGGTCTATCAAAATTAGAGATAAGAAACAAGTCAACCGTAAAAAAGCGAACGGCAAGTAAATCAAAGAGAAAGACTAACTAAAAATATTTGTCAAATGACTCTTGGAGAAATTTTAATTGTAAGAAAAAAACAAATAATCCGAAGGATCCTTTGGACAAAACCCAAATTACAAATCCGTAGGATCGTTCCGATAAACACCAAATAACAAATTCATAATCTTATCGGAACGATCCCGTTCAAAGGATCCTTCGGAAATACATTCAGGAAAAGCTTGTCACGCTTCGTTTTGATTTTCGGAACGATCCTTCGGAATTGATATTTTCGGAACGATCCTACGGAGAAGATTGAACATTATTTGTAATTTGTTTTTTGATATTTGTCCAAAGGACTCCTTTGGAGGAATTTTATATCTGAGAGATTTTCTATTAATTTCTAAAGATTAAGAATATAATAAGTCAAAATGAAAAAATTATTTTTAATATCGATCGTTTTGTTTTACATTTTTCCGGTTTGCTTTTCTCAAATTCAGTTGGAAAAAGCTTTTCCGAATTTAACTTTTTCAAATCCGGTTGATCTTCAATATGCCGGTGACGGAACGAATAGAATATTTGTTGTTGAACAAAGCGGGAAGATAAAAATATTTTTAAATTCAAAGTCGGCTGCATCGGCAGAAACATTTTTAGACATTTCGGATAGAGTTGTATCAGGAGGGGAGATGGGCTTGTTGGGATTGGCTTTTCACCCCGAATACAGGCAGAACGGTTACTTCTATGTAAATTATACGGCTCCAAATCCGCTGCGCACTGTGGTCTCAAGATATAGAGTAAGTTCAACAAACCAAAATCAAGCCGATCCTAACAGCGAATTGATTTTATTAACCGTCTCCCAGCCATATTCAAATCATAACGGCGGACAGATTGCTTTTGGTCCAAATGGTTTCCTTCACATTGCTTTAGGCGACGGCGGTTCGGGCGGCGACCCTCAAAACAATGCACAGAACAAAACCAATCTTCTTGGGAAAATTTTGCGAATAAATGTTGATGAAACTTCAGCCGGCAGGAATTATTCTATTCCGAATTCGAATCCATTTTTTGGAAATACTTCCGGATATAGAGAAGAAATTTTTGCTTACGGATTAAGAAACCCATGGCGTTTCAGTTTCGATTTTGAAGACGGCAGATTGTGGTGCGCTGACGTAGGACAAAATAGAATTGAGGAGATTGACATAATTGTAAAAGGTGGAAATTACGGTTGGCGGATTATGGAAGGAACACTATGCTATAATCCTTCATCAAACTGCGATACTACCGGGTTAATACTCCCTGTATGGGAATACTCTCATGCAGACGGTAGTTGTTCAGTTACCGGAGGATTCGTTTACAGAGGAAATAAAAATGCTCAGTTATATGGAAAATATATTTACGGCGATTACTGCTCGCGAAAGATATGGGCGCTTGGTGCGCAGGGAATAAATGCAGCCGCTACGACAAACGAATTCATCGTTACTGCGCCTGCCCCAATCTCATCATTCGGCATAGATGAACAAAATGAATTATATGTGTGTGCCTTCGATGGATATATTTATAAATTTGTTTCAACTCCGGCTTCAGGGAAAAAGGATAAACCTTCTATTCCCAATGATTATGCATTATTACAAAATTTCCCTAATCCGTTTAACAATCAAACAAAAATAACTTTTCATCTTCCTGAAGAAAGCAGAGTGAATATCACTATCATCGACACAAACGGGAAATTCGTAAGCAAGATATTTGAGGGTGTGCGGCAGGCGGGTATTTACGATACAACCTGGAATGCATCGAAGCTTCCTTCGGGGATTTACTTCATAAAAATGCAAGCTGAATCGTTGACTTCACAAAGAGAATATTCGAAGGCAATTAAAGTGGTATTGGCTAAATAATCCCCCTCATGAATCAGTAACAGGGAAACGCATTTCAATATATTTATTGGATATCAAATCCATGTCAAACCAGAGTCAAAAAGAGTAGATAGATTTTGATGTTTTATAGTTATACAATGGATTGTGGCTATCCAATGATCCTTCGGAAAGCCAACTATATTAAGTATGAATTTTACCGTACACTAAAGTGAACGGCAATTGATGATTGAAAGAAAGATATTTTTATGCTCATTCATTTAGAGATTGACTAAAAATTAATCCACTTCGGAGAATTACTATTTAATCAGTTTTGTGCTGAGGATAGCTTCCCCGAATGGCTAAAAAGTTTAAACTCTCAAGTACTTTGCACAGGCATCCGCACATTTTACACCATCAAAAGCAGCGGAAACTATTCCGCCTGCATATCCTGCGCCCTCACCGCACGGGAACAATCCTTCAACATCGGGATGCATCAAAGTATTTTTGTCGCGCAAAATTCTGATAGGCGAGCTTGTCCGGCTTTCCGGCGCAGTTATTACTGCCTCCGCTGAATAATATCCCTTCAACTTTTTATCAAAAATAATCAAAGCCTTTTTTATGTAAGAAGATACAAATTTCGGAAGGAATTCGTGAAGAGGTGCAGGTGTTAACCCTGGTATGTACGATGCAGAAGGAAGCGATTCAGAAACTTTATTTTTTACAAAATCGGTTAAGCGCTGCGCAGGCGCACTTTGTGTTTGATTGGCAATTTGAAAAGCCGTTTGCTCCAATTTCTGCTGGAGTATCAATCCGCTAAAAGGATAGAAGCTTTGATATTTGTCCCAATCCCGTTCATCAACAGTTACAACTAGACCTGCATTTGCAAAAGGAGAATTTCTTTTAGAAAGCGACATCCCATTTACCACAATCTCACCCGGTTCAGTCGCTGCCGGAACAATCATACCGCCAGGGCACATACAGAAAGAATAAATTCCTCGTTTATCAATTTCACAAGTTAAAGAGTAGCTTGCCGCCGGAAGATAGTGACCTCTGTTCTCAGTATGATATTGTATATTGTCAATCATTTTCTGGGGATGTTCAATTCTTACACCCATCGCGAAAGGTTTTGGCTCGATTCGAATATTTTTTTTATGAAGCAAATAGAATATATCTCTTGCTGAATGTCCCGCCGCTAAAATTAAAGCATCACCTGGAATTTCATCGGCATTATTTACAATCACCGCCACAATTTTGCCGTTATTCACACTGAAATCGGTTACGCGCGAATTGAAATGAATTTCTCCTCCGCAATCGATAATGGTTTTTCGAATAGCTTCAACGACTTTAGGCAGTTTGTTTGAACCGATATGCGGGTGTGCATCTATTAGAATATCCGGATGGGCATTATGCTGGACTAAGATTCTTAAAATTTTTTTTACATCACCTCTTTTAGTTGCACGAGTATATAATTTACCGTCGCTGTAAGTTCCTGCACCGCCTTCGCCAAAGCAATAATTTGAATCGGGGTTAACGATGTGCAATTGTTGAAGTGTTCTTATATCCCGCCGGCGAGTTCTAACATCTTTTCCTCTTTCTATAATGACAGGTTTTAATCCTAATTCGATTAGTCTTAAGGCTGCGAACAAGCCGCCCGGACCGGAGCCTACAATTAAAACTTTTTTATTCGACTTTACGGGGTTAAACACCACAGGCGGTTCTTCGATAGGCAGTTCATTTACATAAACTTCCGCACGAATCTTAAATACCGGCTGCCTACTTCTGGCATCAATTGATCTTCGAGTAGGAACGACTGCTTTTATTTCTTTACGATTTAATTTTAGCTGTCTTGAAGCGGCGATATACAGATTTTCTTTGTCCGGTAATAATTCCGGCAGCAGTGTCAGTTCAATAACCATTTTAAATAAAAATCAAAAAAGGTTTTTAATCCAGCCTCCGTCAACTTGAATAGTGCTTCCGGTAATGTAAGAAGCCTGAAGCGAAGCTAAAAATGCTACTGCTGCGGCAATTTCTTCAGGTCTGGCAAGGCGGTTCATTGGAATTTGTCTTGCCATTCCGGCTAATACCTCTTCATGAGATTCGCCGGTAAGTTTTGCTTTTGAAACTGCAAGATCGTACAGCCTATTAGTTAAGGTGAAACCCGGGGCTATATTGTTTACTGTAATGTTATATCTTGCAACTTCATTACTGAGCGACTTAGCAAATCCTATAACTCCAGTTCTAAGCGAATTGGAAAGCATCAAATTATCAATCGGCTGTTTAACGGCAACCGAAGTTATATTTATTATTCTTCCCCATTCCCTAAGAATCATATCGGGAATAATTAGATTACAAAACCTTACTACGCTTAATAGAACCTGCTCAAAGGCATCTTCCCAATTCTCTTCGCTAAGGTCGCGAAAATAGCCGGATACCGGACCACCGCAGTTATTCACAAGAATATCGATCTTACCAAACTGATCTAATACGACGTTTACAGTATTTTCAATATCTTTTAGTTTATTAAGATCGCAAACGCACCAGAAAGGCTCGACACCGAATTTCTTTTTCATTTCGGAAGATGCAATCAGCAAATCCTCTTTATTACGTGAACAAATTGCTATCTGGCAGCCTTCTTCGATAAGTGCATCGGCAGCCGCACGTCCGATACCTTTGCTTGAGGCTGTAATTAATGCTGTTTTTCCGGTTAAACCTAAATCCATGATTTTTTTTATTTAGTGAAAAATTAAAATTTTTATGCTCTCGAGTTTCAAACCGGGTGATTAGAAAAATAATCGAAATATTATCCGGCGTGTTCTGGCTGCTTCTCCTTAAGGCTTTTTACTATTTCACTTGTATCCATGGCAATTACCAATTCTTCATTGGTAGGTATCCGCAAAACTTTCACCTTCGATTTATCGGTAGAGATAATCAGGCTTCCGTTATTATTCCTTTCACGGTCAAGTTCTATTCCTAAAAATTCCATATCGCGGCAAACTTCTTCCCGAACTTCTATGGAATTCTCTCCTATACCGCCAGTAAATATAAAAGCATCAAGCCCGCCTAAAGCGGCAGCGTATGCACCTAAATATTTTTTAATTCGATAGCAGAAAATTTCAAAAGCATAGGTAGCTCGCTTATGCCCTTGTTTTACTGCTTGAATAATTTCTCTCATATCGCTGCCTTCGCCGCTGATTCCGGTTAAGCCGCTGTGTTTATTTAATAAAGTACCTGCTTCATTTAACGACAGAGCCTCTTTGCTCATAATATAAAGTATTAGAGACGGATCAAGATCGCCGCTTCGTGTACCCATTAACAATCCTTCTAAAGGAGTAAAGCCCATACTCGTATCTATCGAATGACCTCTGTCAATAGCAGCCATGCTGCATCCGTTTCCGAGGTGTGCCGTAACAAGTTTAAGCTCTTCAATATTCTTATTTAGAATCTCGACTGCTTTCTGCGAGACATAGAGGTGAGATGTTCCGTGGAAACCATATCTTCTAATTTTATGTTTTTTATATAGCTCGTAGGGAATGCCATATAAAAAAGCTTTTGGGGGCATCTTAACGTGAAAAGCCGTATCAAAAACACAGCATTGAGGAGTATTAGGTAATATTCTTTTTATTGCCTGAATACCCTTAATATTCGGGGGATTATGCAGCGGGGCAAGTTCAATATTTTCTTGCAGCACTTCAATTACGTGGTCGTTAATCAAAACTGAATCGGAAAAAGATTCGCCGCCATGCACTACACGGTGTCCGACGGCTTCTATATCTTCTTTTTCTTCAATTACACCGTGGTTTTTGCTGAGCATTACACCAAGCACATATTCGATAGCAATTTGATGGTCTAAAATTTCACCGACGATTTTAATTGCATCGCCGTCATAGCGTGAATGAGATAAAACTGCGCTGCTCATCCCGATTCTTTCAACCATACCTTTTGCAAGTGCTATTTTTTGTTCGGTATCTATAAATTGATATTTAATTGATGAGCTGCCGCAGTTAAGTACTAATACTTTCATAACATATCCTGTCTATTGAAGAGAATTAATTAATGAATAAGCCACATTCCGCACATTCGAAAGATGTTATCTTTAACTTTTAACATAGTTCCACAAGTACAGAATTACATTTTATTATTAGGAGATGTAATCTGATGTATGTTTGTAGAGACGGGGCATGCCCCGTCTCTACGTTAGGATGGCAAATTTATTTTTTAAAGATATCATCTAATCTCGATTCATTTTATGAGTAAAATGCTTGAATAAACTAATCTATTATTTGTCCATTTTCGTCATAGTGATAAAATCCCGCTCTGGTTTTTTTGCCCAGTTTCCGTTCGCGCACTAATTTGCGTAAAATGGGGCAAGCCCGGTAACGAGGTTCGCCTAACGTTTTCCAAAGAGTTTCCATCCAGGCAAGCACTTCATCTAAACCCATGCTGTCGGCAAGTTCAAGCGGACCGTATTGAAAGTTATACCCAAGCTTCATGGCAGTATCTATATCTTTGGCGGTTGCTACGCCTTCAAGCAAAATATACATTGCTTCATTCAACAGCGGAACGATTGCTCTTGTTGTTACAAATCCGGGGTATTCATATACTTCAACAGGAGTTTTACCAATTTTTGCAGCAAATTTTTTAACCATCTCAACGGTTTCATTAGACGTATGAAGACATTTAACAAGTTCGACAAGGGGTATCTTCGGAACAGGATTTAAGAAGTGCATTCCGATTATTTTGTCGGGTCGATTAGTTGCTTCGGCAATTTTTGTTAAGCTTAATGTAGATGTGTTTGAAACAAAGATTGCATCTTTTTTAGCTATTGAATCCAATCTGCAAAAAATTTCTTTTTTTAATTCGAAATTTTCTTGAACCGCTTCAATTACGAGATCGCACTCTTTAATCTTTTCGAAATCGAGCCGCCAGTGTATTCTGCTAAGGATAGATTTTTTTTCAGCATTAGTCATTGCCCAGCGTTTAATCTCACGGTCAATCGATTCTGCTAATGAAATTTTGGCTTCGTTAAGTTTCTCTTCATTTTTTTCAATTACAATAACATCCATTCCCGAAGCTGCTATAGTGTGTGCAATACCCTGCCCCATTATTCCAGCACCTACTAAAGCTACGTTGTTTATCGTACCTATTTCTTTTACTATTTGAGTTTTTCCAAGCAGGTCTTCTAATTTAAGATTTTCATTCTGCATATAATTGATTTCCTATAAGTTTTGGTAAAGATTTCGGTTTTTAGCTAACGATTGTAGATCTTCAATATCTTTTTTGTTAAGTGAAATTTCAAAATTGATCTTGTCGGATTTTCTGACTATCTCCATTTTATCGAACAAAGAATGTAAAATTTTATCATGTCCGGCTAATAGGTCTAATGCAATGGCACTTCTGATTGCTGCCGAAAGTAAATATGCATTCTTCGAATCTTTACATTTCCAAATTGATGAAATATTCACACCGTCGGCAAAGTCGGCGGAAATAGAAATATCTTGAATCGAGCCGAGAATTTCTTTTGCCGGTAATTCCTTTTTTGTACTTAATAATTTTTCGATTAATAGAGCGGCATAGCTGCCATTATCTGTTGCAATCCAATAGTGATCTTTAAATTGAATCTGCTGAATGATTGAGATGAATCTATCATTATTCTTGAATGAATTTCCCTCCCCTCGAAGTACGCTTAAAAGATATTCTTCATTGTTAGCTATTAATAAGATTGATTGATCTATAAGACAAAAATTTGAAGATGATTTTCCCCTCATATTGAAAATCTTGTGTCCGTCGAACTCCTTTGCATTGAATCGAAGCGGGTTTTCGAAATAAGCTGAGACTGCACGAAAGTTTTTAGTAAATAAAACTACTGTTGTGCTGTTTCCATCCCATGTTGAAGCTGTATAAACCTCTGCGATTCCCTGTCTAATTCCCGCGCCTGTTTCACTTTCAAAATCATCAAGCCATTTGCCTGCGGGGTTGCTGCCAAGTGTCGTATCGATAAACTGCTGCCAATGGTTTGTCTGTCTTAGATTTTCAAAACCTATAAACATAAGTAGCTGCGTGTTTTCAGGGAGATATCTAAAAACATTCCATTGGGATGCAGAAATAGGGGAAACTTCTATTTGTTTTTCGCAGCCTGCAAATGCTAAAATTACCACAGCAAAATGGATAAATGATCTCATCATATTAAAAATTTTTTTTATTAAATAAGTATCCGCTGTAAATCATAATGACAATTAAAAAAATAAATGAAGAAATAATTGGTCGAAATTCATTTATTTCTGCTTTCATAACAAGAGATAAAGAAATACTTCCCATTAGTTCGGATGTTTTTGGAACGATGTAATATAAACCTTTAATTAAAGTTCTGATAATTTCGCTCTCGGTAAGAAGATGAATTTTATCTTTTCCTAATAAAAGAACAGGGCTTAGAACTAAGTAGATGAGATATGCAATCATCATTCCCGGTATCGAGCTTCTTGTAGTAATACCGAAGAATACAATCAATGCGTAAAGCACCGCAAAAGTGAAAGTGATAATAACAATTAAGAAAAGAAAATTAAATTCCCAATACGAAAATTTTAATGAAATAATGCTCCAAACTCCTACTACAAGAAATGCAATATTTACAAACACAACCAGTATACCGCCAAAATATTTTCCCAGCATCAATTGCGTCCTTGATACAGGTTTTGATAATAGCAGATCTATATTGCCTTTTTCAAGCATGTTCGGGATAAAACTTGAACTTGCAAAAATAGATAATAGAAGACACAAACCGGCTAATGGTGTAACAATTATTAGCTGGAGTGAAGAGATTATCTCTCTGATCATTTTATCTTTACCCTCAGGATTAGCAAACTGAGTTATTGCTTCCGTATCAATCAAACTGAATGCAGCAGCCAATCCTATCAGAATAAATGCAGATATTCCTAAAAAGAAAATAAACACTTTACGTACAAGAGCTTCGCGAAAAGTAAAAAGCGACATTATAAAGACATTGCGCATTTATTTAACTTCTCCCTCAGCTTCTTTTATTAAGGAGATGAAAATATCTTCAAGAGTATTTTTTTGTTGAATTATTTCTTTAATCATCACCTCTTTTTTTCTGATCATATCAATCAAGCGATTTAGTTCGGTTATATCTGCAACTTTCAATGAATAAACAAGCTCACTTATTTTGGTTAAGTTGAAACCGTTAATTAAATCTTCGATGCTCATTAGTGTTGAATCCGGATCGAAAGTAATTAAATATTCCTCTTTCCGTTCGGTCAATTCTTTAACCGTGCCTTCGCGAATTAATCTGCCTTTATTAAGGATTCCGACCCGGTCGGTGATTAATTCAACTTCTGAAAGAAGATGGCTGTTTAAGAAAATAGTTTTGCCTTTACTTTTAAGTGCAAGAAGAATATCACGAATTTCTTTGCGTCCGATCGGATCGACTCCGTCTGTCGGCTCGTCAAGAAAAATTAATTCGGGTTCATTCAGCAATGCTTGAGCAAGCCCCAGCCGCTGCATCATCCCTTTTGAGTAGGCTTTCACTTTAGTTCTTTTCCACTTCTCCAATTTAACCAATTCCAAAAGCTCTTTTATTTTCTGGCGAAGTTCCGGCTTCTTTATCCCACTTAACTTACCGAAGAAAATCATTACCTCTTCACCTGTGAGATAGGGGGGGTACTTATGATTTTCGGGGAGATAGCCAATTCGCTTTTTAATGGTATAGTCTGAAATTGCGGTATTAAAAATCTTAGTCCATCCGGAAGTAGGAAAAGTAATTCCGAGAAGGATTTTTACAAGCGTAGTTTTTCCGGCGCCGTTTGGTCCTAAAAGACCGAAAATAGTTCCTGCTCGTACATTTAGGGACAAATCAATAAGCGCATGAATATTTTTCTTTCCAAAGGAGGAAGAATAAATTTTGGTTAGCTTATGTATTTCAATTACATCGGTCACAATCGAGTCTCAATAAAAATCCTTTTTCTGTATGTAAATATATGAAAAAGGGAAGTAATCAGTAATCAATCTACTGGAGATAGTAATGCGGTTTGAATAATAAAAACCTGATTAATTATGTACTGCTGACTAAGTGCTGTTCAATTATAATCGATTTGAAATAAATAATCAGGCACTGTTTCTTGCAAACAAACGGAAAAGTGAGTGAGTATTTCTAAGATGAAAAGAGATAAAGGTTGCAGCAGAATGGATGAATGGAAATAAAAAAAATATAAAGGAATGATTCGTACACACAGAAGGATTCTCCGAAGGATGCTGTTAGCAGAATCCTCAACCCTTTGATCCGAAGTCAAATGCTCTATCCAGTTTATCCGGCGAAACTGATTTTTCGGTGAAGATGGATTGAGCTGCGGGCGCAGATTTTCACAATTTGTAAATTGACATGTAGCTTTTCTTTGTGCACCCGGAAGGATTCGAACCTTCAACCTTCTGATCCGTAGTCGTCGGGAATCGCTGAATTTTCGCTAAAAATAAAGAGTTTGTTGGGAACTCCATACACAGTTCATACAATGGAAGGAGTTCTAAAATGTTCTTAGTAAAAAACAACAAGTCTTCATTTTACCAAATCGTATATTTCATCGATGGTAAAAGAACAACTCATTCCACCAAAAAGACAAACGAACAAGAAGCACTCCAATATTTGGAAGAGTTCAAGAAATCTCTTTCACTCCCTTCCGGGGTATTTGATTCAATTTCTCTCCCGACAGAATCGGGATGTTCCAAAATAACTACTGATGAAAATAGCTTAACTCTCTCAATATTCAAAGAGGAGTATCTTGAATACTGCAATCCGGTTAAATCAAAAAAGTATATTGATTCAATAGCATTTTCATTTAAGCAGTTTATTTCATTGTGTGGAAATCGTTCATTAACTGAAATTGACATTCGTACAGTTGATAAATTTATCAATTCGACCTTTACACGCACAGAAAGAGGCGCTCATCTTTATTACCGTTCACTCAAGGCAGCATTCAATAAAGCTGTAGAATGGAATTACATTCCCGTTAATCCTTTTGCTAAAGTTAAATTTCCAAAGCTCTCAAACACATTTCCGGTTTTTATTTCTGAAGATGAGCTGCTGATTATACTTGCAAATACTCCGCATCAGCATCTTAAAGATATTTTTACTGTTGCCTTTTATACCGGTTTACGTCTCAGCGAATTAATAAATATGCAGTGGAACTGGATTGAATTTCTGCAAAATCAAATTACTGTTAAATGCACAGATGAATTCTTAACCAAAAGTAAAAAAGAAAGAATTGTTTCTATGAGTGAAAAGGTTAAAGCAATATTATTCAGAAGGTTTAATTCTGCTTCTCATAATCCTGGTGAAGTTGTTTTCTATAACCTGCCTGCCGGTGGTAGGCAAGGTGTGAAAGGGAAAATATTATATCCCGATGCTGTTAGTAGGCGATTCAGAAAAATTGTTCGTAAATCAAATCTTAGTGAAAAAATTCATTTTCATACTTTGCGGCATTCTTTCGCTTCGCTGCCGGTTCTCCGAAGGAGTCCTTCGGACAAAAAGGTGTGTCATTATATGTAGTTAAAGAATTACTCGGTCACGAAGATTTAGCAACCACGCAAATATATTCTCACCTGCAAAAACAAAATTTAACGGATGCGGTATATCTATTATAATTATTTATTAGGAGGGAGTATACTCCCCCTTAGTTATTTATTTTTAAATGCTTTAATTCCTGCAAAGGAAGAATTGCTTCCAAGCTCTTCTTCAATTCTTATAAGCTGATTGAACTTTGCAATTCGTTCACTTCTGCATCCGCTTCCTGTTTTTATGTGTCCGGCATTGGTTGCTACTACTAAATCCGAAATTGTTGTATCTTCTGTTTCGCCACTTCTGTGCGAAATAAAATTATTGTAATTATTTTTCTTTGCAAGATTGATTGTTTGCAGTGTTTCAGTTACAGTTCCTATTTGATTTAATTTTATCAGAATCGAATTAGCAATTCCTTTCTCAATTCCTTCTTTTAATATTTTTGGATTGGTGCAGAAGATATCATCTCCAACTAATTCAATTTTATTCCCTAATTCTTTAGTAAGATTTTTCCAGCCTTCCCAATCGTTTTCTGCCATTCCGTCTTCCAAAAGAATTATGGGATAATCGTTAACCCATTTCTTCCAGATTTCAATCATCTCATCTGATGAAGCTAAATGCTGGTCTGATTTGAAGAATTTATACTTTCCATTTTCCCACATTTCGCTCGCAGCCGGGTCTAAACAAATTGAAACATCAACACCGGGTTTATATCCGGCTTTTTCAATTCCTTCAAGAATAGATTCAACAGCTTCTTCATTTGATTTTAAGTTTGGTGCAAATCCACCCTCATCTCCAACTCCGGTTGAATATTCTTTTTTCTTTAATATCTCTTTAAGTGTATGAAATACTTCAATTCCCATTCTTATAGATTCTTTAAACGATGGAGCGTTGTGCGGTGCAATCATAAATTCCTGAAAGTCAACATTATTATCAGCGTGTTTTCCACCGTTTATAACATTCATACAAGGAACTGGCATGATGTATTTTTTTTTATCGTTTAAATAACGATAAAGAGGAATGCCTTTTTTCAAGGCTGCAGCACGTGCAAAAGCAATTGATACACCAAGAATAGCATTAGCACCAAGCCGGGCTTTATTAGATGTGCCATCTAATTTTATTAAAGTCTTATCTAATTCTTTTTGTGATTCAAAAAATTTTTTGAAAAGATGTTCAGCAATTTCTTTATTAACATTTTCAACGGCTTTAAGAACACCTTTGCCTTTAAATCTTGATCTATCACCATCCCTTAATTCAACAGCTTCTCTTTCTCCGGTGCTTGCTCCACTTGGCACAATTGCTCTTCCAAAGAATTTATTGTCAAGTGTAACATCAACTTCCACCGTTGGATTTCCTCTTGAATCTAAAATCTCTCTGCCGACTACTTTAGTTATTTTCATTTTATAATCTTCCTTTTTTATTTATATCTCTAATTCGTAATAGAAAACTTTATATCAAAGTTTCTTATGTGAATAAACAATTAATATTGATTAAAATAAATTTGCAACAAACTGACTAATCTTGTTTGAATATCTTACAAACACCGGAGCAAATACCAAAGAAACTACAGACATTAATTTAATAAGGATATTCATTGAAGGTCCGGTTGTATCTTTAAATGGATCACCCACTGTATCGCCAACAATTGCAGCGGCGTGAGTTGGAGTTCCTTTGCCCCCGAGGTTTCCTTCTTCAATCCATTTTTTTGAATTATCCCATGCAGCGCCAGCATTTGCCATCATTATTCCGAGAAGAACCCCCGTTGCAGTAGCACCAGCTAAAAATCCGCCAAGAGTTTCAACACCTAAAAATAATCCCACAAGCAAAGGAACAATTACCGCAAGAAGTCCCGGAAGAATCATTTCTTTAAGTGCACCTTTAGTAACAATATCAACGCAGGCAGCAGTATCTGGTTTACCGGTGCCTTCAAGCAAACCGACAATTTCTTTAAACTGCCTTCTTATTTCTAAGATCATTTTATCGGCAGTTCTTCCAACAGCTTTCATAGTAAGTGAGGCAATTATAAACGGCATTAGTGCACCAATTAACAGTCCCACTACAGGCATATGTTTTGTCAGATCAATTGCCTGTAAATTAACTGAGTGTTGAAAAGCTGAAAACAATGCAAGCGCAGTTAAGGCGGCTGAACCTATAGCAAATCCTTTTCCTATCGCTGCGGTTGTATTGCCAAGTGCATCAAGCTTATCGGTAATTTTTCTAACTTCTTTTCCAAGCCCAGACATTTCCGCAATACCTCCTGCGTTATCTGCTATTGGTCCGTAGGAATCAGTTGACATTACAATTCCAATTGTAGAAAGCATTCCGACTGCTGCTAAAGCAATTCCATAAAGTCCGCTTAATGTAAATGAAATAATAATTGCTATGGCAATTGTTATTATAGGTAAAATTGTACTTTCAAATCCTATGGCTAGCCCGGTAATAATTGTTGTTGCGGCACCAGACTCCGAACTCTTTGCAATACTCTTTATTGGTGAACCGGAAGTATAATATTCGCTTTCAATACCTATTAGTATTCCACAAAATAATCCGGTTATTACAACCCAGAATTCATTTAAACTGCCAACTATAATTTTTGAAGCAAAGTAAGCCCCGATTATAAATACTATTCCGGCAACATAAGTTGTATTTCGTAACGCAGTTTGGGGGTTCATTTTTTTTAGTATATTTATTGAAAAAATTCCTGTTAAAGAAGCTATTAAGCCGATGGTTATAAACACAATTGGCAAGACAGAATACTCAAAAGCCATTTCAGAAAAAGTTGCAGCAATAGCAATAGAAGCTACAACTGAACCCACATAGGATTCAAAAAGATCTGCACCCATTCCTGCAGTATCACCAACACAATCGCCGACATTATCTGCAATAACTCCGGGATTTCTTGGATCATCTTCCGGAATTCCTGCTTCTACTTTACCAACCAAATCAGCACCAACATCTGCGCTTTTTGTATAGATACCGCCGCCTACTCTTGCAAATAGAGCTATTGATGAAGCGCCGAGTGCATATCCACTAATAATCTCTGGATTTTTTGTGAAGAAGAAAACAAGACCGAGACCAACCACACCTATAGCTGCAACAGAAATTCCCATAACTGAACCACCGAGAAATGCTGTTAACAGAGCCAGAGGAGAACCACCGGTTACTGCTGCCTGACAGCTTCTGCTGCTGCTTCGTGTTGCTGCCTGCATTCCAAAAATACCAGCCAACATTGATGAAATTGCTCCGCCGATATATGCTATTCCGGTATAAAGGGATAAAAAGATCGTTAAAATTATAAATACAGCACTCATAAAGATTGCAATTATTTGATACTCTCTTTTAAGAAATACCATAGCACCAATATGAATTTGTTCTGCTATTTCTTTCATTTTTTCATTTCCGGCATCGCGTCTCATTACCAATTTGTAGATAAAAAGTGCGCATAATAATCCTGCTAAACCGATTAATGGAATCCATAATATATTTTCCATAATTATTCCCTTATTTTTTAGATGTTGTAAAAAGAATATCCCCTCTTTGAAGCCGTGGATATTTTGGATTTGTCAGGTCTCTTATATCTTGAGTATAAATAACATTAATAGAAATATTTTTATCTAATTCCGGGAATTGAAGCTCATCGTAAACTTTATTCTTTTCAACCGGTAAGTGATGTTCTAGTTCATCTCTTGAAAAAAATATTTTCCCGCAAACGCCACATCTGAAAATTTTTCCGCTAATAGTTTCAATCGAAAACGGAATTTTATTTTTCATTCTGAATTTAGCGGTTAGTTTTGGAGCTGACATAATTCAAATATTATAAAATTATAAGGTTACAAAATTGCAAGACTTATATACTAATTTTTTAATCTTGAAATCATAATTCTCATTTATAAAATAAAATTGTAATAGTGCCGATTAACATTAGCACACCTGTTGCAGCAAATCCTGCTATTGGTGAAAAAGCTGTCCATAAAAATCCAATTAATATGCTGGCAGTAAAATCACCAATACCATTAACCGTTCCTAAAACGCCCATTGCAATTCCTCTTGTTTCAGTTGAAATATGGTCTGCGGTAATTGCGGTTTCAAGAGTATCTTCTGCTGCTATATAAATTCCGGCGAAAGTAAAAAGCGCGAAAAGAAAAATCAGATTTGAAATATTCAATATAAAAGCAAGCATAAAACCGGCAACCGTTAGCGTTGCAAGAAAATATCCGGCAGCAAGCAAATACACTCTCTTTATTTTATCACTTAAAGCGCCTATAGGATATGAAGCGAGAGTATAGGAAATGTTTCTAGCGATATACATCATTCCTGCAAGCTGTGCAGCTTTAACAATTCCGTATTCAGTTGTAAGCAATGTAGTGGCTGCAAGAATTAAAAATGTAGGGGCAAAATCACCGAGTCCAAATATTCCTACACCAACTAAATAACTTTTAAATTGTGTTGGAAAACCTTTAATTGTTAACCAGAATTTTAAGTTATGATTTTTATCTTTGTGTGTGTCTTTTACCATTAAGGCGAAACTTAATACTGCAAGCATACCAGGAATCAGAGTAATCAAAAAAATATTACGAAAAGGTTTTGAAGGATTATCGATTGATAATGGTTGCCACACTTCCAACAATATTATTCCGATTACCGGACCGATAATAGCGCCTAAAGTATCGCCGGCTCTATGAAACCCAAAAGCTTTTCCTCTGACTTCGGGTGCTACTGCATCAGCAAGCATTGCATCTCTTATTGGACCACGAAAACCTCTTCCAATCCACGCAGTTAATCTGCCGAGAAAGACAAGATGCCAGGTTAATGCAAATGCAAAAAGTGCTTTAGAAATGCCGGTAATAAAATAGCCTGCTGAAGCTAATAATTTTCGTTTGCCTATTTTATCAGATATCCACCCAGCCCACAGTTTTATGAAACTTGAGGCAGCATCAGAAACACCTTCGATTATTCCTAGAGCAGAAGGCGGTGCACCAATTACAGATAAAAATCCCGGCAGAACAGTTGTAGCCATTTCGTGAGAAGCATCTGAAAAGAAGCTTGCAAGCCCCATTCCGGCTACACTTCGGTTAAACCATTTTTGTTTTGATTTTTGGGTACCCGGAATATTATTTATTTCGGGTGACTGAGAAATGTTATTCAAAAAAAAACTCCTGCACCAAAGGTATTGAAAAATAATAATCTTAGTGAAGGAGTTATCAATCCCGAGGGATGGTTTTAAAGGCGAACTCCATCGCCAATTTTCAGTACAAAAATAATGAATTTAAACTAATAAGGAAATTATTAAAAACTGTTTTGTTAGGTTTATTAGAATAATTACCTTTACATATTATTTTTATTATTTGTAAATAAAACGGTAATGCAATGTCTGATTCAGATGAACCTGACGCTAATCTAAATAATTTACTTAATCTAAAAACCCTCCCACGGAAATAGTACCTATGAATTTTCATTGGTTTATCTCCGGGATAATTATGATTGGAGATGCCTATGAAAAATTTAATCCTCTTACCAGAATTCAAAGAAATTATTGAAACCCAAAATTGGCAACTATTTAAAGATATATGTGAGGATAGCCATCCTGCAGAAATTGCTGATTTATTATCGGCACTTGAGCCAAAAGAAGTTTGGGAATTAATTGAAAAGTTAGAAATCTCTGGAAGGTCTGAAATATTCAGTCACCTTGATTTATACTTGCAAATTGAAATAACTGAAGTTATTGACCGCAAAAGGTTAGCAGAATTACTTACCGAATTACCTTCGGATGATAGAGTAGATTTATTCAAAAAATTCCCGTTAGAAAAACAAGAATATATATTACCTGCTTTAGCGCAAGCTGAGAGAGAAGATATCCGGCGACTGGCTTCGTATCCTGAAAAAAGTGCCGGCTCTGTTATGACTTCTGAATATGTTTCTCTTCCTGACAATATTACTGTTCAAGAGTCAATAAACAAACTTCGGCTTGAAGCTCCTAAAAAAGAAACTATTTATTATAGCTACATCATAAACAGCGCAAGACAATTAATTGGATTTATTTCTTTATCAGATTTAATAATGGCAAATCCTCATTCCGTTATCAAAGATATAATGCACGAAGAAATAATATTTGCAACAATTGATGAAGACCAGGAATCAGCAGCAAGAAAAATTCAGAAATATGATTTGATTGCAATTCCGGTTGTAAATGGAAATCATACTTTAGTAGGTATAATAACTCACGATGATGCTCTTGATATTATAACCCAAGAGCAGACGGAAGACTTTGAAAAAATAATGGCTATTGGCGGCGCTCACGAAGCCGGTGTTTATCTTAAAACTCCTGCTTTTACACATTTTAAAAATCGTGCGGTTTGGATTATTAGCCTCGCAGCGCTTGGATTAGTTTCCGGCATTATCATTCACAATTTTGAATCTACTTTAACAAGTATGATGATACTTGCACTTTATATGCCGATGGTTGCCGATACTGGCGGAAACACCGGAAGTCAGTCCGCAACAGTAATAGTCCGTGCACTTGCATTAGGTGAAGTTAATTTTAAGGATGCTCTTAAAGTTTTATGGAAAGAATTTCGTATATCAATTTTATTGGCTTTAGCACTTGGACTTCTTTCTTGGGGAAAAGTAATGTTCTTATCTCAAGGGACAGAAATTCCAAATGGTTTTACATTAAAGACTATTGGTTTTGTAATTGCTATAGCACTTTCTTTACAAGTAATAACTGCAACATTAATCGGCGCTTTTTTACCAATGCTCGCTTCAAAATTTAAATTGGATCCGGCGGTAATAGCAAGCCCTGCACTAACAACAATAGTGGATATAACCGGATTATTAATTTATTTTACAACAGCAAAAATAATTTTAAGGATTTAATAAAATCTATTTACAGTTATTTAGCTGTTTTTTCCAAAATTATTTTTATTTCTTCCAATTTATAATTTTCATCTTCGAGAATTCCTATTAGTTTTTCCGGGCTGTCTTCCGGTTTTACCCATTCAAGAAAATTTTTCATATATTTTTTCCCGATTTCATAAGCTTCCTTTTTAATATCCGGCAATGGAAAAAGAACGAATCTTATTTCTGTTTGGATAATAAATTTCAATTCATCAATCAGATTAATTATTTCTGTTTCGATTTCAGAAAATTTTTTACTGGCAATATTATTCATTCTTTCAATATCGAATAGTAATAAGCTGCATTTTACAGCAGCTTCAGCGTAGCTTCTTTTCAGACAAATCTTTTTTATTTCACTCACTACAAATATTAATGAATCTTTTGTTCGATCATTCATTGCAATCATTCAATCAATTATTTATAATCCTCTGGTTTTCCGTCCTGCAAGCTTTTCTATAAGAACGTTTATCAGTTTTCTTTTTTCGCGGTCAATTTCATAAAATGATTTATGGCTGCTCATTTCTTCAAAATCACCCTGCATTCTTTCGATTTGTGTTTTATAAGTATTATTCAACCACAATTTTATATTTTCATCTGCTATTATTTTATCGGCTTGTTTTAAATGAACAGAACAAATTCCGTTTGTTGCTTTATATTTATTTCTGTTTTCTTCCTGCCGTAGAATATCAGTAAAATTTTTTACGCATTCCTTTTCATATTCATTAACTGAATTACAAATTCTACATTCAATTCCATAATTGTCTTTTTTATCCGAAGGATCTTTTGAATAAATTTTTTCTTCAATAATTGTATTCAGTAAAAGGATATTAGTTTTACCGCCTGCAATTTTTTTAAACTGCCGGAAGTGAAAATCACAGAAGCCGCCTTCACTAGAAATTTCTCTTCTGATATTTTCTTCATTTGCAACTTTATGCTGCAGTTTTGCAAGAAAATCAAATTCAAAATCCATAACCATTGAGCATAAAGGACATCCGTTCTCTTTAACTATTCGATTAATTATTTCTTTCTTAACAGAAGAATTAAATTGAACAATATTTTTTTCAGCTTCAGTTATTGACATCATCTTTTTTTAAGAATATTTCATTAAACAAATCTTCTCCATAACTTGTTTGCATCGGTTCTCCTTCTTTTATTTTAAAAGTGCGGGTTCCATCTTTCAGCCGTTCTGCCCGCAAGAAAATGGCATTATTAATATTTCTTTCATAAAAATTATGAGCGAATTCATATTGATGAGTAACAAAAAATACTTTTATGCCGCTTTCAATTAAAGCATTTGTTATTTGGCGGGCTATTTCAGATCCTTCTCTTTCATTAGTTGCAGAAAATGATTCATTAAAAAGAACCATAGATTTTGAGTTTACTTTATCAACAATTTCGCTCATTCTGTTAAGCTCTTCATCTAATTTGCCGCTTTCCATTGCAGTATCTTCTTCACGTTTGAAGTGAGTGAAAATGCTATCTCGAATTTCTGCAGAAAATTTTTCTGCCGGGACAAACATTCCTGCCTGCATCATTAGTTGAGCAATACCTAAACTTCGCAACAAAGTAGATTTACCACCAGTATTTGCTCCGGTAATTATAAAAAGATCTTTGCCGTCAGCACGGAGATCATTACCAACAACTTTCTTACCTGAGCTTAATGCAAGGTTTATATCATATAATTCTGAAAATGATAATATCTTTTTCCCGGAAGAGAATAGATTTGGAAAGCAAATCGGTTCTTTAAGTTGTTTAAGTTTATTACATAAGTTTAGACAGCCAACATAAAATGCCAACTCCGTCCGGAGCACCTGAAAGAAATTAAGAATATGATCCATTGATTGTGCTAACGCATTAGCAACAAGATTAATGCTTTGATTTCGTAACTCAGATAAAGCTCTTGCCCCAGCTTCATCCCGCGGATGAATTTCATAAGTGTAACCGTCAAGTTTTTTAGATAAAAGCCGTTCCCACCATTTTCGATTATCTTTAGGCGGCTTATGTAAAACATAATTTGTACCTTTATTTCCAAAGCCTAATTCAGTGCTTACAAGAATACCGTCCTTAAACTTCAATTCATTCAATTGATAATTTAATTCATCTAAGTATTCTTCGCTCAATTCTTCTTTCAGCATTTTAAATAATCTTTTAAAACCTTCTGAATCAAAATCATTTTCATTTCGCTCAACTATTGTTCTCAGTTTAAACAGCATTTCCGAAAACATTTCAAGTTTGTTTCGTGCCTGGTGAAGAACACTATCCGGTTTCTCCTTCAAAAAACCCCAGCCATAGATAGCTTTTTCTTTTTCAATAGTTTCTAATATTAGTTTGTAAGTATCTCTTACAATCACCTCATTCTTTATGCAATCCTTTAGAATATTTTGTCTGTAATAAATTGAATCTGCATCTTTAGTAGAATTTAAAATGATTACTTTTACGTCTTCGTATATGAAGTTGTCTTTTTCTGCCATAGCATTAAATAATATATCTAAACCTAAATCCTGTATTAATTCTTGATGATTCCAAGGAAGAAGTAGTCCTAAATCCGGGATATTTTCGCGACTATATTTTTTTTCTCTTTTAACTAAGATCTTATCCAGGTCAAAATCCCGGTCTTTGAACATTAAAAATGATTTCATTTATTAATTCGCCCCATAATATTATTATATCCGAGCTTGTATTTTTCTGCAATTGCCATTGCATAAGCGAGTCCATCGGCGGGACGCCTTATAATTTTAAATGTTCGTAAAGCCGGAGTTTCCGGAACAATCATACTTGTCATTGATACAGTTTGCTCATTAAAATTTGCCAGCTCATCTATGAAAGTTACCCAAACACATATAATATCCAGATCAATAATTTTTTCTAATAATTTGGTACTTAAAAATTTCATATCCTGCAGAGTAGTTGAATTAAAAATTTCATTCATAACAATAATTGATTGTGAAGTAGCATTTTGTAAAACAGAATGAATTCTTTTAAGATCATCCTCTAATTTTCCTCGAAGATTTTCAACCTTTTCTACTCTTTCAAATTGAGTAAAAATATTATCAGCAAGGTAAAGTTGTGCTTTGCTTCCAGGGACTGTACAACCGATACTTGCAAGATAATGCAGTTGCCCGAATGTACGTGCAAAAGTTGTTTTACCACCCTGATTAGGACCGGTTACAGCTATAATCCTTTCTTTGTCCTTTAAATAAAAATCATTACAGATAATTCGTGAATTATTTTTGTTTAACTTTTGAGCTAATGCCAGATCAAATCCTTCATAACTGTATATTTCCTTAGATTTATTTACAATTTGCGGATAGCAAAATTTCAATTTATTCTGCTTAAATTTTTTGATGTGCTCTATATATGAAATATAAAAATGTATTTCTCTGTCATAAGAAGATATTATCTCATTAATGAAATTTGCATTATTGATGAGAAAATTCTTTAGTCTTGAAAATAAATCCGGATATAGTTGTGATACAAAATCCAATATTTTGACTTCGATGTGGTTCATTTCCGTCGGTGAGGATTTGTATTCTACTTTGTAGTCTTTCACAGCCTCCTGATTAAATTTTTCAAAAACCTTTTCAATCTCAGTGCTATAGTCAATTCCGGGTTCAAAATTTTGAACAGTAAATGAACCTTCCTGAATTATAATTTGATATTTAACTTTCGCAAGATCTTCCTTAATTCTTTTTATGTCATCTGCGAGAGAAATAAAATCTTCGCTTAAAGAATAATTTGTTAAGTAGTCTTTAATTTTGAGAAAACCTTGTGATTTAATTGATGAAGAGGATAAATTTCCAGAAAAGTTTTTTACAGCATCACAATAAATCCCTGCTGCGTATAGAAACCAGATTTCTTTCTGCTCTATGTAAAAAAATTTTTCTATTAGCTCTATATATTTGCGGACTTTGCGCATTTGGTCAGCAAATAAATTTACGTGTTCATAAAATGTTTCAGTCTCAAGATCCCGGAAAACATTATGACGGTATTCAATAGCATCTAAATCTTTCAGTGGGAAATAGAAGAATGACTTTAAATCGTATTTCTGCCAACCGGTAGTAATTTCATCAACTATCTGATCTAAATTTAAATCTTTGAAATGTTCTGGCTGTTTAATAGGAAGATTTTGCAGGTATCCAACTTGTTTATCGAAAATTATGCTAATGAAGCTCATACTAATTAAAATCCTTTTATTATAGAAGCCATCAATCCAGCTGCGGCGGGATATTTACGGCGAGCTTCATCGCCTTATAGAAAAATTAATTTTTAACTATCAGAACATCGCAATGTGCATTTTCGCTTATCATATCAGCTGTATGCCCAAGCAACCTTCCCCACAGATTAGAATGACCTTTGCTGCCCACTACAACTAAACCGATATGCTCTTTTTCAGCATAAGTAATTATAGTTTTCGTTGTGTGTCCCTGCTGGTAAATAAACCTGATTGGATAATTCATTTGTTTTGAAAAATGTTTGACTTCAACCTCAAGTTTATTTGCAAAGGCAAGAGCACCATCCTGTTCCTGTTTTACTTCACTGATAGTCTCCGGATAGTGGGGCAATTTGCTTTGAACCCAGATTGCCGTTAATTCAGATTGATGTAGCTGAGCTATTTTTATAGCACGATCAATTGCTTTTTTGCTTCCTTCAGAACCATCATAAGCAACCAATATTTTTTTATACATTTTATTACCCAATGATTATTTTTTATTGTTTTTCTTTTTACTAATTCTTGATAGTCTTCCCCAGGCGTGCATCATAACCTCACTTGGCTGGAAGAATTTCTGAGCTATTAAAGTTGGAATAATCGCACTTAAAATTACAACCGTTACCAAAACTGTGTATTGTGATTGATCAATGATTTTATTCGTTAAACCAAATAGGGCTGAGATTGTACCGAAGGTTAATCCGGTTGCCATTAATAACGTAGTATAATTTGCTTCACGTATTCTCATTTTTGATACTCTTGCAAGAGGATAAACGCCGATAAATTTTGTCCCAAGCTTTATTGCTAGTAAAATAACTATTATGATTAATGAAGAAATCAAAACCGGGAGAGAAACATATAAACCTGCTTTGATGAAATAAAAAGGTGTAAATATTGTAAAAGCGATTGTTCTCATTCTTGTAACTAAAGTTTTATCTCTTACAAATACTCCTGCAACAACAAGCCCTATCAGATACGCCGGCAGAACAGCTTCACTTTTTGCGGTAGTTGCTAAACCACCAAGGAAAAAAAGAACAAGTAAAATAAATTTAACTTCCGGCTCACTGATTCTTGTTGCACCCATTTTTGTAATAATGAATTTTGTCCATCTCGGCATATACCAAAGCATAACACAAAGCACAACTACAAAAACCAGTAACCAGATATTGAAATCCGCAAAAAGAATGCCTAGAGCAAATACGGTTCCAAAATCTGTAATGAAACAAGCAGCAAGAATCATTTTGCCAAGTGGTGTATTACTTAAACCCTTTTCTACCATAACAGCATAAACAACTGCTACAGAAGTAGTAGAAAGTGCTATTCCTGCAATCTGAGACTGCTGCCATCCCCAACCGGCAACATAAAATGTGAAAAATAATATGCCAAGAAACGGGAGGAGAAAAGAACTCACCCCTATTAAAAGACTTTCTTTAAGATGTGCTTTAAGTGATGCCGGGTCTATTTCAGCACCTGCAAGAAAAGTTAATACACCACTTCCAAGCATAGCAAGAAAGTTTATCCATTCGGTTGTTTCATGAATACCAAGAAAATTTCCTGCTAATATCCCAATAAATATTTCGACAAGTGCTACTGAAATACCAATCCGTATAGAAATAAGACTCGCAACAAATGCTAATCCCATCCAAACTGCAGCAGCAAACCAGATATTTTCCAGCATCTATTTCCTTACCATTTATTTTTCATTTCCAATGTATTTTATAATTTCCACCTTTTCCATAGTAATTAATCCACCGCTGTTAGCTTCTTCAAAAATATCATGTAGAATTGGAAGAAATTTTTCAATTTTTTCTTCTTCATCTACAATTTCAATTACCATTGGCATATCCTCTGAAAGCCGTAAAATTTTTGCAGTATGAATACGGCTCGTTCTGCCAAATCCCATCACCCCCTTAAATACTGTAGCTCCTGCAAGATGAAGTTTTCTCGCTTCCTGAACTATCCTTTCATACACAGTAATATGGTGGAGAATATCTGTTTCACCAACAAAAATTCTGACAAGCTTTGCTTCGCCTTTTAATTCCATTTAAGCTCCTGTTAATAGTTTAGAAATTTTATAAGCTGTGAAAAGGAATTCTTTTTCTTTAAGAAAATTAATTGTCTTGAAGGAAAAGGTCGAAAATGTAGTCAGTCCGCCGCAGAACCCAACTGTTAGAAAAATTCTTAATTCCTGGTCAATTAATTCATTGTCATTGAAATAATACATCACAATACCAATTATAAAACTACCTAGAATATTAACTAATAAGGTACCATAAGGAAATGTAGGTGGAAGGAATCTATAGATATAATTTGAACTCCAATAACGCAAAATACCACCGATACCTGTTCCAAAGAATACTAAGATATAATTTTGCAATGATGTTTTCCTACCTTAATCAATAGTTACTGTATTTGTTTTTTAAGATAGGAGTTATCAGTCCGGTATATCTGCCGATAGGCAGGGTTTCTCCCGACATTCTCGGGAAATGTGTTAGGACGGTTATCTCTGCTAAGTGGGAAGGTGAACTCCATCACCAATGCAAAGTTAGCCAACGTTAACTTTAAAAACAATTTATAAACAATTCTGCATTGTTAAAATGAATTAAAATAATTATGTTCGTAACAGCGATGGAGTTCGCTTAACATTCAGCTTTAATAAGGAATTGATGACTCCTACTTAATTAATTTTACGGTAGGAGTTTTTCCTCCTGCCTTTAATTCTCAAATATAATTTATGAAACTCTTAATTCTATCTGATATCCATGCTAATTATCCGGCTCTGCAAGCTGTTCTTGATAAAGATGGAACTTATGATAAGTTAATTTTTCTTGGCGATGTTGTTGATTATGGACCACATCCAAAAGAATGTTTAGATTTTATTAAAGATAATGCTTATTTTTATGTAAGAGGAAACCACGATAATGCTCTAGGCTATAATGCTGACTGCAACTGCATGGGTAAATTCAGAGAATATTCTATTGCTACAAGAGAATGGCAAAAACTCTTTTAGATGAAAATGATATTCATTTTTTAAGGAATATGCCGATAATAAATAAAGCCCACTTCGATGATAATGTGTTTTTACTTGCACATGCCTCGCCTCAAGGTAATATTGCCAAATATCTCACCGAAGATGAAATTGCAAATGAGCTCGATGATATAATTGCAGAGTACATTCTTGTGGGTCATATGCATGTTCAATATGAAAAGCGAATTGATTATAATTTAATTGTAAATCCGGGAAGTGTTGGCTTAGCAAGGGATGGCGGGCAAGCCTGTTATGCAGTTTTTGAAAATGAAAACATATCCCTTCACCGGATAGATTATGATGTTGAAAAAACTATTTCTGATCTTATGAAAGCTCCCTTGTCTGATAATATTAAAAATTGCTTAAAAAATATTTTACTTCATAAATAATCTTAAAATGATTTTTTACTGCACAAACTGTTGGAAAGAAATAAAACCAGACGACAAGATCTGTCCCAATTGTGGTGCCGATCAAACAGAACTTGAAAATGAATCTTTTGTAAAAAAGTTAATAAAAGCATTAAATCACCCGGAACCTGAAACGCCAATTAGAGCAGCAAATATTTTAGCTCAGTTAAAAGTAAAAAAAGCAGTCCCATTTTTAATTGCTAAGTTAAAAAATGAAAAAGATCCTTTTATAATTGAAGCAGTTGTTAAAGCATTACTTGAGATTGATGAAGACCAAACTAAATCAGCTATATTATCTCGTCTTGCCGGATTAAAAAATCCTCCTGTTACCATTAAGAAAATATTTGAGGAGTTGAAAAAAACGAATGAATGAAAAAAAAGCTCTACCAGATAATCATAAGCGAAGTCTTTCGGTTACTGCTCGGCATATTGAGCAAGGAATAAGGGAAATTGAATTATTACTGCTCAATAATAATCCTGATAATGCAACTTCTACGAAAGAGTCATTGACAAGTGTTATAAAAAATCTAAACAATGAGGAAAGGGCATCAATTCTTGATTTAATAAAGTATCTAAAAATAGAAAATGAGAAGATGATTAAAGATTTAAATCTTCCAAAAGAAAAACTTTACGAAGATAGAATTGTACGGGGAAGATTAAGTCATATCTGGGCTTTGCTTGTTGACAGCACTCCCAAAGGTTTGAAAGGATACGGTGAGCTTAATTCAAATCAAGCAGAGGTTCTTGATTCATATATTAATAAGCTTCTTGATATTGTTTATAAGCTGCAAGCTATTATTAAGTAATCTTGCCTGCCTGCCGAAGACTTCGCGTAGGCGGGTAATCTTTCAATCTTTCAAATAGCACTATAAAAAAAGCCCATCCTAAAATAGGGATGAGCTTTCTTCTTGTACGCCCGGAAGGACTCGAACCCTCAACCCTTTGATCCGAAGTCAAATGCTCTATCCAATTGAGCTACGGGCGCAGATTTTCACAATTTGTAAATTGGCATGTTAGCTTTTCTTTGTGCACCCGGAAGGACTCGAACCTTCAACCTTCTGATCCGTAGTCAGATGCTCTATCCAATTAAGCTACGGGTGCCTGCTGATTTATAATTTATTGTTAAAAAACTCGTGAAAAAAGCAACAATTTTGGTAAACTTGGGCGTCAAATATAGCATAATCGATTTAGAGAATCAAAGTAAACGAATATTTGCAAAACCTTTTCAAGAAACTAAAACCCTACGCAATTTTGTTTTTAGAATTAACTGAAGTAACAAAACTATCAGGCTCAAATTTAATTCCATAAGTTTCTCAACTTTGGTAAACCTGGTATAAATTTCTATATTTGAGCCGCAAAATCGGAAAGGTGCAGGAGTGGTTTAACTGGCACGCCTGGAGAGCGTGTGTATCCGTGAGGGTACCGAGGGTTCGAATCCCTCCCTTTCCGCCATTTGAATCTTTTTTAAATTTTCTTCGAATTAATCACATTCTGTTCGCTCGGCATTTACATTCTTCCCCAGGTAATTAAAGCACACATTCTGTATTGATAAAACGAAAAAATTTCTTAATTTAGGGCTAAATTCTTTGCATAGTTTCGCAAAAGTTGTTTTATTAGGGCAAACTTAAATATTAGACTAAGGTGAGGGATAACTGAAGTCTAATTTTATTAGGAGTGAGGGTCGCTATGAAAACGTTTCTAGTCTTTTTAACTGTGCTTTTGGTATTTTTCGGAGTCGCTTCAGTTTATTTTGTTGACATAAAAATTGAACAAAAAAAACGAGAGGCATCAACATCGAAAAGTAGTCAATCGATGATGATGGCAGGAGCTGATACTAAAAGCGGGTTTTTTCCTAAGCCAAGTATGCGCGAACTCGACAGTCTAACAGCAAACATGAATCTGCCTTTTACTATTGAGAATGCACATTTGAGTCCGCATGATGCAAGAGTTACTCGCGGAGTTCGAACCGTAAGAAGTTTTTAAGCGGTATCAGAGGTCGAAGTTTTAATTCAAGAAAAAATAATAAGCGGCTAAATATTTTAGTTCCGCAATAAATTTTAAATTACGGATACATTATAACCGCTGCTCATCCGCACGTATAAAGAACTATCTATCAACAGTATATGCCTTCCGTCCCATTCTAATTTTCAACTTGGTATTATTGTTTTAGTTTAACATCGTAAACTTCAAACAATAAAATCATGAGGTAGTCATGAAAAAGCTAATCATAACTTCTTTGGCAGTTCTTTTCGCATTTGTTTCAATTGGTTTTGCGTCTTCAAAAGTTTTAATCAGTTCTAAAAAAACTGATCACAAAGCTGCAATTGCCAATTTGTTAGTGGGACTTAATTCGGATAACTACGGATTAAGGACAAGTTGTGCATTCATGTTGGGTGAACTTAAAGCATCACAAGCAGTAATTCCTTTAATGAAGATGCTTCATTCCGAAAAGAGCGATGATGCGCGTATAGTTGCTGCATTGTCTCTATATAAAATCGGAAATCCTATTGGAATTTTTGCCGTTAAACAAGCCGGGCGTTTCGACGACAGTGAGAGAGTTAGAAAAATGTGTTCTAACTTTTATGTCAATTTTCAGCAGAAGGAAACTACTTCTGCTTCCGATCTTTTTTACGGCTGGTTATAATTATTCCGGTTGATTCATTAATTCATTTGAAAAGACTTCGTTAGAATATTTTTTTGGCGGAGAAAGGCGAAGTCTTTCTTCTATAAATTCTTCCTTCACGCATTTCTACCAAGATCATTATTTTCTCTCATTATTTTTTCTGATAAACACTTCATAAGCTATATTTGCGGAAACCTTTTTGAACATGACATACAAAGAACATATAAAAAGAACTTTTATTCTTGCCTATCCCGTAATAATCGGTCAATTAGGATTTATTATGATGGGAGTAGTCGACAGTATTATGGTTGGTGAAATCGGTGCAACACCTTTAGCTGCGGCTTCGCTGGCAAATAGTATTGTAATTTTGATTATGGTAATAGGCTTCGGTGTTTCTAATGCAGTTACTCCACTGGTGGCGATTTCGGTGGGAGCAAATAAATTTGAAGAGTGCGGTACCATATTCAGGCAATCGCTTTTAATAAACATGGTGTTGGGAATTATTCTAACTTCTATCATCGTTTTCTTATCGGAACTATTCATGTATTTTAACCAGCCGCCGGCAGTTGTAGAAGAAGCTGTCTCTTATACCAAACTTATCGGATTGTCTGTAATACCGCTTATGTTCTTTCAAACATACAAGCAATTCATCGAGGGTTTTTCAATTATGAAACCGGCAATGATATTGGCGCTGGTTGCTAACCTAGTTAATGCATTCTCAAATTGGATTTTTATTTACGGTAATTTGGGTGTGCCTGCTTTAGGATTGGATGGTGCCGGTATAGCCACATTAATATCGCGTCTGTTTCTTGGGTTTACTTTATTCTATTATGTTAAAAGGTTAAAAAAGTTTGAGCTGTTCGATTTGAGTTTTCATTTTCGGGATAGAAATAGATTCTGGATTAAGAAAATATTACGACTCGGTTTACCGGGCGGCTTCCAATATTTTTTCGAAGCCGGCGCATTCTCTTTTGCGGTGATTATGATCGGATGGCTCGGCACTTACCAGCTTGCAGCTCATCAGATAGCAATAAATCTTGCATCAATATCTTTTATGGCTGTCCTAGGAATTTCGGCAGCAGGCGGGATACGCGTTGGCAATGCTGTGGGGAGAGGGGAGACTTCTGAGGTTAGAAAAGCGGGCTTTACTGCATTGTTACTTGGGGCATGTATAATGGGCAACGCAGGAATCATTTTTATTATTCTCAGAAATTTTTTGCCAACGTTATACATCAATGAAGCTCCAGTAATTGAGATTACATCTTCACTGCTGATAATTGCTGCACTATTTCAGCTTTCGGATGGTGTTCAAGGAGTAGGTATCGGAATTCTAAGAGGCTTAACTGATGTGAAATGGCCTACTATTATCACCTTCTTTTCTTATTGGATTTTAGCTTTACCCGTCGGATATCTTTTGGCTTTTGAATTTGGGCTTGGAGTTCAAGGTGTATGGTTTGGCTTTTTGATAGGATTAACTTCCTCCGCAACGATGTTGACGCTTAGATTCAATAAAAAAAGTAAACAGCGTATTATTGTTTAATCTGTAATAATTTTAGTAATTAGTTTACGTTCGATCTTTTCAAAATATTTGTTATCGATTTTTAATCCTGTATGCTTGAATTTCCATATCTCCGAATCCTCACCAAATTTATTTTCAAAATTATTATCCTTTCTTAATTTGTCTTTTGTTACAAATACATAAGTTGGAATCATACAGTAGTGAGCAATTATTGCTGCAGCTTTACTTCCCACCTTGTTATATACATCTCCGGCTTTGGTTATGGTATCAGCACCCATTATAACTGCATCAACCTGAGGAATTTTTTCTGCTAACATTGCTTCGGTAATCAGTTCTGTCTTAATTCCGAGCAGTAAAAATTTTTTAGTTAAAATTTTACCTTCGCAATTCGGGCGTGATTCACAAACAACCGCTTTAAGATTCCGTTTGTCCCTAAACCATATATTAATAATTTCATAAATAGTTCTGCTGTTTGATATTGTAAGAAATTTTGAAATGGGAAGCAAAATTTTTGATGCATTCTTATATAAGCGGTAATATTTATTTTTATAGCTGTTCTCAATTGATATGATAAATTCTCGAAGCTTTTGGGGATTACTTTTTAGCTTTTTTATTCTCTCTAAATATTGAACTACGGCGGCAAAGGATAAAAAATTTTTCTCCCTGTCTGAAAGAAATTTAATTATTTCATCGGCATCACCAATATTATTTTTTATCAGCTTGTTAAGCTTAAATAGAATATCAATCGACCCGGAAGTTTTATCTTCAAGTAGTCGGTTTAGTTCATGTTTAATTTTAATCATTTACTCTTTCTTTTTGTTATCGTAAAGCGAATTCCACCATTCCGGCTGGATTTTTAAATATTTATCGAACCAGGCAATGATTGTTTTTGTCCATTGCTTTCTTTTTCCATATTCTAAGATGTGATGATCCTGCCCTGCCACTTCAACAAATTCAACTTCTTTTCCCAGGAGTTTAAGTGCTGTAAACATTTGTAAACTTTCACCGGATGGTACATTTGTATCCGATGCACCATGCAGCAAGAGCAGGGGAGTGGTAATTTTATTGGCATTGTACAAAGGGCTGTGATCTACGTAAATGTCTTTACGGTTCCATGGGAAACTATTTGCCGTTGCAACTGCACTATAAAGATAACCCCAATAACCTTCACCCCAATAACTTGCAAGCGAGCTTATGCCGGCATGAGAAACTGCTGCGGCAAACATATCTGTCTTTGTAAGAATATTTAATGTCATAAATCCGCCGTACGATGCACCTATGCAACCTACTCTTGCAGGATCTACGAATGGATGAGCTTCTAAAAATTCTTTTGTGCCCTTTATAATTTCGTCAGCAGTAATTTTACCCCAATCATTCACATGATATGCAGAAAATCTCTGACCATAACCAACAGCACCGCTTGGCTGTAAAACATAAACTATATAATCATGTGCAGCCCATAGATTTTTCGGATAACGACCCTCAAAGGATTGCTCAACCGGATTTGTGCCTCCATAAAAATAAACTATGCACGGATATTTCCTATTTTGGTTAAAATCGGGAGGATAGTAAACCAATCCGTCAATATCCTCATCCCGTGAATTCTGAAATGTCCATTCCTCAGTTCTTCCAACTTGAATATAACGATAACTTTCAGTATTTGGATCAAAAAGTAGTTTTGAATTTTTGTTGTTAAAATCAATGTAGAATAGTTTTTCTGTTTCCGTTGCACTTGAACCTTTATAAATTGCCGCTGCTTTATCATCTGCGAAATCAATGTTATCGAGTACGCTTATTCCAAGATTAACGAGAAAATATTTCTTCGTTTTTAAATCATAGCGATAAAGGTTTTGAAATGATTTATCTCTTGTTGAGAAATAAATTGACTGTCCGTTTTTAGTCCAATAAGCCGATGTAATCCCGGGATTGAATTCTCTTGAAATCGCTTCAACATTGCCGGATATTAAATCATAAATATATGCTTGACCGTCATAATCGTTTGGTATCATACCTTCAGGCAAATTAATTCCTGCTGCACCGAATGCCGATGGACCGCCTAAGAATAAAATCTTATTTCCCTCCGGAGAAAATTGTGCTGATGAAGACCACGCTAAAGAAGTAAGAGAATCACATCGCATAGAATTTAAATCAAGAATAAAAAAGGTAGTGAAGGAATATGGTCTTTCGGTTGGCTCATATTGAGTAGTAGAAAGAAGCAATTTTTCACCGTTGCTGTTTATAGACTGTAACTGTAATGAATACTGACTTCCGGTTAACCGGCTTTTAACTTTTGAAGGAAAATGAATGCGATAAAGATCGGTTGCATGACGAGCCCAGGGCCATCTGTCATTTAAATCCTTGTGTTTCTTCAAACCTGTTTTATCTTCTTCCGGTTTCTGAGTAATAGAATATATAATGTATGAACCATCCGGCGACCACGTATATCCGCTTAAATCTTTTACTTCTTCAAGTATTGGCTCAGTTTTTCGTGTAGATAAATCTACAATCCAAAGACTTTGTTTCTCTTTCGATGAACTTAAAAATGTAAAAGCTTTTATTTTTGGCACCCATTTTAATGAAGAAATATTCGATAAACCTTTATAGCTGGTGAATAAATTTCCTGTCTTGGTTTCATAAATATCAATCCATGAATCTTTATTTCCGCTTTCATCTTTTATTTGTGAAATGCCCACGGCCGCTAATTCACCATCGGATGAAATCGCAATGCTTCCGATTTTGGGATCCTCAAGTAAATTTTTGATTGAAGTAAAATGAATTGGTGAAGTTGTTAAATGCAATGCTGCGTTACTAAATGCCGAATCAATAATTACCGAAGCTGTGAAATCCCATCCGTTATCGGTATCAGGATTCTTTAATGATTTAATTAAAAGAATGTGTTTGCCCGTTTCGAGGTTAATATCCTTGTTAAGAGTTTCAGGTTTACAGCCTATTGTATCAACGTTGTTTTGTGCGGTCTTTTTTGATATGATTTCATCACCGTTAAGATAAATACTGAATAAATAGCATGAGGAAAATTCTAATTTTAATTTAGTGAATTGCTCAGCTTCAATGTAGGTGGTTAAAAAATAAACCTCAGGATTAGTGGGTGATTCGATGCTTAAGTTTAATTTACCATCTGGTGCAT
Organism: Ignavibacteriales bacterium; assembly: GCA_020061465.1. Lineage (GTDB taxonomy): Bacteria > Bacteroidota > Ignavibacteria > Ignavibacteriales > Ignavibacteriaceae > JAGUYG01. Next base: position 56,265 of record JAGUYG010000009.1, read on the forward strand.
TGACTGCTTTCCATTGTTTTGAAGTTTGTTTATCCCATTTGAGTTCGTCACCTTGATTTATCCATTCGTTAAATACATTTATCTGATCAAACTCTAATAATTCTTTTAATGTGTTAGCCATGTTTGTATCTTTTTGCAATACGGGTAATGAAAGTTTGAATGGACCGACGGTTAACCATTCTTTAATAGGAATTTTATGTTCTTTTTCTTGCGAGAGAGAATTAAATTGAAAAGTAACAGAAATTAAAATAGTAAGGGTGATGTGAAGGATTTTCATACTTGCTCCTGTGATAAGGTTATATAATTTGTCATCAAAAATTAAAGAAAATATTTCTATTTCCGTCCAAAGTAAATTTTTATATATCATCTCTATAGGGATTTTATTAATTCCTTATTCATTTTTCATACAGTGTTATTAATTCTGTCTTTGTCCAATTGTTGCCATATTTATTAGGATAATAAGCTAAAGTGCCTCCCCCTTCGTGAGGCATTCCAAAAAGTTTTTTGTGCAACTTTGAGCCTTGGTTTGTGCCGTGAAGTTAAAGAAAAGTTCTTTGACATGCCGTAATAAAGATGATACAATTCTGGAAAGTGCTAATCAGGACGCAGTATCGGTGAAGTTGTTCAGGCGAATTCACCAAACCACTCTGCGCTGCAAAAGCCGTAAGGCTGCTGTGGTGAACGGACAGAGAAAAGGTTCACAAAATGAATCAGGTAATTCTTCAAGAGATGAATGCAAATGAATCGCTAATAAAGTAACGAAATCACAAAAGTTGTCGGGCAAAATCGCATTGTGCAAAGGATGTAGAGACAGGCATAGCGGCAACCTGCTTATCCAAAGGATCGTTCCGATTGGCTATGCGCCCACCGTTATACAGGCGACATGACTTGAAGATAGGCTTTATTATGGAACACAGGAAACCCGTCATGGGAAGCTAAGGGAAATACCAATAGCAAAGGCGGGTGTCGGACTAAGCCATAGTAGTGAAGATAATCCTTGAAAGAGGAAAGGAGCGAAGGGCTTAGGTTATTCAGTAATATTCACAATAAACAACCACGTAAAGGTGTGAGAAGATTTCCCATGGAATTACAAATAGGAAAAACAATGCCCATTGAATACGAATGGGTAGTAAAGGCGTCCCAAAAGGTAAGACAGGACGGAAAAGCCGGCGGTATAGGCAACAAGAGTTGGACTGGCTTTGAAAAGCAAGCAGACAGAAACTTGTATGTCATATGGAATAGACTTGCCTTCGGGAGCTATTACCCGCAACCGTTAAGAGAAGTAGAAATACTGAAGAAAGACGGAAAAAAAAAGTTAGGCATTCCAATACTGCGAGACAGAATAGCACAACAAGTAGTGATGGAATATATGGAAAAAAGAATAGATAAAAGCTTTCATAAAAACTTTTATGGATACAGACCATTGAAAAGTGAGCACCAAGCCATAGAAGAAGTCAGATCCTGCCAAGACGGGACTAAAAGCAGGATTGGGTGATAGATATGGATATAAAGAGCTTTTTTGATGAGATAGACCATGAGCTGATGCTTAAAGCAGCAAGCCACGTAATGGAAGAAAAGTGAGTGATGATGTATAACAGAGTGACGGCACGCTGAAACAAAAACAAGGGAAATTTCAAAAATATCCAAATATATTCCATGGACTAACGCCTCAAACCTGCTAATATTTCTGAAATGTTTCCGGAATCAAAAAACATTAATTTGATCCCTCTACTTTCCCTGATCTTCTCACCTTTGGAAATTTTCCATAATTGCCATATATAACTAAAGCATAACATTTTCTTCCCGTAATAAATAGTTAAAATTAAAGGAAATACACTGTTTTCTTTAATAAGATTAACAAATAAACATTTTATTTTTAAAGTATAAAAGACAATATGAGCAATGTTAAATAATTATAACGATTTTTGTTGACAAAAAAACCTATAATATGTATGTTGTCATACAAGTTATTACATCATTTTATAGTTATTCTAAAATTTCATTTACACCTTTTAAAGAAAACTTTATAATAATGAAGAATTTGAATAAACCATACAGGAAAAAGTATAGAGAAAGGTTGATGAGTCACCAACCTAATCACACATAATTACTAATAAACCGACGTATACACTCAAAATTTTATCCTCAAAAATGAAGAGAGTTAATAATGAATATAGTTCAAACGTTTTACCGAAGTAAAATTATGTTCATAGAAAAATTGACAGAGACAGCCTCATTATTATTGTGTTTAATTCTTTTAACAACAACATCTCTCAATGCAGGTGATACCGGTAAGCTTGCAGGAAAAATTACTGATAGTGAAAGCGGTGAGCCGTTAGTCGGTTGTAATGTAATAATTACCGGAAAATGGGCGGGTGATGTTGAAGAACCCTTGAATTTATTTTTGGGTTCATCTACTGATATGGAAGGAGATTATTACATCCTTAATATTCCACCGGGGGAATATACCGTTAAAGCGTCTTATGTAGGTTATCAACCTCAGATAATTACACGTGTTCAAATTAAGATAGATATAACAACGCGATTGGACTTTCAACTTTCTCTCCAATCGATTCAAACAGAAGAGGTTGTTGTAAAAGCCTTTTCAACTACTAAAGTAGAAATAGATGTTACAGCTACTAAGCAAACTTATAATATATCGCAAATGGAAGGTATTGCCGGGGTGGCAGACATTGCCGATATCTTGGAACTTCAAGCTGATGTAATAGATGATCATTTTAGAGGGGGAAGAGTTGGTGAAGCGCTCTATCTTATCGGTGGTGGAACAATTGTTAATCCTCTCGATAAAAAAAGAGCATTTAATCCTATAGTTATCGGACTTGAGCAAGTCGAAGTATATACAAGCGGTTTCAGTGCAGAATATGGGAATGCCCAATCGGGAGTGGTTAATATGGTGGCGAAAGAAGGGGGTAACCAATGGGAGTCCAGACTGGAAATGTCTACCACTCCGCCCCAATATAAAACTTGGAACGGTTCGCCTTATTCGCCGCAGAATCTATATTTCTACAATACTTTACTAAATACCGAAGTTTGGCTGGCTGAAAATCCTACCCAGCCGGGACGAAGTTTATTTGATCCGGGTTACGGATTCGGAAGCGTTTATTTACCTGAAAGAAATGTATGGCCACCTAATCCATTAAAATTGGAAGACTCGCTCAAAATAGCGCGCTTAGGTCAGATTTCATGGATGCAATCGATAAGAAGTGCAGGATTGGAATATGATAATACTTATGATTATCGTGTTGATTTTTCAACCGGAGGACCACTTTCTGATAAATTAAAAATTTTTATTGCGGGACGGGAAAATAAATCTTGGCCGATTATTCCTACGCCTAATGCAGATTTATCGCGTCAGTTAATTACCAACTTTTCTTATCAAGCTAATGCTAATAATAAACTTAAATTCAGGGTCATTTATGACTATAAGTTTGCGAATATTCTCACCAGCAATTGGCTTAGATGGTTATTTGATCGAACATTTAGTGTTAGTAAATCCTCACAAATAACTACCCAGTTTGGAGCCGATTGGCAGCATATTCTGAATCCATCAACATACTTTGACGTTAGATTTAGTATGCTCAACACGAGTCTTGAAGAAAAAGTGGAATTATTAGCACCTGGACAATTCATCGAAGAATATGCAAATAAAACAAATTGGGTTGATTACACCGGTCCCTCGGCGCATAGGGTAGGAAGATTAAATGACGATAGCGGAGATGATAAAACACGTTCGTATGATTTTAGTGGGAGTTTCACCAATCAAGTAAACAAACAAAACTTAATAAAAGCAGGTTTGCAGTTCACTTATTATGATCTAAACGTTAACCGCGATATGAATTTTTTCGATGCCGGTGGGTATAGAAAAGTTCAATTTGAGGCTTTCCCTTATGAAGGTGCTCTGTTTGTTCAAGATAAACTTGAGTTTGAAGGGCTTATTGCTAACGTAGGATTAAGATTAGATTTTTATAATCTGAACGCATCTTATTTTGCCGATATTTATTCTCCTCTTCGAAATCCATATTATGATGAGTCCAAACCTTACCTTGAGAGAGGGTTTTACTATGATCAGGATCTGGCTGCTAAAGAAGAATCAAAGTTATATTCAAAATTACAGCCTAGAATCGGAATTTCTTTCCCTATCTCTGAGTATTCTGTTTTTCATATCAATTACGGCACCTTCACACAGCGACCTTCTTTCAGTCAAATATTTTATAGCCAGGTTACACGCTTCAACGAAATTGAGATTCTTGGAAATCCCAGGTTAAAACCCGAAAATACAAAAGCATACGACATCGGTTTAGTTAATTCTTTTCCTATCGGTATAAAGCTGGACGTAAGTGCATATTATAAAGACGTAACCAACCTTGTTCAAACCGCTTATTATTTTGATCAGCAGCAAACTGTTTATAGAACATACATAAACAGAGACTATGCCGACATCAAAGGATTCCATGTAAGCGTGGAAATGACCGAGAGCCAGATAAAAGGTTATATTAGATATAATTATGAAGCCGCAACCGGTAAAAGCAGCAATGATTTAAATGCACCGGTAACTTACTTCGAAAACCCTGCTGTCGGGCAAGAAGCGATCGAGTTGCCCGATCCTGAGGATGTCTATCTCGATTACGATAGAACCCATAAAGCAGTAGTTAATCTTCGATATAAAACTCCAAAAACATTTGGGTTTAATCTTGGTAATTTCTATCCACTTGCCGATCTCAATTTTAGCGTAACTTTTAAATTATATACCGGCAGACCGTATACGTACGATGTTACAGGACAAGGACTTAAATTCAACAAGCGTACACCCACCGAAAGAGATCTAAGACTTAGAATCGAGAAATCCGTTCCGCTTGGGAAGAATAATCTTGTAATCTATGGGGAAGGGTTTAATCTGCTAAATCAAGAGATCTATCATTATTCGAGAACTTTTGATAGTGAAAGAAACACAGTTCGATGGGAGAATCAGAGAGAAAATGTTTTGGTTTACGATGAGTATATTCCATATGTAACAGATCAGAGTGTTTATCTTCTAAGTAATCTACCTCGTTACTTCAGATTTGGAATAATTTACAAGTTTTAATAAACCATGCTTAACCTTTTGAAATTTGAGGAAATAATGAAACATAGTTTTTTAATCTGGATTTCAACTTCTTTAATGATTCTTTCCTCTTTTAGTGCAGCACAGATACGGGAATATAGAATTCATGATCGAGGTATGCTGCACAATACTGTTTTTAATACAGGCGAAATAGGGAGAGGATGGATGACTGGTGAAGCAGGCAACAAAACAAGTGTTCCGCTTTTTGAATGGCCCTCCCGTTCAAAAACCACTTTTGGTTCAATTGAGTACAGCGGACAGCATAATTTATTAGGTGCCGGTGTATATATGGCTGCCAACCTCAACGGCAAACCCGGTAAGGATAACAGGCTTTATTCGTTCTGCGGTGGAGTAGGTGCATCTCAACCCGAAGTTGTTTTTGGTAGATGGAGTTTTCCGCTTTATATGGAAGAAATTGAAAATTTCCCGTTGTTACCCGATGGGGACCTTAATCCCGATTATAATCCTGATGAAGCTGAAGAAATTATCACTACTGCTTGGGCTAGTTCGATAGGAATAACTGTTACAAGAACTTCACGTGCCTGGAGTTATCCTGATTACGATGACATGATTATCTATGAATATACTTTTGAATATACCGGCGATACGGACGGTAATCCTGCTACTGTTGAGAGGGATGCCGTCCTTACTGATGTGATGATTTTGTTCAACTATGGTTTTGCTCCCTCTATGTATGGATATCAACGTCATTACCAAATTTGGAAGTATGAAGCCGGGATTTACCGTGGAGATCAGAGAAATTCTTGGGACGCAGATTATTGGTTGTCTTTCAATCTAGATGTACAGACCGATCTGAATCCAGACTTAGCAGGCAAGCCCGAGCCGGACAGAGCTTTATTTAGAAGATATTCCGAAACCGGTGAAAAAGGAGGAGGACTTTGCAGTCCTCAGGCACCGGGTTATTGCATGCTGTATTATGACACAAATCATCTTGCAGTAGTAGACCCTGATAATTCCGATTTAAACGAATCAGAAGCAGTATTGGTCTTAAGAACTTCTCAAGGAGTGTTTTATGAGCTTGATGAAAACAAGCATATTAAACAACCCTGGTCTAACAAAGTAAGTACCGGTAATACTAACTCGATCAAGATGATGAATGAATCGATCAATCCTGATAAGAGATGGAGTGGAGTTTATAGTCAAACCAGTACCACCTGGCCACAGGTTCCGCGTAATGATCCACGATGGTATGGAAGAGCCGCTTACAATTATCGCCAAAGCAACGATGCAGGTCAAAAACATCTTGTGTTTGGACCTTATACTTTGAGACCTGGAGATAAACTGCATTTTGCCTTAGCCGAAGTTGTGGGTTATGGTGCAGAGATAGGTAAGAGAGTTGAAGGCGGGCAGGTTAATACTCAATGGGCACCTACACCTGGTTGGAATAAAAGAATAGTTATTCAGAGTGAAGTGATGACTGAAAATTATCTAGAGCAGTACGGTTATCCCGATTATGTTAATTCCGAAATTAAAAACGTAACGCAAGTAGCTCATAAAGCCTTTGAAGCTTATTTAGGGCATGAGCCAACTATCCCGGTTTGGCCGGAGGACAATCCTTCTTCCGGAAGTTATAAAATACCGGTTCCGGTTCCCGCACCTATAATAGATATATCAAATACCCTCGATGGAAATATCAGAATAAGCTGGAAAAGAGCTGTAGAAAGTTTTACACACCCGCGCTTAATGGGAAACCTGATAAAATTCAATATCTATACGTCAAATGCGGGAATGGGTCCATGGCGGCTTCTCGGAAGCAAAGTACTCGGAGATGTAACAGAAGATGATCTTTATGAGTTCATTGATGACGATCAGAATTTTAAAATAGGCGAGTCAAGATTTTATGCAGTAACTTCATTAGATAATAATGGCAATGAAAGTGGAAAAACCAATATCACTCAAATCGAAAAGAATGTTGGCTCGGTCGAAAAACTTGAGAAAATATATATCGTTCCTAATCCCCTTGTATCAAAATCCGGTTTTCAAGGAAGTGGTTCGGTTGACGATAAAATTGGCTTTTATGGTTTACCCGAACAATGTACGATTAGAATTTTCTCTTATTCGGGTCAGCTAATTGAAACAATTGAGCATATCGCACCTCTCTATTCAACAGCATGGTTTCAAACTACTAGGAATGGACAGGAGATTGCCTCAGGCATTTACTTCTACCTGGTTACTACTCCGAATGGAGATACGGCAAAAGGTAAATTCGTAGTTATTAAATAAAATTTTGAAGTAGAGTTCTGCAATGATGAAAAATAATACAAAATACTTGCTTATAATCTTCTTACTCCAGTTTTTATCAACGGCACAAGCCTTTGAGAAAGTAGGAGCCACCTCATTTCAATTTCTGAAGATGTTAACTAGTGCCAGAGCGTACGGTTTAGCAGGTTCCTTCAGCTCTGTTGTGAATAATTCAGAAGCAGTTTTTTGGAATCCCGGTGCGCTTACAAAAGTTAGCAATCTCGATTTTTCAGTTGGTTACCTTGATTGGTTTATGGATGCAGCGCATTACTCTCTTTCTGCTGCTTATAAAATGGACGGCGTCGGAACATTCGGATTTCTAGCGCTCTATTCTACGGTTGGACCAATCGAGGAAACAAGAGTCGAAGCATTGGGATTTATCGGGGACACATATAATCCCGGTTTAACCGGTCGTACATTTACACCATCAGCCTCAGTGTTCGGGATATCTTTCGCCAGACAACTCACAGATAAATTTGCATTCGGAGTTACAGCCAAGTACGCTAGAGAAGATTTAATTTATGCAAGTGCTGGTGAATTAATATTCGACGGTGGTTTGATTTTTAATACGGGCTTTCGTTCAATTCAAGTTTCTGCAACACTTATCAATTTTGGACCCGAAATAAAGTTTATCGAAAAGAGCTATCCGCTGCCTCAAACTTTAAATCTTGGTATATCTGCTTATCTCGTTTCTGCCGATCAATACTTAATTACCGATACAGGGGATCATTCGTTGTTAGTAACCTACGATATGATTCAACCAAGAGATTATGACCAGCAGCATTCTATGGGTTTTGAGTACGGGTTTAATAAAATGATCTTTTTACGCGGCGGATATAAATTTAATGGTGATCAGGAAGATTATTGTTTCGGGTTAGGAATTAATTATCAAACATACAGGCTCGATTATGCATACAGCAGCTTTGGCAAATATCTCGATGCTGTTCATAGAATAACTGTCGGGCTGGAAATTAGATAAGCTTTCAATGGAGAAATAAATACAATGAAATTTTGGAAAGCACTTAAGCGTTTGGTTTATATTACTTTAATCCCGGTAGTAATTTACTCCCAGCATCGAGGCGATAATCTTTCATTTCAAGGAATTTCTTTTGTAAATGGTGAAGGGGTATTTGCTTCGGCATTCGGAGGAGCTTTCACTTCACGCAGTGGAAATCTTGATGCATTATTCTATAATCCGGCAGGTCTCATCGGGATAAATTCACTTCAGCTATCAACTTCGGGAAACTATTATTCAAAAATGTGGAGAGAGAATCAAGAGTATCGCCCGAATAGATTTTTTGTTACACTCCCTTTTTATCTGGAAGGCTTATATATTCCCGATCCGGCTGATGACGGAAGATGGGACCACGAGAGAGCTCAAGACACTACTAAACCTTACATTGTTAATACCCCTGTAATGGGTGTGGATCCTTACAGTAAAGAAGCCGCCGACTGGGAAAATGAAAAAAATAGTTTTTCATTCCAAAATATCGCGGCAGCCTATCCCTTCGATATCTCAGGAAACAAAATAGTTGCAGGTTTAAGTTATAGTAAAAAATTTAATGTGCTTGATTTTGACAGAAACGATACACACTTAGATCCCCACATCGGTTACGATCAATACGGTAGCATCGGAAGGGTAAACGGTTTGGATACCTTAGTGATGAAGTGGTCGAAATTCCTTAGACTGAGAACCGGAGAGATACATACCATTGCTGCTGCGCTGGCTTATCAATTATCCGACGAAATAAATATAGGTATTGGTGCAAATATTTTATGGGGTGAATCGGACGATCTGCAATATTTAGACAGAGTAGGATCATTTGACCTTATTCGGAAAAATAGATTTAGATTTTACTATCAGAAAAGTTATGACGAAATATCAGGTTTATCAAAGTACAGCGGATTAAGCTTCAACATTGGTCTTCAAGTGGATCTTAATTTTATCAAAGCCGGGTTAACATTTGCTTTACCATATACACTCGAACGTAAGTGGGATTATGTAAAAATTCATAAAGACTCAATTTCTAATTCGCAGGTTAATTTATCGGGGACTGATAAGCTAAGTCTTCCGGTTTCGATTTCTGTAGGAGTAAGCTTCAAACCTATGGATGAGTTCATTCTTGCTATTGACTATGAATTTTCACCTCTTAGCAAAACTGAATTTTCAACGACCGGAATAGATACCACTTACAGAAATTATGTCGACCGTCATTCCCTCCGATTCGGTGCTGAGTATATAGTTTCGAATTATCTATCCGTTATGATAGGTTATGCTAATATACCTGAATTATTTGTACCTGACGGTTCGGCTTTTAACGACAGAGGACCTGCTGCAGGTTATTTTTCTGCCGGTTTTAGTTTAAGCTTTTGGTTCGGAACTTTTGATGCAGCTTTTATCTTCAATCAATTAAAATATTACGATTCCTATTTTAGCAATACGAACTATGTGCTCGAAAAATATAATAGTTATCGGTTTGCATATACATATAAATTTTAATACGCACCTGAATAATGTCGCTGCGTTTGATTTCACATAATAAATAATTTGGAGGAAGAAAGATGAAACTCTTTTCAATAATTTTTTTAACTGTAATGCTGTCGATAGTCTCTACTTCATTAGCACAGACGAGCATTCAGGTGACTTCCGAACAAGGATTAAGATTGGCTCTCGAATTCGCTGCAGCTAACAATGTCGATTCAATAATCTTAATTACGAGCGGCGGCGTTTATACCGAAGTGGATACATTTAACTTTCAGATAAAGAAACCGGTTACTATTGTTGCCAAACCTGGCTTGGCTGAAAAACCTATTCTTACAAACAGCAATCAGGACGGAAAATTGCTCGAAATATTCAGAGTGTCAGATAACCTCACTTTAGAAGGAGTTATTCTCGATGGCGGTCATCCAACTTCTCTCGGTATGAAATATGGCATTAGGGTAGGACTAACAATCGGAGATGGGGTCCCGGCTAAAAAGGGTTTGAATGTTACCGTTAAAAATGTCGACTTCAAAAATTTCTATGAAGGAGGAACGGGACAGGGACACGCTTTTTATTTTTTGAAAGATGTTGAAGCAGGTACAATACGGATTGAGGATTGCACAGTAAACGGCACAGGCTACGAGGCTATCAGGATGAGTGAAACAGAAAAATATGCAGTTGAACGATGTCTTGATTCGCTCATAATCCGAAATGTAACTTTTGAGAATGTTGCTGCCGAGTGCATCAGATTTTATTCCGATTTAGATACTGCCACTGCCGACGCTTATGTCCTGATGGAGCACTTAACTATCAACAAATGTAATTCACGTATGGCGTTCATTAAAAACAATAAAAATTCAATTATGAGAAACGTTCTCATCACAAATGATTTCGATGGCGGTTCAATAAGCGGTCAAAATCGAGTAGACTATGTCATGGATGTTCAATCGACAGGTTCGATAGTAAGCCATATCGATACATTTAACGTTTTTCCGATTCCAATTAAATCTACAAAAGGAGGAACAGTTGATGCAGCTACTATCTATGGATTTGATCCGATATACGAAGATCCCGATAATGGCAATTTTACTCTTCTTAGCGGTTCACCTGCTTATGGAAAAGCTCACGACGGATCGGCATTGGGCGATTTAAGATGGGCTACGAATCCACCTATGTCGGTCCGAGAAATAAAGACCGATCGGGAAGTTGATTCCTACAAGCTCGAACAAAATTATCCTAACCCTTTTAATCCGTCCACTAAAATAAGTTTTAATCTTCCAAAGTCAGGCTTTGTAAATCTTTCGATATACAATGTGCTTGGTCGATTGGTTGAAGTACTGATAAATAAAGAAATGGAAGCCGGTGCATACGAATATAATTTCGATGCTTCAAGCTTAAAAAGCGGAGTCTATTTTTATACAATATCCGTAGGGTCCTTTGGAAAATCCGGCAATTTTACGAGCACAAAAAAGATGGTTTTAATCCGTTAACCTTAAAAATGAAATTGGAGGATTGAAGATTATTGATGAAGAATAAAAAACACATAATTTACTTCGTGGTTGGTTTCCTTCTCCAATCCTCCAGTATTTATTCGGCTGAATTTTTTGTAACAAACATGCAAGAATTTAATACCGCAGTAAGTTCAGTAAAACCTGGTGATGTGATTATTATGCAAAATGGTACGTGGCTGAATGTAAACCTGATATTTAAAGCAGATGGAAATGAAAGTGATTCCATTTATCTATTAGCAGAAACACCGGGTATGGTCATTTTATCCGGAACTTCAAATCTAAGGATTGCAGGCAAATATCTTGTAGTAGAAGGACTTTATTTTAAAAATGGTTACAGTCCAAGTGGAGGAGTGGTTGAATTCAGACACGGTTCCATTGAGACAACACATTCGAGATTTACTAATTCGGCAATAGTCGATTATAATCCACCCAATAATTCGACCGATTATAAATGGATATCATTGTACGGAACTAACAATCGGGTAGACCATTGTTATATAAAAGGTAAAAGGCACATGGGAACCACGCTGGTGGTATGGTTAAGCTCGCAGCCGAATTATCATTTAATCGATCATAATTATTTCGGATACCGTCCGCCGTTAGGTGAAAATGGAGGCGAAACAATTAGGGTTGGAACCAGTGATTGGTCGTTGTATGATTCATTCACTATTGTTGAAAAAAACTATTTTGAAGAATGTGATGGTGAGATTGAAATAATTTCAAACAAATCTTGCGGAAATATTTATAGGTATAACACATTTTATAAGTGCGATGGTACATTAACTCTCCGGCACGGCAACCGGTGCGTTGTAGAATCGAATTTTTTCCTTGGTGAGAATAAATCGAATACCGGCGGTGTTCGTATTATTGGCGAAGACCATAAAGTTTATAATAATTACTTTTATCAGCTAAAAGGTACCGGTTTCAGATCTGCACTTTCACTTGTTAACGGAATTCCGGATTCTCCGCTGAACGAATATTTTCAGGTTAAAAATGCTGAAGTAGTATTCAATACCTTCGTAAGTAACAACAGGAATTTTACTATTGGTGCCGGTTCCAGTTCTTCCCAAAATTTGCCTCCTGAAAACTGTGTTATAGCGAACAACATAGTAAAGGGAAGTTCCAGCCCGCTCATCAGAATTGATGCACAGCCAATTAACATGTTTTATGAAGGGAACATAATGCACGGTGCTTCGATTGGTATTCCAGATAATATCGGTATTATTTTTACCGATCCTCTAATTAATTTTGCCGAAGATAGTTTGTGGCGAATTTCAGAGCAAAGTCCTGCAGTAGGAACAGCAGAGGGAGACTATCCCTACGTTGAACGAGACATTGACGGACAATTAAGAATCGGAAACAAAGATATAGGTGCCGATCAAATTTCAGATGAACCTAAAACTAATTTTCCCCGCAGCAGAAATCATGTTGGACCAAGCTGGTTGGATTTAATATTCAACGGACCTCAATCAATCACGGTTTCGGCAGGTGAAAATACATTAATAAACGCAGTCCAATCTGCACAGCCGTTCGATACAATTGAGCTGATAGATGCAGGCGAATACAACATTACTTCGAGTATCATAATTGATAAGCCCCTTACAATTAAAGCCTCGGTTGACTTATTACAAAAACCGGCAATCCGACATACTAATCTCTCGTCAAGTACAAGAATTTTATTAGAGCTTAGAAGCGGTGCTGCGTTAACTCTTAATGGTGTTGATTTAGACGGAATGACCGGTTCAAGCACTCCAGCGAAATATTTAATTAGAACCGACGACGATCCGTTTACGGGTTCTTACAAATTGATTGTTGACGATTGTGTCCTACGTGACGTCTCTATTTCCGGCGACGGAAATTTTTTCAGAGCTTATGCCGGTACATTTGCAGATACAATAATCTTTAGAAATTGTTTATTTACAAACAGCGGGAAGGAGGGAATAAGATTAAAAGATGAATCCTCTGGCAGCGGTAAGTATAATGTAAAATACTTTGAAGTTTCCAATTCAACGTTCTGGAATATACCCAAAGAAGCAATTTATATTTATGGAGGAGACAATAATCCGGCAACACCGGGACCAAGATTACTTATAGACCATTGTACTTTCGATAACTGTGGTTACAATAATTCTTCGATAATTAGTGCTAAAGATGTTGACGAGGCTATTCTTGTGAGCAGCATTTTCAGTAATAGTCCTGTAAATTCAGTTTCTATACGGCTCGACGGAGCTAATTCCAAGATTCATTACAGCGATTTATTTAATATCGGGCAGCTCGAATTAAATCGTGGTGCAGTTATTGGCAACGGTATGCTGCAAGTCGATCCTCTTTATGCCGATCCATCTAACGGTAACTTTACATTGGCATCAAACTCTCCTGTACTCGGTAAAGCTTTCGATTTTAAGGCAATGGGCGATTTAAGATGGGTGCCCCCAACTTCAGCCAATGAAAATATAAGTGAGAAATCACCGGTTTATATCTTAGAACAAAACTATCCTAATCCTTTTAATCCTTCGACCAACATAAAAATAAATTTGCCGACTTCCGGACACATCAAATTGAAAATTTACGATTCGAAAGGTGCAATAATAAAAATTCTTGCTGATGGAAATTTCGAGGAAGGTACAAATAGTTTCACCTGGAATGCCAGGGGATACACTTCAGGTGTTTACTATTATCAATTGATTACGGTTAATAAAGTGTTTACAAAAAAGATGATATTATTGAGATGATTTAATGCTCTTTAAATTAAAAAATATTTTTATATCTGGAATATTAATTATTCTTACAGCAATAAATCTCTGCGCACAACAATGGCAGTCTACTATTGTCTTCTATGAGAATGACCGATTGAAATACCTCTCTGACAATGAAGGAAACAAAATTCCAGACTTCAGCTATGCCGGTTACAAAGGAGGCGGTGTAGCGATTCCCGATGTACCGGTTGTAAAAACAATATCACCAATCGATGGAGATAATACTGCTCATTTACAAAATGCAATTACCGAGATAGCTTCTTTACCACTGAACGAAGAAGGTTTTAGAGGTGCTTTATTATTATCACCGGGCACTTACGAGATAAGAGGAACACTTAAAATTCGGGATGATGGAATAGTATTAAGAGGATCCGGTGATGCGGATGACCCGACAAGTAATTCAATTTTATTAGGAACGGGTAACAGCCCTAACAAAAGATCAATACTTGTAGCAGGTGGAGGACTTTCAACAAAATGGTCTAATCAGGTAAGCGGAACGAAGAAAAATATTCTAACCGATACAATTTTTGTTGGTGATCGTGAATTTGAAGTAGAAGATGCTTCTGTTTTTTCTGTAGGTGATAATATTATCATTTTCCATCCCTCAACCGATTTATGGCTGCAAGCAATTGATTATGGCGGTACATATTCAGACCAACCCGGAGCTGAACCCGGTGTTGACGTGCCTTGGACTCCCGGTGCAGAAAATATTGTCTTTAATCGATTTATTACTGCAATCAACGGTAATAAAATTACTATCGATGCGCCTGTCTTTAATACTCTTATTCGGGAGCTGTCGCAATCATATATTTATAAGTACGCACGAACGGGTGTCCGAGCCAATATTGGAATCGAGAATCTTCGTATTGATATCCAAACAGCAGGAGGCACTGACGAAGACCATGCCTGGCAGGCAATAGATCTTTTTCAAATTGAAGATGCATGGATTAGGAATTGTACAATGCTGCATTTTGGACAATCTGCAGTACGAACTAATACTGCAACTAGAATAACGGTTGAAAATTGCAATGCAATTGATCCTGTAAGTAAGATTGAAGGAGAGCGAAGATATAATTATCAGGTTTATACAGCATCTCAGCAAATTCTTTTTTACAAGTGTCATGCAACCAATGGCAGGCATCATTTTGTTTCGAATGGTACTTCCTATACATCAGGATGTGTCTTCCTTGATTGCACATCTCAAGGTGCATATACAAGCAGTGAAGGTCATAGGCGTTGGAGTACAGGTTTACTTTATGATAATGTTATAGAATTAGACGGACCAAGACCAGGTGTAAATCCTCGATTACTAGGTTTGTATAACCGCGGATATTATGGTACGAGTCATGGCTGGTCGGCTGCACATTCCGTAGCGTGGAATTGCGATGTGGCGCAAGGTGATTTAATAGTTCAGAAACCTCCTACTGCAAAGAATTATGCCATTGGCTGTTTCGGAAAAAATATAACAGGCAATTCACCGCCTGCACCATTTAATGAACCTTTAGGATTTATTGAAGGCAGCAATCAAGCCGGGTTACATCCGCGCTCTTTGTATCTTGCTCAATTAGAAGAACGGTTGAATCTTACCTCAGGTAGTAGTGAACCAATAAGTTCACCGAAAAAACACGGTTATTATTTAAATGGTAATTATCCCAATCCGTTTAATCCCGAAACTATAATAAGTTTTTCGATTCCGGAAAGGTCGGATATTCTTTTAACAATATTTGATTTGATTGGAAGAGAAGTAGCAGTTCTTGTGAATGATTCACTTCCTGCAGGAACTAATGAGATTAGATGGAATGGAAAAGATAACGATGGGAATGAGGTAAGCTCGGGACTTTATATATACAAAATTGAATCAGCTCACGGAACTCTTGCGGATAAAATGCTTTTAATCAGATAATAAAACAGATGAATTCATTCACTTATAAAATATTACTTTTATTTGGCATGCTCGTGGGGTTTTCCTTCATGATGAATACGGTAGAGGCGAGAATCATTCATGTTAGTTCAGTCAGTCAGTTAAAATCTGCTATTCAAAATTTATTACCCGGCGATACTATCGAAGTTAACGACGGCAATTATGACTTTACTGGCAACATCTCGATAACTAAAACCGGCACTGAAGAAAATCCTATTGTAATCCGTTCCAAAAATCTTCATGGTGCAGTAATGATTAATAAATCATACTTCACTCTTAAGCAGGTTGCCTACATTACCATTGAAGGATTTTTATTCAGAAGTAAGGACGTAACTGCTGTAAAAACCGAGAGCTGCAACAACATTAGAATTACAAGAAATATTTTCAGGCTCGAAGAGACTACATCCAATAAATGGGTTCTGATTGGCGGCACATGGAATCTCTCGGAACCAAACAGTTATAACAATAGAATTGATCATAATTTATTCGAAGAGAAACATCAACTTGGCAACTTTATAACAATTGATGGTTCTCCTGAGCCTAATGCAAAATCTTCTCAGCTTGACAGGATTGATCATAATCATTTTAGAAATATAGGTCCAAGAGCTGGCAATGATATGGAAGCTATCCGTGTCGGATGGAGCGAGATGTCTCTTTCGAGCGGCTTTACAATTATAGAGCACAACCTGTTCGAAAATTGCGGCGGCGACCCGGAGATAATTTCAGTAAAGACATGCGATAACATTATTCGATATAATACAGTCAAGAGTTCTCAAGGGACTGTTTGTTTGAGACACGGCAACAGAAATATTGTAGAGGGAAATTTCTTCCTTGGTGAAGGGAAGGAAGGTACCGGCGGAATTAGGTTTTACGGCGATGACCACAAAATTTTTAATAATTATTTTGAAGGGCTAAAAGGAACTGTTTGGGATGCCGCTATAACAATTACAAACGGCGATGCCGATTATTCTAGTTCGACTAATTGGTCAAAACATTTTCGACCGCGCAATACGCAAATTCTATTTAATACATTTGTTAATAACGACCATAATTTTGAGATAGGCTATACTAACAACGGTTCTTATTCTAAATCGCCTTCAAACATTTTCATTGCAAATAATATTGTTCAGGGCTCACAGAATGAACTTATTAAAATTATTACTTCACCGGTCGGCTTTACATGGTTGAATAATATAATGTATCCTTATTCAACTGCATCGCTTGGAATCTCATTACCGGAGGATCAGATAAGAGTAACAGACCCGGTGTTAATTTTAGCAGAGGGGATATTGAAATTAAGCGCTAACAGCCCGGCAAGAGACGCCTCTTCCGGTTACTTCGATCTGATTATTTACGATATAGACGGACAGAGCAGAGATCAATCAAAAGATATAGGTTCTGATGAATATTCAACTGCACCGGTAGTATTAACACCATTAACTCCAAATGATGTAGGACCGCAAGGAGGAAATATTACAATACCCGTTGAGTTAATATCTTTATCTGTCAATCAAATTCAAACAGGAATCCAATTGCGATGGAGCACTGCTTCTGAAATAAATAACTATGGCTTTGAAATTCTTAGAAAAAGCATTGAAGGTGATTGGGAAGCAATTTGTTTTGTAGAAGGGAAAGGCACTACAACAGAGATTAGCCAGTACAGTTATCTAGACCAAAATTTTACAGAAGGAAAATACAGCTATAGGCTGAAGCAAATTGATTTTGACGGAAGTTATGAACTCTCTGAAACATTTGAAATCGAAGTTTATTTACCGTCAGAGTTAAGGCTAAACCAAAATTATCCGAATCCGTTTAACTCTGAAACAGTATTGAGTTTTATTGTACCGGACGATGAGATGGTACACCTCTATCTTTTAAATAGCATTGGAGAGCGAGTAATCGATTTTATAAATGATCGAATAACTGCCGGTTTCCACACGATAAAATTTAATGCAGAAAATTTAGCAAGCGGGGTGTTCTTTGCTGTATTACAAACACCAAACATTTTGAAATGTGTAAAAATAATTTTCATTAAGTGATCTGATAAATAATTATTTTATTCTTTATTAAAGGGAGGTTCGTGTATGAAGACTTATAAACTATTTATGGTTGTGAGTATTTTTCTTTTCGCATCTGGCGTAGTTCTTGCGCAGATAGTCTCGTCCGGTTCAGGTAATTGGAGTGAAAGCTCAACCTGGACAGGCGGTACAGTACCTGGTATAAATGACGATGTTGTAATATCATCCGATCATACCGTAACCGTAGATGCTGACGCTGCTTGTAAAAATCTAAGCATAAACGGTATCTTGAATTTTGAAGATGCAGTTGCAAGAGCACTTACATGTTCAGGTAACCTAACTATCAATACTGCAGGGAATTTTGTCACTAAATCTGTTACTAGCGGTCCACTGATTCACACACTCATTCTTCATGGAGACTTAACAGCTAATGACAAAATCGATTTACGTAACGGTTCAAATCCGAATGTGGGAGTTTGCGATATTATACTATCCGGTTCAACCGATACGCGCATTCTAATTGGTGGCAGTCACGATATTAATGCAGTAACAGTCGATAAATCCGGTGGTGCAAAGGTAATCCTGCAAAGTAATTTTACTATGAATAACAATAGTTCTACAGCCCCTGCAATACTGCAATTAACCAATGGAGTAGTAGAAACAGGAAGTTATGAATTGCACGTGAGAGCCACAGGCACTTCAGCCGGGGTACAAGGTGGTGGACTAGATAGTTATGTAGATGGTAATTTGGTCAGATACATGCCAAGCGGTTCACCCTCAAGAGTTTATCCGCTCGGAAACAATGGAATATATCGACCTGTAGAAATTCATATCAAGACCAGTGTTAGTAACTCTGGTGTTTTGGGTAAGCTTATCGAAGATGATGCGAATATTGAAACGACAACTTATACCGGTGGTATCGATAAAGTTTCGGGATATAGATATTATGAATTCAAAAATATGTCTAATAATAATTTATCAATTTGGGCGTTGGAACCAAGTTATCGTGCTGATGATGGTATTACTGCTGGTAATACAGACCTCAGAGTAGCATACTCGGATGATGGAAAAACCACATGGAACGGAGTAGGACCTAGCGACACACATACAACTGACTTGACCGATCCACCCACATTTATTAGTTCCGATTCATTAGAGACTGCTCTCCCGTTTAGTTCACAATCGGAATATCAAGTGGCAGTCGCTCGAAAAAGCGGAACCACCACTAATTCAATTCCCGTAGAGCTGACTTCATTCTCATGTTCAATAATTAATGAGGGTGTTGAACTGCAATGGGTTACAGCTACAGAAACGAATAACTCGGTTTTCGAAATTGAGAGAAGCGTTGAAAACCTGGCATTTAACCGGATTGGCTTCGTCCCCGGTGCCGGCACAAGTACGGAAAAAAGAGCATATTCATTTGTAGATCAAGATTTAAATGCCGGATCGCATTATTCTTACAGGTTGAAGCAGATAGACTTTGACGGCTCATTTTCTTATTCGCATATAATTAATCTCAGCCTTGAGATACCGGTTAAATATTATCTTGAACAAAATTTTCCAAATCCTTTCAACCCGGCTACAGTAATTCGTTATCATATTGCTGAACCAGGTTTTGTTTCGCTTAAGATTTATGATATACTCGGGAATGAAGTAATGACGATAGTGGAAGAATTAAAACAACCTGGTATTTATGATCAGGTAGTAAATTTATTAAGTTTAAGCAGCGGAGTTTATTTTTACGAATTAGAGGCTAATTCCTTTATACAACGAAATAAAATGCTTCTGCAAAAATAAAAATGGAATTGTGCCGCATCTTTGCGGTGCGGCGCAATTTAATAAGTGCTTCAACAATTATTAGGTGAAGGTATAATGGAAGTAAGGTACACTCCAAATCCAGATAGTTACAAACGAATGGATACCTCGGAACTCAGGAAGTCCTTCTTGCTGGAAAATCTTTTTATCGAAGATGAAATAGTTTTAACATATTTTGATGTTGATCGCCTTATTGCCGGCTCTGCAATACCCATAAAAAAGACTTTGCAACTATCCGGTAGTAAAGATGAATTGGCAGCAGAATATTTTGCCCAAAGACGTGAAATAGGAATTATAAATATCGGCGGAGAAGGTTACATTAAAACCGACGATATAAAACATTCGCTACAATATAAAGATGCGCTGTATGTTGGCAGAGGAACAAGATTAATTGAATTCTCGAGTAAAGCGGAAGAGAATCCTGCAAAATTTTACATTCTCAGTTATCCAGCACATGCCGATTATCCAACTTCACATATAAAATTTGCTGATGCGGAACCCGTAAAATTAGGCAGTTCAAAGGATGTAAATAAAAGAGTCATCTATAAATACATTCATCTAAACGGAATTCGAAGCTGCCAATTGGTGATGGGATTAACTGAACTGGAAAAGGGAAGCATTTGGAATACAATGCCTGCACATCTGCATCAACGAAGATCGGAAATTTATATGTATTTCAACCTCGTACCTGATAGCGTTGTGTTTCATATTATGGGTCTTCCCGAAGAAACAAGAAATTTAGTAGTTCGCAATCAACAAGCTGTATTATCGCCAAGCTGGTCGATTCACTGTGGTGCGACTACTCAAAATTATTCATTTATCTGGGCAATGGGAGGGGAAAATCAAACGTTTGAAGATATGGACCCGGTTGAGATGGGGAGGCTTAAATGATATTGCAGAAATTCGGTCTTAACGGAAAAACTGCTCTCGTAACAGGCTGTCGTAAAGGTATTGGCAAAGCATTAGCCGAGGCACTTGCAGAAGCCGGTGCCGATATTATCGGTGTAAGCTCGAATTTGGAAAAAGGAAGTGAAATTGAACAAGAGATCACGAAGCTGGGACGAAAATTTTATCCGATGACTGCTGATTTTGCAGATAGAAAATCTCTTTACAAGTTTATTAATAATTTAAATTCTTCAAAACATGCAATCGATATTTTAATAAACAATGCCGGCACAATCAAACGAGCTAAGGCTGCAGAACACCCGGACGAGTATTGGGATGAAGTGATGCAAGTTAATCTCGATTCTCAGTTCATCCTAACCCGTGAGATTGGAAAAGAAATGATCAAAAGAAAAAGCGGAAAAATAATCTTCATAGCCTCGCTTCTTTCATTTCAAGGCGGTATTACTGTTCCTAGTTATGCGGCTACCAAGGGTGGGGTCGTACAATTGACGAAGGCATTTGCCAACGAATGGGCACAATATAGTGTTAATGTTAATGCTGTTGCACCCGGATATATAGAAACAGATAATACTGCCGCTCTAAGATCTGATGAAAACAGAAACAGAGCTATACTCGAAAGGATACCGGCAGGAAGATGGGGTAAACCGGAAGATCTTGCCGGAGCAATTGTATTTCTTGCATCTTCTGCATCGGATTATGTCAACGGTACCATCCTAACAGTTGATGGTGGCTGGATGGCAAGATGAATTTATTTTTAACAAAAGTAATGGAAATTTATGTCTAGAGTTGAAATAGTAAATAGAATAATTGAAGGCGGTGTAGTAGCTGTACTCCGGCTGAATGATGAAGAAAATTTTTTAAAAATATCTGAAGCCATTTATCATGGCGGGATCACTTCACTAGAACTGACTATGACTACACCTAATGCATTAAAGCTGCTTGAAGATGCGCTGAAAGTTTTTGATAATGATATGTTATTTGGTGTCGGTTCGGTCTTAACTGAGCAGATGGCGAAGGATGCTATTAATGCCGGTGCTCGTTATATCGTTAGTCCCGTATATAAAAAAATATTAATTGAAGCAGCTCACTTAAATGATATTCCTATAATGCCCGGAGCTTTTTCACCAACTGAAATTCAAACTGCATTTGAAAATGGAGCCGATATTATTAAAGTATTTCCTGCCGATATCTTAGGGATGAGTTATTTTAGGGCAATAAAGGTACCATTACCTCACTTAAAATTAATGCCAACAGGAGGAGTAACTCTAACTAATGCAGCAGATTGGTTAAAAGCAGGTGCATGTGCTGTAGGTATTGGAACAGCCTTATTAAGTAAAACAGCAATTGAAAGTAAAGATTATTCAAAACTTACTGAGAATGCTAAAATACTTATAGAAAACATTAAGCAATATCGTCAACAAAATTTGTCTTCCTCAAATTTGATAAGGAATTAATCTGATGAAGGTTGTAACTTTTGGTGAAATTATGTTGAGACTATCTACTTCCGGATATTCCCGTTTCTATCAAGCAGAAAAATTTAATGCCACTTATGGGGGCGGGGAAGCAAACGTTGCTGTATCGTTAGCAAATTTCGGATTACAAAGTTATTTCGTAACTAAAGTTCCTAGTAATGAAATTGGTCGGGCGGCAATAAACCATGTACGAAGATTTGGAGTTAGAGATGATTATATAGTTCGTGGCGGAGAAAGATTGGGTATTTATTTCTTAGAAAGCGGTGCAAGCCAACGTCCTTCAAAGGTGATATACGATAGATCAAATTCAGCATTCAATTTATCCCATGAATCAGATTTCCAATGGGAAAAAATTTTTGATAATGCTCATTGGTTTCATTTTACCGGAATTACGCCTGCTCTCGGTAAAAACTTGCAGAAACAAATTTTATCTGCCTGCAAAATCGGCAAAGAAAAAAATGTTAAGATAAGCTGCGACTTAAATTACCGCGCTAAGTTGTGGACCGAAAGCGAAGCACAGAAAGTTATAATTCCCCTAATGGAATACGTTGATGTTTGCATTGCGAATGAGGAAGATGCTGAAAAAAGTCTTGGATTAAAACAGAATATTTCGAAAGTTGATTCTGCCGCTCTAGATGAAGAAGAATATTTTAACCTTGCTAAAGAGCTAAAAAATAAATTCGATTTTGATGCTGTTGCAATTACGCTTCGCGAAAGTTATTCGGCTTCATCAAATGGATGGAGCGCTTTATTGCTGGATAATAAAGATTGCAAAATTCCATATCGGTCACGAATTTACCAAATTCAAATAGTAGATCGTGTCGGCGGCGGCGATGCATTTGCAGCAGGATTAATTTTCGGATTGCTTAATAGAAACAATTCAATAGAAGCACTTGAATTTGCCGTTGCTGCTTCATGCTTAAAGCATTCTATCCCAGGCGACTTTAATTTAGTATCGGTTGAAGAAGTAGATAAATTGGTTGAAGGAAATTCTTCAGGAAGAGTTGAAAGATAATTCAATTTTTTTCTGATTATTACGAAAATATTTTAAACTTTGTAGAAAGATATAAAATTGGAAGATAGTACATTTTCTCACTTAGGTATCCGGGAACCTATCAGCAAGATAGTGGCTTCGAGAATTGAAGAGGCAATATTTTCAAAGAAATATGTAGCCGGTTCCAAGCTGCCATCCGAAGCGGAATTGTGCCGATTATTCGGTGTAAGCAGAACATCGGTTAGAGAAGCTCTACAGTCGTTAGCAGCTCAAGGATTGATACACATAATTAAGGGAAAGGGAATCTTTGTTAATAACCTTAACGGTGAAACTGTTACCGATCCGCTTGCTAAATACTTAAAGTTAAAACTCGATAGAGATTACGTTCTGGATTTGGTACGTGCCCGTCAAATAATTGAACCCGCTATTGCTTTTCATGCTGCAATCAATAGAACTAAAGAAGAAATAGAAACTCTAAATAAAGATATTGAAGAGTTAGAAAAGTGCAAAGGGGGCTATGTTGAACTTGCACGATTGGACATGCATTTTCACTTGCACTTGGCAAATGCATCTGGTAACTCTGTAATACCGCTAATACTCGATCCTATTCACAGACTTATTCCGGAAGTATCTTCGGTATATGCTACCGTTTCTGATGCTAAAGAAATAGCTGTGGCTTGGCATAGAAAAATATGGGAGTTTGTAGCCTCAGGCTCTTCTATTGAAGCGCGAGAGGCTATGGTTGAACACTTAAAGATAGCTGAAGAACATGCAATCAAAATGCTTGAGTCCAGATCAAAACTTGAATCGTGATAATTAGTTAAAATCAATAAGATATTATTTCTGAAACAACATGGAGAATTATTATGAAAAAATTTGAAGGAAAAGTTGTATTAGTAACTGGCGGGGGAAGAGATATCGGAAGAGAAATTTGTTTAAAGCTTGCTTCAGAAGGTGCTAAAGTATGCTTAAATTATTTTGAATCCGACGATAATGGCAATGAGACTGTAAGATTGATAAAAGAAAACGGTGGCGAGGCTTTCGTCGTTCCGGGCGATATGACAAAATGGGATGATGTAAATACTTTAGTTCAAAAGTGTGTTAGCACATTTGGAGATAAAATCCACGTGCTCGTTAATGTTGCAGGCGGTTTAGTCGGAAGAAAAACGATGGAAGAAATGGATGAATATTTTTGGGATTTTGTAATTACTCTAAATCTTAAAACAGCTTTTTTCGTAACAAAAGCAATGCTGCCTTATATGCCTGAAGGAGGTGCAATAGTTAACTTTTCCTCCCAGGCAGCCAGGGATGGCGGTGGACCAGGAGCTATTGCTTACTCTACCGGAAAAGGCGGTGTTCTTACTTTTACAAGGGGCTTAGCTAAAGAACTGGGACCAAAAGGAATACGCGTTAATTGTGTCTCACCGGGTATGATAAACACAACTTTCCACAATACATTTACAAAACCGGAGGTTAGACAAAAAGTGGCTGCCGTAACTCCTCTAAGAAGAGAAGGTGAGGCAAAGGAAGTAGCCAATCTTGTTTGTTATCTGGCTTCGGATGAAGCTTCATTTATTACCGGAGCTTCCGTTGAGATTAATGGCGGCACTTATTTCATTTAAATTTAGGAAGGAATTTAATGCGTTATCTGAAAATTTTTTTTCAAATCTTTCTCTTAATCTTTTTTCTCTCATTTGTTTCATTCGCTCAGAAAAATCATCCGAATTTAGTATTAACCAAGAAGGGTGTAGAAAACATAAAGGCAAATCTCGGTAAACTACCTCTGTTTGATAAATCATTTGGAGAGGCTCGATTAAAAGTAGAACAAGCAATCTCATCACCGATTGATGTTCCCATTCCTAAAGATCCGGGCGGCGGATATACGCATGAAAAACATAAGCAGAATTATAATGAAATGTACTTAGCCGGAATTTTATTTCAGGTAACCGGCGACGAAAAATATGCAGTGTTTATTAAAAATATGTTAGATAAATATGCCAATATGTATCCGGGTTTATCTCTGCACCCTCAAAAGAAAGATCAAACGCCCGGCAAGCTGTTCTGGCAGTCATTAAATGAAACTGTATGGCTTCTTCATTCTATACAGGCTTATGATTGTATTTACGGCTGGTTATCTAACGAGGTTAGAGAAAAGTATGAGCAGAACATTTTCATACCGATGGCAAAATTTTTCTCGGAAAAACTTCATCATGAGTTTGATCTGATTCATAATCACGGAACATGGATGGTCGCATCTGTAGGAATGACAGCATTTGTATTGAATAAACCGGAGCTTATAGAAAAATCTCTCTATGGTTCCAATAAAAAAGAGAAAGGTGGTTTTTTAGCACAGCTAAGACTTTTATTCTCACCCGACGGTTATTATACCGAAGGGGGTTATTATGTACGTTATGCGTTGTGGCCCTTTTTCATCTTTGCTGAATCAATCCAAAATAATTTACCTGAATTAAAAATTTATGAATATAGAGATCAAATTCTTAAAAAGGCATTTTATTCAGCTTTACAAATGACCTATACCAACGGTGCATTCATGCCGATAAACGATGCACTTAAAGAAAAAACATTCCTCTCAACCGAATTGGTTTATGCTCTAAATTTTGTCTTCGAACGTTATGAGAGAGAGCTATCCTTGCTAAAAATAGCTAAGCTGCAGAATAGAGTAACGTTAACCGACGGCGGACTTGAAGTAGCAAAAGCCCTTGCCGAAGCAAAAGAATTGCCTGATTTCAATTGGCACAGTGTTGAATATAAAGATGGTCCTAATGGTGACGAAGGAGGTGTAGGCATTTTACGCTGGGGCGAGAAGAATGATATGGAAACGCTTCTCTTTAAATATAGTGCGCATGGTTTATCCCACGGTCACTTTGATAAATTAAGCTTTTTATTTTATGATCAAGGCAGAGAAATCATCCAAGATTATGGCGCTGCCCGATTCTTAAATGTTGAACAGAAAGCAGGCGGAAGGTATTTGCCCGAAAACAAATCCTTTGCGATGCAAACAATTGCCCACAACACTGTTACCGTAGATGAAAAATCTCATTTTAAAGGTCGCCAGGAAATTTCAGAAAAGTTTCATTCAGAACGATATTGCTTTTATGCAGATAACCTGAATTTTCAATATATGTCGGCTAAAGATAATCATGCATACGACGGAGTTAAAATGCATCGAACATTCTTGATGGTATACGATAGAAATTTTCTGCGTCCGGTGATAATTGATGTATTTAAATTAACTGCCGATAAAGAACACCAATACGATCTTCCGTATTATTATATGGGGCATTTCATTTCGACTAACTTTGATTATAAGCCATTCATTAGTGAAAGGAAAGCAGTTGGAGAAAAAAATGGTTATCAACATTTATGGAAAACAGCCGAAGGCAAGTCTGATGGTACATCAAATTTTACGTGGTTAAATGGTGAGAGATACTACTCGATTACATCTAATACAGATGAAAACACGCAAATAATATTTGCGCAAATAGGTGCTAATGATCCAAATTTTAATTTGCGCAATGAAGAAGCAATTATCTTCCGTACAAAGGCAAAAGACCATGTATTTGCCACTGTAATTGAACCGCACGGTGAATTTAATCCAACACTTGAGTATTCATTTAATTCATACAGTGCATTCGAAAAAATCGATGTGATTCATACCGATGATGAATTAATTATAATTAGCATAGATGGGAAAAAAAATCTTAACTGGACTTGTTTTATTGTAAGTAATGATCCTTCTAAAGATAAAATACATTCTTTTGAACTGGGCGGAGAGAAATATTCATGGACGGGTCCTATTCATCTTCACAAAAACTAAAAGGAGTTATAATGGAAAAAATTATGAGCCAGCTTTTTGTAGAAAGCGATAAAATCGACTGGGAAATTGTTGGAGAAGGAGTTAAGAGAAAGATTCTCGGTTACGATGATCAACTCATGATGGTCGTAGTTCAATTTGATAAAGGCAGTATTGGTTACGTTCATAAACATCCTCAAAGGCAAACTACATACCTTGTCAAAGGAAAATTTGAAGTTCAAATTGGTAATAAAATGAAAATATTAAAAGAAGGCGATTGCTATTACATTCCACCAAATGTTGAACACGGTGTAGTTTGCCTTGAAGAGGGCATCCTCATAGACGTTTTTAATCCCCACCGTGAAGACTTCCTCAAACAATAATAACGGAGTTCATCTTGAAAAAAATTAAAGGCTTTAGATGGTGGATCGTAACACTTATTGGCATTGCCACGGTAATTAACTATATAGATCGAAATTCTTTAGCAATAATGTGGGTGGATATATCGGCAGAAGTTGGGTTGGATAAGAATGATTATGCTGCCATAGTTTCGGTTTTTATGGTTATGTATGCATTAGGGCAAAGTGTGTCCGGCAGGCTCTTCGATTGGATTGGAACGAGAATAGGATTTACGGTATCTATTTTTGTCTGGTCGCTTGCATGTGCACTACACGGAACAGCAAGAACTATTTTGGGCTTTAGTATCTTCAGGGGATTGTTGGGTTTAAGTGAGTCAGGTCCGTGGCCCGGTGCCACTAAGTCCAACGCCGAATGGCATCCTGCACATGAAAGAGCGTTTGCTCAAGGAATTTTTAATGCCGGTGCGTCGATAGGAGCTGTAATTTCGGCACCCTTGATTGCACTATTATATATTTATTTTGGCTGGAAGGCTACCTTTGTAATAATCGGTGTATTGGGTTTCCTCTGGATTGTTCCCTGGCTAATTATTAATAAATCTACACCCGAAAAACATCCATGGCTTACTGATAAAGAAAGAGATTATATTCTTACAGGAAGAATTCCTAAGGAGAATCGGGGTAAAGACGTGGAAGAGCAAGCACCTTCCTGGGGAAAGTTATTAACGTATAAAGAAAGCTGGAGTGTAATAGCAGGCAGATTTTTCTTCGATCCCATTTGGTGGATGTTTGTTACCTGGCTGCCAATATATTTAACAGAGCAATTCGGTTTTGATATTAAACAAATCGGTTTGTTCGCGTGGGTTCCTTACGTTGGTGCAGCAATTGGTAGTCTTGTTGGAGGATATTATTCCGGATATTTGATGAATAAAGGGTGGAGCTTAAACAAAGCAAGAAAAATTGCAATAGTTACAGGTGCAATCATCACAGTTCCTGCGATGATCGTTAGTGCTTTCGCTGCAACGCCGCTTATCGCTGTTATTCTTATTGCAGTAATCTTATTTGGTTTTCAATTTTCAATGCAGAATCTTCAGACTCTGCCAAGTGATTTTTTTAGCGGAAAGACTGTTGGCTCTTTAGCCGGTTTGGGTGGTACAAGTGCAATAACCGGTGTATTGATCATGGTGTGGATTGTACCGGCTATTACAACAACGAGTTATGTCCCGTTTTTTTTGATGGGCGCAATCTTAGCACCTTTAGGTGTACTGTGTGTTTACCTTTTCGGTGGTGAAATAAAACGCGTAGAATTGAAAGAAGAGATTAAATAACGATTAGCGATGCTTAACGATGAAATTACCAAATAGAATATTGTCAATAAATTTATTAGCACTGATCACCTTACCTTTCCTTGGGTTGAATCCGTTTGATGATTCCAAATGGTTCCCGCAAATATTGATGGACGATTCAAAAAATTATCTTCCCGATTTTTCTTTCGCTGGCTACCGTTGGGGGGAAACTGAATTGCCGTCAGCTTCAGGAAAAGTGTTAGATGTAACCAGCTTCGGAGCGGCAGCAAATGATAATATTGATGATACACCTGCATTTAATACCGCAATCGCCTCTGCAAATAATTACGAAGGAAATGTTATCATTAGTGTTCCCCCAGGTAAATTTATTATTAAAGATATTTTATGGATAGAACGAAGTAATCTAATTCTACAAGGATCCGGAAATAATCATAATGGAACCATACTCTTAATGCCAACTCCGATGGAAGAAATGGAACTTCCTCCGAAGCTTGTGGAATTAAAAACGTACCTTATCGATAATGATAAAAAAGTATCTACGGGTGAATATTTTTCGGTTTTTTCATGGACGGGCGGAATAATTTGGACAAGAAGCAAATCGATAAATCAACAAATATTAGCTGATGTTATCGAAGGGAAAAGGGGAGGACAAAAAATTATAGTAAGTGATAACTCGAAAATTAAGTCCGGCGATGTTCTTCAAATTCGCTGGTATAATACCGAAGGGAAACAGTCAACTCTATTAAATCATATCATGGATAACCAGGAAGTCATTTGCGGCGAAAGACTATATGAAGAACCCGAAAAGTCGATAATCAAACAAGAAGTATCTATTCAATCGGTAGATAAAAATACTATAACAATTAAAGAAAAATTGTTACATGCTATTAAACCGGGGTGGAAGGTTGACCTGGCAGCAGTTAATTTTATCGAAGAAGTAGGTTTTGAAAATTTCACTGTCGAATTTCCGAATGTACCAAATAAAGGGCATCATATCGAAGCCGGATTTAATGCCTTCTATCTTACAGGACTTCTTCACTCGTGGATAAAAAATGTAAAAATTATTAATGCCGATAACGGTATCTTATCGGATGATTGTAAAAATGTGACGATAGAAAATTTGGAAGTAAGCGGTAGACATACGCATTATAATGTTCATCTGGGTGATTGCAGATATATGATTGTGAAAAATTTTAAATTTAATTCCAGCTCCTATCATACGCCCAGTTTCAATACAGGTTCAATCTTAAATGTATTTAGTGGCGGCTACGTTCGTGAAGCGAAATTGGATCAACACTGCGGGCTAAATCATCAAAACCTATTTGATAATCTTTACTTAGAATTGACAGAATTAAATAATCTGTTTGAACACGGAGGCGCTGGTTATTGGAAACCGACAGCCGGTGCGTTTAATACATTTTGGAATTTGAAAATTGAATATCAAGTAGCAGCAATTCCGAAAATAAACAACGCTCCGTCGGCACGCTTTGTGGGCATTCACGGACCACAAAAATTGGAATTTGAGTACAGACCTAATGCATATTTTGAAGGAATGAACAAAGATAATATCAGCGTTCCGTCACTATATGATTATCAGCTTCAGCTAAGACTAAGTGGATTATAATGAAAAAGTATTTAGCAGCTTTCGTTTTATCTTTATTCGTTATAAATATTTTCGCAAATCAATATAAAGTCTCATCAGCGGAAGAAATCAAAAGTATATTGAAAATTATTCAACCCGGTGATACAATAACGATGTTAAATGGTATTTGGAAAAATCAAGAGATAAAATTCATCGCAAAGGGAAAATTAGACTCACCGATTCTCCTCAAAGCCGAAACTCCCGGCGAAGTAATTTTAACAGGTTCTTCGAGCTTAAAATTAGCAGGTGAGTATTTGGTGGTAAACGGACTTTTATTTAAGGACGGAGCTATTGAGAAAGGAGCGGTAATCGAATTTCGAAGCGGAACTGATAAAGAAGCTAACTATTCCAGAGTTACTAACTGCGCTATTATAAATTATAATCCACCGGATAAGGATACGGATTATAAATGGGTATCGCTTTACGGCGAATATAATAGAGTTGACCACTGCTATTTTAGAAATAAAACTCACTCAGGATGCTTATTAGTAGTTTGGCTTAGTGATAAACCGAATTATCACCGGATTGATTCCAATTACTTTGCATACCGACCGGAACTTGGTTATAACGGTGGAGAAATAATCAGGGTAGGAACCAGTCATTGGTCAATGTACCCGTCGTACACCATTGTTGAATCCAATTACTTTGAAGATTGTAATGGAGAAAGAGAGATCATTTCGAATAAATCGTTTTACAATACTTACAGACATAACACTTTTGTTCGATGCCAAGGAACGCTTACTCTTCGACATGGGAATAGCTGCACAGTAGAAGGTAATTTTTTCTTTGGTGAAAATGTTCCGATGACCGGAGGAGTTAGAGTGATTGGTGAGGGGCATAAAATTTTCAATAATTATTTTTATCATCTTGTAGGAGAAGACGTTTTCGCAGCACTCCCTATAATGAACGGTGTGCCTGATTCTCCTCTAAACAGATATTTTCAAGTTAAGAGTGCTCAGATTTCTTTTAATACATTTGTTGACTGCAAATACAATATAGTTATAGGCACAGGAGCAGATGAAGAACTTTGCTTACCACCAATAAATTCTGTGGTAGCCAATAATATATTTTATAATACTGAAGAAAATATTGTAACATTGATTGATGAGCCTCAGAATTTTTTATGGGAAGGTAATATATATCATAATGCTCAATTAGGTATTGAATCAAACGGTTTTTCAGAAATTGATCCGCTGATTTCACAATTTACTGATGGGTTATTCCGTATCTCTGAAAATAGTCCGGCAATTGGAAATGCAGTTGGCAATTACAAATACGTTACTCACGATATGGATGGACAGCAAAGAAAAACTTCTAAAGATATTGGGTGTGATCAGTACTCGACTGACCCGGTAATTTATAAACCTCTAAAAGCGACCGATATTGGACCGAATTGGCTGCAAAATTTTTCAGAAATATTGTATTGAAATTCCAATTATTGGAATAATCTGATTTGTTAGTAGTATCTGTAAGCATCATTTTTTTTTCTCAGCTAAGTTAACCCCGCTTTTTATATTTAAATATTCCAGCTGTATTTTGAGTCCAGTTAACTACCAATTCTGCTATGATGTACCGAAGGTCTGTCTCCGTTTCACTTCGCCAGATAAACCGGACTCGAATCTAACTATCAGTAGACAAGCCTGCATGAGATGTAAACCTTACTAACAATAAAATGTTTGGGGTTGCTCTAAAAATTCCGCAGATGAGTAGTACCGAAGGCCGGACTCGAACCGGCACGAGGTGTGAGCCTCACCAACCAATTTTTTAACAAATTAAAAATTGTTTGGTAAACTGGATTTTGAGTCCAGTTTATCTACCAATTCCACCACTTCGGCATGAAAAAATTCAAATAACCGAACCGAATTTAGGATCCAGTTATCTATCAATTATCCGATGAAGTACCGAAGATCTGTCTCCGTTTCACTTCGCCAGATAAACCGGACTCGAATCTAACTATCAGTAGACAAGCCTGCCTGAGATGCAAGCCTTACTAACAATAAAATGTTTGGGGTTGCTCTAAAAATTCCGCAGATGAGTAGTACCGAAGGCCGGACTCGAACCGGCACGAGGTGTGAGCCTCACTGGATTTTGAGTCCAGCGCGTCTACCAATTCCGCCACTTCGGCAAGAATAAATTTTAAAAAAAATCTGTATTTTGAGTCCAGTTTATCTATCAATTCCACCATCAAGTACCAAAGGCCGGACTCGAACCGGCACGAGGTGTGAGCCTCACCAACCAATTTTTCAACAAATAAAAAATTGTTTGGTAAGCTGTATTTTGAGTCCAGTTTATCTACCAATTCCGCCACTTCGGCAACAGCATGTAAAAGATGAGATGACTTAAAAAATGCGCTGCAATTTTAAACCAAATTACTC
Organism: Ignavibacteriales bacterium; assembly: GCA_020061465.1. Lineage (GTDB taxonomy): Bacteria > Bacteroidota > Ignavibacteria > Ignavibacteriales > Ignavibacteriaceae > JAGUYG01. The sequence goes on from JAGUYG010000009.1 coordinate 89,018, forward strand.
AGAGTTTCAAGTTAATGAACACTTTGCACAAATCATTCGTTAACTCGTTTTGCTGATCTTTGCCCATGTATCCCGCAACGGCACTGTTCTATTAAAAACAAATTTTCCTTCCTTAGTATCGACAGTATCCACACAGAAATAACCAAGTCTTTCAAATTGAAATTTATCACCCGGCTTCGAATTTAATAAGCTTTTTTCCATCTTACATGTATCAAGAATTTCTAAAGAATTAGGATTAATCAATTCCATAAAATCTTTTTCTTTTTCGTATGAAGGATCTTCAACTAAAAATAATCTATCATACAATCGAACTTCGGCTTCAATTGCATCGACTGCCGAAACCCAATGTATGGTCCCTTTTACTTTTTTATCGGAAGTTCCGCTGCCGCTTTTTGTAGCAGGATCATAGGTACATCTTAGTTCAAGTACTTCGCCTGTCTTATTATCCTTTATAACTTTTTCGCACTTGATTATGTAAGCATACCTCAATCGTACCTCAGTTCCCGGCGAAAGTCTAAAAAATTTCTTCGGGGGAAACTCAAGAAAATCTTCGCGCTCAATAAAAATCTCACGGGAGAAGGTTACCCTACGTTTTCCCATTGACAAATCTTCAGGATTATTTATTGCATCCAATTCCTCGGTTTGATTCTCGGGATAATTTTCAATCACCACTTTCAAGGGTTTAAGCACAGCCATTACCCGCATTGCCCGTTTATTTAAATCTTCACGAATGCTGTGTTCGAGCAGGGCAACATCTATCATGTTATCCCGCTTTGCTACACCGACTCTTTCAGAAAATAAACGTATCGATTCGGGTGTATAACCGCGACGCCGCAAAGCTGAAATAGTAGGCATTCTTGGGTCATCCCATCCCGATACAATTTGTTCTTCAACTAATTGAAGAAGCTTGCGTTTACTCATAACTGTATATGAAAGATTTAATCGCGCAAACTCGATTTGCTGGGGATGATATATTTCTAATTCGTCTAAAAACCAATCATACAAAGGGCGATGATTTTCAAACTCTAAAGTACAAATTGAATGCGTAATACCTTCAATGGAATCGCTTTGACCATGCGCCCAATCGTACATAGGGTAAATACACCATTTATTGTCCGTTCGATGGTGAGATGCATGCCGGATTCGATACATTATCGGGTCTCTTAAATTCATATTTGGAGACGACATATCGATCTTTGCTCTTAGAACATGTTCACCTTCTTTAAATTCACCTGCACGCATTCGCTCGAATAATGATAAATTTTCTTCTGCTGAACGGTTTCGATAAGGGCTTTCCTTTCCGGGTTCGGTATGGGTTCCTCTGTACCCTCTTATTTCCTCCATCGTAAGTGAATCGACGTAAGCTTTTCCTTTTTTAATTAACTTAACTGCATACTCAAATAATTGCTCGAAGTAGTCGGAAGCAAAATACAATCTGTCACCCCAATCAAAACCGAGCCAACGTAAGTCCTCAATAATAGAATCTACGTATTCAACTTCCTCTTTCGTAGGATTCGTATCATCAAAACGAAGGTTGCATAATCCGCCGTAAGTTTCGGCTAAACCAAAATTAAGACAAATTGATTTTGCATGTCCGATGTGTAAATAACCGTTCGGTTCAGGAGGAAAACGTGTATGTACCTTTCCGCCGTATTTATTTGTTTTTAAATCTTCATCAATAATTTCTGTAATGAAATTACCCGGTTTGATAGATGCATTATTTTCGTTTTTAATATCGGTTTTGTTCAAGTCCCGTAGATTTTTTGTGTTTTCAGGATTATTCATTTTACACATCCTTCTTTAGAACGGACGATTATTTTAAGATAACTTTTCAATTGCTTTTTTTATTCTATCTATTGTTTTCTCTTTTCCGATTATGAATAAGATATCATATACTCCGGGTCCGGCTCCCATTCCCGAAACAGCTAAGCGAAGCGGATGGATGAGTTTTCCTATACCCAAATTCAAATTTTCTGTTGTTTTTTTAAGAGCATTTTCAAAATCTTCTTTACCCGGATTATTCAATAAAGAAAACTCTTCACTAAGTTTTGAAAGATAAACCGGAGTTTCTACAGTCCATCGCTTCTTAATAACGTCGGGATCGTAATTTTCAATTTCAGCAAAGAAATAAGGACTCTTGGTTATGACTTCACTTACGAAAGTAATTCGTTCTTTCATCGAGTCAATAACTTTTGTTAAATACTCATCGGAAAAAAAAGATTCATCATAAACTGAATTTTTTAGTGCGCTTCTCAATTCCGGTAAAAGCTCTACTGAATTTTTATTCCGGATATGTTCTGCATTTAACCAATTAAGTTTTTCAGTGTTAAAAATAGCGCCGGCTTTGTTAACACTTGCTAATGAAAATTTTTCGATCAATTCATTCATGTAATAGAACTCTTTATCATCACCGGCATTCCATCCTAAGAGCGCAACAAAATTTATTAGCGCTTCTTTCAAATAACCCTTTGCGCGATAGTCTTCCACTGCAACATCTCCCTGCCGCTTGCTTAATTTGGATCGGTCTGGATTAAGCAGAAGAGGGAGGTGGGCAAACACGGGTCTATTCCATCCAAAAAAATCATAAAGAAGTATATGCTTCGGCGTAGAAGACAACCATTCTTCACCACGTATAACGTGAGTAATTTTCATTAGGTGATCATCTACTACATTGGCTAAATGATATGTAGGATAACCGTCGCTTTTTATTAGCACCTGATCGTCAAGAGTTTCGGAGTTGAATTCAACACGACCCCGAATAACATCATCAATTTCAATAATTTGGTTTTGAGGAACATTCAACCTAATAACATACGGTTTTAATGCACTCAAATTCTTTTGAATTTCTTCAGGGGTAAGGTTCAAACAGAATTTGTCATATTTGGCTTGATCTTTTGTATGTTTCTGTTCTTGTCTCAACATACTAAGACGTTCTGGTGAGCAGAAACAGTAATAAGCTTTGTCTTTCTTAATTAATTCCTGTGCGTGCGTTCTGTAAATATCGAGTCTTTTCGATTGAATGTATGGGCCATAATCACCTCCCTTATCGGGACCCTCATCATAGTCTAAGCCTGTCCAATGTAAGGTAGAAATTAAATTTTCAACTGCACCGTCAACGAAACGATTGCGGTCAGTATCTTCTATTCTTAGGATAAATTTTCCGTCATGGTGTCTTGCAAAAAGAAAATTAAAGAGTGCTGTACGAAGCCCGCCGACATGCAAGTAGCCTGTTGGACTAGGAGCGAACCGTACACGCGGAGTAATATTCATAAAATAATCCTTAATTTAAGGCGTAAAAATAAGCATAATGAAATTAAGAAATGAGTCTCCTCTAAAAAAGGCAGGATGATTTATGAAAATATTTTTTGAATAATTCTTTAGATAAACCTCTTAAATGATTGTTTAAAGTAGATATTCATCACTAGTAGATATAAAGGATTTGAATAAGCGCTGTTAAATACTTTGACCAACTTTTACTTCTGTATAATATCTCACCTTTTCTATAAATTCCTGGCTATCAATAGGTTTGGGAATATAATCTGTTGCGCCCGCTTCAAGGCATTTTTCTTTATCGCCTTTCATCGCAAACGCAGTTAAAGCTATGATTGGAGTTTCTTTGTATTCCGGAAGATGCCTTATTTTTTCGGTAGCCTCGAAACCGTTCATAACGGGCATTTGCATGTCCATGAGAATCAAGTCGAATTTTTGCTGTTTCACCTGGTCGAGCGCCTCAGCACCATTCTCAACAACAACAATCGTATCAAAATTATTTTTCTTCAGAAGTCTTGTAACAATTATCTGAGAGTGCTTATAATCCTCAACGAGCAGTATTTTTACCGAATCTTGATGTTTAGGTAGCTCTTCCGGCGGTGTGGGTTCGTCGTACCTATTTATCATTGCATTAATTGTTTCGGAAAGATCTTCTATGTTTGAACTGCTTTTTTCTAACAATTCCTCGAATAAACCATCAATCTTTTTCAAATCGGCTTGATAATTTTCTTTCCCCGTATAGATGATAACAGGCAGCCGTGAAAAGTTTGGTCTAGATTTTATCAGTTTAATTAAATCGAAACCGTTAACTTCGGGCATATCAAGATCGATTATCGCAAGATCGAGATTCATGTTCTCAATCATGTTTATAACTTTGTTTGAATGCGATTCGGCAACTGCATTATAGCCGGCTTGTTCAACAGCTTCTTTAATTAAATTTAAGGTAGGAACATCGTCATCCACAATTAAGATATTCGAATCTTTTTTGAGCCGGTAGCTGGTTAAAACTTCAACAAGGAACTTGTATTTGATCGGTTTAACAAAATACTCAACTGCACCCATTAAAAATGCTTTCTGCTGTTCAGCTTCAACAGAACAAATTATAATTGGCGTATTCTTTGAATTTTTGTGCTCACGAATTCGCTGCAGCAGTTCAAATCCGTTTACATCCGGCAGCACTATGTCCATTAACACCGCAAGAAAGACCTCTTTATCTATAGCCTTTAGAGCTTGTTCGGCAGAATTTACTAAAGTTGGTTCATAACCCCACTTGTTGAGATAGTTGCTTAAGAGCCTGGCTGTAGCGTAGTCGTCCTCCACTACCAGCACATTGTTTTTCTTGCCCGGTTTTGGCAAAGCAGTTACCTGGGTTTCAATTGTTGAAAGGAGTTCAGCACCTATGGTGAAATTATAAGTAATTCCTTTTCCTAATGTGCTCGTAACATCTATACTGCCACCAAGAAGTTCGATATATTTTTTACATAAGATTAATCCTAATCCTGTAGAACCCGATATTTTGTTAGAGCCGATTTCAGTCAAGGTAAACGGTTTGAAGAAATCTTTTAGCTTACTGCTGGGAATACCGGGGCTAGTATCGGAAATCTTTATGTTCAATTTATTTTGCCGGGCAGGACTTACCGAAATCGTAATCTTTCCTCTCTCGGTTAACTTAAGCGAATTGGTTATAAAGTTTACTAATATGTATCGGAGCTTTTGAGAATCAATTTTTATTTGAGCTGGAAGATCATCGCTAAAGTGAGTTAGAAATTCGATTTGATTACCGACGACCTTATCTTTGAATAATTTAATAACATCATCAATAAAATGTTTGATTTCTATAATTGTCAAATTTTCTTTATTACTGCCGGAATCAATTTTTGCCAGGTCGATTAAATCGTTTATTAAAGAGAGTAGATTGAATGCACTCTCTTTCAATGTAGTTACATATTCAGCTTGAGAGGAAGTTAGATTGTCTTCATTAAGAAGCGAAGCAAAACCCATAATACTGTTTGTGGGTGTTCGTAATTCATGTGCAATGTTGGTTACAATTTCGCTTAATGTAATATCAACTTTGCCGTTATTACCGAGCCATATCCTCAAAAGATAAGCTACGGTCTCTCCGATGATTTCAAGATTATCTCTATCGGTTTTAGAGAAAGGTGTTTTCTTTGCAATCTTTAGTAAGGCTTTCTCCGAATCATTTATCTTAACGAATAAACAACCTTCATAAATAACAAATTCCGAAACCTGTATTTCACAATCTGATTGAGAGTTGAAGCTGATGTTTTGAGCGGTGTTTTTTAATGCACTGCAGCTTTCACAGGAAAACGCTGCATTAGTAAGATATGCCTTTTTAGATGAACCAGATTTACCCAACACTTTTAGTGTATTCTTTTCTTTAATCTTGAATAGAACAATTGCTTGAAGATCAAATTCACCTGCCAGGTATTCACATAGCTTATCGGGAAAATCATTTGAGGCAATGAGAGCCGCTTTAAGCAAATCATTATATTTGTTTAAATAATCAATTTTTACAATTTGCATATAGACCCTTTATGAGCAAATATTGTGCTTAAATTACAGCATTATTTTAACTAAGTGCAAATATAAATAATTAACTTTCAAAAGAAAAACAAAGCATTATAAGTTACTTACCCTCTTTTACCCAGATTTTCTATGAGTAAAGTGCCCGAAACCTCTTTAGCTTAAAGTTTTAATATACCTGCGTGATTGTTATCAGTTTTACCTGTTAAGAACATTCTTCCTTCCAAACAAAAAATTATTTGTTTCAGAAAATTCATTGGCAAGAATTTCTTTTTCCTAAATAAACTTAATCATGCATCGATATTCATTGACGGGGCTTCATAAATGATGTATGTAAATATCATTTTTTTGTACAGATGCATTAAAATTATCAAGATTTTAATTTTCTTCCACACTCTCAGGACTATTGAATCAGGCAGACTTTTCTGATTAAAAATATCCGTCAAGCTTATTACGTTTTATCCTTTTTTTCTTAAATTTAGCACCAACATTCGTAAATCATATCAATTCAAATCCCATAAACAAACAGGGAATCAGATGCATGAAAATTCAAATTCGAAAAAAACAACTATAACCAAAATTTTAAATATAATAGAGACTGTAGGCAATGCATTGCCTCATCCGGGAACGTTATTTGCAATTTTTGCTTTAGGAGTGATTATCATATCCGGTATAGCCGCGATGTTTGATATTTCAGTTGTACATCCGGGCACGGGGGAAATAATAAAACCGGTTAGTCTTTTGACCGAGGAAGGGCTGCATAGAATCCTTACCTCGATGGTAGTAAACTTCACAAGTTTTGCGCCGCTGGGAACGGTTTTAGTTGCTATGTTGGGTATCGGTATTGCCGAAGGCAGCGGTTTAATCGGGACCGCTTTACGATTGTTAGTAATTAAAGCTCCACCAAAGCTGCTAACTTTTGTAATTGTATTTGCCGGTGTGCTGTCTAACACTGCAAGTGAAATTGGATATGTATTGTTAGTGCCATTAGCCGCCATCATATTTCTTTCCGTAGGAAGGCATCCGATTGCTGGCTTAGCCGCTGCCTTTGCCGGTGTTTCCGGAGGATATAGCGCAAATCTTTTATTAGGAACAATTGATCCGCTCCTCGCAGGATTATCGGAAGAAGCAGCAAGAATAATTGATCCAAATTATATAGTTAATCCCGCTTGTAATTATTATTTCATGTTCGTTTCAACTTTTCTTGTTGCCGGCGTTGGTACTTGGGTAACTGAAAAATTTGTGGCTCCAAGATTAGGAGATTACCAAGGTAGTGCCGAAAAAGAAGAAATTAAGCAGCTTACAACCGGAGAGAAAAGAGGATTGAAATTTGCAGCAGCAGCATCGGTGGTATTTGCGCTCATACTTGTTTGGGGAACCTTGCCGGATGGATCCATTCCCGGTTCCGGTTTTTTAAGAGATCCCGTAAATGATGAATTACTGCGTTCTCCTTTCATGTCCGGCATAGTAGCTTTTATTTTTTTAGGTGCGGCAGTAGCAGGAATTGCTTATGGTATAGGTGCGGGTACAATAAAAAGCGACACCGACGTTATTAAAGGTATGGGAAAAGCTATTGAAACTCTCGGTGTTTATATTGTGCTGGTTTTTTTCGCGGCTCAGTTTGTTGCTTATTTTAATTGGACTAACCTTGGATTAATTATTGCGGTTGAAGGTGCAGAAATCTTGAAAGCTTCAGGATTGGGTGATATTCCTTTAATGTTAAGTTTCATTTTTGTAGCCGGTTTCATAAATCTCTTTATGGGAAGCGCCTCGGCTAAGTGGGCAATCATGGCACCTGTATTTATCCCTATGTTTATGCTGTTAGGGTACACTCCTGAATTTACACAAGCAGCTTACAGAATAGGGGACAGCGTGTCAAATATCGTCTCTCCTATGATGTCCTATTTTGCACTTATAGTTGCATTTGTTGAGAGGTATGATAAGAAAGCCGGAATAGGAACTGTAATTGCCACAATGCTGCCTTATACAATTTTCTTTACTATTGCATGGGCAATTTTACTGGTGATATGGATATTACTCGGAATTCCGGTTGGACCGGGTGCGGAACTTTATATGCCTTAATAAAAAGGTTATGATTGCGATGAGTCTTAAAGAAAAATTCGAGATTAAAAAGAATTAACTCGAAGTTTTTTCATAAATGAATAAAACAAATTCTTATGTCGAAAAAAAGAGTTATAATAATTGGTGGTGGATTTGGAGGCTTAAGCGCCGCTTTAAAATTAAAAGACTCCGATTTTGAAATAACCATTATCGATAAAACTAATCACCACCTATTTCAACCGCTGTTATACCAGGTTGCGGCGGCGGCGTTATCTCCCGGCGATATAGCAATGCCCATAAGAGCGGTATTCAGAAATTATAAAAATGTTCATATAATTCTTGGAGAAGCATATTCAGTTGATAAAGATAATAAAACTGTTTCAGTCAATGGATCGAACATAAAACTTGACTACTTAATATTGGCTCCAGGTTCAAGACACTCATATTTCGGTAAACCCGAATGGGAAAAATTTGCTCCGGGACTAAAAACACTGGATGATGCATTGTATATTCGTGAAAAAATCCTCCTCTCATTAGAAGAAGCCGAAAAGATCGATAATAAAGACTTAGTAAAAAAATATCTTACATTCGTGATTATAGGTGGAGGTCCAACAGGAGTTGAACTTGCCGGTGCTATTGCGGAGATTGCAAAACAGACGATGATTAAGGATTATAAGAGAATTAATAAAAGCCAAACAAAAATTTATCTTGTAGAAGGATTATCGAAAATATTACCGGCTTATCCTAATGATCTATCCGATCGTGCAAAGAAGGATTTGGAAAATCTTGGTGTAGTTGTCAAATTGAATTCTCGTGTTTCCGAAATAACGTCGGAAGGAGTAACAGCCGGTGGAGAGTTTATTGAATCGAAAAACATTATCTGGGCTGCAGGCAATCAAGTAATGCCATTAATTAAATCACTAGGTGTTGAAACCGATTCAGCCGGTAGAGCAATTGTAAATCCAGATTTAACTATTAAAAATTATCCCAATATTTTTATCATTGGAGATGCAGCAGCAGTAAAAGATTCCACCGGAAATCTTTTGCCGGGAATAGCACCGGTAGCTATGCAGCAAGGAGCTTATGCAGCTAAAATTATTTTAAGACATGAACTTTCAAGTTCACGTCCTCCGTTTGAATATTTAGATAAAGGTATTATAGCGACGATTGGAAAAGCTAAAGCAGTAGCATTAATTAAAGGGCTAAAATTGAAAGGATTTGTCGCCTGGGTTACCTGGTCGGTAGTGCATATTTTTTATCTAATCAGCTTCAGGAACAGATTTCGAGTGATGGCTGAGTGGATTTGGTACTATTTTACAAAACGTCAGGGTATTAGGTTGATTGTAGGCAGGTCAAAGAGAACTGAATAGAACATTAATTTCTTCAAAATCTAATATCAAGTTGGAAGCTGATCCGGTTATCAAGGTTTCCATTAATTCTCGAGTCTCCCGAACTTAAATAAGTTTCTCCCGGTTTAAATGTTTCAGAATACTTTAGCGACAGACTCATAATATTTATTGGTTTAAAACGAACTATTAAATACCATCTTAATCCTTCACCGTACATAGCAAAGTTGGATAACACTCCTGTCAAATCATTCTCATATTCGTAAACGGCGGAATTAAATGAATCGGTTCTGAAAAATATTATTCTCCAATAAAAATCTAATTGGGAAGAAGGAAGAAATCTGATATCTTGAAACAGCAGCAGCCCCTTTTCGTTTGTTTGGGCATTTTCAAGCTCGAATGAATTCAATTCTACACGGCTTCTTAGTCGGAGTGAGTTCGAAAGGGAAAAGATTATTTCACCACGCAGGCTTTGTCTATAACGTGTATCTAAAATTCTTTCTCCCGATGAAGTCCCGACAATTTCTTTCTTTTCATATTTATAACGGACATTGGTTTCAACACGGTAAAAAGGTTTCGATCTTATATCGAATAGATATTCATTCCCGGAAGAGGGAAGCGGTTCTCTGAAAGTGGCATAGGGAAACTTCCATTGATCGAAATAAAAATTAATTACTCCGATAGGACTTCGCCATTTTATTCCGTTATAGATTCCAAATTCATTTTGAACATTACCGGAGCGTTCACCAAAACCATAACCGTGTAAACTGTTAAAATTGCGTGGATAGTTTCTCAAGAGCGTGGTGAAATAAAAATCCCGGGTTAATAGGAACTGAATTGCAGCGATTGAGGCAGCCGAAGTTCCGTCGTACGAAATTTCGCCGAACAAGTTTATGCTGTTCCATAACACATCATAAGAAAATGAATAATAAGTGAACTGCTTTCCACTTAAACCGAAAGTGCTGGAAGAAACCACTTCGTTACTGAATGAAGTATTTAGAAACAAGAAACCTAACTGAAGACTATTCGAATGAGTATAATCGGTTCGCAACCCAAAAACTATTTCCTTTGCACTATTTATCCTTCGAATTTCATTTTCAGTTCTATGCAAACCGTCAACAGGACGAGAAGTAACTACACCGCTAATAGAATCGATATTAGCATCGAAAGTATTATTTGAATAGAAAGTTGCAAGCGAAAAGGATTTATAATCCAAAGAAACGGCAGCACCTCTAAAAAAATTATTTTCATCTGTGCTTGTATAAGGCTTAATCTTACGGTTTCTTTTTTTAGAAGTAAGGATTGCATCGCTTCCTTTAGAAAAACCGTATGGACTCCATAAAGTTAATCCTTGTCCGAATTCTGCTAAGTAATCGCCTAACAGAATTGTGCTGAAAGGGGTGATGCTGTTGATAACGAAATAAGCAGAATAAAAGTCGGTTAATGAAGTCTCGCCGGCGTCTTTTTCCAGCAGAATTCCGAAACTGTAATCATTTCGATAAGAAGCATTAAGCCTATTATAAATTTTTGGTTTTGAGCCTGCATATCTATTTCTTAAAAAACCTTCTCTGGTTTGAAGATCGGTTATAGCTCTCGAGCGCAAATATACTTTTGTATCGGCAGTAAATCTTTCGAAACCGCTTAACTCAGGCTGAATACTTTCAACAATTACTTCTTTACTCACTCCAACAAAGGGGATTATCTTATCGACGGTTTCTTTTGTTAATTGAGGAATGGCATATAATTCATATGTTGAGAAGAATGCTCCATATCTCTCGCGGTGTTTTACGATGATGTCAGCTTCGATTGCACTTATTGACGGTAATTTCTGAAGCTCATACACAGTTGCAGCATTTATATTTACCGGATTTCGGGTAAGCTCTTCAAGAATTTCTACCAGGTCGGAATTATCGGCTTCTTCCGAAGGTTCTTGCAGGAGGTGGTCCAATATTGACTCAATTTCTATTGATGTTGAATCTGTTTGAGAGTAAATAGGTGCAATAAATAAAAATTGTAGAGTTAGCAGACTTACCAAAGAGTAAAGTTTTGAATAACGAGTATTGCGGTATTCTTTTAGCATCGGGATTTAATCTGTGCTAAGAAATTTCTTTATTCTTTTTGATCGAGTTTCTTCAACATCAAAACTAATTATTATACCTGCTTGATGGGTTAATCCCAAATCGTTATGTGTGAACACGGCATAATCAAAATTTATGAATGAATAAATAATTCCGATACCTGCAGAATAGATGTTTGGTTCATTAGCAAAGCCTATTCGCAGAGCAAGATAATCAATAGGGAAATATTCAATTCCTCCTCTTAGTGATGTTTTAAGCTTGAGTTCTTTCTCAACTGCAAAATTGAAGTTAAACGATTCTAAAATCTCATAATTAAAGCCCGTGTTAAAAACGATTGGTATTTGATCGGAATAATTTCCGAATGATGCGCGATTAACATTATGAACGTAAAAGCCCCATCTGATCGATTCGGTTAGATAAGCCAAACCACCCACATTGACATAGAACGACCCATCGCTGCCGTAGTTTTTGATAGAAATAGTATGATAGTTTATCGCTGCTCCGATGAAAAATTTCTTCACATATGAATAGGAGTATCCTAACAAAATTTTACTTTCTCTGTATACATCAAAGCCGTATGTCATTCCTCCTGCGGCTAATGAACCGAATTCAAACGGTTCGTGGAAAGCAGCGAAACCATTTGCTAATTCTGTAAAGCCATAAGGTGCAGGTGAATAATAAACGCCTACCTCCCTCCAATTCATTTGCGATAAACCGGCAGGGTTGTTGAACAAAGCAAATACATCGTTCGATAAAGCAACATCCGAGTTTGCCATCGATATCTGCCTTGCGCCGGGATTTAGTTGTGCATTTAACGTACAACCGAAGGAAACTATATATAATAACCTAAGTAAAAGGTGCATAACATCAGTATTCAAAAGTTTGTTGTAGGATAATATCTAAATTCATATATTAAATCAACTAAAAAGTTTAATCTGAGGATAAAAATGAAGATCATCATATTCTTACTCATTATGTTTATTCCAGCTTTTAATTATGCTCAGGAGCTAAATTGCAAAGTAAATGTAAATTTAGAAAATCTTCCTCAGTCGAATAAAGACAATCTAAGAGATTTTGCAAGAGCTGTTGAAGACTACATGAACAAAACCCGATTTACGAATAGTTCATGGGATGTAGATAAAATTCAGTGCACGCTTGAAATCTTCTTCATGTCGGCTTCTGGCGAGGTTACTTATAATGCACAGTTTTTTATCGGAAGCAAGCGGGCAATTTATCAGTCTGAATCTTTTTCCCCGATGTTAACAATTCTTGATAACACATGGTCCTTCTCGTATGAAAAAAATCAAGCATTAAATCAAAATCAATCCATATTCGATCCGCTTACCGGCTTTCTTGATTTTTATGCATACTTAATAATTGGATTTGATTTAGAATCGTGGGAAGAATTTGGCGGATCACCTTTTTTTACTAAAGCGATGGACATAGTGAACTTAGGCGCATCAAGTAAATTTTCAAGCGGCTGGCTGCGAAGCAGCAGTACCTACAGCAGAAGGGGAGTTGTGGAAGATTTATTAAATGAAAGATTTCGAAATTTTAGAGAAGCATTTTACGACTATCACTACGGTGTGGACATTTTTGCAAAAAATAAAACTATCGGGCGGGAAAAAATTGTCGGTCTGATTAAAACAGTGGAAACAATTAAGACAAAACAAAACGTAAGCGGACCGTTATTAAACACTTTTTTCGATGCAAAGCATGGTGAAATAATTGATCTGTTGAGAGATTATCCAGATGAAGACATCGTAAGAATACTAAAAAGAATAGATCCTCCGCATGCAGCAAAATATGAAACATTGTCTGAACAAAATTAAAAATTGTTTATTATTTTCTGATTTATCGATTATTCAAAGACATCCGTATTAACCTGAGTCATTCGCAATAAAGTTTATAAACGAAAAATTTAAACCGGTATCTCATAAATCCTGTATCGCTTATAAATCTCTCCATTTAACACCTGTGCGCCTCGCTTCATCATTTCATTATCTTCCAATACCCAGCTTGCTTCGCCTAAATCTATACCTAACTTATGGGCACGATTTACTATATCCCAATAAAATACCGCATCTAAACCGCGTTTTTGAAATTCCGGAATAATTCCAAGCGTAAGAACGCGGCTCCATTTAATATTCTTCTTCTGCGTAAACAATTTAATGAATCCAAACGGAAACAGTTTACCGTTAAGTTGTTTGAAGATGTAATTGTAGTCTAACATTACCAGCGCAAAACCAACCAGTTTGTTTTTAATTTCACCGAATAAGACTAAAGAAGGCTCAACAAGCGGTTTTAAGTCTTTAGCCATTGCATCGATTTCAGCATCCGTCATAGGAATAAATCCCCAATTAGGAGCCCATGCTTTGTTGTAAACATATTTAACATTTTCTAATTCCTTCTTAAAATTTTTCATATCCAGTTGACGAATATTCAAGCTATATCTCTCTTTAGCAATCTCTGCTACTCTTCTCATTTTTTCTGATGCAACCACCTTCTTGTTTTCTAGTTTATATGCGTATAAATCTTTTGCTTTTACGAAACCATAATTTTCACAGAGAGTTAAGTAATATTTTGGATTGTATGTCATCAAAATTCTCGGGGAGTCATAAAAACCTTCGAGCAGCATTCCGTATTCATCATTACTCGATGGATTAGCAGGACCACGAAGGGCAGTCAATCCTTTTGATTTTACCCAATCTTTCGCAGCATCGAATAAAGCATTTGCAATTTCTTGATCATTAACACATTCAAAGAAGCCAAAGAAGCCTACTTTGTCATGATGGTATTTATTGTGTAAATCATTTTTGATCGCTGCTATTCGACCAACTATTTTATTATCTCTTTCAGCAAGAAAAAGTTCCCGTTCGGCATGTTGATAAAATGGATTTTTATTAACATCGAGAATTTTCTTTCGCTCCATAATAAGAGGAGGGACCCAATACTCATTATCTTTATAAATTTCCCACTGAAATTTTATAAAGCGCATTAAATCTTTTTTCGATTTGACGGTTGTAATTTTAACTGAACTCATCACTCCTCCATAAATAAAAAAAGCATACCTGTATATTAACGGTATGCCTTGTAAAAATTACCATTGATTTATTATTATTCAATAAGTCCCAGTTTTTTACCGGTGTCTGTAAATATCTCAATAATTTGATCGAGGTGTTCATCTTCGTGAGTAGCCATATAGCTTGTTCGCATCATCTGTCTGCCGGGTGGAACGCCGGGTGAAATAAATACGTTAACGAAAACCCCGGCATCGTAAAGCATTCGCCACATTTTAAAAGATAATCCATCATCTCCAACAATCACCGGAACTATTGCCGTTCTTCCATCGACGACATTAAAGCCGGCTTTTTTAAGGGAGGTGCGCATTTTTGCTGCATTACGGATAAGTTTATCAACTCGTTCGGGTTCGGCTTCAAGAATATCTAAAGCAGCAAGTGCGGCAGCAACAGCGGCAGGTGTGGGAGATGCACTAAAGATTAAGGCAGGAGAATGGTGCTTAATATAATTAATCACCCTTGATTTACTTGCTACAAATCCTCCAAGGGATGCAAAAGTTTTGCTGAATGTACCCATCGTTAAGTCAATTTCCGACTCTAAGTCGAATTCGCTTGCAGTTCCTCTTCCTCCTTTACCTATCACACCGACTGCGTGTGCATCGTCAATTAATATTTTTGCACCGTACTCTTTGGCAATTTTATTAAGTTTTGGCAAGTCGACTATTTCGCCACCGGTGCTGAATACACCATCGCTCACGATTAATTTCCCGGCATCTTGAGGCAGTTTTTGTATTACCCGTTCAAGGTCATCCATATCGTTATGCTTATAACGAACAAAATCTGCTAACGAACCTTTTGCCATTAAATTTCCGGCGACAAGGCACGCATGATTATCCTTATCGGATACCACATAGTCGCCGCGCTGTACTAAGGTTGGAATTATTCCTTGACCGGTTTGATAGCCGGTGCTAAAAAGCAAAACTTCCTCAGTATTAAAAAATTTTGCCAGTCTTTGTTCTAATTCAATATGGAGGTCGAGGGTACCTGTAAGATATCGGGAGCCGGAGCAACCGGTTCCGTATTTTTCGACGGCTTTTATTGCTGCTTCTTTTACTTTGGGGTGTGCTGTTAGACCCAAATAATTATTTGAGCCTGCCATTATAACTTTTCTCCCCTCTATCTGAACAACCGGTCCTTCATTTTCTTCAATCGCTCTAAAATATGGATATAAACCTAACGCTTTTACTTCATCTGCTCGTGTAAACTCATAGCACTTTTTGAATAAATCCAATAATCCTCCGGAGATTTAATGAGAATAAACTGAGAAGTTCTTTAGTTATCTTCTTATAAATTCTTAAATTTCGCTGTAAAATGTATAATTAAATAGAGTGAAAATCAAATAAGAAACATGACTAAAGATTACACTGCTGTAGTAACAGGAGCTAATGGTTTTGTTGGAAGTCATCTGGTAGATTTACTGCTTGAGAAAGGATTTAAAGTAAGATGTATTGTTCGAAAAAGCAGCAATTTAAGATGGCTAAAAGACAAAGATGTTGAAATAATTGATTCCGGATTACGTGATAAAGATGGATTACGTAAGGCATTCAACGGAGCGCAATATATCTTTCATGTTGCAGGCGTTGTTAAATCTAAAAAGCCGCAGGGATATTTTGATGCAAATGTTGAGAATACAAGAGTACTGCTTGATACTGCTCTTGAATTCAAAGATAAAATTAAACGATTTGTAATTGTCAGCAGTCAAACTGCAACAGGACCCTCATTAGATGGAAACCCTGTAACCGAAAAAACAGAATGCAAACCAATTACAACTTACGGAAGAAGCAAGCTGGCACAAGAGAAACTGGCAATGAGTTATATGAGCCAAATACCAATTACAATTTGCCGGGCTCCGGCTGTTTACGGAGAAAGAGATACAGAAATTTTAATCTACTTTCAAACATTTGTGAAAGGGTTAACAACATCAATCGGCTTTGACAAAAAATTGGTAAGCTTAATTCATGTTTGCGATTTGGTTAACGGAATTTTTTTAGCGGCAGCCTCGGAGAAGACGGCTGGACAAATTTATTTCATCAGCTCAGAAAGATTTTATTCCTGGGAAGAAGTCGGAGAGGTTACGTCAAGAATATTAAACAAGAAACCTATTCACATAAAAGTGCCGCATTTTATCGTTTATTTGATAGCAGCCATTGCACAATTTTTTGCTTTATTTAAAAAAACCGCCGCTACTTTAAATATCGAAAAGGCACGAGATATTACTCAACACGCTTGGATTTGCGGTACAGAAAAAGCCAAACGCGACTTCGGATTCCAGCAAAACATTTCTTTAGAAGAGGGAATTAAAAGAACCACCGATTGGTATAAAGAAATGAAATGGATATAAAATAATTTTAGCTGCAAGTGTTAAAAAGTGATGTATCCTTTCAATTATTTTTCGCTCCTTCCTCAACCCAGATTCTAATTCCATTTATTTGGTTCTTCGTTAAGGTAGGATAACCAATCGGAGGCATTGGAGTGGCACCGATCCTTCCTTCAATTGCCCAAACAAGCCGGCTGTTTTCAGGTTCGTATGGAAAAACAATACCGGGATCAGCCGTAGTATTCACCCATGAGGATAAACTTAAACCGCCCGCTCTGGATCCATCATCGTGACAGCCTGAATTTGAGCATTTTAAATCGAGTACCGGTTGGATATCTTTCGAATAGCTCACATTTGAATCTGGAATTACTCTACTATCCAGTTCATCACCAGTAAGGGTATCTTTACAGCCTACAGAAAAGTAAATAAAAGTAAAAAAAATGATCGGTAATAATGCAGAAACTAATTTCATACTAAATGGAATTATTTTTTGTTCAAAGTTATAACATGCGCTTACGTCAATCAACAGGTTAAATATTCCCTAATAAAATGGTAATGAATTACATAGAAATGTCTGTACCGCTTAATTTATACTAAATGAGCGTGCCGTATACGAACTCTTTGAAATACCTTAAAGCGTCATAATTTACTTTCTTAAGTTTTATATTTGGCACGAGATAACTAATTTTGATTAAAACACTTGAGAAATAAATTAGCGGGAACAAACATGTACAACATTTATAAATTAAAATACCTTTCTATTCTATTCATAGCTGCTGTTTTATCCGGTTGTGCGGCTAGTACACAAACCTCCATAGATCAAAAATTTGAAGATGCCAAACTTAAAATACACCGGCAATTTTCTGATCCAAGATTCGAACATGCATTCTGGGGTGTTCTAATCAAATCCCTAAAAACCGGAGAGATATGGTATGAGCGGAATGCTGATAAATTATTTATGCCTGCGTCAAACGAAAAAATTCCAACAACAGCGGCTGCTCTTATAAAGCTTGGACCCGAATTCACATTTAAGACTGAACTTTATTACGACGGTTTTATCGAAGGCAATACGTTAGATGGAGATTTAATAGTTGTCGGAGAAGGAGATCCGACTTTATACACACGCTTTTATGATACTCCGAAGGATGTTTTCAAAAAATGGGCTAGGATTTTGAATGAAAAAGGGGTTCAAATTATTTCAGGCAGAATAATCGGAGACGATAATGCCTTTGACGATAATAGAATAGGTTATGGCTGGGCTTTTAATAATCTGGATACATGGTATTCCGCGGAAATTGATGCGCTGCAGATAAATGAAAATTATATCGATTTGAAAATTGTTCCTCCTTCTTCATCAAATGAAGAAATTAAGATTGAGCCAAACATCAATAGCAAGTATTTTAAGCTTACCAATAATCTGAATGCCGTTGAATCCGGCTCTTCTAATATATGGACTTCAAGAGAATATGGTACGAACAACATTGTTTTAAACGGAACTGTGCTAATCGGCGATAAACCTATTGAACGTTCACCTTCGATAACTAATCCTTGTCTTTTTTATGTAACTGTTTTAAAGGAGACTTTAGAAGAAGAGGGAATTAAAGTAATGGGAAATCCTACCGATTGTGATGATATTCCTGGATGGACAAGACAGCAAACAGATTTAATTCTAATTGATCTCCATCTTTCACCGCCGTTGAAAGAAATATTAAAAAACTTAATGAAACCAAGCCAAAATCTTTATGCCGAAACGATGACTAAAACTTTAGGGTGGAAATTCAAGGGAGAAGGATCCTTTAGACAGGGTAAAAAAGTGGTGGAGGAAGTGCTCAAAAGTTTTGGCATAGAACCGGAATCTTATGCTTATATGGATGGCTCTGGATTATCGAGGTATAATTATATCTCTCCAAGACAAATAACTGCAATATTGGAGGGAATGTTAAATAGCCCTTATAAAACTGAATGGCTTGAGACTTTTCCCATCGCAGGTGTTGACGGAACATTAAGGAACAGAATGAAAAATACTTCAGCAGAAGGAAATGTTCGTGCCAAAACCGGGACTATATCGAACGTAAGAGGTTTATCGGGTTACGCCGCAACAGCCGATGGGGAAGAAATAGTATTTTCATTTTTGGTTAATGCTCATTTAAGATCGACTAAAGAAACAGAGGAAATAACTGATTCGGTTTTAGAGATTATTACATCTCTTGATAGAATTGAAATATTAAGTATATCGAATAAATGAGAGAATCCGACAAACACTAATAATACGAATTTGCACGAATCGAAATTTTAAAGTTTTTATTCGTGTAAATTCGTGGCTTACAATTTCTTCTACTCAAATCAGAAACTAAATTTAATCTTTATATCCTACCATTGTGATACTGACAATCATTGCATTGTTCTGATCGTACTGCTTAACTTCTTCATCAGTTAAAAATGCCCTTAATAAATTATCGGGAAGATGAATTGTTTTTTCCTTTTTTATTTCGACGTTCCTAAATCCTGCATTCTCAACAATTCCGAGATATTCATCTTTACTAGAAGCACCTGCTACACATCCGGCATACAATTCGGCTGAACGTTTGAGTTTTTCTGGTAAGCTTCCGTTAATAACAATATCTGATATACAAAAGTGTCCTCCCGGTTTTAGTATGCGAAATATTTCGCTAAAAGATTTTTCTTTATTCGGAACAAGATTAAGCACGCAATTACTTACAACAACATCGGCAGTCTGTTCCGGAAGCGGGATATTTTCTATTTCACCGAAAACAAACTCTACATTTTTGTAGCCAAGTTTGGAATTATTCTTTTCGGCTTTAGCGATCATTTCCGGAGTCATATCCAATCCGATTACTTTACCTGTTTCTCCCACTAATGAGCGGGCTACAAACACGTCATTTCCTGCACCGGAACCTAGGTCAATTACTGTATCGCCTTCTTTAATTCCTGCAAACTGAGTGGGTAAACCACAACCTAAATTAAGATCTGCTTCGGCGATATATCCATCTAATCCGAAGTAATCATCCGCCATGATCGAATAATCAGACTTTGATGAGCAGCCGCAGCCGCACGAACTTTTTATATCGGCTGCCTTGGCTATTTGTCCGTATTTCTCTTTCACTATCTGTTTTAAATCATTTTCATTTCGCATTGAGTTTCTCCTTTCAACATTTACAAATTTTTGAAAATAGTTTAGAAAAATCTGCTCTTGCTGTTTGCAAGGCTTTCTGACTAAGACAATAGCAGGTTTTGGGTCCTTCAATTTCACCTTCAATTAAACCTACTCGTTTTAGTTCTTTTAAATGCTGAGAAACAGTAGATTGTGCAAGCGGCATCAAGTCTACAATATCTCCACACATACAAACATTTTTATCAGTAAGAATTTTTAGAATTTTAATTCTTGCCGGATGAGAAAGCGCTTTCGCAATGTCAGCTAACAATATTTCATCTTTAGAGAACATTTCAACTTTTGATTGAGCCATAATAATTTCCTAAACGTATATCGTAAATATACGATTAAAAATGTTAGCAGCAAATGGTGTTCAAAAAAAATCTCCTTCACAATTAAGTTGAAGGAGATTTTATTTACTTTATACTAAAAGGGAACATCTGATGTAGAAGGGACTTAATGTTTTTCCTTCTTGCCGATAAAAGTCTTTCCGTCTTCGCTCAAATTAGATGAATATTTTTTGGGATCTTTTCTAAACTTTGCATCGCATCCGTCGCAGCAAAAGCCATACAATTTACCTTCATATTCAACCGTATTTGCTTCGGGATCAACTTCGTTTCCCATTACCGGACATACTTCATTCCAAATAATATTACTGCTGCAGCATGCATCGGCAGCTTTTATGTCAACATCTTTGAATTTGTGAGTATGAACTTCAGTTTTTATTGCTTTACATTCCTTTGAATGATGCATTGATTTTGAGGAGCCTTCTTCCTTCTCATGTTGATGTGTATTACTCTTAACACTATCGGTTTCAATATTAATGGCAGTTAAAGCAAAAATATTAGCAGATGCTAAAACTAAAATTGAAACAATGAAAGAAATTGTTCTTTTTCTCATTTGATTTTCTCCTATTTGTTTTCGAGATATTTATTGAAATTATTTTGTGCGACTTCTACACTGAATTCCTCCAATTTCATTTTACATGTTGGACAGTTGCCGCTTTCGTCGGATATTACTTCATAATCCATCGGACATTGAAATAATTTACCGTCCTTGTTTTCATCAAGCCCAGAAACATCAATACTGCTATCTCTGATAATGGACGATTTAACTTGTCCCGTTGCCTCCTTATTATGCGTTGCATCATGGTTTTCGGATTTTCCACAACCAATAAGCATAAAAAATATTGTGATTAAAGCTATTGATAAAACAAGTTTTGTATTCATGGTTGACTCCTTTCTATGATTTAGATTTTTTATTTATAGTGTTAAAGTAAAAAGATCTTAAAGTTTTATTTTAATTCCTCCGTTAATAATTCTTCCGTCAGTCGGTGCGTATATTTCTGCAAAGACAGGGTTGGAAGGTGAACCTGTGTACATTGAACCGTACCTCGATTGCCTTGTATCAAGAAAATTTTCAAAGTTTAAGAATACACTTAAGAAACCAAATTTCTTTTCCAGCATTAAGCCTGTTACCCAGAAATCGGTTGTTGATTCACCTGACGATAAAAACTGTTTACCCGTATAATAAGCTTCAAGCCCGATTCTGTAATTGTCGTGCTCTTCGAAAATAAGGACTATTCCCAATCTGTGTTTTGGAGTTAAAGGTAAAGTTCCATTTATATCCCAGATATGATTTTTGGCCTGAATAAATGTATAACCAAAGAAAAATTTTATATGATCATAGGTAATTTTCAAATTAGTTTCTGCTCCGCGTGTGTCAACGAAACCATCGCCGGTGAAGAATTCAAATAAAAGTGAACCTGTTTCCAATGCTCCAATCAGAAGGGGATTGTTAATTCTTGTATAAAAGAAAAGCTGATTTATAGAAAAAGTGAATTCATCAAACAGAATTGTTCTGTAATTCACATCGAAATTAAATCCGTATGATCTCTCGGCTTTGATTCTGTCCATATTTATTGGAATCAGGCTGCGAAAGAAAATTTTCTCAGCTTCTTCATTGAAGATTGTAGGAATCTTGTATCCCATTCCGCCGCCAAACCTTGAAGAGACATTATGATTGAACTTTAAGAGTAAAGATACTCTCGGAACAGCAAACAACCCGTAGTCAAAATTGTAATCTGCTCTGAATCCGCTCTCGATAATAATATTTTCAGAAATATCATAGGTATTTTGAATAAAGGAACCTACTGTATAATCAGAATAATCGAGTTTATTTATAAAAAGACTTTTATCATTAAAATCTTCCGATAAACAATTTAATCCTGCAATCCATTCCAGATTTTCATTTTGCCAATTGTAGCTTGCTTCACTGAAGCTTGATACCTGATTTCCTTTGAAAGAATAATCGGGAAGGATGATTGTTCTGTTGAAGTAACCAATGCTGTTTTTTATTATTAGTTCTGAACCATTGAGCTTCAGTTTGTATTTGATTTGAGTTGAATACCTGTCACTCAGATTTTTCTCTGTGTAAGTAAAAACTGTATCGGGAGTTCCTTCGATTAGATTAATGCCTCCGCCTATTCTATCCTCGGTACTTATTGTACCTCCAATTTCGAGAGTGCTTTGTTCATTTAAATAAAAATAAAGCTTTGGATTGAAGGAATATCTTTCTATTTCAGGTAAATCAGTGAAGTTATCATCATTGTTGTCATAAGCTCTCTGAGTATTGCGGGATGCAAATAGAGTTAAACCATATTGTTCAAACCTTTGAGAATAAAATCCGCTAAGGTCAAGTCCGCCTGCAGTAGTAGTATTAATTAAGAATAAAAGATCTCTATGTTTTGAAGGTTCTTTTGACACGAGATTGATCAATCCCGCAATTGCACCGCCGCCGTATAAAGTTGAAGAGCTCCCCTTAATTATTTCAATTTGCCTCAAATCAAGCGGCGGTATCTGGACTATGCTTAAGCTGCCTGAGAATCCCGAATACAAAGGAAAACCATCTTTTAAAAGCTGAGTATATCTTCCATCCAAACCCTGAATCCTGAACGTTGAATTAACACTCGATGCAGAAGTTTGCTGAACCTGGATTCCGGTGCTTTCATTTAGCATCATAGAAATATTTGACGGATCCATGCTGATCTTCTCGTCAATTTCTTCTCCTGCAATTACTTCAATTCTCGTTGGTTCATCATCAATGAGTCTTGAACCCCTGGTGGATGTAACAGAAATTTCCTCAAGCTCTTCAGCTTCCGGTTCAAGAAAAATAACCGGAATTTCATCTGCAATAATGGGGAAAGTAACTTTTATTGATTGCGAACTGAAGCCGATATAAGAAAAAATAATTACATAACTACCATCGCGAATGTTAGTAATTTCTACATAGCCATTTTCGTTAGTAGAAGAGCCAATTTGTGTATCTTTCAAAATTACATTTACACCAATAAGAGGTTCTTTCGAGTGTTTATCTTTAACAAAAGCTTTAAAAGTGTTTTGAGCTAATGCTGGAAAAATTGATAGTACAGTAATAATTAGAATTTTTTTAATCATAATTAGATAGAATATTTATTAAGGCCTAATTTTATTCGACAAAAATGCGTTCAAATAATTTGTCATTCATTGTCGAAAAACAATTTAATGACTACCGAAGGACAATGAATGACCTCTCCAGTTCTTGAGCTTTTTAATGTTGATGCTCCATCGGCTGCTGCGGTTTATCGCTAACTTCTTTATAACTATCAATAGAGCTAATCCTCCTTGTTACTTCACCGCAGGTTAACATCATGTCACCAAAATATGGATTTAGTATTTTATCTGATTCACTTAACCAATATGCACCTTTGTCATCAAATGCCATCGGGCAGAACTGAACATAAACCATATCTATTGTTAATCCGAAAAGCTCTGCTGATTCAATCAAAACATCAGACAATGTTTCGAAATGTTTCCTTTGCTCTTCAATGTCTTTTGCTTTCAAGATCATATCAATTGATTTTTTTAATTGCTTTTCTTTTTCCATCCACTCGTGGTGTGCTTTTTCATCTAAAAGATTCATATCAACCGATTGAACAGACTTCATTATTCTACCCGCACTATTTTTTGCGCTAGTAAAATTACTTTTAACCAAAGAATTTTTTAAATCGAAATAACGCCTGGTTAAATCTGTCAATTGTGATTTGAATTTTTCATGAACAGAAATCCGTTTGCTTACCGGACGGTTCATCATACTATAATTACCACTTAACTGTGCTGCAGCATCTATTGCAAAAACACCGTTAGTAACAATTTCTTCACCCTCCTTCAATCCTTTTTCAACTATATAAAAATCTCCCGCACGCGGACCAAGAACGATATCACGCATTTCGAAAGCGGGAAATTCACTTCCCTGTACTTTTACGTAGACTACTGATCGTGTACCTGTCCATAAAACAGATGTTTTAGAAATCAATAATGATTTACCCTTAAGTTCTGCCTGTGCAGAAAATTGTGCTTTTATTTTTCCCTTAACAAACATTTCAGGTTTCAGTTGAAGTTCGGGATTATTAGCTTCGGCTCGCACAGATGCTGTGCGTGTCTGAGGATTTATAAGCGGATCAATAAAAGTTACAGTTGATGTAAATTCTTTCCCCGGTAAAGATGCAACAGTGAAATTTACTTTGCTGCCAATTTTCACCAATGCTAAATCTTGTTCATAAGCATCAAGCATAACCCAGATAGAAGATAAATCTACTATTTCAAAAAGAACGCTTCCCCTGTTAACATAATCGCCTGTGGAAACATTGCGCGTCATTACGATTCCTGAAATGTCTGCATAAACATCAAGTTCAGTCATTACTTCACCGTTGGATTCTATTGCCGCAATCTGCTTTTCGGTAATCTTCCACAAACGCAGCTTCTCTCTCACTGCATTATAGAGCGATGGATTAACTTGCTTATTTTTTGCTGCTTCAATTAATTCTCTTTGTGCAGTTACCAATTCCGGTGAATAAATTGTTGCCATCTTCTCGCCTTTAGTAACTGCTTGACCAGTGAAATCAACAAAGAGTTTTTCAATTCTTCCGGAATAGTTTGCCGTTATAACTGCAAGCTTCTTTTCATTCGGTGCGATCTTACCGGTTAAATAAATTTCATATTCGGGAGTTAAATAACTTACTTTTGCAGTCTGAACATTTGCAAGAGCAATTGCTTCGGGGGACATAGTATAAATGAAAGGATTATCTGAATCAGTATCATTTCTCGAAGTCAATGGAATTAAATCCATTCCGCAAATAGGGCATTTACCGGGTTCCTTCTGCCTAATCTGGGGATGCATTGAGCAAGTATAAATTGATGACTCAATGTGCTGATCATTTGATGTGCTGATGTGCCGATTGTTTGAAATACCAATTAATTGATTTATTATGAAATATATCAATAAACCGGTTATTAGACCTGCAGCACCTGTCAAAATTTCTTTTTTTGAAAATTTCATTTTAAAGACCTTTTAGTAGTGTAAATAATTCTTGTTAAAAGTTTTTGAATGACTAGAAGCTTGTCAATTAATTCTTTTGGCTCTGGATAATGTTTGCTTCGCTTACAAAGCAAGAGCCAATATTCTGTTTCTTCTGCTTCCTTTGCTGCGATTTTTAATTTATGGATAAAATCTAATTTACTTTCCGCGCTCTGGGCTTCACGGATATTAGCACCAATTGAAACACCGGATTTTAACAACTGACGTGATATTACAAATTTCTTATCGCTTTCAAGCATTTCGCTGAAATCAATTATATCGAGAGCAAATTCAAAACTCAACTCAAGTATTTCATTTCTTCTTTCTTTCATTTTATACCTCTTAACAAATTTAAAATTTCATCAGCACATCAAACAATCAGCACATTAGCAAATCAGTTTATCGTCCCATCAACCTTTCAATCATAGCTGCTGCTATATTCTGATCCACAACCGCAGCAAGACTTCTCAATCTGTAGTCAAGTAACTGCTGCTGCATTCTTAACACTTCTTCAAAGTTACTTCCGGCGGTAGTGTATTGAATGGTGAGAATGTTCAAAGCCTGTTGAGCCAATTGAGTCTGCTGCTCATATAATTCAATTCGTCTTTCAGCATCTTTAAAGTCCTTAAGTGCTTCTTCATAACTTACAAGTAATTGATTTTCTGTTTCTTCCTTTCTTTTACCTGTAGAATGACGTAAAAATTCCGCTTCCTTTACAGATGCATCGTATTTACTTCGCCAAATAGGAAGACTGATCGTT
Organism: Ignavibacteriales bacterium; assembly: GCA_020061465.1. Classification (GTDB taxonomy): domain Bacteria; phylum Bacteroidota; class Ignavibacteria; order Ignavibacteriales; family Ignavibacteriaceae; genus JAGUYG01. The sequence continues at coordinate 115,040 of JAGUYG010000009.1, forward strand.
ACCATCGGCATAATCATATTTTTTGCAGTCATCATACTTTCAGGTCTTTGTTGAAATATTGAATATTGCAGCCCAAGACCAATCATCGGGAATCCCATTTTTTTGTTCATTCTTTCATGAGCTAAATGAGACTCTTCTTCTCTTTGAAGCATTTGCAGCATCGGATTGTTTAACCGGATACTGTCAGGTATTTCAAAAATTGATGCCGGTAGAGATGATGCAGAAATAGCATCGGGTATGTTTACATATTCATCCGCTGATCTGTTCAGCAATTTATTAAACTGAACGAGTAATGGCTGCTTACTATCATAAAGTAAAGCTAGCTTATTTTTTAATTCATTTATTTCTAATTGTACGCGAAGTACATTAACCATATTACCGTCGCTGCTCATCGAGTTCATACCGCTCATATCTTGCGCTTGAGTAGTTGAGCCAGGAGTAGTTTGATTTTGCATATTCATTCCACTCATACCAGAAGTGCTAGATGTTCCGGATGATTTATCCTTTCCCGAAGGCATTTCCGAAGGATCCCGAATACTTTCGGGACGGGATCGTTCCGATTGCATTCCACCGCTGGAAGAACCGCTTGATCCGCCTGTCGATCCGCTTTTAAGACGGGTGATTGCAATTTCTTCGAGTGTTTTAAGGATTTCTATATTTTCTTCAGCAATAGATATTTCTTTTCGAAGAAGGTGAAGTGAATACCAGATTGCTTTCACTTCATAGAACAACATAGTCTTGGCTTCATTAAATTCTTCATACCTTGCTTTAGCCATTGCAACTGCTTCATCCTCTGCTGCACTAAGTGTTCCGAACCATGGAAACATCTGCATTAGAGAAATATCAGCAATTTGATTACCCATATATCTTTCCATCGGTTCAATAAAAATTCCGAATGAAAGCTGGGGATCCGGCAGAGCTCCAACCTGCGGCACTTTTTCTAATGATGCCTGGTATGAAAAAAATTTTGCTTTCAAGCCCGGATTGTTTTCAGCAGCTATCTTTAAATATTCATCAAGAGATTGTGCATTGGACGGGAAAATTATAAAAATGGTACAGAGGATGAAGAGTAGTGTTTTACCCACCCCTCGCCCCTCCAAGGATGGAACAATACTCTTTTTAAAACGGAGAAGTATCCCCTCCAGGGAGGGGATGAAGGGGTGGGTATAGTTGTTTGAGAATATTATACTATGATACATATATGATTTAACACTATTCAAACTTTTATTGAAATTTTTTCTTCTCATTGTTGACTCTTCTTTATTAAATACTCTTCTCTTGCAGAATAAAGCACAGGTACAACGAACAATGTAATCAATACTATAGTCATTCCGCCGAAAGCAGGAATAGCCATTGGTATCATAATATCAGCGCCTCTTCCTTGTGATGTTAAAACCGGTAAAAGAGCAAGCAAGGTTGTTGCAACAGTCATAAGGCAAGGGCGTACCCTTTTCTTTCCAGCTTCTACTACAGCCTTGCGAACTTCTTCGCGGCTTTCAGGTTGATATCTTTTGAAACTTTGCTTAAGGTAGGTTGCAATTACTACTCCGTCATCAGTGGCAATACCGAATAAAGCAATAAATCCTACCCAAACAGCAACACTAAGATTGAACGTTCGCATCTGAAATAATTCGCGCATGTTTATCCCAAAAACTGAAAAATCCATAAACCAATTTTGACTATACAACCATAGCATTATAAATCCGCCTGCAAATGCTAGTGCAATGGCAGATAAAATAAATAATGAAGTACTTACTGATCTAAACTGAAAATAAAGGATAAGAAAAATAACAGCCAAGACTATAGGAATGATGATAGAAAGGCGTTTCTCTGCTCTTATCTGGTTTTCATAGCTTCCTGAAAATTTATAGCTAACACCTGCCGGAACTATCAATTCGCCGGATGAAATTTTTTCTTCAAGAAAACGCTGCGCATCTTCAACTACTGTTACTTCAGCATATCCTTCTTTTTTATCTAAAAGAACATAGCCTACCAAAAAAGTATTTTCTCCGCGAATCATGGCTGGTCCCTGCCTAAAATTAATTTCTGCAATTTCGCCAAGTGGAATTTGTTGCCCGGTCGGAGTTGGAATAAAAATACGTTTCATCATTTCGGGATCATCACGCCATTCACGTGCGTATCGAGCACGAATATTAAAACGTTCACGTCCTTCAACCGTAGTGGTTAATGGCATACCACCAATTGCAGTTTCGATATACATTTGAACTTCGGCAATGTTCAAACCGTAGCGAGACATTGCATTTCGGTCAAGATCAATTTCAAGATAAGGTTTCCCTAAACTGCGATCGGCAAAGACTGCTTCTGCTTTTACTGAGGGAACTTCTTTTAATAGTTGTTCTAACTTCAAGCTGAATTCTTCAATAACTTTTAAATTAGGACCGAATACTTTTATACCCATCGGTGCACGCATTCCTGTTTGAAGCATTACAAGCCGGGTTTCAATCGGTTGAAGTTTTGGAGCCGAAGTAACACCGGGAATGTTGTTGGTTGCTTTTACAATTTCATTCCAGATATCCTGAGGAGAATTGATATGATCTCTCCATTGCCTGAAATACTTTCCGTTATTATCAGGAATAAGATTTCCGTTTTCATCTATTACAAATTCTCCATTGCCATCAGTTTTAAAACGTACTGGATAACCATTTTCATCAGTTATATACTCTGTTTTATAAAGAATAATATTTTCGAACATTGAAACAGGAGCGGGATCAAGCGCGCTTTCAATCCTGCCTGCTTTACCCACAACGGTATGCACTTCAGGTATTGCCTGCACGCGCATATCAAGCTGCTGAACGTATTTGAGATTAGCTTCAACACCGGAATGGGGCATTGAAGTCGGCATCAACAGAAATGAACCTTCATCCAACGAAGGCATAAATTCCTTACCCATTCCGGGAAATGTATGTGCAAGTCCGCTCCATACAAAATTAGTTCTGATGTTTAATCCTACGGCATCAAATGTTTTTGGGATAAAACCAAAAACTTTATCAAAACCTAACCAGATATTTATTCCTAATAAAATAATTACAACCGGTATGGCAAGAAATGTTTTTTTGTTATCGAGGCACCAGTGAAGTATTTGAGGATAAAGCTTTATGAACACTTTGAATACACCGAGCACTAAAGCGATGATAAAAAGTATAAAAATAAAATTGAGAAGTAAACTATTCTGAACACCGAGCGGAAGCCATTCGGCAGCAAGCAGCCATGATACTGCTGCGGTAATAATCCCGATTGTTATTTTGTCATGATGCTTTGCTGCTAACGATAAAAATGATACGAGTCTTTTGTCTCTCAAATTTCTAAGAAAAGTTAGCCCGGGTCCCTTTTGATAATTGATTGAATGATGAATCAAATTATTTGTTGCGAGTAAAATCAAGACTAAGCCTACCCATAGCAGCCACCATATAGAAATCAAACCGATTATCAATAAAAAAACATTAAGATAGAACCGAAAATTTTCTTTTTTTGTTTTGATTGAAAAAAGCCAATGTGCAAAGGCAGGCATCAAAAGTAGTGTTATTATTACCGATGCAATTAATGCAAACGTTTTGGTATAAGCCAATGGACCAAAAAGTTTTCCTTCTGCTTCTTGTAAAGTAAATACTGGCAAGAAACTAACAATGGTTGTTGAAACGGCAGTAAGTATAGCCGTTGCTACCTCACTTGAAGCATTATAGACCGTAGTTATTATAGATTGTCCAGCAGGCGCTTCATCTTTATGACGGAGAATATTTTCATTTAGAATTATTCCTAAATCAACCATAGTCCCTATTGCTATTGCAATGCCTGAAAGAGCGACAATGTTAGCATCCACATTAAAATATTTCATCATAATGAAGCTCATCAGAACAGCAATAGGAAGTAATGCAGAAATAATTAGTGAAGCACGCAAATGCATTACCATAACTATAATAACTATTATAGTAATCAGTATCTGCAAACTAATTGCTTCATACAAAGTGCCCAATGTTTCATAAATCAATTGTGTGCGATCGTAAAAGGGAACTATAGTTACTTTTGAAACTCTACCATCGGCAAGTTTTTTTGATGGAAGACCGGGAGAAATTTCTTTGATCTTTTCTTTTACTTCCTGAATAACTTTGAGCGGATTATCGCCATAGCGAGCAACAACAACTCCACCGACAGCTTCAACACCGCCTTTGTCTAAGAATCCGCTGTGTCCCCGCGGTGCCGGTCCAAAATTCACTCTTGCAATATCGCGGATGCGAATAGGAATGTTGTTTGTTACTTTAACTACCGCCTGTTCAATATCATTGAGCGATTTTACATAACCCAAACCGCGTACATAATATTCTGCAAGGTTCAGTTCTACTGTATTGGCTCCAACATCAAGATTGCTTTGGCGAATTGCTTCCATAACCTGCATCATGCTTACGTTGTGTGCTTTCATTGCAACAGGATCTAGATCAACCTGGTATTCCTTTACAAAGCCTCCGATTGAAGCTACTTCTGAAACACCTTCCGATGCTGTTAATGCATAACGAACATAAAAATCCTGGACTGTTCTTAACTCGTGCGGATCCCAGCCTCCTGCCGGATTTCCTTTCTCATCACGACCTTCAAGTGTGTACCAAAAAATTTGTCCTAATGCAGTAGCATCAGGACCGAGTGTAGGTGAAACACCGTCAGGAAGTAAATCGGGTGAAAGTGAGTTTAGTTTTTCAAGTACACGGGTTCTGCTCCAGTAGTATTCAACGCTTTCACCAAAGATGATGTAGATGCTGGAGAAGCCGAACATCGAAGTGCTTCTAATGCTTTTTACACCAGGCAATCCGAGTAGTGAAGTAGTAAGAGGATAAGTTATTTGGTCTTCCACATCCTGCGGACTTCGTCCCATCCATTCGGTAAAAACTATTTGTTGATTTTCACCAATGTCAGGAATTGCATCAACCGGCACAGGATCGCGCGGAAGGAAATCAATGTTCCAATTGAATGGAGCTGTTGCGATGCCCCAGCCGACAAAAAGCAGCAGCAAGAGCATCGTAACAAGCTTGTTCTCAAGAAAGTATTTTATGATTGAGTTTAGCATAATTCACAACTTTTTAGTTATCAACTTTTTTATGTCGAATGGACGAAAGGATGAATGATTGAATGAAATAAATTAAGAATTATATTTATAAACTCATTCACTCATTCAATCATGCAAGCAATCATTCGTTAATGTCTATGATCTTCGTCTTTAGGCTTATGATTATCATTATCATTTATTTCTTCCCGTTCGTATTTGCAGCAGCCAGGGAGTTTTGAGTAATCTTCATCCGAAGCACGGTATTTTTCAGTATCGTGTCCTACTTTTGCTGCAATTTTGTGAAACTGTTCTTCACTGACTTTACTTTGGTCAAAAACTACCGATGCAATTTTTGTGTCTTCATCCCACACGGCGGATTCAACACCTTCCACCTTAAGGGCTTTTTCAATTCTGCTTTTACACATGCCGCAATTGCCGAATACTTTGAACTCAACTTTTTTTGGTTTAGCGTAAATATTTGATTCAGTTATTCCGAATAATGTTGTAATGATTAATGCTATTATGAAAAACATTTTTTTCATGACTTTAATCCTTCTAATGATTATTTAATTTCTTTATTAGTTACTCACCTTACGCAGAATGACAAACCTCCGAGGTTTCAATGATTGGTTCTACGTAAATAATTTTGATTATTAACTATAAAACAAGTTTAAGAACATACTAATTAACAAAACCCCGGAGGTTTTGTACTCAATTGCGTAATGTGAGTTAGTTAGTTAAAATATGCTAACGATTATTATAACCTAGAACTACTCGAATAGAGTACTTCAAATTAGAATTATCGAACTAAAATCGGATTTTAAGCGAACCGATTTACAAATCGTTGTTCTAAGGGAGATAAGAGCGAGTATTAAATCAGAAGTACGGAATTAAAAAGATATATATGGCTGCTATAGAGGAGCGGGGGAGAGGGGCTTATGTTTATAAATAATTCGTGTTCTAAAAACTTAGTTAAAGCATCATTTGATAAAATAACAACTGAAAATTGAGTTTCGCCGCTCAACTCAACTTTTGATGAAACGAAATCATCCTTCACCGATTCATCAACGATATAATCCATGCAGCATTCGTCAATCTGTTTTGTGTAATACAATTCAAAATCCTCGTCTTCCATGCAGCAGGAACTTTCATTATTTTTGCTGTGCATTTCACAGGCTGCGAAAGAAGTAGCTTCCATCATGGTACAGTAGTGAAGAACAAGAGGCAACGCCGTTGTGGAGAGACTAAATATAATCGTTAAGGTTAATATGAGCAGTCTTCGTTTCATAAGCTTGGGCAAAAATAAATTATCATATAAAACTATGCAACATTGATTACTGAAATTTTGTTATATAATTCCTGCATTATTTTTCATTTTATTCATAAGGCAACTCTAACAAGTTCGGAATCCAACCTTTCGGTTATAGTTTTCAATTAACCTATCTTCAATTTAACTTTGCTGACTCCGGGTAATAAACACTACACATTATTTATGGAAGTATCTTTTAGTGCGGACTCTTTAATGAATCTTCTCATGCCGAATCCGCTTACTGTTCTTAGATAGAAATTATTATTATTTTTCATTAGCCTGTAAAACAGGAATGATTGTTCAATTGATTAATTCGCTGATGTAGTACTTAAATATTTCCCAAGCCAATCTGCATCGTCATGAAATTGTAGTTAATCGATTGGCACTGTGTTCTAATATGAATGGAAGTCTCGTAATTAAATGCAGCTTATTAATAATTTGAGTTTGTAGTTTTTTCTAACAATCAAAAGGTTGTGTGATGAAAAAAATTTTACTTTTACTCTTAATTTTATTTTCAGCCGTATTCATCTATATCGTTTTGCTTTTCATTCAAAGACCCGATTATGAAGAGCTTAATTTTGTTCATAAACGTTTTGCACAATTAGTTCACGATAAGTGGGAAACAAAAATTAATTCTTTACCTAAAGAAGAACGGGCGGTTGTGGATTATGACATACTAATGGATGAACTAAATTATTTTGAAAGAAAGTTTGCTCAGAAGTTATTTAGTATAAATCCTAATGACATCGGTTTCAAAGGTCCATTTTATTCCAGAGAGAAGCCTGCGAATTTAGTAAAGATTGAATCTGTAAAAGTAGGTAAATCAGAACAAGAGTCTGAAACAGGAATTCAATACTGTCCATACCAGTCATACCTAAATTATGAACGGATGATGAAAAAAATGGAAGATGATATTGGAATGCGACTTTACATCGATTCCGGATATCGTTCACCGGGAAGACAGGCATATTTATTCTTTTACTATCTCGTTACAAGCAGCGAATTTTCACTTCTTGAAAATGCTAAGTGGATTGCCATGCCCGGCTACAGCGAACACGGACACCCGATAAATAATGCAATCGACTTTATCAATGAAGATGGTATTAATGGATTCAGCGGGAATCAAACAGCTAAAGATTTTGAGGTTCTTGAGGAATACAACTGGCTGCAAGCGAATGCACATTTATTTAATTTTTATTTATCCTATCCTAAAGGAAATCCGTATGGAGTAGAATTTGAACCGTGGCATTGGCACTGGGAGGTTAAATAACTTATGGGCACCTCTAAAATCTCAAATGACAAGCACCAAAAGACAAATAAATTCCAAATTCAAAAAACGAAATTTCAAACAAATACAGTTTTTGCTTTGCTTTGGTCATTTGTATTTTAATTATTGGCTCTTATTTGAGATTTGTTTTTTGTGATTTGAGTTTTTAGAGGTTCTCTTATATCTCTCCATCTTCGCACAGTTCTGTCAATACTCCTCCGGCAGCTTTTGGATGAATGAATGCTATGTTCATCCTCTCAGCACCCGGACGTGGTTCAGAATCGATTAGCTGAATTCCTTTTTGCTTTAATTCGTCAAGAGATTGAGTTAAGTCACTTACAGCATAAGCAATATGATGAATACCTTCACCGCGTTTTTGAATGAACTTGCTTATTGGTCCTTCCGAATCAGTTGATTCAAGCAGCTCAACCTTTGTTTGTCCCACTAAGAAAAACGCAGTTCTTACGTTTTGATCTTTTACTTCCTCGATTTCGTAGCACTTCAAGGCTAAGATTTCCTCATAAAATTTTATCGACTCCTCCAAATTTTTAACAGCAATTCCGATGTGTTCAATGTGAGTGATATTCATAATTATCCTCCTGGTTAATAAAGCTCATATAATTTGAATCCTAAGCAAGGTTTTGTTCTGTATATTTCCCGAACACTTCTCTCAACGTATTGCAAATTTCACCGATGCTCGCATAAACTTTTACTGCTTCAAGAATATAAGGCATAAGATTACCGTCACCATTAGCTGCACTCTTTAACGATTCAAGCTTACTTTTCACATCATCGTTATTGCGTTCTCTTTTTATTTTTCTCAAAAAATCTACCTGCGTATTCTGTATCTTCTCATCAATCTTGAGGAGATTTCTTTCAGCAGATTCAGTTATTTGAAACTTGTTTACGCCGACTACAATCCGTTCCTTTACCTCCACTTCCTTTTCATGGCGATAAGCTGCCTCTTGAATTTGCGATTGAACATACCCCGATTCAATAGCAGCAATCATTCCGCCTAATGAATCTATTTTATTGATATACTCTTCGGCTTGTTTCTCTATTTCATCTGTCATCGATTCTACATAATATGAACCGGCTAATGGATCAATTGTGTTTATCACTCCACTCTCATAAGCAATTATCTGTTGAGTTCTAAGTGCAATTCGAACAGACTCTTCGGTGGGGAGGGCGAGGGCTTCATCCATTGAATTTGTGTGCAAACTTTGAGTGCCACCCAATACCGCAGCTAAAGCCTGAAGTGTTACACGAACGATATTGTTTTCAGGCTGCTGCGCAGTTAGCGTTGAGCCGGCAGTCTGCGAATGAAATCTTAACATCATTGCTCTTGGGTCGGCTGCATTAAATCTATCTTTCATAATTTTTGCCCAAAGCCTTCGTGCCGCTCTGAATTTTGCTGCCTCTTCAAAAAGATCATTGTGAGCGTTGAAGAAGAATGAAAGTCTCTTTCCAAACTCATCTACGTTTAATCCGGCATCAACCGCTGCCTGTACATAGGCTATTCCGTCAGCCAAAGTGAAGCCAACTTCCTGTGCGGCAGTTGAGCCGGCTTCTCTAATATGATAACCGGAAATTGAAATAGTATTCCATCTCGGCATTTCTTTTGCGCAGTATTCAAAAATATTTGTAATTAATCTCATTGAAGGTTTCGGCGGAAAGATATAAGTACCGCGGGCGATGTACTCTTTTAAAATATCGTTTTGAATCGTTCCGCTTAATTGATTCTTTTCAACGCCTTGTTTTTCTGCAACGGCAATGTACATTGCCAATAATACTGAAGCGGGAGCATTGATAGTCATCGAGGTAGAGACTTTATCCAATGGGATACTATAAAACAAAACTTCCATATCTGCGAGAGTGTCGATAGCAGCACCTACTTTACCTACTTCACCGTAAGAGATTGGGTCGTCACTGTCATAACCTATTTGAGTCGGCAAATCGAAAGCAATGGAAAGACCTGCCTGTCCTTGTTCAAGAAGATATTTATACCTTTTGTTTGACTCTTTCGCAGTTCCAAATCCTGCGTATTGACGCATAGTCCACAATTTTCCTCGATACATTGTTGGTTGAATTCCACGTGTAAATGGGTACTTACCGGGGAAGCCTATTTTTTCGATGTAATTCTGTTCACTGTTTTCAGAAGGTACGTAGAGCGGCTCAATAGGAGTAAATGATGCAGTCTTGAATTTCTTACGCCTTTCAGGTACGCTTTCAATGAATTTGTTATAAACGTTTTGCTGCCAATCCTTAAAAGAATTTTTAATTTTCAAATGTATATTTTTTAACGGATGCACAATTAAACCTTATTAGACTAATTGATTTTTGAAATACCTTTCGGATACAAATTTATCAAGCTCTTCTTGAAAATTCGGATGAGCAATTTCAATTAATGCTTTCGCACGCTGCAAGATACTTTTTCCGTACAAGTCCGCTGCACCGAATTCAGTAACTACGTAGTGAACATCGCCGCGTGTTGTTGTAACACCTGCACCCTCGGTAAGATAGGGAACTATTCTTGATACCGTTCCGTTCTTTGCAGTTGAGGGGAGAGCAATAATCGGCTTTCCATCTTTACTGCGCGATGCACCTCTAATAAAATCCAACTGTCCGCCAAACCCGCTGTAAAAATACGATCCAATTGAATCGGCACAAACCTGTCCGGTTAAATCAATTTGAATTGCCGAATTTATTGCAACCATTTTATCATTCTTTGCAATGATGAAAGGATCATTCGTATAATCGGAAGGATGAAATTCCATTAAGGGATCGTTATCAATGAAATCGAACAGCACTTTTGAGCCTAATACAAATGAGGCAATTATTTTTCCCGGATGAAGAGTTTTTTTCTCGTTAGTAATTATTCCTTTTTCGACAAGCTTAATAACTCCGTCCGAAAATAATTCGGTATGAATTCCCAAATGTTCCTTATCAGTTAAGTTAGCCAGCACAGCATCGGAAACGGTTCCGATTCCGGTTTGCAGTGTAGCTCCGTCTTCAATTAATTCAGCAATATTTTTCCCGATTGCCTGATATATTTCATTATCTTCAACGGAAACGTCTCGATAATGTTCTTTAAGTTCTTTAAGCGGTACATCGGCTTCGACGCAATAATCAATTTTATCTATATGAATGAAAGAATTTCCTAGTGCACGGGGTTGATTGGGATTAACTTGTGCGATTACAATTTTAGCTTTTTCGGTAGCTGCTTTTGTTGTTTCAACTCCCACTCCGTAGCTGCAAAAACCGTATTTATCGGGCGGAGATACTTGAATTAGAACAACATCGATAGGTAATAATTCTTTAATAAATAGTGAAGGTATTTCCGATAGAAAGACCGGTGTAAAATCCGCTCTTCCTTCATTGACTGCTTTTCTTACATTTCGTCCGATAAACAATGCGTTATGCCTGAAGTGCCCTGCCATTTCAGGGGCAGCGTAAGGAGTTTCACCAAAAGTTAAGATATGAATAACCTCAACATTCTCTATTTTATTGTAACGATTGCACATTGCGTTTACCAGCACTTCAGGTGTTGCGCATCCCGGATGAACATAGACTCGTTGACCGGATTTTATAACCGATACTGCTTCATCGGCAGAACGTATCTTTACTTTATAACGATCTAACCACTTCATTTGGTTCTCGGATAAAAAAACTTTGTTGAATCGTTACGTCCATGACAAAGTATATGCCACACACACATGCGGAAATTATACATTTTTTGGTTTATTCTAAACAATTTTAGGGTAAATGACAAAATAATTACTTCACACGCGGGAAAAACTTTTGGTATCTTCCCATAGTTGAGAAGCAGATGCTAAATATAAAATAAAAGAAAAATGCCTTATTCAGCAGTTTGCAAAAGGAATACAGTTATATTATTTTTGGGCACAAAATTTTAGAGTTCGCAGCACAAAAAAAAAACTGGCTAATAAGAACTGAAGAATACTGATTTTTTAATTGTTCATTATTAATTATTCATTATTAATTACTATTGGGCTCGTAGCTCAGTTGGTTAGAGCAGCTGACTCATAATCAGCGGGTCGGAGGTTCAAGTCCTTCCGAGCCCACAAGAAAGATGCGAAAGAAAAAAATTCTTTCGCATTTTTGTTTTAAAGAATTCTCTAATTTTTTTGATATTAAATGAAGCGGATTGGAGTTTCTCACAAAGTGACCCCTTTGAGCAAGTCCTTCCGAGCCCACTTGTAAGGCGAAGTTTACTTCGCCTCTTTATTTTAAGATTGTATTGTGTCGAAGGTTTCCCATAGGGACAAGCCCGACGGGGTAAACAAGTCTTTCCGGGCCCACTTGTAACGCCTTGAAGTGAATACTTTTAAGGCGTTTTTGGTTTAAAAATTTTCTATTAAAAAAATATGGGGTATAAAAATGAGTAATGTATGTATTATTCTACTTACCCGCCTGCCTCGTCAGTCCGTCAGTTGACGAATAGTTTGGCGGGCAGGTTTATGTGTCGCTCCTCTGGAGCTTTTAATATACTCTGGAACTATTATCTAAAAATATTTCGTTCCTACGGAACTTTTCTCCGTTAGGGGTAACATACCTGCCTCGGCCCGCCGAGGCGGGCTATAGTATTGCCGTTTAAGTTTTTATTTTTTGTGTCAAGATATTTTAGATATATTTTCCAACATTTTCCCCGCCTACACTGCGTTTCGGCGGGCAGGCATTAAACATCAACCATGCGGTTTACCGCGCTATAATTTCCTTTTCTTTTTGAGTTTGTATTTTATTTCTACTGCGTGAGTGAGGCGAACAATCTCGCTAAGCTGATCACGTAAAAGTCGATTTTCCTCCTCAAGCTCTTTTATTTTATTGTTGTAATCTGCATAAGGTTGTGATCTTTCAGCTACTGCACCATGTTTTACTTCTTCTTCACTAAGTAACCAATTTATATCGCAGCCTAAGTTTTTTAATTTTCGTAATATATTAGCACCGGGTTCACTGATACCTCTCAAATAAACCTGTAAAGTTGGTGGTTTCATTCCTAATGCTTCAGCAAAAGTTTTAACAGAACCGAACTTCTCTATACCAAATTTTCTTAATTTTTCGCCTATCATAAATAAATTTATAATTATCTATTTTTTATTTGACAATTAAGGTTGATAATTATATATTATATTAGTGTCAATAATAAAACTTAATTATTATAACAATTCAATTGGTATTAGAGAAAAGCTTCAAGAAAATTCAGCGAAATAAGAGACTTATAAATGTAGCAGAAGTTGCACGGCGGCTAGATATAAGTCAGCCTTATGGAAGATGCCGTCTTGTTGGTGAAAGAAAAAACAAAGAACGGCTCAATCAAATTCTTGATTTGCTTGACTCAGAATTAAAAGCAATCAATGGTTGAGCTTTTCATTAATACATAGGGCAATTTAACAGATTGCCCTATTTGTTTCAATCTAAATTATAGGAATGTTTTTAATGAAATTTTCAACAACTTTGAAAACTTTCCTTTATGAAACAACTCACCGAAAAAAAACAGTCATTGAACTAGCCGAAGATACAGGAATATCCTCATCTTATATTTATAGCGCAGCACTCCCAACTGATGAGTCCGGTACCAAATTCCCGATCGAATATCTTATCCCTTTAATGAAATCAGCTAAAGATTTTTGCATCTTAAAGCATATTGCTGCACAATGCGGATTTGTCCCCCAGATCCAAATCCCTGGCCAAGTCAGATATCGGGATTTGTTTTTCTTTGAGTATCCTGATGACATCTTGTTTATATTCATCAGTAAATTTACGACGCTTCTTTTCCCCGAAGGGGTGCATTCGCATTTTCCATGTAGACACCTTTATTTTTGTTCTAACTTGCCTGCTGCAAGCAGGTTTAGTCCGTAAGCTGACGGATTTTTTTTCGTGTCCACCACCACTGAGGGCACAGATTACTATACACAATTTTTAGAGTTGGTGATTAAAGTTTTAGATAATCTATTTAGGAAAAGTTTTTCTCGGAGAAAAATTACACATAATTCTTAAGAAATTTAGAGCCATGTGACTCACGTGGCGAAGCTGTGTTTAATTTATAATATAAAATGCATGCCCGCCGAAGAGGTTGACCAAAAAGTTCTTTGTGCCTGCACACCGAAGTGCTACTATTTGTTAAAGTTTCGGCACACAGGTGTGCAACTTTGTGCTTTAGTGACTTTTCCCGTAAGGGATGCCTTCGGCAGTGGCTGTTGTTTTGTCCAAAGGATCGTTCCGAAATTCTGTTGATAAACGAGTTTTTTCCAAAGGATCGTTCCGAATTAGCCACGAAGGCTCAAACCTGCCCGCCATGTAGCTTATACTCTGGCAGGCGGGGACTCAAAGAAACACAGCGTAGCAGAAAGCTACAAACAATCAGACCGATCCTTCGGAAAAGTAGAACTCATCCCAACCCTTCTCTTAAGAAGAGAAGGGCTTATCCGTAGGATCTTTAGATTGGCAGAGATAACTTAACATTTAA
>JAGUYG010000113.1 GCA_020061465.1 Ignavibacteriales bacterium
AAGTAACTTTATACTTTTTCATTGAAACTCCATCAATAATTTTTGATGGAGTAATTTACTAAATATTATACGACATTACAAGTATGACGTGACACTAGTTGTGATAAACTTATTTACTTTATCTCCACCTCCGATATTAAATTTCCGTTTTCATCATAGGTCATCCACTTTCCGATTCTTTTCCCCTCTTTAAAAGTACCGGTTTCTTTGATATAGCCATTTTTATAGTACCACCTCCATTCACCCTCAGGAAGATGATTTTTGAACATCCCTTCCGATTCCAATTCTCCGCCTTCGTAGTAATAACTCCATTTACCTTCATATAGGTTCTCTTTAATATGACCTGCTATTTCCTTGTTCCCGGTAAGAAAGTAAACGTTAAACTCGCCGTCTTTTAATCCGTTCTTAACTTCATATTCGAGTATTCGGTTTGTAATTTTTTCTTTTATTTCACCGCTGTATGGTTTTTCTGAACTTTTTTCAAAGATTATTCCCTCAATTATTACATACTTCTGTTTCTGACTACCGCCGCAATTAAATGATAATCCTATCAAAATGATCGCCGTTAAAATAATGGCGGTTTGTCTGAAATAATAGTAAAGTATAACTCTTTTGGTTTCGATCATGAATTCTCCAGATGGTATTTATTAATCAAAGCTATTTTCATAATTTGTTAAAAGAAAATATCGTAACCTCAAATTCTATACTGAAAACAATAATAGCTTGAATTTACCTTTTGCATTTATTCGATTTAATCCCTCTACAGAAAGGTATAAATTCTTAGCGTGGTTGTTCTATAATAATTGAGTTTCCAAACGAAATATAGAATTCTTTTAACTTGGAAAAAATTATCTGAATCGTTCTTGAGAGATTCAAAATTATAGAACCTAAATTTCTAAAACGAAATCCTATCAGGAACAACATAGCTTTGAGGTGGCTGGTAAAATTCTTAGGATTTGTTTTTTTTAGGCTATCAATACCAATAAATAATATCATCCCTTCGGGATTTTACTGATGGGGTATTGTTTTGCTAGAATCATACCATCCCTTCGGGATTTTAGTTCTTTTCCCGAAAGCTTTTCCTAAGGAACCTTCGGTCGGGATCGTTCCGATTAGTTTTAATTCGTAGCGCGAATCAATTAACCCCGAAGGGGTGTAATAATTATAGAAAATTGTAATAAGAGAAGGTAAAACCCCAAAGGGGTGGAATTATTATCCCAATATTATGAGAATATTCTTTTCATCTAAAAAGTGTTGTTTCTGCTTTAGGTTTCGTTTATAATGATTTAATAATGAGCAAATTATAGTCTTTGATCCCTTTTCATTTTAGAAATTTAAGTATAATGCTAATTCATCAGACAGTTTTTAGACTGTGGATTTTCTTGAGATTGAAAGCAATAAGTGTCGAAGGACATGACCTCTATGCTTCCTTCGATTCTTTGAAACGAGAAAATTTACTTTCGTTTCTCATTGATGAAAAGGTTTTCTTTAAAAAACTGTTGAATTTCTGCACATTTTTTTGGTTTGGTTTTTGGATAATTCGGCTACAATTAAATTTTAAGCGAAATATCATTTAATCAGAGGTTAAATATGAAAAATAAAATTCTTCTTACCTTGTTTGCTTTTTGTCTTTTAGCTTCGGCGAATATATTGGCTCAAAGAGCAAAGATTGTAACAGAAGCAGTAACTCCCCACCGACTCGGAACATTGGGTCTTGAAACGAATTCCGTTTCGAGCGGCTTGAATATTGTCCCAAACGAAACTTTCGTCTACTTTTCAGCAAAGAACATTGGAAATACTGAACCAATTAATACGGCTGTTTTTGAACTTACATCTAAGCCGACCGGGTCAACGGCTTCGTTAGAAATTGGCGAAAATAACTGGGTTCAATTCAAAACAGATTTAATCGGCAGATACGACCTTAAACTAACTATCACTACAGCGAGCGGAACTCACGATACCACTACAACAATCTATTCGGCAACCTTTGTCGGTGTCGGTAATTTTGCCGGCATTTCGACACAATACCCCAATTGTATGACGTGCCATCAAAATCATCCTAATTTTGTAGAAATTTACAATAGATGGTCAGAGTCGGGACATGCTAATATTTTTAACAGACAAATCACTGCGGGGTCTGCCGGTTACAGCACAAGCTGTGTGAAATGCCATACTACCGGTTATGATCATAATCTTACTGCAAACAATAACGGCTTTGATGATGTAGCCGCTCAATTAGGATGGAATTGGGATGACTATAAACCGCCAAAAGCTGATAATTGGGAATTGCTGAGATCGAATTATTCAGGCTTAGTAAACTTTGCTACGATCGGATGCGAAATGTGCCATGGACCCGGCGGTGAACATGTTAAAGGCGGAAGTAAAGAAAAAATTCAAATCACGCTTGAATCAGGCACATGCGCTCAATGTCATGACGAGCCATGGAGACATAACAAATATGAACAATGGGCAAACTCAGTGCACTCTGAAGCGATATGGAGCAATTCATTTGCACAAGGCGCTTCTTCACAAAATAACAGTTTAGCTAATTGTATTCGATGCCATGACGGACGGGGATTTGTTAATTTTACGAAAGGTTTAACTACTAATACAACCGGTATGGTTTCAGCAAGCCAACAAATGATTGGATGTGCAACATGCCACGATCCTCATGGAAACTCAAATGAGTATGCGTTAAGGTCAACACCGGCAGGCTCCGACACTTTAGCAAACGGATTCAAATATACCGGAATTGGTGGTAAAGGCGAACTTTGCATGAACTGCCATAAAGCAAGAAGAGATAATGCCGTCTATGCCGCTTCAACAGTTAGTTCTTCTCATTGGGGACCTCACAACTCGGTACAGGCAGATGTATTTTTAGGACAAAATGCAGCGGAATTTGGTTCTAGTTACTTAAGCAGCCCGCATTTATATGCGATCGAAGGCGGATGCGTCGGCTGCCATATGGTTGCTACAACCGATACCGGAACTGTTAATAGAGATAAAGTAGGAGGACATTCTTTCAGCCTCCATAATGAGGAAACCGGTTATTACCATACTGCAGACTGTGTTCGCTGCCATGGTGGTAAATCGAGCTGGGAAGATTTTAAAGCAAAAGGTGATTTTGATGGAAATGGAGTTGTTGAAAGCATCCCGAAAGAAATCGATGGATTATTAAAAAATTTAAGAATGGCTATGCCCCCGATTGGTGTTGACTCCATTTCTTGGCAGGGATTGAGAGATCTAAACGATCCAAACTTCAACAAGGCTTATTATAATTACCAGCTTATTGCTTATGAAGGCAGCAAAGGTATGCACAATGCGATGTTCTCTATTGATGTGCTGCAAAAGACTACTAAAGCAATCGGTGGATTTGTTTCCGATGTGAATGCGGAAGATATTGAATTACCGGGATCGTATATTCTTTCTCAGAATTTCCCGAATCCATTCAATCCGACAACTGAAATTAGCTTTACGATTCCAAAAGCCGGAAACGTAAAACTTACGGTTTACGATATTATAGGAAAAGAAATAGCCGTATTAATAAATGATAACCTCAGTGCCGGAACTCATAAAGTAAAATGGAACGCTGCTTCTCTTCCTTCAGGTGTTTACCTGTATAGGCTCGAAACCGCAAACTTCATTGCAGTGAAGAAGATGGTATTGCTGAAATAATTTCTATAAAAATTTCAGAGGAGAGTTCATATTCCCGGTTGAACGGGATATGGACTCTCCATATTTTGTTTTCCAATTACGGGAAAAATATTTATTTTGCAGACGGCAGTTGAAAAAAATAAGGAGGAGTTATGTTAGTAAAATTTTTAATGCTGGCAGTTTTTCTTGTCCCTTCCGCTTTTCTTCTCCATCAGCCTCCCACACAGGATGATCCTGAAACAAATTCTTTCATTGGTGTAGAGGCTTGTGCAACATGCCATAAAACCGAAAAGCAAGGAGAGCAATTAGAAATCTGGAAAAACTCCAAACACTCCCAGGCTTACCAAACTCTGCTGACTGAACAAGCCGACAAAATTGCAGAAGAGCTTGGACATTCCACTTTAGCAGCCGAGACAGAGGAATGCTTAAAATGCCATGCAAGCGGTTATAACGTTGATCCTCAATTTCTTGGTGCCAAATTCAAAATTGAGGACGGTGTGCAATGTGAAACCTGTCATGGCGCCGGTTCAAATTACAAAAGCATCGGCGTAATGAAAAATAGAGAAGAAGCCGTTGCCAAAGGATTGATTTTGCATGACAATATTGAGGATTATTGCATCTCTTGCCATAATCCCGAAAGCCCTACATTTGTCGAAATTGATTTTAGCGAGCAATGGCAAAAAATTAGGCATGACGTGCCTAAAAAAGAATAACCAATAAATTTTCAATTGCCGAAATTCTCAAATAATTAACGAAGATATAATATGAAAAAAACTATTACGACCATCTTCATACTTATAACCGGATTAACTTCAATATTAGCTCAAAATATTAACGGACGATTCTCTTCTTCTTTGTATATGTTCGAACGGTTTGATACTGCAGATGTGTCAAATACTTATCTGCGTTCATTTCAGATGCTTTCGCTCAATATGAACAAAGATAACTTTTCAATCCGTTCATATTTGAATCTGGAAAATGATCTCTCCAAAGAATTAACCGACGACCCCCGACTAAGATTTTATAACCTCTATTTCGAAGCTCGTAACCTCTTCGACATGTTTACGCTTAAATTGGGAAGGCAGCCGCTGTTTAATAACGTAGCGGGAGGGTTATTTGATGGGATTAATTTAGACTTCAAGTATGAAGATTATAAATTATCAGGCTATTACGGCGGTAATGTTCCCGCATACCAAAAATTAGAAGTAACAAACGATTGGGAGAACGACTTTATTGCAGGTGGAAAATTTACAACTACAGCAATAAAAGATTTTCAAATTTCATTAAGCTACATAAACAAAAATTTTAAGCCGCAGGATTATTGGGCAACAAGGCTGGATACCGATTTGAATCCAATTCAGGTTTTAATTCGAAATAACTCCAACCAGTATCAATTTGCATCTGCCGAAATACGGTATGAGATGAAAAATACATTCGCAATCGATACAAGATTCGATTTTGATTTCAACTTTTGGAAGGCTTCTAAGTTTGAAATTTATGGAAGCTATGACCGGTTAGAAAAAGTTCATTTTAATGTTTATTATAATTACCGGGAACCGTTAGTGCGATACAACTCAATCTTCTCGGTTTTTGATTACGGAAATACTCAGGAAATAGAAATTGGCGGAGACTATTCGTTCAACAAAAATTTAACGGTGCTTGGCAAATTTGGCTACGTAAGCTACAGAGACGATAATTCGCAAAGATACACGGTTGGTTTAATCTCTAATTACGGCAGCCTTACCTACCGGAAAAACCTTGGCTATGCAGGTGAATTAGACGCAGTCTCATTGTATGCAGCACACTCGTTCCTTGAGGGATTTTTAACTCCTTCGATAGGTGTCTCCTACACTGGTTACAAGCTTTCGGCAGATTCTGAAAAGAATACACTCGCGACAGTCTTAGCCGGATTCAATGTACGACCGTTCCGAACGTTTTCAGTTGATATACAAGGACAATACATGAACAATAAAATCTATAAAAATGATTATAGGTTTTTCCTCAAGTTAAATTACTGGTTCAATACTAACTTAAATTTGATGTAATATGAAATTAAATTACTTATATCTGGTAGTACTGCCAATCTTAATAGGTTTATTTATTCTTACAGCTTCATCCAGCATAGATAAACCTGAAGGTTCGGAAGGAAATAAAAGCTTAATCAAATTTTCGCATAGTCTACACATAGACTTAACTGATTGTGAATCATGCCATTCGGCTGTTCTAACAAGCATATCGTTAAAAGATAGACTTCTGCCCAATCATGATAATTGTATTGGCTGCCATGATGTTGATGACTCGGATAATTGCAACACTTGCCACTACGAAGATGTTTATGAGCCGCTGATTCAAACAAAGTCAAAATTAATTTTTAATCACAATTTTCATTTAGATGATCAAAAGATCGAGTGTACGACTTGCCATCAAGATTTGGAAGAGGTTGACTATTCTTTCGAGGCAGCGGGAGTTCTTCCACAAATGGAAACATGTTATTCATGCCATAATGATAGAAACACTGCTTCCAATGCGTGTGAATCGTGCCATATCTCTACAGCCGATTTAATTCCTCAAAACCATAAATCGGCAGGCTTTATATCGTCGCACAAATTCGCTGCTAATTCAATTGATGCTAATTGTATTATGTGTCATGATAACAACAACTCTTGCCAGGAATGTCATGTATCTACTACTGCATTATCGGGCAGTAATGCTCCGTCAGATTTTTATCAGCCTTACTCGCCGAGCAATTTTACTGACGGT
The DNA here is from genome assembly GCA_020061465.1 of Ignavibacteriales bacterium. Taxonomy (GTDB): domain Bacteria; phylum Bacteroidota; class Ignavibacteria; order Ignavibacteriales; family Ignavibacteriaceae; genus JAGUYG01. The sequence goes on from JAGUYG010000113.1 coordinate 6,415, forward strand.
GCAAAGAGACTACAAATAGTCAGAGTTCATGAATTAAATTATCGTTTCATTCATGGGATAGATGCAAAAGGAAAAACTGCCGAGTGTCAATCATGCCATCAAGTTGAAACTTTCTGTTCAACTTGCCATCAATCGGAATTGAAAGATTATGGCTTGGGTGGTATTATGCCCGCTTCACATTTAAAACCAAATTTCTTTACTATTGGAGTTGGTTCGGGCGGCGGAGAGCACGCAACTCTGGCAAGAAGAGATATAGAACGCTGCTCATCTTGTCACGATACTTATGGCGGAGATCCGACTTGTATAACATGTCATCTTGATAGCGATGGAGTGAAAGGAACAAATCCCAAAACACATACAAGAAATTTTCTGAGAGATGTTCGCGGCGATTGGCATGACAGCCAAGGATCGATCTGCTTTAATTGTCACACATCTGTTTCACCATTAACTCCGGCAGGCATAGGCTTTTGCGGCTACTGCCATGGAGCTAAATAAAATGACAAATACGGATAAAACTATGAAGCACATTTATAAAATTTTAATCGCAGGACTTTTAAGCGGGTTCATATTCATAAGCTGCAGTGACCTCAACACAGATATTTCGCAGCCGCAGTCTATTACAATCCATAAAGAAGGGATAATTAGTTCCGGGCACCCTAATTTTCATGGGAACATTATTAAGCTTAATAATTGGAACATGAAAGACTGCCAGCAATGCCACGCAGCCGACTACAGCGGTGGTGTAGCAAATGCAAGCTGCTTAACGTGTCATACTTCAACACGCGGACCGGAAGCATGTAACACATGCCATGGCAGCTTCACAAATCCCCAAAGAATTGCACCGCCAAGAGACCTTTCCGGTAATATTTTCACGGATGTAAAAACTGTTGGTGCGCACGCAAAACATTTATATGATAATATAATTGGCGCAAGAGTTTTTTGTTCGAATTGTCATAATGTTCCCTCAGCCGTTTATACCGAAGGTCATATAGACGATACTCCGGGTGCTGAAGTACTGCTAAAAAATTTAGCAACGTTTAATGCTGCGTCCAATGCTCAGTATGATCCTGAAACAGCTACTTGCTCAAACACATATTGCCATGGTAACTTTGAGTTTTACCGCGATTCAACTTCGGCTGAAAACCGATTTGCATATACTGCCGAAAAGATGGTAGGTTTAAATAAAACAGTTTCATGGACTAAAGTTGACGGCACAGAAGCCGAGTGCGGTTCGTGTCATGGGCTTCCTCCTGAAGGACACATTCAAGTTCCATTAAGTTCGTGTTATAGCTGTCATCAAGGTGTTATCGATCAAGACGGAAATATCATTGATAAAACAAAACACGTAAATGGTGTTCTCAACTCAAGAGGAAATTAACCCGGCTTCGACACAATCAATAGTTAATGACCATATCGTGACCGGATTGAATGAGAAGTTTACAGGATTGAATTTTCCTGCATTTAGAAAAACTTTTTTTACCGATTAATAAATATTACCCTAAATAGTCCTTAAGCCTGCTGGATCGTTTTTCATTTCTTAATTTTCTTAAAGCTTTTTCCTTTATTTGTCTTATCCTTTCTCTTGTCAGGTTAAACCTATCACCGATCTCTTCTAAAGTTGCTTTATGATTACTTCCTATTCCAAAAGAAAGCTTAATCACTTCAGCTTCTCTTTCATCGAGATTGGATAGAATATTTTCTACTTCCTTCACAAGAGATTCTTTCATCAACTCTTTATCGGGTAAATGCTGATTCTCATTTGGAAGGACATCCTTTAAACTGTTTTTATTCTCATCATTGTTCATTAAAGGAGCATCCATTGATATCTGGCGGCCTGATGTCTCAAGTGTAAAAGCTACTTCATCAACAGTAACATCAAGCACCTGTGCAAGTTCTTCAGAAGTTGGTGCTCTTTCATTTTCCTGTTCAAAGGATTTATAAACCTTATTGAGTCTTGTTAAATTTCCAATCCTGTTAAGCGGAAGCCGGACAACTCTTGTTTGATCAGCGATTGCAGTTGTTATACGCTGCCTGATCCACCATACCGCGTAAGAAATAAACTTAAATCCCCGCGTTTCATCAAACCGCAGGGCAGCTTTGATCAAACCGACATTTCCTTCATTTATTAAATCGCCAAGTGAAAGCCCCTGATTCTGATACATCTTTGCAACTGAAACCACGAATCTTAAATTAGCCTTTACCAATTTATTCTGTGCATCCAAATCTCCATTCCTGATCTTCACGGCTAAAGATACTTCTTCATCAGGAGTTAAAAGCTCAATTTTTCCTATATCCAAAAAATACTGATCAAGAGATTTATTTTCACGGTTTGTTATTTGCTTTGTTATTTTCAACCTTGCTTACACTCTTTTAATGTTTATGGATTGCTATATATCCGGTATAATAAACCGATTAATCAAACTCTCAATAACGGGATATTCGGATGAAGGAATATACCAAATATATTACTTGATGAGAAGCGTGATTAAAATTTATAATCCTGCCTGGATGAGCCTTTGGAATTTATCTCATCCTATATTACAATATTTGTAAATTGAATTGTGAATAGAGAGTCAAAGCATAAAATATAACAACTGGTTGTGATCAATATCTTCTTCCGCCGCCTTTTTTTCCCCTCGTGGTATTGCTTCATTCACATTAAGTTTCTTACCTTTAAACTCAAATGTGTTCAGTTCATCAAGTGCTTTTTGAGCTTCTGCCATTCCCGTCATCTCGACAAAGCCAAATCCCTTTGATGTTTGACTAAACATATCACGGATAATTTTGAGCCGTGACATTTCAAGTTATAACGTCTCAAGTTCTGGAACTGATTATGAGTCTGTTTTGTTATATTTGTTAAAAATGAGGAATAAAAAGTACTTAAAGAGATTTCAAAAAAAATGCAGATGAGTTAAGGATGATTTAGATAATATTTTCCTGAAAAAAGAAGGGGCTGTCTCATAAGTTTAAGTCTGTCAGTCTTCAACCTCGCTTAGTATAACAACAAAAATAAGTTTTGAGACAACCTCTTCTCATACAAAATTATTTAAAGTTTAAGTCATATGACCACAGGAGACCAATTTTCATTAACAAATTCAGAGGTTTCCTGGAAAAAAAATCAAAATAATGACACTTGCGGACTTAAGCGTCTCAAGTCTAAAGACGCTAAAAATGCAATAATCCAAAACCTTACTCCGGATTTTAATCCTACTCCTATTATTGCCGAAGCTTTCTATGTATAAGTCTCTATTTACTTTCTAGAACACTCCAACATCCTCTCTATCTTCTCATAATCTCCTAGGTAAGCTCTCATAAGACTTTTCCAGAGTTTGCCGTGATTGGGATAATGGAAGTGTAATAGCTCGTGAACAATGACATATCTGCCAAGTTTCTTATCCATATTAATCAATTCATCATTGAAGTTTAAGTTGCCAGCAGTTGAACAAGATGCCCATTTGCGGCTCATAGGACGAACAGAGATACTTTTTACCTTTATATCAAGTTTTTCAGCGTACTTCTTTACTTCTTTCTTAAACTCATATTTATCTTTCCATTTACTCATCAGCTTTGAGGATAATGTTAAACAGATCATCAATTATTTGTCTAGCTTTTTCTATGTCCTCCATTCCTGATAACAGAGTTAAATACATTTCCTGCCGGAGTTCTCTTGTCTCTGCTTCGCTTGCTTTCCAGTGAGGATATTTATTAAAACTCTCCGTAAAACTGTTAGCAGTGTTATCACTGTTTTTTAATCCATACTCTGTCAACTTTTGAGAAAAGAAAAAAAGTTATAAGCCAACCCAGCTTTAATGTAACTTTGTTTAACATTTCATTGCTCCAAATATTTTTAGCGATTTTTTTCGATATGAGACGCCAAACAATATGCCAGGTAAAAAGAGTCTAATTTCAGTTGATATTTCAATGTTTTTAGATACACTTCTGTTTTATTAAGAGACAATGGTTACAAAGGATTTCAATTTGAAGGCAATTCTTTAGGAAGGCGTTGAAGAGAAAATGATTGGCTAAGCGGCTGATAAAAATTTCAATTGCCCGGCTGATTCAGTCAAGTAAGCCAAATGATTGGGAAAAAGCATGATTAGATTCTTAATCTTTAGAAATTAAGAGAAAATCTCTCAGATATAAAATTCCTCAAAAGGAGTCCTTTGGACAAATCTCAAAAAACAAATTACAAATAATGTTCAATCTTCTCCGTAGGATCGTTCCGAAAATCAAACCGAAGCGTGACAAGCTTTTCCCGAATGTATTTCCGAAGGATCCTTTGGACGGGATCATTTCGATACGATTTTGAATTTGTCCTATGGATCCTTTGGATTATTTGGTGTTTATTTGTCCTATGGATCCTACGGATAATTTGAGTTTTGTCCAAAGGATCCTTCGGATTATTTGTTTTTTACTTACAATTAAAATTTTTCGAATGAATCCTTTGGACAAATATCTTTGGTTAGCTTTTAGGATGTTTTTCTACCCAGCTTTTAATATAATCAGCGATTGCTGTGGTAGATGCACCGGGAGTGAACAGTTCCCCGACTCCCATGGCTTTGAGTACGTTTATTTCTTCTTCAGGAATTATTCCGCCGCCGGTGAGAAGAACATCTTCTATTCCCTTTTCTTTCATCAACTTTAAAATTTTGGGAAAGATAGTCATGTGAGCACCGGATAAAATGCTAATACCGATTACATCCACATCCTCCTGAAGGGCAGCCTCAACAATCATTTCCGGTGTTTGACGTAAACCGGTATAAATAACTTCCATACCGGCGTCTCGAAGGGCGGCAGCGATTACCTTAGCACCCCGGTCATGCCCGTCAAGTCCCGCCTTTGCAACAAGAACTCTTATCTTCTTATTCATTAAAATCTCCTCCTATTTTACAGCTTTACGGATTTTATCGGCAAGTTCTTTCATCAAACCATTTTCGTAATTCTTAAAGACAGGTTTGAAATGAAAATCATCTGAATTGAAACGTGGAATAATATGAAAATGAAAATGGAACACTGTCTGTCCCGCAGCTCTTCCGGTATTCGCAACGATATTCAAGCCATCGGTGTTCATGCTCAATTTAATTGCTTCGGAAATTTTTTGAGCGGCAGCGACCACGCTTTCAAGATCGGATTTAGGCACATCAAGAAAATTTTCGAAATGAATTTTAGGAATAACGAGTGAATGACCGTAGTTAAGCGGTCTGATATCCAGAAATCCGAGTACGTGCTCATCTTCGAAAATTATTTCCGAAGGCGCTTTCCCGTTGACAATATCGCAAAAGATACAATTCATGTGTTAAAAATAGTCATAATTAAAAACCTGGCAAAACGACTTTACACTATTTGAATTAAGCATTTAAGTATTGTTGTCTTTTACCGAACACTCCGAATATTCCTCCCGTATGAACAAATAATACTTTCCGATTTGATTTTTCAAAAAGAAAATAATCGTAAAATGCGTTGAATGCTTTGCCTGTATACGCGGGGTCCAGAATGATACCGGTTTGTTGTGCAAATTTCTTTATGAGCTTTAGCTTATCCGATGAAATATTTTTATAGCCTTCAGTTGAATAGCCGTCTAAAATTACCAACTTGTCCTTCGGTACTTCAGCATTTAAATTAAATTGTAATTTGCATCCTTCGGCTAAGTTTAAAATTTTCTTCTTTATTTCGCCTTCGGAGTATAAAACATTTACCGCATAAATTTTTAAATCCAATTTTTTTAATGCTGTACCTAAAAGAAGCCCCGCACTTGTACCGCCGGAACCTGCTGCAGTTAATATCCCGGAAATTTGATTCATGTTGATTTGACGACTTAATTCGTCAACAAAATTTATATAACCCCATATTCCTAATGTGGTTGAGCCGCCTTCGGGAATAACAAAAACTCTTTTACCTCTTCTTAAAAATTTTTCTCTTTCTTCGAACATTATATCATTAACGCGTTCATTTTCCTTTTTTGTAAGAAATCTAATTTCAGATCCAATGAACTTAACAATAAATAAATTACCTTCGGCGGCAGTTTTTTCCCTACCCCAAAGGAATAATTTGGATTTCAAGCCCATCATTGCGGCAGCTACTGCCGTTGCTCGTGCGTGATTCGATTGATTACCGCCGGAAGTAAAGACGAAATCTGCTTTTTCTCTTTTTGCCTGGTACATGAGGTACTCAAGCTTTCTAACTTTGTTACCGGATAGTTCTAACCCTGTGAGGTCATCCCGTTTGATAAATATTTTTTCCCCCTCAAATGAAACGGCTTGCAATGGAGTCGGTATATTTGCCAGATTATTTTTTCTTGGAATTTTCATTTTTTGCCTTCTTTTTCATTTGTGTATAAATCAATCTTGCTTTCTCCAAATCTTCGGGCGTATCAACAGAAAAACTATCAAGCTCGGTTACAACTATTTTAATTTTGAAGCTGTTTTCGAGCATCCTTAGCTGCTCAAGCTTTTCCGTTTTTTCAAGATCGGTAGGTTCGAGCTTGGTAAATTTTATCAATGCTTCGCGGCGAAAAACATATAAACCGATATGTTTGTACACTTCACCAAGTTGAACCTTCTCTAAATTTGTTCTCGCTTCCCTAACGTAAGGAATTGGTGAGCGTGAAAAATATAAGGCATAATTGTTATAATCGAAAACGACTTTGGTTACCGAAGGAGATTTTAACTCCTGTACCGAATAAATTCTCCTGGCAAGCGTTGACACAGAAACATTCTTATCAAATAAAAGCGGTTCAATTGCCTGATCGATCATGATACCCGGAATGAATGGTTCATCGCCTTGTATATTAACTATAATTTTTGCATCGGGTAGTTTCTTTGCGGCGTATGCAATTCTATCCGAACCTGTCGCAATTTCCTTAGGGGTAAGAATAACTTTTGCACCAAAGCTTTTAACCGTCTGCGCTACTTTGTCATCGTCAACTGCGATGATTATATCGTTCAATAATTTCGACTTTGAAGCAGATTCATACGTATGCTGTATCATCGGCTTATCACCGATGAGGGCGAGAGGTTTACCCATCAGGCGCATTGAAGCGAAACGAGCCGGTATAATTCCTACTATCATATTAACCTGAGAGAAAACAGACAGATAGTGTAAATGTTATTAGATTGATCAAAACTAAGTTTCCCCTCCAATCACTTTTGGAACCTTAAAGAATTGATCGTCCTTAGCCGGAGCGTTTTTAAGAGCCTCTTTTCTCGGAACGCTTCCCTCAACTTTATCTTCTCTGAAAGCATTCACTCCTTCAACCGGATGCGAAAGCGGTTCAACGTTTTCAGTATCAAGTTCGTTAAGTTTTTGGACGTATGCTAAAATTTGATTTAGCTGCTCGGTGAAATTATCAAGCTCTTCTTCGCTGAATTTTAATCTTGCCAATTCAGCAATATGTTCTACTTCCTTTCTTGTAACAGACATTTATTATCCTCTATTATAATTTCCAATGATTATATTCCTCACTTTTTGCATAAGTTCCAGTTCATCGGCTCTGCTATTAACGGCTTCAGTAGTAATCGGTTCATCAAAGTGAATAACTACAGTTCCCCTTTTAATGTTAAATTTTCCTTTTGGCAAAAGCTGTTGAGTACCGCTGATTGTAACAGGAATAATCGGAAAACCTGATTTTACCGCAAGATAAAAAGCTCCTCTTTTAAATTGCTGTATTTCTCCTGTTTTGCTTCTGGTTCCTTCGGGAAATACTACTGCCGAAACATGTTTATTTATCATTTTCTGTCTAGCTTCTTCAATGCTCTTTAACGCTTTCTCAGGATTCTGTCTATCAATCATTATGTAAGGACCGAGCTTTAGCTGCCACCCGAACAACGGAATTTTTGCTAACTCTTTCTTAAATACAATACCAATTTTATTCGGTATGGAAAACTGCAGAGCAGGTATATCAAATAAGCTTGAGTGATTAGAAACAAATATATAAACTGCATCGTGATTGAAGTTCTCCAGCCCTATCGTTTTTAACTTGATGCCTGCAATTTTAAATATACCGAAAGAAAAAACTTTTGCAAGTACATAGTAAGATTTATGAGACCTATCGACTAATACGGAGATCAAAGCTAAAAATGATATTAACATGATAAACAGAAAAAGGATAAATAACTTAACGTATGCCAAAATTTAACCTCTCTTTATATCATAGGTTTTAACATTAGGATTTTCGGTATTCATTTCGGTCTTTCCCGCAAAGCGAAATATTTCATTAATTCTTTTCTTTATGGAAGGATGACTATAAAAAAACCATTCAATCACCGGATGCGGTTCTTTATCTCCTAAATTTTGCTCGGTTAATTTTTCCAATGTATTAATAAATGCAGATAACTTTCCGGTTGAAGCAACGGCGTATTCATCAGCTTCATATTCAAACCCTCTAGAGATCATATTTGAAATGGGGGATAAAACCAACCCAACAAGCATTCCCCACAATACCAATAAAGGTAAAGCAGCAATTTGAGTGATTGAATTAAAACCAAACCATTCGATGCTTATTTCATACAAACCTGCTATAATAAAAAGTGTTAAAAAGCTGAAGACAGTTCCGATTATTATATTTTTTGTAATATGTTTTTTTTCATAATGTCCAAGCTCGTGTGCTACTACCGTTTCTATTTCATCGTGCGAATAATTTTCCAGCAAGGTATCGCTCAATAAAATTCTTTTCGATTTCCCTATTCCTGTAAATGCGGCATTTGCTTTTTTTGTATCCTTGCTCATATTGAATTTATAAATATTTTGGACTTTAATACCAGCCGACTCCGAGAGCGAAGCGATTCTTTTTCGTAACTCCTCATCTTCGATGGGAGTTAATTTATAGAATAATGGCAGTATAAGAACGGGAATTATTCTGGCTAAAATAACCGAGACTACAAATAGGATAATTGCAAACGGAAGCCACCACATCGAACCAAATTTGTTGATTGAAAAAAAGAAAAATAAAAGAATAGGCAAACCAATTGCGAAAGAAACGGCTGCTTCTTTTAAGTCCTCAAAAATCCATTTGAAAAAAGTTTGATTAGATAGATTGTACTTATGCTCCAGTACGAATCCCGAATAAAAATTAAGCGGAGAAAAAATAATTGAAATAATCATCCCCGCACTTATAACGAATAAAATAAATACAAAATAATCACCTGATACAAATTCGCTAAGCAATAACTCAAGACTTTTGCTTAGTCCGCTCATAACAAAAAATAAAACAATGATAAAACTTAAAACTGTTTTAGCTATTCCAATGATGAGTTTAGTGTTGTTGTACTTTTTTGCGTTCATAGATATAATTTTTATTAACTTTTGCTGAGGGACATCAATATCTAATATGATTGATTTTAAAGTTCATTGGAGTAAGAATTTTCATGGTTACGGTTTGCTTATCACAAATTGTTGAACCAATCTTTTGAATATTAACTTACACTAATGAATGAAATTAAATCATCTTTTTTTACGGGATTTCTTTTTATTCCCCTTTGCTAAGTTTATAATTTGTTCAAATATTCGAGCCAAATCATCAATCATTTCCCGTGACTTAATCCGCGGGACGTAGTCAGCAGCCACATCAATGGCTTCCTCCCAAATTAGTTCCTTTACATATTCATCTTCTTCGTACACCGAATCCATTATTAAAAAACCAACATCTACTGCCCAATGTAAAATATCCTCTTCTTCTGCTGTCGGCTTACCTGATTCAAGTATATCCTCCACCCTTTCATCGCTTAATCCTGCTTCATACAGAAGAGGTTGAACCAGAGGAAGCACAAGGATCGAGTCCGGGGGAAGAAAATCGAGTGCTTCATTTATCATGTCGAGTGTTTTCGCAAAATCTTCTTTTGATATTATCTCATCCAAATCATCGTTTTCAATTTTACCGATATTTACTAATGAAAAATTTAATTCAACTCTTCTAAACCATTTGGATTTTTCAGAGATAGACAAATTCTTCAGCCTTTCCGAATAGGGTGCAACTTCCTTATTCCAGGCATCGACAATTAACTGCATCACCTGCTTTGTTTCATGTTCTGAAAGAAACTCTTTTCTAAACTTATCACGGAAATATTCTTCGATCTGAATAGTTTGAAACAATTCGCTATCATCTAAAGGGAGATCACCTTGCTTTAATTCCTTCATAAAAAGTTCATAGTTGTGCAAGGCTAAAGTGTCTTTGCGGTTCTCTTTAAGAGCTAGTTTAAGCTTTTTAATTGCATCTTTTCTCCTGCCCACTAACCGTAACAGTACGGCATAATCATTCAAAATTTCCGCTTTGCCTAAATGATCGCTTTTGGGAGAATGCTTAAGTGATTTTAAAAAATATTCCTCGGCCAAATCAAAGCTGCTTTCCTCTTTATGAATCTTAGCGAGGTAATACAACACATCAGAATTGTCCGGAAATAATTTTTCAGCCGTATTTAAAATTTTTAATGCTTCTGTATTTTTTTTTATGCAGGCATAAGCTAAAGACTGAATTATATAAAAGAATTTTTCGCTTGGAAACCGTTTAATGGCAGACTTACTCTCTCTGATTACATATTCAAATTCTCCGTCTAACAGCTTGCTGTCTAGTTTTTTCAACAATTCTATCCGGTTCTCTGCAGGGGGTTTTAGCTGAAAGATTTTTGCTTGTTTTTTTGTCATCTTAACACTGCTGCAATTAATAATTGAAATTAAATATAAAATAAATATCCTGCATTTTTATGACTTAATAAAGTGTTTATTTGAGAGATAGATTGAATCGAAGAAATCAAATAATGATTTGGGTAAGCGTACATAAAAAACCGGCGCCGTTTTAGGGACACCGGGAATTGGAACATGATAATTTTTTTTGGGAGGAGTGTTATTTTTTCTTCTTAATCGATTTGCCGTCTTCACTTAAACGGGAGATATATTTCTCCGGATCTTTCTTGAATTTCTTTAGACAACTATTACAGCACAAAGCATAGGTTTTTCCTTCGTAAGTATAAGTAATATTTGGATCGGCTTCTTCAGTCGATACAGGACATATAGTATTAAACGGTACTCCCTCCTCGGTCACTATATCTTTTTTTACTTCCTTTATTTCTTTCACTTCATCCTTGTCGTAACGATCCTTCATCTCGGTTTTCTCAACTTTCTTTTCGGGCTTTTTTACCGACTCCTTTTCCTGTGCAACTGTGGAATTAATAAATGCTAATCCAAGAAACAAAATAATTGCTGCAAGAAATCTGCTTTTCATTTAGCACTCCTTTCGCTTGATACTTGATAATTTGTATTAGATCTTTTATCACTAATGAGAGCAAGATGTAAAATTACTGTGTAAGTTAAATCTGATTAGTGAGAAAAATTTCTATGCCCGAAATAGAAATTTGTGCAAATAAAATCAACCTAAAGAGAAGTGCCTTTGTAATTATTGTTAACCATGTCACTTAAATTATTTCTAATGTATTATCTTGCAGCCATCCAACTTTGCCGTCTTCCAATCTTATCTTGAGCCACTTATCAAGGCTATCTTCCACTTTAACTTTTAAACCTTCATGAATTAGAAATGCATCGCTGCTTTTTTCATCGGGTGCCATTTTAACATTCACGATAGATTCAATAACAACACCTCTTTTAATGTTTGTTTCTCTTTTAAGTTTTATCGCAGTAATTGAAACTGAGAAGAAAAATAACATCATAAGAACCATACCGCCATAGAATGATTTTTTTTGAAGCAGCGGATTTGAGGTATAAAAATAAAATCCCGCAGCAATAAGAAATAATAACCACATTATATAGGAAATGTATGCCCATCCGTTTAAGGAAAAGAATGCTAACAGGCTTTCCCACCAATCGAAAATGAAAAAATTCGGCATAGCTTCAATCTTATCTTTTATCTGTGTATTTGCAAGTACGAGATTATGTCTTACATCTTCATCCCGCGGTGAAAGGTTCAGCGCCCGCTCATAATTAACAATTGCTTTGCCTAACTTACCTATTCGGTAATAAGCGTTACCAAGATTATAATAGAGTGAAGTGCCTTCATATCCTTCATTTATAATTTCTTCATAGGTTTCAATTGCTTCAAAGAATTTACCGCTTTGATAATATTCATTCCCCTTTTGTAATTTATTTTCAACATCTGCCGCAAAAATATTTTGCGGGATATATAATAAAAACAGGCAAACGAAAAAGAAGTGCTTCAATTTCCGGACGGCTTTTATTGTATTAAGCATTTTTTCTGTCAACTAATGATTTTTCTATTTCTATAATCAAATCCGCTGTGCTTTCATACATTCCATTCATTGCACTAACTCCATCAGACTGCGGTGCAAATCTTATGAATTCACATTTCTCTGCGGAAGATTTAAATGCTTCGACTAATTTGTTATCGATATTTCTTTCGCACAACTCCGATACTGCTCTTTCCAAAGAAAATTCCGCTTTAGGAATATGAAACTTGTCTTCAAGATATCCATAGAGCGCTTGTGATATTTCTGAATAGAATAAATGGACGTTCTTCGACTCCATCAACTTCTTTGCATTTTTTAATCTGGTCTTTGCAATTTTACGTGCTCTTTGGTAGCGCATCATTTGAAGATTGCCGGCTAATTTATCTTCTTTATACTTCCACGCAACGAATCCGACCAAAATGAACAAAGGTAAGACCGCTGCTGCCCAAAAACCGAAACTAAATAGCACTACTGTTCCTCTTTTACTTAATCCTGTATCAGAGGTTTTGATAAAGCGAATATCCTGCCCTAATAATTTTACATTCTCCTTTCCTGCAATACCGGGTTCGGTCGTTACTGCACCTTGTTCAACAGTAATTGTATAAGGCTTAGTGCTTAAAGAAACATAGGATTTTGATTCGGGATTAAAAAAAGAAAAAGTGATAGGCTGGATTTCTTTTATCCCGACTACTCTCGGTATCAACAAATACTCAATAGTTTTTTTGCCATTAACTTTTCCGGTTCTATTAATCTGCTCGAAAGTTTTGGGATCGTATTTATCGAAGCCGGGCGGCAGGTTTATTTCAGGAATATTTATAAGCTTGATATTCCCAGTTCCGCTAATATTGATTTTATACGTTATGGCTTCATTAGTCTTCGTGTTTAATTTATCAATCTCCGAGTCGATCTTAAAGTTGCCTACTGCACCTTGAAAATCTTTTGGCTTGCCGTTTTCGGGTAACGGGAGTACGCTCAACTTTAGAGTATTAGATTTGGCTCTATGTTCAATCGTCTCTCCTCTGCCGAAAAACGGATCGTTAAAAAAGTCGTCAAACAAACTACCGCTTCTGCTTTTTTTTCGTATTTGAACAGGAACTATCAATTCGAAAGGAGTAACCGAAAGTTCGCCGATTTGTGATGGAAAGAGTGCTACCCTTTTCAGCGTACCTACACGAAATTGCTTTCCGTTTACAACTTCTGTTTCAAAAAGAATATTGCTTGAAGTTTCAAGTTCCTCAGCCCAGAATCCTTGATACTGCGGAAGCTTCGAAACAGACATTTGAGAAGCGATGTTCAGCCTTGTGTGTAATTTGTAAGTTACAGTTACTTGTTCACCTATATAAAGCCTTTGTTTATCCGCAAATGCACGCACAAATAAATTTTCCTCTATCTCCTCCGTTGAGATTGAAGACTGCGATTGTTTTGGTGCGGGCGATGATGAACCTTTTACAACTGTAATGGTTAACGGCTCTGTCTTAAAAGTCTTACCCGATTGTTCGATGGATGCAGACGGAATTGTAAAGTTACCGGTTGCTCTTGGACGCAAATAATAAGAATAAGTTAATGAAGCAGATACTGCTCCATTAATTATTTGCATACTGCTTGATTGATTTGGACCTGAGAGGACAAGAAAATCTTTCCAATGAGGAGGAGAAAAGTTTTTTAATCCGTTGATATCCTGTCCCGAAAAAGTGAAAGACACAACGAATTGGTCTTTCGAGCCAACTGTTGTGTTGTCAACTGATGCAGAGAAGCTTTGTGCAAGTAAATAAAAATCTGCAAATATTATTACAAGAAAGAAAGCAAATTTTTTCATTTCTACCAATCCTTATCAACTTTAACCGGTTTTCCTGTTTTTTTTCTTAACTGTTTTTGTAAATCTTTTTCATTGTTTTTCAACGCTTCAAGAATTCTTTCGGCTTCTTCTTTTGATATTTTATTCTTTTCAGGCTGCTTTAAATTATCCTGCTGTGCGGTTTGATTTTGATCTGGACGGTTTTGGTCCTGCTGATTCTGTTGATCTTTCTTCTCCTGATTTTGATCATTATTATTTTGCTGATCATTCTGCGGCTGGTCTTTATTCTGATTTTTATCCTGCTGGTTTTGCTGCTGCTTGTTCTGCTGCTGATTGTTCAACAACGAAAGTGCATAGGAGAGATTGTACTTAGTATCACGATCATCAGGATTCAACTTTAAAGCATTTTTATATGCTTCGATGCTTTCCTGCAGCTTTTGAGATTTAAGTAAAGCATTACCGATGTTATGATAAACCTTAGCCTTTTGTGATTCCGAGCCGGCTTGCGTCAACGATTTATGATATGCTTCGAGGGCTTCATCAAATCTTTGCTGTTTATAATATGCATCTCCTAAATTGAAATTCGCTTCGAATCTGTCCGCATCTTTTCCTAGTCCTTTTTTAAAATTTACTTCTGCTTCGGAGTATTTGCCGTCTTTATAAAGATCGACGCCGTCATTGATCAATCCCCTAAAACTTTGGGGAAAAGCTTCAGCCGCTAATAGGATTAAAACTCCAGCGGCAATAAGATTAAATTGTTTCATAATGTTATCAACCAAAAATTATTCTATTCCTAAACGTTTATTAAGCCGTGCAAAGAACGGCGATTTTCTTTCTGTCATCAGAAATTCTATCAATAAAAGTAGAATAGCCGGTGCTAAAAAATAATAAAAACGGTCTTCGTAGTCAGTAACTTTTTTTACACCAAACTCTGTCTTCTCGAGTGAAGACAAATCCGAATAAATTAGATCCAAATAATCTTCATAATTATTGCCTCTGAAATATTTCCCTCCTCCTTGCGAGGCAATATCGATTAAGGTGTTCTCATCCAGTTTTGTAAGAACCACGTTTCCTTCGTTATCCTGCTTGAAACCTACCTGCTGTTTTCGGTTATTATAAACAGGTATTGGAACACCCTGCGTTGAACCTAAACCGATAGTATAAATTTTTATTTCTTTTTCTTTTGCCTCATTGACTGCGGAAGATAAATCTCCTTCATGATCTTCGCCATCGGTTATTATAATTATTACTTTCTGCGTGGGGGTGTTATAATCAAAGGATTTTACTGCTAACGAGATAGCAGGACCAATTGCGGTACCAGGCTGCGGAACCGAAGTAACGTCAACAGCGGATAAAAATAAACCTGCAGCAGAATAATCGGTAGTTAATGGAAATTGGATGTAAGCTTCGCCGGAAAATATTATTAATCCAAGTCTATCACCTTTTAATTTTCTTATGAGATTAGAAATTTGAAATTTAGCTTTTTCAAGTCTGTTTGGTTTAATATCTTCAGCAAGCATACTGGCAGATACATCAAGAAGAATAAAAACATCGATACCGGTTTGTTTAACTTCCTGCATTCTTGTTCCCACTTGAGGATTTGCTGCAGCCAGAATCAAAAAGATTAAAGCAGCGATAAGTAGAGCATATTTGATCACATTTTTTGCTTTACTGTAATCGGGTATTATTATCTTATGCAGTTTACTATCTGCAAATTGCGAAAGAATTTTTTTTCTGTTCTTATTCATTAGCCAGAATAAAAAAGCCAGCACTGGAATAGCATACAGCGCATACAAATATTCAGGATGTGCAAAGCGAAACATATAAATCTTACTTAGAATTTCAATTATTAAAAAATACTGCCTCTAAGGATACTTTCTCAATACTGTTTTTGCCAGCCCCAACTCCATTAGAATAAGAAATATTCCGCCTCCAAGCCACGGATAGAATAATTCTTTCGCATGCTGGTATGAGGTCACTTCAATTTTTGTTTTTTCAAGCTTGTCTATTGTATCGTAAATATTTTTAAGAGACCGATTATCCGTGGCACGAAAATATTTACCGTCGGTTACTCTTGAAATTTCTTTTAATACTGCTTCATCAATTTCCACCGGTACCATCTGATACCTAATTCCGAAAGGAGTTTGAATCGGATACGGCGCCTGTCCGACAGTACCCACACCAATTGTGTAAATTCGTATACCAAAAGTTTTTGCGATGTGTGCAGCAGAAATCGGATCGACTTCGCCGGCATTATTAATACCGTCAGTTAATAAAATTATCACCTTACTTTTCGCATCGCTGTCTTTCAATCTATTCACACCATTGGCAAGTGCATTGCCGATAGCTGTTCCGTCTTCTATCATCCCGCTTTTAATTTCTTTTAGAAGATTTCGCAGCACATTATAATCGATAGTTAGAGGGCATTGTGTAAATCCCTCGCGGGCAAAAATAACCAGCCCGATTCTATCGGAAGTTCGGGCAGAAATAAATTCGTCAATAACTTTTTTTGCCGCTTCTAATCTATTTGGTTTCAAATCTTCTGCAAGCATACTTCCGGAAATATCGAGTACCATAGCAATATCGATTCCTTCAGTATAAATATTTTCACCCGAAGAAAAAGACTGAGGTCTTGCAAGCGCAATTATTAAAAGTACAAGTGCAAGAAGCCTGAGAATTGACGGCAAATGTTTTAATCTTTCACGCAACGACGGCGGTGCATTTTCAAAAAAACTTAGTGAAGAATATGTTATCGATGGATGCTTTTTTAATCCTCTGAACAAATACCATAAAGCAATCAAAGGGATCGCAATTAAAAAATATAAAACCCATGGATAAGCAAATGTTACATCGTTAAACATTTTGAACCTCAAGAGCCGTTTCGTCTTTCTGTTTAGTTTTTTCCACAATTTCAATTGCTTGATTCATCATTTCGATGTTCACTTCATCCATTGGCTTATATTTGGCAAATTTTACCAAATCGGCATTGTTAAGGAAATTTTCGGTTAATGCAAGAATAATTTCAAAATCTTTTCTACTATTAAGACGCTCAATTATTTCGGATGTTGTCAGTTCTAATGCAGGAAGATTAAATCGCTCTTCATAATAACGGCGAATTATTTCGGTAATTTCTGAATGGTATTCTTTAATGAATCCTTTTTGCCAAAGCTGTTTTTCATCAAGGTGTTTCAAGGCATTGAGCGCAGAAATATGCGGCTGAACTTTCTTTACTTTTATTTCTGCGGGCTGTAAAGGTTTCTTCCTTAAATGCTTTTTATAGATTAAGTAAAGCAACACTAAAAGAATTATTGCACCTAATAAAATCAACACTATTATTTTCCAATCAGGAGGAATTCTGATCGGATACTTTACATCCTTTATATCTTCTGCTTCAGAAATTTCAAATCTATGTACGGTGAAAACGACCTGGTTGCTAAGCGCTTGCTGAAGAGTTTCATCTTTAATTAGAGTGTCTTTATCTAAATACACAGGCGCCCGCTCTATCAATGTATCTTTTCCCGCACGATAATAAATCGGTATCTGGGGAATCATCACTTCAGCCGAATCATATCTAGATAAAACGACAGTAAAGTCAGTTACTTTTTTACCGCCGGAAATTTTTGTTGCAGGAGCTTCGGCACGAATGAATTCAACGTTATGAATTAGTTCCTTCAAATCAGGCGGATATATTTTTACATCTTTATCATATTCTGCTTTAAGTGTATAAGTTATAAAATCACCGATGTAATAATCGGTTGTATCAGTAGAAGCAGATACGGAAATTTTTTGTGCCCAAAGGCTGAGTGATCCGAAAAAAATTATTATCGCAATAGTATTCTTTACCATCTTCGTTCCCTCAGCCTGAAAAATTGAACGAGCGGTTTTATGTAATTTTCTCCTGTTGTCACTTCAATGCTATCCAATCTGCTTGTGACAAAGAGAGATTTCCGGGCAGCAATTAATTTTTCTCTTAATTCTCTCATTTGTTTCTGTAATTTACGGCTGCTTGTATCAATCCACCTTTGAGTGCCTGTTTCTGCATCAGTTGTTTTGATCATTCCGATGCGCGGGATTATTTGTTCACGTTGGTCTTTTAGAACAATCCCGATTAAATCATGCTTCTTTCCTACAATACGTAAAATTTTTTCGTAGCCTGAATCCAGGAAATCCGAGAGAAGAAAAACTATGCTTCTTTTTTTTATAGCATGATTCATAAACTCGAGGGCAGATTTAATGTTGGTAGTTTTTCCAGCAGGTTCAAACGACAGAACTTCCCGAATTATTCGCAATACGTGTTTTCTTCCTTTACGCGGAGGAACGAACTTCTCAATTTTATCCGTAAAAAGAATCAAGCCGACTTTATCGTTATTCTTCATTGCCGAGAACGCGAGTATTGCGCTTAATTCGGCGGCAACTTGCTGTTTGGTTTTTTCAACCGAGCCAAAAATTAATGAGCCGCTCAAATCAACCATCAAAATTACCGTAAGCTCTCTTTCCTCTTCAAAGATTTTAATAAAGGGATGTCCGAAGCGTGCAGTAACATTCCAATCTATGTTTCTGATATCATCCCCTATTTGGTATTCCCGGACTTCAGAGAATTCCATTCCCCTTCCTTTGAAAACCGAATGATATTCTCCTGAAAAAACCTGGTTTACTAAGCCTTTTGTTCGTATCTCTATTTGTCTTACTTGCTTAATTAATTCTTTTGTTTCCATACCATTTTATCTTACGGAACTTCAATCGTGTTTAATATTTCTTGAATAATAAATTCCGAAGTAATTTCTTCTGCTTCCGCTTCGTATGTAACAGCAATTCGATGCCTAAGTACATCAAAGCATACTCCTCTTACATCTTCGGGAATGACATATCCTCTTCGTTTAATAAATGCCATCGCCTTTGCGCCTAAAGCTAAATTTATAGAGGCTCTCGGCGATGCACCATAGCTGATCATTTCAGTTAATTTGTTTAGTCCGAAATCCTTCGGTTGTCTAGTTGCAAATACGATATCGAGAATATACTTTTCTATTTTTTCATCAACATAAACTTCATGAATTAGGTTACGCGCATTAAGAATATCCGAAGGAGAAACAACCGGCTGAATAATTTTTTCAACTTCATTAACGTTTTGCCGTAATATTTTTAATTCTTCGTCGCGGTTGGGATAAGTTATTTTTACTTTCAGCATGAATCTATCTACCTGTGCTTCAGGAAGCGGATACGTTCCTTCTTGCTCAATAGGATTTTGTGTCGCAAGAACTAAGAACGGTTCTTCAAGCTTAAAAGTTTGATCGCCGATTGTAACCTGGCGTTCCTGCATTGCCTCAAGCAAAGCGCTTTGAACTTTAGCAGGCGCACGGTTAATCTCATCGGCTAATATGAAGTTGGCAAAGATAGGTCCCTTTCGAATATGAAAATTCCCTTCTTTCTGGTTAAAAATCATTGTCCCAATTAAATCTGCGGGGAGAAGATCGGGAGTGAATTGAATTCGCTGAAATTTAGCTTTCATAGCTGAAGCTAACGACTTAATTGCTAAGGTCTTTGCCAGCCCCGGAACACCCTCTAATAAAATATGTCCGTTGCCCAACAAGCCTACAATTAAACTCTCTACCATGGCTTTTTGTCCGACAATTACCTTGCCGATTTCGGAAATTAAAAGATCGACAAAAGTACTTTCTTGTTTAATCTTTTCGTTTAATACGGTAATATCCAAAGTTGAACCTCACATTATTATTAAATTTGTTTTACTTTAAGAAAAGTAATGAGATTAGACGGCTGTAAACTTATAAATGTTGCATCTTTCTATCAAGGAAGTTGAGGGGTACTTCAATCAATCAACCGCACCACCGCAAATTTTAAGTAGGAAGTTTCTTTCATTGCAGGCAGCTCCGGATGATCTTTTGAGGCACCGCTGAAATGAAGCAGTTGAATTCCTCTCCCCGCTTTTGTTGATGCATTTATCATGATTGAAATAAATTCTTCCTCTGATAGATGATAGGAGCATGAGGAAGCCGCCAAATAACCTCCGGGCTCAACGATCTGCATAGCAAGCTTATTAAGCTTTTCGTAACCTTTTTTAGCTGCCGGTAATGATCTCTTGTTCTTTGCGAATGCCGGAGGGTCTATAATAACCAAATCGAATTTTTTATTTTTAACTACACATGATTCGAGATATATAAATACATCAATGTTAATAAATTCACCTTGTGCTACGAAGTTATTCAGACTGAAATTTACTTTCGCTCTTTCTATTTCGGTATTTGAAGAATCAATAAAAGTAACTGAATTGGCACCGGCTCTTGCTGCATGCAGCCCGAAACCGCCTGCGTTGCAGAACGCATCCAACACAGTCTTATTCTTTGAAAAATTCTCAATGAAAAAGCGGTTGTCGTTTTGGTCAAAATAAAAACCGGTTTTTTGCCCAGAGGTGAAATCGACGTAATATTCCACAGCTCCATCGTTAATACTTTCACCGTTAATCGAGCCTAAATATATTTCATCTTCAAGCGGTAATCCTTCAAGCTGCCGGAAATTGACTTCATTCTTTGAAAAAATATTTTTTGCCCCTAATTCCTCTTGTAAAATTTTCACTACAGCACCAATATTCTCTTGCATACCAAAACTATAAATCTGCAGGACGTAAGTATTGTTATATTTATCGATAATCAATCCCGGCATATAATCGCTTTCGCTAAACAATAATCTGAATGAGTTCCGATTAGGATATATTTCGCGTCTTAAGGCAAGCGCATTTAAAATTCTTTCTTTCGCCAGCGAATAAAAATCTTCCACGCGATTATGATCGACCATTCGTACGCTTATTAAAGAATTTTTATTAAAAAAACCACACCCTATAAATGCCTCTTTTGAATCAAATACCTCAACGAGGTCGCCGTTAACCGGATCGCCTTCGGTGTCTAAAATTTCGTTGCTGAAAATCCATAAATGTCCGCTTTTAATTCTACGTTCTTCGTTTTGCTTTAGGAATATTTTAGGTATGTGAGACATGGTTTAACTTCAATAATAAGAGTAGAATTTGTAATTTACATATGAAAAATAAGGAATTAGAAATGAAAAGAAACCTAACAATTTTTCTCTTTTTAATATTTATAACCAATCTTTTACCTCAAGGTTATAAGTATGCATGGATAACGGATTTACACATAGGAGCACCGAATGCGGATTCGGATCTTTTGAAAGTGGTTAATGATATAAACCAGCGGACTGAAATTGAATTTGTTGTAGCCACAGGTGATATAGCCGAAAAAGGCAGGGATGAAGAACTGGAAAGGTCGAAAGAAATTTTAGATAAACTTGAAGTTCCTTATTACATAATCCCCGGCAATCATGACACGAAGTGGAGCGAGAGTGGATTGACTACTTTTGAATACCTTTGGGGAGATACAAAATTTTATTTTGATCATAAGGATTCAAGACACATCGGAATTAACAGTGGTATTCCGTGGCGAGGCGGCGGTGGTCATGTTGCACCTGAAGATTTAGGCTGGCTTAATGAAGTAGTCGAAAGTACACCTTCAACACAAGAAATTATTTTTTATATTCATCACCCTCTCAATGATGACACTGATAATTGGTTCAAAGTGACTAACATTCTTAGGAATAAAAAATTAATTGCTGTGCTGGTTGGACACGGTCATGCAAATAAATTATTAGATTTCAATGGAATACCTGGCGCAATGGGAAGGTCAACTCTTAGCCGTCCAAAATTTGCCGGTTATACACTTGTTGAGAACAAATCCGATTCGCTTTTATTTTTTGAAATTAATGAAGAAACAGGTCCCGCATTTTGGGGAGGAATTGCTAAGCAGAAAAATGAAATACCTTTTATTGATTCTACGCAGTTCATTAAATATTCCGAAAACATAACTATTGAGTTGGAAGCCAACCTTGCTTCTACTGTTTCCGCTTCGCTATTAGTTTCAAACGATAGATTATTTGCTGCAACAAAAGACGGGCTTGTAGTTTGTTTTGATCTCGAAGGAAAAAAAATATGGGATTACCAAACTTTTGGAACAATATTCAGCAGACCGGTTAGAGACAGAGATTTGCTTGCCGTGGGTACGATTGAAGGTGACCTGCTTACTTTCAATGCAAACAACGGTGAATTAATTCAAGTATTAGGTTTGAATGAACCGATTACCTCACAGCTTATAGCAATTGATATCGAATTTGGTGGAAGACGAACGAAAGGTATTGTTGCCGGTACTGCTTCGGGTAAGTTGGTTTGTTATGATATGTATTCCATGCAGTTAATCTGGCAGAACGATGCCGCAAAAGGGATGATTGAAACTTTGCCTCTTTATATGAATAATAAAATTTATTACGGTAGTTGGGATAATTATTTTTATTCTGTAGATGCGCTTTCCGGTTCGTTAATATGGCGATGGACGGAAAATAAAAATTTCTACTACTCCCCTGCCGCTTGCACGCCCGTAAGCGATGGCAAAAATATTTACGTTACAACTCCCGATAAATCTGTCTCGGCTATTGATGCGCTTCTTGGAACAACTGTTTGGAGAAAAGATGCTTTTGATTGTTGGGAATCGATTGGAATCTCAGAGGATAAGCAAAAGCTTTTCATTAAAAGTGTATCGGATGATTTAGTTGTTGTATCTGCAAAGGACGGCAAAAAGATAAAAGAAGTTAAAATCAGTTTCGGGTTGGATACCATGCCTGTAACTCCGATTGAATGGAAGCGAAACATTATATTCGGCTCTAAAAACGGTATTGTTTATTTTATCAATGAGAAATACGAATGGTCTCCTTTATTCTTCATGGGAACTGCGCGTGTACACTCTATTCAACATGTTGAGGAAAATTTATTTGCGGCTTCAAATATGGACGGAAAAATTATTTTATTCAGAATTAATCTATGAACGGCATAAAAAACTTTGACGGAATAATTTTCGACATCGACGGTACGCTTACATCAACAAACGAGTTGATCTTTGCTTCTTTCAATCATATAGCAGAAAAATATTTAGGCAAACGAATGAAGAAAGAAGAAATTATTAGCTTGTTTGGACCTACGGAAGATCAAATATTAGATAATTGGTTTGCCTCAAACTCCGATACCATCAAAGAAGATTATTATTCCTTTTATTCCAAGAATCATCACATGGCTGATATCTATCCCGGCATCAAAGAACTGTTAGATTATATTAAATCAAAACAAATTTTATTATCCATCTTTACAGGTAAAGGTAGAGAAGCTGCGACTATAACGCTTAAGATTTTAGAGATTTACATTTATTTCGATTTAATCGTTACCGGAGATGACGTAATGGAGCATAAACCATCTCCCGAAGGGATAATAAAATTTATAGCTCACTATAATTTGAAGAGAGAACGAGTATTAATGGTTGGAGATTCTCCTTCTGATATTCTTGCCGCACATGAAGCTGGAGTTAAAATAGCCTCGGTTGTGTGGGATAGTTATGCAAAGGATGAAGTATTAAGGTTGAATAGCGATTATGTTTTCGAAACCGTTGAAGAATTAACTGCTTTCATTAAATGCAATGTTTGACTGCTGCGGAATCTAACGATAGATTGGATGATTGTTTAACCCGCGTTCGTTTCGGAACAATCCTAAAAACATTCGAGAAAACAATCGGAGGGTAAGTCTTTTAATTGCTAAATTGAATATTGTGATTTTGTTATTGCATGATTAACAAAATTTTTTTATAAATCTTCTTCACGTATATCGGCTATTTTCATTATATGTTTTTGAATGCCGATTTTTAGAGTCATATTTCCATGCAGAGGAAGGGATATTCTCTCTTTTCTTCCCATTTTCAGATAAATATTATGACTTCCTTGAATTCTTTTTAATTCCCGACCTTTTTTCTCAAGTATTTTTGCAAGTTCATCCGGAGAGTGCTTTCAAATCACGATTTCCAATAATTTATCTTTATCCTTGATTTCAAAATCGGACATATCTATCGACAAACACCCTTCTATGGCTTCCTTAATATTAACAAGTAACTCCTCATAAGTTTCAGCTTGGGTTACACACCCTGGCACGGAAGGTACTTCAGCCCAATAACCGCCTTCTTCAGCTTCATGAACAATTACTTTAAACTTCATCATTATCTCCAAGTTTTAATTACATAAATGAGTCTTCTCTTCCTAGGGATCGTTCCGAAAAAAGGTATTTTCATCAAGAAAATGTTTCGATTATTTCCGAAGGATCCTTTGGAAAGAATATTCAAATACAAAATTTCCAAATCGG
>JAGUYG010000021.1 GCA_020061465.1 Ignavibacteriales bacterium
AAATAAGGTTGGAAGCATTCATTTATTGTATGTTGATATTCATATTGATATTTCAAGTATATTTTTATGAATACTATTTGAAAAATCAGAAAGGCGAAAATATTCAGAGAATAAGCTTGCTAAAACTAATGCAGTTTTTACTGAATAATATAAGTTTCATTATCTATCTTGATTACTTCAATAAAAAATTATCGATGAAAAAACTATTAGATAAACAAATACTCTATTTTTGCACTTATGAGCATAGGAAAGATAGAATGAATTATAATCAGTTAATTCAAAAATTAAGTTGACGCCTATGCGAAAGCATTCGGGATCGAAATGACAATATTAGACTTTTGAGACAATCCCTTGCTATTAAAGGATATTTTAAATTAAGCACATTTCCGGCAATTGCATTCCGCATATATTTCTTCGTAACCGTAATCAATCGTTAACTCTTCATATTTACTTATATCACGCGATGTAATTAATATCAAGCTACTTTCATCGCCGTCAATCACTTCGCAGTTATGATAACAATCGTGATTAATATATTTTATTTTAGTGGAGTGAGTAGTATCGATATAACAATCATCATTCTTCCAAAAGATATATACATTGTCTTTTTCATTTTCGCGGCGAATACATTCTTCCTCAGAAATTAATTCGCCGGTTATTAACATTATTTTACTTCCTTTGGGGATGTGAATTGTTGTGAATAAACCGGTACCATGTATTTGTGACTCTCCTACAAAAACATACTGTTCTAAGTCAATCGTCAAATTTCTCAATTAGTTCCTTCTTCTTTTAGTTTTAAATATTCTTTAATCGTAAGATGTAAGATAGAATTTTCTAATACCGGATAAGTATATTTTATGCTTTCCGTTAACACAGGCGAATCATAATTAAATCTATAAATTTCCTTGTTTGACGGATCGTAATACACAACTTCCAAAATTCCATATTTCACTGTTTCAAGGTTAACTGCATATTTAGTTTTTGATCTGTATATATCTCCGCTTATGCCGTCTAAGTGCAAAAGAGGTGTATACATTTCAAGTATCCATACATCGAAAAATTTGCCGGTACCGGCTTCTAAACTTAAAATGTCTATCCAAGTTTTTTGTGTTTCGTTAACTATTAAAGGCTTCCATCTGTGCTCTTCGCTTTGTGCATTTGAAATGGCAGCGAGCAAAATGATGCATATAAAAATTTTCAAATTGGTAAATCTCATAATAAAAAGTTTGTTTTAAGGTGCACGAAATTACTGAAATTAATTGATATTTAAAATAAGTGTGGATAACTTAACAATAGATGAAATAATAAAAATTAATTTTGTTCAAATACAATATGAAAAAATTATTAGCAATATCCTTAATATTTTTATTAGGAAGCACAACTATGCCTCAAGATAAATTATCCGTATTAAAACAAAACATTATACAAGCATTCGATTCGGTTGAAGGAAATTTTGCTTTATCATTTAAAGATTTAAGCGATGAAAAAAATATAATACTGATAAATGAGAAAGAAGTATTCCATGCGGCAAGTACAATGAAAACTCCAGTAATGATTGAAGTATTTAAACAAAGCAGTCAAGGGAGATTTAATCTTAATGATTCTATTGTTATTCATAATAAATTTAAAAGTATTGTTGACGGTTCGGATTATTCCATGGATATAAGCGATGATAGTGGTGAAGATCTGTATAAATATGTTGGAATGAAACGAACGATCCGTGAATTAGTCTACGATATGATCACCGTTAGCAGCAATCTTGCAACCAATATTCTCATCGATCTCGTGAGTGCTGATAATGTTATGATTACCATGCACGAAATAGGAGCAAATGATATCAAAGTGCTCAGAGGTGTGGAAGATATCAAAGCGTTCGAACTCGGTTTGAATAATACAACCACTGTGCTCGATTTGCTGATAATATTCGAAAAAATTGCTAAAAAAGAAGTTGTATCGGAAAAAGCATGCGACGAAATGATAAATATTTTGTCAGAGCAAAAATTTAACGATCGTATTCCGGCTTTGCTTCCTGATAATGTTAAGGTTGCTCATAAGACCGGTTCAATAACAGGAGTAGGGCACGACTCGGGAATTATATTCTTACCAAACGGCAAAAAATATATTTTAATCCTACTGTCGAAAAATTTGAACGACGAACAAGCGGGAAGAGAAGTTCAAGCTAAAGTATCAAAGATGCTCTATGATTTCATGATATCTGAATAAGTTGTGATACTTAATAACTCATGTTACGCAGAGACTTATAATACCTTGTCATAAAGATCCCGAATGCTTTCGGGACTGAAAACAGTGACCCCGAAGGTTTTATGCATAAGGTGAGTTAATAATTTTCAAAATGATTATAGTGAGTAATTTCTATTTTTATTTTAAGCGGGAAAATGATAATGATTATTTTTTCCGATTTACATTTCATATTTCATCTAAATTTATAAATTGTATTTGGGAGTAAAAGAAATATTTATTAGTCAATTCAAGTTTTAATAATGAAATCGTTAATAATCATACTAATTGCATTGTTCACTTCACTTTCATTAGTTCAGTCTGATGAATTCCGTTACAAGCGTGAACGAATGGTAAGACATCAAATTGAGGGAAGGGGTATATCAGATGAATCAACTCTCAAAGCGATGAAAAACGTCCAGAGGCATCTGTTTGTACCCGAGGAATTAAAACAAAATGCTTATGATGATAGACCATTACCGATTGGATATGGTCAAACAATTTCACAGCCTTATATTGTAGCATATATGACAGAAATAATCTTGCCGCGTAAAGGGCAAAAAGTTCTTGAAATTGGAACCGGCTCCGGATATCAAGCGGCGGTTTTAGCTGAGATAGTCGATACCGTATATACTATCGAAATTATAACCGAGTTAAGTAATTCAGCGGAACAAAGACTTAAAAAATTGAATTATAAAAATGTTTATGTTAAGAATGCAGATGGATATTACGGTTGGAAAGAAGCTGCTCCATTTGATGCAATAGTGGTTACTGCAGCAGCCGAGTTTGTACCGCCACCTTTAGTCGAGCAATTGAAAGACGGCGGGAAGATGATAATACCTGTAGGGAGTCCGTTCTTAAATCAAAACCTTGTGCTGATTGAGAAAAAGAAAAATAAAGTCACTTCAAAAAATTTAATTCCGGTACGGTTTGTCCCCTTTACGAGAGGAAAGTGAAGTTTTTCTTTTCATATCCAATCAGATTGAAAATATCAATCGGAATTCTTTCCGTTGCCATCATATCCTATCAACTAGTTCTAATGCAAATCCTTTCCTACCTGCAATGGCACCACTTTGCTTATATGGTAATCTCAATTGCTTTACTCGGATTCGGGGCGGCAGGGGCTATTCTAACTATATTCAAAAATTCATTAACCAAAAACAGTGAAAAAGTAATTCCTTTTCTGCTTGTACTTTCATCTTTGATTTCTGCTGCTGCGGTCAACCTTTCGCAGATTGAAATTTTCAGATTTGATTCATACACTTTATTTGTAAGCTATTCCAATCTCTGGAAGATTGGTATTACTTATCTTTTTTATTTGCTTCCTTTCTTTTTGATGGCATTGGTTATCGGTATTACTTTTACTGTCCACGCCGATCAGATTGGCAGGCTGTACTTTGCTAACTTACTTGGTTCGGGTGCTGGAGGATTATTGGCTCTTTTCTTCATATCAAATTATCAACCTGAACAGTTAGCTCCGTTGATATCTTCCATACCGTTATTAGCCGCACTACCCATTGCGAAGAAGAAGAATATCAAATTATTCGCAAGTTTAATTTCCATTTCAATTATAATTATTGCTGCTCTTCTTGTGTTCCCGCAAAAATTTATACTCTCAGAACATAAAAGCATTTCAAAAGCTCTAAACATGCCGGAAACAAAAATATTTTATGAGGAACCTTCCGCTTATGGATATATTCAAATTATTCAATCAAATTCATTAAGACATGCGCCAGGTTTATCTCTTAATTACATGGATAATGTTCCGATTAATAATGCTGTCTTTGTTGATGGAAATTGGTTTGGTCCATTGTTAGAAAAAACGAAATTCGATACGACAAAATATTTCCAATCCGTAACCGGTCATTTGCCTTTTTATTTAAAAACCGCTCCCAACATCTTAATACTTGACGGCGGAACCGGACGGGATGCGCTTCATTCCTTAAATTCGGATACTTCAATAATTACCATTGTTGAACAAAACAGAGCTGTAATACAACTGCTTAATAATCAATTAGCTGACGAAGTAGATTCATTATTCAATAATCCTAAACTAAAAGTAATTCAGTTAACTTCAAGAACATACTTACAGCAGTCCAATGAAAAGTACGATCTTATAATCTTACCGATGATAGACATTTTCGGCGGATCTATTGGCATGTTTGCTTTGAGAGAGCAATATTTATTTACGAAGGAATCTCTAAATAAAATGTTCGATTTGTTAACCGACAGCGGTTATATTTTGATTAATTCCTGGCTTGATTATCCCTACCGTAATTCATTAAAACTTTTCTCAACAATTACAGAAGTATTAGAGGAGAAAGGACTGATTCCTATTGAACATTTTCTAACAATAAAAAATTGGAATGCGCTTTCACTGTTGATCAAAAATAATCCATTTAATAATGAGGAAGTTTCAAATGCCAAAAAATTTGCTGAGGAAATGTCATTTGATTTAGTACTTTATGACGGAATAAAGGAATTTGAACGGGATAGATATAATGTCCTTCAAGACGATAAATTTTATGATTATTTAGATAAGATTTTATATTCGAAAGAAAAGCGGGAAGTTTTTTACAATCAGTATTTGTTCAACATAAAACCGGCAACCGATGATAAACCGTACTTTTCGCAATTCATGCTGTGGAAAAGCTTTCCTTACATTAAAGAATCATTTGGGCTCTATGCCTTACCTTTTTTTGAGGTCGGCTATCTGATATTGTACTTAACATTACTTCAAATATTTGTTGCGGTTATCATATTCATCATTTTACCGCTGTTAAAAGTAAAATTCTCAAAAGGTAAAAGAGTATGGACGATACTTTATTTCAGCGGATTAGGTGTTGGCTATATGTTTCTTGAGATTATTCTCATCCAAAAATTCACTCTGTATTTCGGCAATATAAATTATGCCGCAGCCGCAGTTATGTGTATTATGCTTGTAAGTTCCGGTTTAGGTAGTTTAATGTCGGGTAAGTTATCAAAGCATATTATTCGATGGTTTTGGGTAATGGCATTCATAGTTGTAATGATAATTGTTTATTCATTCATTATGAATGACTTGTTGTTGATGACTATCGGTAAATCTATCTTAACAAAAATAATTTTAACTATCGCTTTGATTGCTATTCCTTCTTTCTTAATGGGATTTCCATTTCCTGTCGGAATAAAATTATTAAAGGAAAGTACCGAAGAATTAATCCCCTGGGCTTGGGGAATCAATGCTTCACTTTCTGTTTTGAGTGCTGTTTTGGCTGTTGTTATAGCCATTGAATATGGGTTTTTTATTGTCATGGTTATTGCAGCGGCAGCTTATCTTATCTCTTTATTTTCAAGTATTTTTCAGTATAAAATTTTAAAGACCTAAAATTAAGTAGAACTGAAAACCGGAAGAAAAATGTTTCCTTTATATCTTGAAAAATTATCGTTCGGCGAATTACAGGAAAGAAGCTCACAATTGAAGGAAAAGATGAGCCAATGCACACTATGTCCCCATGCTTGTCTTGCCGAAAGAGCAAAAGGAAAAATTGGAGTTTGCCGTTCAACCAATGAAGTATTTATTTCAAGTTACGGACCCCACTACGGTGAAGAACCGCCGTTGGTGGGTGCTTTTGGTTCGGGAACTATTTTTTTCACGGGCTGCAACCTTCACTGTGTATTCTGTCAAAACTATGATATAAGCCAATTGAGGCATGGCGTTAAATGTTCAATAGGTGAGTTAGCCGAGATTATGCTAAAACTTCAATCGAGGGGATGCCATAATATTAATTTAGTTACTCCGACACATTTTATCTCTCAAATAGTTGAGGCACTGATTATCGCTGTTGAAAAAGGATTAGAAATTCCGATTGTATACAACTGCGGTGGGTATGAATCGGTAGATACAATTAAGCTGTTAGATGGTTTGATAGATATCTACATGCCTGATATAAAATACTCGGACGATGAGAATGCAAAAAAATATTCGGCTGCGATAGACTATTGGGATGCAGTAACTGAAGCAGTAAAAGAAATGCACAGGCAGGTTGGTGATTTGCATATGTCCAATCGGGGGATTGCACAACGGGGATTGATTGTAAGACATTTAGTTTTGCCGGATAACATTGCCGGGTCAAAAAAAATAATTGATTTCGTATCCGGCGAGATTTCACCAAATACATATTTAAATATAATGGATCAATATCATCCTTCTTTTAAAGCTTATAAATATCCAGCATTGAGCAGAAGGATAAGTAATGATGAGTATGAAAGTGTGATTGAATATGCAGCAACTACTGGCATAATGAGAGGATTTAATTGAAACAGAAGAAGGTTTATTTTTAGACTGATGAAACATAATGAATCTTCTCATTGATCAGGCGATTCCATTAAAGGGATTACATCCTCGAAAATCAGATTTTTCATTTTTGATAATTTATCGAACACAATTATTGCAATTTTCAACGTACACTACTAGGTTTAATTGAAACAATAAATAACAGACTTTCATTCATTAACAAAAGGGGAGAGACTAGTGTCACGTCATACTTGTAATGTCGTATAATATTTAGTAAATTACTCCATCAAAAATTATTGATGGAGTTTCAATGAAAAAGTATAAAGTTACTT
>JAGUYG010000086.1 GCA_020061465.1 Ignavibacteriales bacterium
ACTGTATAAATTCGATGACAGCTCGTGGGAAATTTTTAATTCAGAAAATTCTCCACTGCCGGTTGATCAAGTACTGCATGTTGAAATCGGACCGGACGGCACAAAATGGATTTCAACTTCGGATGGTTTGGTAAGCTACAAAGACGGTGAATGGAATATATATAATAAATCCAACAGCGGTCTGGAAGATAATTATATAAAATTCACTAAGGTTGAACCTAACGGAACAGTTTGGTTAGCAACCAATTCCAGAGGCTTGGTTAAAAAGGTAGATAATATGTGGTATTCATTTAGTACAAAAAATAGTCCGCTACCATCGGATGATGTCAATTGCATTGCCTTTGATAAGAATAATGTAAAGTGGATTGGAACGAATTATGGATTAGTTGAAATAACGAAAAAGGGATGGAATCTGTATCAGAAGATCTTTGATCCCAACCACCCGACTTTACCTCTAGTGCCGGGTAATAAGGTAACTGCAATTATCGTTAATAAATTCAATACTCTTTATTTCGCAATAAGTAATTATATAACGATCTATAATCAATCGAATTGGGTATCGAGCGGATTATTTACCGGAATAAATACCTTTGTTTTTGATTCGGATAATAATTTGTGGGCATCTTCAAGCTATGGTGTTTATAAATTTTTAAATTCTGTCATTAGCAGCAGCACTGTAAAAATATTTACTGCTTCGAATTCAAAACTACGAAGTAATATAGCAACTTCCATTGCCATAGACGGAATGAATCATAAGTGGATTTCGACCTGGGGAGGCGGGCTTGTGAAGTATAAAGGGAATTAGCATTCGTGGGGAGGTGGTTGTTCATTATGCCCGACTAGTTTAACCTTGACTTGAATCTGATAGGCGGCAGACTGGTGTGGTCTTCTCATAGATCAACTTTTTTATATAGAAACATTGCGTACTTTAATAATCACTTGACAATAATAAAGAAATACTTCATCTTATAATTGAGGTTTAAAGTATAGTCAGAAAACTTTGATTTTTTAAAGATTGTATTGAAAAAAATTATTCTTTATTCATTTGAGAAATGACATAAACTTTTTCAATTACTTACTTGGAATAAATATGTGAGAAATAATGAATACAAAAAAATACAATTAGGGGAAAATTTAATTCGTTTAAGTAGTCGAAAAATTAGGATTTCCTTATCTATTCTCCGTATACTTTATTGTGAGTAAAAATGAATAATTAAAATTATGTACCGGATCAAAATTTTATAATCATGAAAATTTTACCTAAGTATATTGCAATGTGTATACTTATATTTAATTCCTGCGAGCAGGAAATTACTACACCCATTATTAATAAACCCGTTACTGAATTCGGTTCTTTATTTGTAAATACAAATCCGCCAGGCGCTAGAATTTATGTAGATAACTTGTATTCCGGACATATTACACCTGATACAGTTAGATGGATTAGTCCGGGAACGTACGATATACGCTTAAGTCTTCAGAACTATAAAGATACCAGCTTAACTATTTCAATATCTGCAGGGAAAACAGAGTCTCTCTTTTTTGATTTCAATGCCGACCCCCGGTATTTAGGCGCAATATATTGTACATCGAAACCTTCCGATGCTGATATATATGTTGGAGATTCGCTCACAGGCAAAAAAACTCCGAGCATCATAAATAACTTATTACCAGGTGAATATACTCTAACCTATCGCATAAATGGTTTTAGAGACAGCAAAGTAAAAGCTATTGTTCAGAGCGGAGTAGTAAATTATCCTTCGCTTGGAATTCTTATTGACACTACTGTATGGGTGCATTATAAAAAAAGTAATTCGCCCATAGCATCGGATAATCTTACATGCATTGCAATCGAAAATGGTAGTATTAAGTGGATAGGAACCTTAAATGAAGGATTGATTAAACTTGAAGGAGATCAATGGACCTTATTTACCACAGAAAATTCAAACCTGCCGGATAATTATATAACGTGTATATCCATTGATAACCAGAATAGAAAATGGATCGGAACTTTAGGCGGAGTTGGCGTTTTCAGCGACGGCTCGTGGATAATATATAATACTCAAAATTCCGGTTTGCCGGATGATTATATTACAGATATTGCCTTTCATCCTAATGGCAGCGTTCTTATAACAACAATCTCAAAAGGATTTGCGATTTTGAAAGACGGGATGTGGCGGGTTTACGACCATTCTAATTCCAAACTAATCGCAAATGGTACCGCTATACTATCAGCCTTCATAACCGAGTACGGCTCTACATGGCTTGGTGCGACATCCCCACCAAGTATTTATAATTTTACTGCGATAAAAGATATGGTAGTACATCATATTTTATTTGGCGGTCGGGTAGTGGATATTGATAGCGATAGAGATGGAACGATCTGGTTTGCACTTGGAGGAATAAACTTTGAACCCTTTCCCGCATTGCCCGGCGGTATGGCTTATTTTGTAAACGATAAACTGAATGTTGTTCTCGGTAAACCAAGCCAAAAGGTAACTTCTATCGCAGTCGACAAAATCAATAACAACATTTGGTTTGGTAATTTCGGCAGCGGTTTAGCCCGTTATAGCAAAAATGAGAACGTGTGGACTTATTTCAATCACTTAAATTCAGGGCTGGAAACTAATTTTATTACAGATGTAGCAATAGATAATGAAGGCATCAGGTGGTTAGCTACATTTTCGGACGGTTTGGTGAAATTTAAATAATGGTAATAGGTTATAGTTTTTATTCGTTTTATTCGACTGTCTAATTGAATCAATATGAATTCTTTTATGGGACGAGAAATAAAACATAAAATTTTTTTCTTATCTCTTATAGGATTTATCATGATCTCTTGTGAGCAGGATGTTACAACTTCTCCGCCTAAAACTTTGCCAAGCAATACGGGAATACTCTTCGTCGATTCTAACCCGCAAGGCGCAAGAATATTTCTTAACGGTGAGTTTACCGGTCACTCCTCTCCCGATACTGTGAGATGGTATGAAGAAGGTAATTATATCCTCACCTGTAAGATGAAG
>JAGUYG010000091.1 GCA_020061465.1 Ignavibacteriales bacterium
ACTGTATAAATTCGATGACAGCTCGTGGGAAATTTTTAATTCAGAAAATTCTCCACTGCCGGTTGATCAAGTACTGCATGTTGAAATCGGACCGGACGGAACAAAATGGATTTCAACTTCGGATGGTTTGGTAAGCTTCAAAGACGGCGAATGGAATATATATAATAAATCCAACAGCGGTCTGGCGGATAATTATATAAAATTTACAAAAGTTGAACCGAATGGAATAGTTTGGCTGGCAACCAATTCCAGAGGCATAGTTAAAAAAGCAGATAACAGATGGTATTCAATCAGCACAAAAAATAGTTCCCTGCCTTCTGATAACATAAACTGTATTGAGTTCGATAAAAACAATGTTGCGTGGGTGGGGACAGATTTGGGCTTAGTTGAAATGAAGAAAAAGGGATGGAACATTTATCAGAATATTAGAGATCCTGCCAACCCCACTTTACCGGTTGTACCCGGCAATAACGTAACAGCAATGATAGTTAATAAATTCAATACTCTTTATTTTGCAATAAGTAATCATATAACGGTGTATAATCGATTAAGATGGGTTTCAAGCTTGTATCCCGGTATAAACAGTTTCGCTTTCGATTCGCAAAAAAATCTATGGGCATCTTCAAACTATGGTGTTTATAAATTTACAGAATCTGTAATAAGCAGCACTACAGTAAAATTGTTCGATAATACTAATTCCAAGCTTAGCAGCAAATTTGCAACTTCAATAGCCGTAGACGGAGCGAATAATAAATGGATATCAACCTGGGGAGGCGGGCTTGTGAAGTATAAAGGGATTTGAATGTTGGGGGGTTGGCGGTTGGCGGTTAATTGTAGGAGGTGGGGGTTGGTTCAACATAGACGGATAAGTATGATGAAAAAATATTTTTGTGATTCTTTGTGACCTAGTGCCTTTGTGGCAGATGAGGATCGATAATTACTATAATTCTTACACGATTCCGGACAACAAAATTCAGTTCTGTAATTGCCCTGAGTGATAATTATAAAAGGAGCAGCCATGAACGGAAAAATTAAACTCCTTCTCAACGTCGCCGTAATGATTATTTTCACTTCATCATTATTTGCACAGCAGAAAGGTTCGCTGCGCGGAATAATAATAGATGAAAAAACAGGCGAAGCCCTTCCGTTTTCAAATATATTACTATTAGGCACAACCTTAGGCGCTTCGGCTGATCTGAAAGGTAACTTTATGATAACCGGTATACCCGAGGCGGTGTATGACGTTCAGGTTTCTTATTTGGGTTATCAAACAAAAACTATCCAGGCGGTTATACGTGCAAATGCAATTACGCAAGTTACCATCGAGCTGCGTCCCGCCGCATATCAGCTTGAAGATGTTGAGATATTCGGACAAAAATACGATAGACCTAATGAACCGGACATCGGACTTCAAAAGCTTTCTATTCGTCAAATAGAAATGCTGCCGAAGGGAATTGAAACCGACATATTCCGTTCGCTTCAATTCGTCCCGGGAGTTCAAACCACCGGCGATGTTTCTGCCCGCTATTATGTAAGAGGCGGAGGCAGCGATCAAAATCTGGTTTTGTTGAATGGGGTTTCGGTTTACAATCCGTTTCATGCGCTTGGCTTGTTCAGCGTTATCGATCCTGAAATGATTAATGCTGTTGAATTTTTTAAAGGCGGATTCTCTGCCGAATACGGCGGAAGGATGTCCTCGGTGTTAAATCTTGTTACCCGCGACGGCAACAGAAATAAATACTCCGGTAATGCTTCGATAAGTTTCCTAACCGGTAAAGGTGCCTTTGAGGGTCCGATTTCTGACTACGGCTCTTTTCTAATTACAGGAAGAAAAAGCTTGTTCGATAAAACCCTAAAGAAATTTTTAAACTTCAAAGAAGCTCCGTTCGAATTTTACGATTTATCATTCAAAGCAAATTATAGAAGCAAAAGCACCACCAGCTTAACTAAAGTTTCAACGCACGGATTTGCAAGCGGAGATAAATTAATAAACGAAGATCCAGAGAAAGCCGATTACGATTGGATAAATAACATTTTCGGAGCTACATGGTTTCAAGCTTGGGAAGACGTTCCGATTTATTCCGAAACATCGATTTCACTAAGCAGCTTTAAAGGCGAGGTAAAACCAAAACTGAGCGAAATAAAACCGCGAAGAAACGAAGTGAGCGATGTTACGTTCAAAACCGATTTTACGCACATTTACGAAAGCCGCGATGAGCTGAAGGTGGGATATAATCTTAAATCTTTCAAGTCCGATCTCTATATGGAAAACCTTCAGGGAAATAGAACTTCTTCCAGCGGTAAAGCGCTCCACTTCAGCATTTACGGCAAGTATAAATTTTTGAGATATGAAACGGTGGGGCTGGACATCGGCACGAGAATGAATCTCATCTCGCTTCCCGGAAACGCTCCCCCGCTTTTTGAACCGAGGGTAAATCTTACATACAATGTTTTTCCCTGGCTGGCTTTGCAGGGCGCATGGGGAATTTATTCACAGGAGATGATTACACTCGTTAATGAGGATGAAATCATTTCATTGTTTGAACCATGGCTAATAGTTCCCGAATATTTGCAGGTTCCTTATGCAGTTCATTATATCGGCGGATTAAAATTCAGGCTAATCGATGGCTTAACTTTAACATCGGAGATTTATTATAAATCGATAAAGAATACAGCCGAGATAAACGATAAAAAAGCAGACGACATCGACCCGGATTTTGTGCAGGGCAGTGCAAAAGCTTACGGGGCTGAATTTCAATTGCAATATTTTACTTCGTGGCTGCAATTCATCGGTTCATATTCGCTTAGTTATGCTTACCGCAATGTAAAGGGATGGATATCCTACCCTAAATATGATACACGGCATTCGGTAACTTTGAATATTACTGCACTGCTTGGCGCCGGCTGGGAAGGAAGCGTAAGCTGGTTCTTCAGCTCCGGCAGACCCTTTACCCAAATTGAAGGTTATTATGACAAGCTGTACTTCGACGATCTTTTTTATTCGAGTGAATTGTACGGCTATTATAATCCGTTTGTTATTCTTGCCGATAAAAATTTAGGCAGACTTCCCACGTATCATAGAATGGATATTAGCGTAACCAAAAAATTCACTTTATTCTTTTTGGATATGGCGTTAAGTGCGAGCATCTTAAATGTTTATGACAGAAAAAACATTTTTTATTTTGAAAGGGATACAGGCAAACGCGTTAACATGCTGCCGTTTTTGCCGTCGGCTACGCTGAGTGTTGAGTTGTAAAAAATGCGGGGGTCGCAAAACTCCCGGTGTTCCTCTGTGCCTGTGCACTGGAGAAACCCGCCATAATAGGGAGTTTTCTCTGTGGAACCCGGTGAAATAAAACGAACTCAACATAATTAGGGTGACCAAAATGTAGCACAGACTATTAGTCTGTGCGACAAATATTTGATTTTACTTTTTAGTCAACCCCATTAAGAGAGAGTTCGAACTATAGCGAAATAAAAAAGATGGTTAAAAAATTTTAAGTTCTGAAAACAAACTCCATTACCGTAGTAAAACAGAAGAAAAAATTATCATTTAAAATTTATTATAAAGAGTTTCTTACTATGCAAACAAAACTTTTCATACGGTTTGGATTTAATGCTATTATTTTTTCAAGCATTCTTCTTCACTTAGCATCATGCGAAGAAGATTTCAGTCCCCGCTCCGAATTTCAGGAAAGGTATATACTCAACTGCATCATAAGGAGCGATACGGCGTTTCAAACATTTACGATTGCCAAAAGTTATAACGTTGAAGGATACGATCCGTATGTTCAAAGCAAAAATCCTTTCATCAAAGTATTGGACGCGAGGCTGTGGCACAAAGACGACGTGTACTTTTTTAAAGATTCAATGTCGTACAGTCAAGGTGTAACGCGTTACGATGAACCGACACCTTATTATTACACCAATGAATTTATCCCCTCGCAGGGAGATTCGATAAAACTGAGGATTATAGCACCGGATAATACAACTTTGTGGGGAAGAACTAAGCTGCCCGATTCGGTTGCATGGGATGTAGTTAACAGTACGCTTTTAATCACCGACACGCTTGGCGCGAATTTCAGTTACGCATGGATTTCCAAAAATTACTTATCATGGTACCTGCCGAGGATGTCCATTTATTATAGATTAGCCGGCGACCCGGCAAATGTTAGAAGAAGCATTGAAGTGCCGAAGAAAATTGAGATACAAAACGGTATCGAAACGCCGGTTAAGCAAGACCCGCTTAGAAGCACACGGTTTTCGGTTCAAAAATCTGCGGTTGATTATGCGATGCGCAGCATTTCCGGAAGCGACCCGGCAAAGAGCAGCTATATTATTTATGCTGCAATAATTGATCTGCTTGTGTTTGATGAACCGTTATCAAAATATTTTTCCAACTCAAAAGGCTTTCTTGACGATTACACAATAAGAGTCGATCAAACCGATTTTACAAATATCGAAGGGGGATTCGGGATTTTCGGTTCTTACCTAAAGCAGCAACGAGGCATAAGGATTGATACCGATTACATTACAAAATTTGGTTACACCGCTGCAAATCCTTAAGGAAGAAAGAAAATTGTTATAAGGAATTGATCGAAGGAATTATGCGCCTACTTAATAAGGATATTTACTTTACCGATGTTATCAAATTTGTTGTCCCTATCAGTTAAGAACGCTGAAAATTGATATTTGCTGTTTGATGGAATAAATCTAAGAGAGTCTCCGGTTGAAATATACCCTGAAGTAATTTCCCCTTTCTCATTTTCATAAGCATAGAAAGCTCCATTGATAGATGTGTTTTGAATGTTTTCGGTCGATAAGGTAACGACGTATTCATAACCGGGAGTTAAATCGGAGATGATTTTACCGAAATTCTCAATTAATATTTTACAATCATCACGTGCATCTAAAACTATATTACTTTCTGTAGGACCTGAGATTGATATATTAAATTTTCCAATATTGTCGGCAGAATTAATCCAATCTGCAATAAATAAAATCATTTGACGGTTTGAATTGTTAGGCAAAAAATTAAATCCTTTGCCTTCAGAGACATAAACAAAATTTACCTCATTATTGATGTTTTCATATAAGAAGTAAACTCCTTTGAAAGGAATATTCTTAATATCCGTAGTTTTCACTGATACATTATATTTTTCACCGGCAGTTAGATTATTAATTGTAATAGCATTATTAATGGTTAGTTGAATGCAATTTTCCTTCGTATCCAAAACCATAAGCCGGTGACCCGAATAACTTCGTTTCAATTGAAAATCCACTTTGATTAGCGATCCCTTTTCTATTTCAATATTTATCTCATTACTATCATATCCGTTCTTGCTGGCTTTGAGTGTATAATTACCTGGTAGGATGTTTAATAATTTATAATTACCATTCATGTCAGTATAAGTAGTTTTAGAAGAAGGAAGCGTTGATACATAAGCAAGGCTTAATGGGTTTCCCGAAGTATCTGTTACGGTGCCATAAACCGAACCTGTATTTTCAGACAATGTGTAATTTAACTGCATATTAATCTTACATATTTTCCCGCTTTCTACCGAAGCATTTTGTATACTGGTGTCATACCCTGTTTTAGTTGAAATGACAAAATAATTTCCGGGGGTTATATTTTCTAGTTTATAGATACCTTTTATATTGGTGTTAACAGATTTAGTGGGAGGCTGAGTATTTACAACAGCATCAGCTATACAATTACCCTCATAATCATAAATTACACCTGTTATTGAACCGGTACCTGAATCCACCGGGTTAAGGCTGCAGCTTTGTTGTAATAAAATCACCAACAAAAAATTTATTATTAAAAAAATTTTAACCGCTTTCACGCTTAATTTCCTTTATACTTAATTAGTCCCGCACCATAACTTGCTATCCATTTATTATTCTGATCATCAACGGCAATTGAAAATGAAGCTACTTTACTCGATGTCCCAATAATTTTATAATGCTTAAATGCACCTTGCTCATACTTATAAAAGCCGTCAGAAAAACTGCTAAGCCAAATATTACCACCCGGGTCGAATGCGAGCCGGCTGTAATCTCCTTTCCCTTTAACTGCTGATCTATCGTTATCAAATTGAACAAGCCAACTGACAGATGCAATGCCCCAAAATCTCACAATTGCCCATATTTTGCCTCTTCTATCAATTTTTATATCTTCAATATTGGCATTTGTATGGTCTGTCCCCGCTATTTGTAGGCCATATGAAGTAAATATTTTTAGGTCTCTTAAATTATCATAATTGATTTTTGCTATACCGGCACCCACCGAACCGACCCATTTTTCATTTTTAATAGGATCTATAAATATTGCAGAGATAGGGTAATTGAAAAATGGGTGACTAAATTTTTTCCACCCACCATTCTTATAAATAATTAAACCTCCTGCAGTCCCAATCCATACTTCATCATTAATTTCATTTGTATGGACGGTATAAATCATATCAGAAGGTAAAGGTGAATTGCCTTTATTAAAAGCGGTCCACTGGTCATTAAAGTATAAATATAATCCCGAGTTAGTTGTTATCCATTTTTCCCCCTTTTTGTTTATATGAATGGAAGTTATGAAATTTGTAAGCAGCGGTGAATTTGTAGAATCGAATAATAACCATGAGTTATCATCAAATCTTATAAGCCCATCGGTCGTAGCTATCCATTTAATGCTGCCATCTTCTATTTCAATGTCGTTAATAAAATCAGAAGTTAAAGGAACACGTTGGGTAGTGTAATAAACCCAAACCGAAGTGTCAACCAAGGACACTGTAAGTGCATTAGCCAATATATTACTGTATACCGCTGCAATAGTTTCTCCATCCCAAAACCCGTTTAATTTAAATTTTAATTTGTGAATTCCCGGTAAAATACCATAGAACGTGTGAGGTGTATTTTGATTAGTTAAAGAATCATCCAATATTATTGCCGCACCTGAAGGTATAGTTGCGCAGCGAATCGATCCATACATTGTAGGATTGGCAGTAAAGTCTACAAATTTAATTAAGATTTTATTTTCCTGTAAGAACATATAAAGTGAGCTATCTTTATAGTATGGTAGTTTCAAAGTAATCTTATATACATTTTCATCGTACCACTTTACAGTATCAGGAGTTAGGTGCCCGGTAAATTCATCATCAAAATAAATTTTCGCTCCGTTTGGTTTTGAATCTATAAATATTGTGGCTTTATTTCCCGGCGCAGTTATTGGAGGGGATACAGAAACCGGCTGTTCGCATGAGTTTATTACTAAAGGAATGAAGAAAATAATAACTATAATCAATTGCTTCATACGATTTCTACTCAAATGATTATTTTGCTTTAGGACTTACAACTTTTGAACCCGTATATCATATTCAATATTTAACAAAAAAATTATATAAATAATATAATTGTATATCAAGATATATAAATCGGGAGCGAAGTGAATATGAATTAATGTTGCTTAAAATAAATTTCTTACTTCATCCTTAATGTAAAAAAGATTTGCTGAAACAGTACGTTATTCACTTCAGATCCCAATTAGCCTCGCGCTACTATTATTGCTATTGACATCTCCGGATAATTAGTCGTACAATGAGTGTACTTCCCCGGTATTTGCATCTATGCTGAGAAACAGTTTAACAGCATTATTTATTTTCGAGCGATAGGTTATATACCAAAACGTCGTTGAGTTCGGAATTACCGGTTCCCCTAATGCCGCTTCAATAAAATACTCCGGATTATTTATTCTAAAATTTTCACCGCCGTTTTTTTCCGCAATACCCAATGCTTCATCGCTGTCAAACCATTCGTGAACTATAAAACCGGCACCGAAGTTTTTCATTATTGAAGTGCTGTCAAATTTTACTTCATTTGAAGCGGCATGAAAATAATAATCCACAGCAATTCCTGCGGAGCTATATACATAACACCACTTCAATGCGTAACCAAACAACAACTTCTATATTTTGCTTGGGCGTCACACTCTCAATTGAAGTCATCATTTTTGTATTCTTTTTTACGTCAATTTTTTGTTTAACACGACTTTTTCGACAGTCTCGTTATACCACAGCTACTCTGTATCTTTATCTGGTAATAATTGCTTGAAATTTCTAATTGTAAGAATAAAAACTTTTTTAGATTCAATTCGATAAATAATTCTGTATTCACCTTCAAATACTTCTCGAATTTCTTCCCTATTTGTCTCTGGTACTTTTCTTCCTCTTTCCGGGTTCTTTGATAATGTTTCAGCTTTCTTAAAAATTCTATTAATCATTTTCTGAGCTGCTGTTCTGTCATCTAATGCAATATATTCATAGATATTTTCCAATTTCTCAACTGCTAAAGGAGACCAGGATATTTTCATAATTAAGATCTCTTGGCAAATTTCTTTTTTACTTCTTTATGTGATAATTCCATTCCTTGACTAATCTGTTCTTCTGCCAACTTTATATCTTCAAGAACTTCTAATTTATCAACCATAGCCTGATAAGCAGATACATCTAATAATATAGCAGAACTTTTGCCATTTTGAGTAATAATTAAAGGTCTCTTAGTTCTTTTTACTTTGTCAAAATAAAAAGCCACTTTAGAACGAAATTCAGAAAGAGGTTGAATATCTTGATCTAATTGTATTTTATACATAAGTACTCCTTTTTTATATTGTACTATTAAACGTACTATATTTTGCACAATATATCAATAGGAGGAGTATCTCTTAAATCTGTGGTATAGCGATTTGTGCTTAACCCGCAGCCCATTCTACCCACCGAAGTTTTAACAAAGGTGGGAACAAGACTGCCGAATATCCCGAAGGGACTCCTTCGGAGAAAGCACAAACATTAATGATTTAAAAAATTTTTTAATGGAACAAAGCCGAACAAGATAGCCGACACGGAACGACTACTTTGAAAATTTAGCACGTGAGATAATAACTTTTTATATAATGAACAATTTTTACATAAGCAGTTAGTTTAAAGTAAAAGTTTAATCTTATTTTTTTATCTCACGTGCTGAACAAATGCCGAATGCGAAAATGGATAACCTTTTACTTGATTTGTTATTGGACAAAATATTGCTAAGTCAGTTTTTTTATTGTATTCTTGAGGTGAGAATGTTAAGGCAGGTCTTCTCCCCGATTGTTCGTGACCGCTTTGAGGATTAAAATTTAGCCACACTATATCTCCTCTTTCAGAAATATAGAGCTTTGCTTTTACCAATTTTCGTTCCCA
Source organism: Ignavibacteriales bacterium (assembly GCA_020061465.1). Classification (GTDB taxonomy): domain Bacteria; phylum Bacteroidota; class Ignavibacteria; order Ignavibacteriales; family Ignavibacteriaceae; genus JAGUYG01. Next base: position 9,225 of record JAGUYG010000091.1, read on the forward strand.
ACTTGTTTTCCATAGTCAATCTCACGATGAAGATTGGATTTTTTTATTCCGGAAATTAATTCTTTCAACGAATATTCCTTTTCTTCAACTGGCTCAATCACTATTTTATTTTCTTCTAAAGTAAGATTGACATATTCATCTTCACGAATATTAGATTGAGAAGCAAATGCTTTGGGGATTCTTAATGCCAAACTGTTGCCCCACTTTTGAATTTTAATGCGCATAACCAAAACCTTTTTAGTGTTTCTACAACAAGATACATATCTAAGGCTTGTTTTTCAATGAACAATAACCGCAACTTTTATATGAATTGATTAGGTAACTAACGGTGTGGCGGTTAAGCTGTTTCCAAGAACAAGAATGCAGTCCGCCCCAGGCGGAAAAAACTCAAGCCGATAATTTTTTAAAATTTTTTATTAAAACTACTTTTAACAAGCCACTATAAACTGAGCAACAAACTTAAAACATCATAAAAACCGAATGCGCCTGCCTTGACTCGACGTCAAGTCGAGGCTGGAAAACACTGTCGGGTTATCCGAAGAACTCCTTCTGAGAAGCACTTATTCCAAAATTATGCCTCATCATATCTGCCGATCGAAACTCCAAGTTAGTGAAGGTTGGTTTATTCATCGATGCTGTATTTTATCTTGGATGTGCTTCGGCGTGTCCGAAGGACTCTTTATGGAGAATCTTTTATACCGTTAGAGTACAACTTTTATATGTTTACTAATTTTATTTTACGCAAACTCTTTATTTAGTTTCTTTCTTGTATTCATTAAGCTCGCATTTCGAAAATGTTTATTTACTTCATTCACTAATTTATAAGGACGATTAAACGCTTCTTGGGAAATGTTTAAGTAATTTGAAAGTTTACGAATAGTTTCTTTGGAAAGACCCTTTTGATAATTCAAAATCTTCGATACCATGCCTTTTGATAAATCCAATATTTCGACTAAATCCTTTGCTTTTAAATTGTTACTTTCCATCAATGACTTAAGCAATTCAATTGGGTCAACATCTTCAAATGAATTATGCTCATTGTCCCACTTCTCTATCAAAATAGTTAATAATTCTATTTCGTCAGAAAATTTCTCATCATCTGTGGATATTAATTCTTCCAAGATATTACAGTATTCATCATATTGTTTCTTACTTTTTATAACTGTGTATTTTAGTTTTTCCATTTTCATTCCTTTTATTCTAATAAGCATCAATGGTATATTGTTTTCCTTCAGCGCACAACTTTGCGTATTCTGAATGTGTACCAATCCATTTAATGAATAAATGAACTTTCTTCTTTCCAAAATGATAACTACATATCATTCTGTATTTATTTCCACCAATATTAAATACAATTCTTTTCGAACTCTCGCCCAAAATATCGGCACTATTAAAAGTAGAAATTATATCGTTTGGTTCTTTCCATTTAACCCATTTTATTATTGAAAGCCAATTCGCAAATGCAGATTTACTTTGAATATTTGCTGCAATATACTTTTCAATAGTTTGTTTTCGAATAAGGTGTATTTTCATATACCGTAAATTTACGAAATTGTTTCACAATAGGAAACTTTTTTTTAGTACACTAAAGACTTCCATCTTTCCAAAAGGAAAGAATATAAAAATTAAGTAGCGCCTTTCCACCCAAAAAAATAATTTGTAATATCCCTATTACAAAACAATTAAGGAGATAGATTATGCACTCTAAATCCCTCCAGATGAAAAGACACTTTATCAAAGAAAAAATAATAATCGCATTGATCCGGCAAAGAAGAAGCATCAGGCAATAATTCTGCTGATACCGGTATTCCAATCTGCAACTCATTCAAATTTTCAAATAACTATCAAGGCTTCTACTATGATCTCTGGAAAATAATCAATTCACATATCAAAGAACTATGCTCATAAAATATTTTATAGTACTGCTTTTTTCATTTGCATTGTTGCTAGTAGGTGTTGAGGCTGAGCTGCTGCCCTGTTTACCCACCGAAGTTTCCAACTACACTAAAGTTTCGTTGGACAAGTTAACGAATGGGGAACAAGGCGGCTGATTATTCCGAAGTACTCCTTCGTACAAGCACAAGTAACAGGATTATGCCTCAGCACCTCTGCTAAGCAATACTCCTCTTTTGTTAAGGTTGATTTATTCATCGATGCTGTATTTTATCTTAGATGTGCTTCGGCATGTCCGAAGGACTCCTTATGGAGAATCCTTTATAACGTTTAGGCAACTTTGGGAATTATGGTTCTACTCCAAGAATTAATAATGGAACTGGCGGACTATTACGACCTTGACGCATTACATTATAAACTTCACCTTCAAAGTATGCAATACCGGAAGACATTTGACATTGCATTTTCTTTGTAGGTAATATTTCTATTCCAAGATTTATAACACCACCGGAATAGAACAGCATATGTTTAACAAATAAATCATAAGCAACAAAAGAATACTTTCCAAATTGTACTTCAACTGCGATTTGGTCTTTAACAAAATCTGTCTGGTTGTATGAATAGATAGGATTTTTTTCACCGTGATTAATAAGGAATTCTCTTTGTTCTTTTGCTGGCAAATTGATACTTTTTTCCATTAGTTCACGATTTAAAGTAATGTAGTATTGATATCGACTTTCATTCCAATTTCCAGCAGAAAATTTTTCTTTCAAAGCACTATTAATTTCTGTTGGACTGTAAAGCATTTCACCTTTTTTTCGTTTTTCTTTACTTTCTTTGTTCTTAAAGTCATCTGCATTGATAGACTTAATATATTCTTTAATTTCATTGTAAAGTTTTTTGTGATGAACAATCAAATATTCTTCACCATTCAAGTGTGAATACTTTTGAGCAATTTTCATTTATGATTTCCATATAAATTGAGAGATAGCCATTCCTTTGGGACAGAAGCAACTTTATCTTTTGGCGATGGTTTATGAATAGGTTTTGTAATGGGGCGGATTTTTAAAGAACCTTCATATAGTTTTTCGATTCTTTGTTTTGTCAGTGCAACATATTTTTTTTCTTTTTCAATTCCTATAACATTTCTATTATTTTTTATTGCCGCTAACATTGTTGAGCCAACTCCGGCAAATGGGTCTAATATCCAACTTCCTTCATTTGTTAAAGCTAAAACACAACGTTCAACTAATTCAATTGGATATTGGCAGGGATGTTCCGTCTTTTCTGGATGATTCGATTTTACATTGGGAATATCCCACAATTCATTTTCCCAATCCTTTATAATAATTTCCCAAACATCGGAAGGATTTTTTCCTTTTGGATTGCCGGATAGTTTACCTTTTTTTGGTCCCTTGAAATGACGTTTCCCCGGATACTTTGACGGCACTCGAACATCATCTAAATTAAAAATATAATCGTTTGTTTTTGAAAACCAAAGTATAGTTTCATACCTTCCCGAAAAGCGATTTGATGCGTGTAAACCGTGCCCGAAGTGCCAAATAATTCTATTCCTAAGTTTCAGATTATGTTTCTTAAAAATTTGATAATAGAAAATATCTAACGGAAATATTTCACCTTTTTGAACATAGTTTCCAACTTGCCAACAAATATTTCCTTTTGAGGAAGTTGCACGAATTAATTCTTCAATAATTTTTTCTTGTTCTGCAAGATATTTTTCTATTGAGTTTTTAGTTTCATATTCTTTGCCAACGTTATATGGTGGGGAAGTAATAATTAAATCAAACTTTCCACTTTCAAGGTTTTTTAAATGTTCAAGGGTATCACCTAAAATAACCTCGTAGTTAGATTTATAAGGCTTTTCAGGAAAATCAAATGATATATCTTTAACTCTCATAGAATTTCAATTCTTTTTTGTTTTAAATATAATCATTTCATTTAACTGATTCACTTTTATATTTAGTTGCCTAACGATTTCTATCTTACGCTTAGTTAAATAAAAAATAAAATTGTGCCTTTCTGCTTTCAAGTGTAATTTTTGTATGCTCGTAGAAAGTAGTTAAATAA
>JAGUYG010000122.1 GCA_020061465.1 Ignavibacteriales bacterium
TAAGAGAGAGATTATCCCAAAGGGATGCCTTTGGCAGAGAGAGTTCAAGAGCACCGTATATAGAGTAACAAAAATGTTTGCTTTAAAAACAAACTTTTTATATGTGGTAACACAGAAAATCTAAATCTAAAATAAAATACAAATGCACAGCATGCTTCGCATAATTTTCAATCTTCTCCGTTGGATCGTTCCGATACGATTTTGAATTTGTCCTATGGATCCTTTGGATTATTTGGTGTTTATCGGAACGATCCTACGGATTTGTAATTTGGGTTTTGTCCAAAGGATCCTTCGGATTATTTGTTTTTTACTTACAATTAAAATTTCTCCATAGAGTCCTTGGACAAATATTTTTGGTTAGTCTTTAACATGTTTCCCCGCACGATGATGCATCTCTGCATTCAATTTAATTTATAATTTTACTAAGTTTGCTGCAAAATTTTTCAATTTAAAGAGGATTAAGAATGGCTGATTTTACTAAGAGTGAAGTACTAAATGCTCTGAAAAATGTGGATGACCCAAGCTTCAATAAAAACTTACTAACGCTTAATGCTGTAAAAAATATTCAGATTGAAAATAAAACTTTAATTATCGATGTTACACTTCCGTTACCGGAATCTGCCGTAAGTGCCGGCTTGAAGGAAAAATTCATCCAATCGATTAAACACACCTTTAATAATTTTGAAAGTGTCCGATTAAATATTCAAACAAAGGTAACTGCCCACGAGGATAAGAAGAAAGAAGCACTATTACCCGGAGTAAAAAATACAATTGCTGTGGCAAGCGGCAAAGGAGGGGTAGGAAAAAGTACCGTAGCCGTTAACCTTGCTGTTGCACTTGCAAAGGACGGATATAGCGTTGGACTTATTGATGCCGACATTTATGGTCCCAGCATTCCTCTTATGTTCGGCATAAAAGAAAAACCGCGGGTTTATCAAAATCAAAAAACAATGAAGATGATTCCTCTCGAAAATTACGGAGTTAAATTAATTTCGATTGGCTTTTTGGTTGACGATAATGCCCCGGTTATTTGGCGCGGTCCGATGGCAAGCGGTGCGGTAAAGCAATTTATGACCGATGTAGAGTGGGGCGAGCTTGACTATTTAATATTTGATCTGCCCCCGGGAACAGGCGATATTCAATTAACACTTGTTCAAACAATACCGCTTACCGGTGCAGTAATTGTAACTACTCCGCAGGAAGTTTCTCTGATTGACGCACGAAAAGCATTGCAAATGTTTAACAGAGTTAACGTGCCCGTTTCGGGAATAGTAGAAAATATGAGCTACTTCATTGCCGAAGATACAGGAAAAAGATACGATATTTTCGGATTTGGAGGCGGAGAGAATCTTGCTAAAGAATTGAATGTTCCATTTCTCGGAGGTATACCTATCGATCCTCGAATAAGAATAGGAGGTGACAAAGGAATTCCCATTGTTATCGATATACCCGATACGGAAAATGCAGAATTAATAATGCAAATTTCAAGAAAATTGGCTGAACAAATACATCTCTCCAATTTAAATGCGTCTTCTAAAGTTGAAATTATTCTTGGAGAAGATGATTAGTTTATTTAGGTTTAGTATATATTAATAACTCATCTTACGCAAAAATCTATATGATAGATGAAAATAGAATGTAGAGACGGGGCATGCCCCGTCTTTACAACCTTATAACGCCGATATATTGCATATTTTGAGAACAAAGACAAACAGTTTTATGAATTCTGCGTAAGGTGAGTTAATAACTATTCTAATTAAGAATGGATAAACAAGAAACCATGAAAGAGAAAATCCTTAAAGTATTAGATTCGATTAGACCATATTTGCAAGCCGACGACGGAGATGTTGAGCTTGTTGAAATAACCGATGACGGCATCGTAAAAGTTAAATTGACTGGCGCTTGCGATGTTTGTCCGATGTCTCAAATGACTCTACGTGCCGGCATTGAGAGATCATTGCTCAGACAGGTCCCGGAAATCAGGAGAGTGGAAGCAGTTAATTAGTTTCTTTTGCAGGCATATTTTTTCATTAGTGCTTAGAATAAAATGACGGATGCAGCAATAAAAAAAATATCCAGGTATTTAGGTTGGACTTTAGTACTTGCGCTCCTTTTTTACGTTCTTTATCTCCTTTCCGATATTGTTATTATTCTTGCTATATCCATTTTATTTGCTTTCATTTTTGAACCCTTTATAAAAAGACTTGAGAAAGAAGGATTTAACAGGCTCTCTTCAACCTTGCTTATCTTTGTTGCCATAGGGTTCTTGTTTTATTTTGCGCTTTCGGTGTTGATTCCCAAATTCATTTATCAGATGAACCAGCTTATCGATTCGCTTCATGTTTATTCCTTACACGATCAGTTAGAGCAAATAGAAAGAGAAATATACAGTTACCTTCCTTTCTTTACCGTCGGCGAATTATCTAAAAGAATAGAGGAATTTATTTCATCTCAAATAATTAATTCATTTGATAAAATTGCTTCTGTTCTATCGAGCATTGTTTCGGTTGCAGCTATAGTGGTAATAGTTCCATTCTTATCATTCTTCCTATTGAAGGACAGTAAAAAAATTATGAGAGGCATATTAAACGTTATGCCTAATAAGTACTTCGAAATGTCTTACTGGATTCTGAAAAAAGTAAGCATTCAGTTGGGAAGATTTGTGCGTGGATGGATTTTCGATGCGGCTTTTGTTGGAATCGCTTGCGGTTTAGGTTTCTACCTGATAGGAATTGAGAATGCTCTTCCGCTTGGCGTAATTGCCGGTTTGGGGCATTTGGTTCCGTACTTCGGTCCGGTAATAGGCGGAATACCGGCGTTGATTATCTCTCTAATTCAATTCGGAGATTTCTCACAAGCTCCCTTCATAATAATCTTAATTGCAGTTGTTTATACGTTGGATAACGGCTTTGTGCAGCCTTATGTTTTTTCAAAGAGTGTTAATATGCATCCGATTATAATTATTCTGCTCATCATCAGCGGCAGTCAGTTGTTTGGAATACTGGGGATGCTGCTTGCCGTCCCGACTGCAACGGTGGTACGAACAGCCACTAAGGAAATTTATTTTGCTTTTAAAAATTATAGGATAGCAAGACTTTAATATTAGTTCTCTATTTCCCTGTTACGTACTGTGGATAATGGGTGGTAGATGGTGGGTAGTAGGTGGTAGGTAGGGGCAATTCTTTAAAGGTAATTTGCAATAGGAAACAGTAAGGATCGAGTTAGTGAAAAAACTGTAAAACGAAACTCTGTTTCGTTCCTTATCAATTAAAAAACCTTACTTACTAAACCTATGTGAGCTATTAAATTTCCCCCATCAGCGTATTTATAACATCCACCGATGTTACTCCTTCGGCTTCGGCGCTAAAATTGGTAATGATACGATGCCTAAGAACCGGCAGCATTGCAAATTTAACATCATCTATATTCGGTGTGAATCTGCCATCGATTACTGAACGTGTTTTTGCTGCAAGTATTAAATACTGCGATGCCCTCGGTCCCGCACCCCAGCTAATCCAATTTTTTACTGAATCGGAAGCTTTTCCGTTTACGGGTCTTGTTTTGTTTGCAGCAGTTACAGCATACTCAATTACATTTTCTGCAACCGGAACTTTGCGAACTAAATCTTGAAAATTAATTAATTCGGCAGCCGAAATAATTTTAGATAAATTAGGCGCATACTGGCTGGTAGTAGTCTGAACAATTTTAACCTCTTCATTAAAAGAAGGATAATCTAACCAAAGACTAAACATGAAACGATCCAACTGCGCTTCAGGAAGCGGATAGGTACCCTCCTGCTCAATGGGATTTTGGGTAGCTAAAACAAAAAACGGTTCATCCAAAGTGTATGATACACCCGCCGCCGTTACTTTGTGTTCCTGCATAGCTTCAAGTAATGCTGCTTGAGTTTTAGGCGGAGTTCTGTTAATCTCATCGGCAAGAATTACGTTTGCAAAAACAGGTCCGGGAATAAATCGGAAAGTTCGTTTCTTTGTAACGGCATCTTCTTCTATAATTTCCGTTCCGGTTATGTCGCTTGGCATAAGATCAGGCGTAAATTGAATCCGGCTGAATTTTAAATCCATTACCTCAGCAAGGGTTTTTATCAAAAGTGTTTTTGCTAATCCGGGTACTCCAACTAATAAGCAATGCCCCCTTGAAAACAACGAAATCAAGAGTTGATCAATAATCGCATCCTGACCGATAATAACTTTACCTATTTCTTCTTTTATTTTTTTTACCGTACTGTGAAGATGCTCGACCAATTGAACATCATCGTTAACCGATGCTTGATTTTTCAATTTATGTTTATTCCTTTTTTAATAATTCAACAGTGTTTTTACAATCGTACTTCCCAAAAAATTTTACTTTTTATTTCTTCAATCCATTCTTCGTAGTGCTTCTGACGTTTAACCTCATCGGCTAATCTTTTTAATTCGGCATAATCCGTTTCAAGGCTTGCTTGATGCTGGGGAATTCTTTTCTCGAGATACACTATATGATAACCGTAAATGTCAGGTCCGTACTCTATTCTTCTGGGGAAGCTGATTTCGCCTTCCTTTAACTTTGATACTATATCGAGGAGATTTTTATCAAGCTGGTTTAGATAAAAGCTGCCAAGCTCGCCTCCGAAAGGTTTGCTTTCGTTATCTTCGCTGTATTTCTTTGCATAATAGGAAAAAGTTCCGAAGCCTCTAACAATACTGTCTCTAATGTCCGATAAAAATTCTATTGTGTTGAGATCGGCTTCTTCATCACCTTTAATCTTGATTAAAATATGCCGGGTTTTAATAGCATCGCCTCTCTTCTCAAGCAGTTGAATGATATGATAACCCACGGGCGATTCTACAATACCGGAAATTTCGCCTACTTCGAGCGCAAAAGCAGCAGATTCAAATTCAGGATAGAATACACCTCTTTGAACAAAGCCGAGATCTCCGCCGTGAACTGCGCTGCCTGGATCTTCGGAATATTTTTTAGCCATTTCTGCAAAATCGGCACCTGTTTTAATAGAGTCTAATATTGTCGTTGTGGCGTTGTAGAATTTCTTCTTTATTTCTTCGGTAGCTTTAGGATTTCTGAATATGTGATAAATTTTTACTTTCTCGGGTATTATACCTAAGCTGTCACGGTAAGTATAGAAAAACTCCTCCACCTCTCTTCTGCCTGCTTCAATAAAACCGAACTTCTGCTGCTTGAATCTTTGAGTCATCAATTGTTTATATACGTCGTCTCTTAATTCTTTTTTGATCCGCTGTATGCTCATCCCGTAGATTTCTTCAATTCTTGCTTCTGAACCGTAGCGCTGCTTAAAGACCTCTATCTGATATTCGAGTCTTGAATCAACTTCCTCATCTGAGACAATTATTGAATCAAGATTTGCTTGTGCAAACGCAAGTTTTTCTTGAATCATAGCCTCGAGGACTTCTTCCCGCAGTCCGGGGGTATTCGGGTCAAGTTTTTTTTCGGCGGCATATAGCCCCGCTTGCAGATCAATCTCGCTCTTTAGGATAATTTCATTATCAATAACTGCAACTATTTTATCTATTACCTGTTGTGCCCGGGTAGTTGAAAGAATTAGGAAAATAATTAACAACGAGAATTTGCAATACTTCATTTTTCACCTAATATTTTACTTCAATATTGCTGCCTTTATACAGCTCTTTTATGTACTCCTTAATTACTTCTTCTCTTTTTTTTACCAGTACTCTATCCTTTACCACATCCTTAATCCAATCGAAAGAAGGGATTGAGCCTTTATTATATTTTTCTACAAGCTGAACCAAAGTATATCTTGAAGGTTCAAAATTCAAGACAATACTTACTTCCGCCGGATTCATTTCTTTAAGAAGTCTTAGCAATGAAACAGGATGAATCTCATGTTCAAAATAGAATGATTTATTTATTTCGTTAATTAAGTAAGGATCGCCTTTAAAAACGTTAAGAGCTTTGTTCCAATCGCTTTCGAGCACAGTCGATCTGAATAAGATTGCCTTATCGTCCTGGTTAAAGTCAACCCTGTTAATTATGTATGAATCATAAAACAGCCTGAACTCTTCTTTGTTTGAATTAAAAAAATCTTCAACTTCTTTAGGATCCGAATCGATGTTTTCTTCATCAAGCATTTTTTTAATTAATAAAGCACCGGCAAGTTCCTTCTCGCTGTTTTTTATAACCGAAGTAAAGTCGGTGTTATCTACTATTCCTTCTTTAAGCGCTTTTTGGTAAAGAAGTTCCTTGTGTATCCAATTTCTTATAATCTCATTTTCAAAGTATTTGTTTGTGCCTGATGTGTCCATCATAGCCGACAGCTCATCGGTAGTAAGGTAAACGTTATTTACTTTAGCTACCACTTTTGCAGGCGGTTTCTCTTCAGCGCAGCCGAAAGCAAAAGATGCTGCAGCTAACAGAAAACTAATATTACTACCGGCTCTTAAAAGCTTTTTCAAGAGCCTGATGATAAATAACAGGCGCATACTTTTTCTCTAACTCTTTAAGATATGCATTTTCCAGCCGCTTGCTTTCTTCTTCCTGAAACGCCCCGGATACCTCAGCTCTCGCTTCTTCGAATGTTTTTATACGCGAAGGTTCCTTCTGAATTAATTGAACTATTGAGTAACCCCCGGAATTTGAGAATGGAGCAGAATAACCGCCGGGATTTCTAAGTTTATATGCTTCTTCGGCAAGCTGGGATGATTTTGCGTCCTGCAAGCTAAACAGCCCGGCTTTGTCTTTATAACCCGGTCTTTCGGTATACCTTACTACAAGAGAATCAAAATTTTCGCCCTGCTGTAGCAAGCTGTAATAATGCTGAATGGAAGAATCTTTCCGTGCAAACAGTTCCTTAAATGTTACTCTATCGGACCAAACATATTTGTCTTTTGTAGTCAGATAGTAGTCGTATAATTTAACGCTGTCGATTTCGATCTTATTCCAAACTTCTTCTTCCTGCAGCTTGAAGATATAAATTCCGTTACGGTAATCTTTCATAAGATCGGCAAATTCATGGTTGGTCTTTTCTAAGCTAAGCGCTTCTTCTTCGAGGAGATAATCTGCACTTACGGAATTAACTGCTAATGATAGAGACTCGGAATTAATCAGCTTGTTTTGGAAATCGGCATTTTCATCGAGTCTATTCATAAAATCAGCAGCCGAAATTCCTTTTCCATCGATGTAGAAAATGCTGCTGTTTTTTAATTCTTCAATGGAAGGATGAGCGCTGCCGAATTTTACGGAATCGCTTGTATCGAGGATGTAAGCAAATGTGGAGTTGTCCTGCTTGTAATTATATTTTTTCCTCAGCTTGCTTATAAGTGAATCGTACTCAGCTTGATAGCGTGTTTGACGGAATATTTTTTTCAATTCTTCTTTTTCTGCCTCAAAAGCGGTCTGCACCATTTTACTCGTTACTTTGATAAGGTGAAAGCCGAAGCTGGTTTTAACCGGCTCGGAAACTTCACCTGCATCAAGCCTAAAGGCTGCCTCATCAAAGTCCTTAACCATAGCTCTTCTGGCAAAAAATCCTAAATCACCACCTTGTGGAGCGGAGCCGTTATCGGCAGAATATTTTTTTGCCATCTCACCAAAATCGGCACCGGCTCTAATCTGCTGCAGGATACTGTCTGCCTTAATTCGTGCTGAAACAGAATCGTACTCATTGTTGTTGTTCATAAAATCGATTAAAATGTGGCTGGCTCTAATTTGCGGAATACGCGGTTGTCTTTCGGTTACTTTTAAAATATGATAACCAAACTTTGTTTTTATAACATCGGAATAAATTTGACCGGCGGGAGTTAAATAAGCAGCTTCTTCAAATTCATAAGGAATTTGTCCGGCTGTAAAGAAATAAATATCGCCGCCCTGGTTTTTTGAAAATCCGTCCTGTGAAAAATCTTCTGCGAGTTCGGCAAAGTCGGCACCGTTTTTAATACTATCAAGAAGCTTATACGCAAGCTGTCTTGCTGCTTCTTCACCGCTGGTATCTACACGAATCATTATGTGGCTTACTCTTAATTCTTCTTTTCTTCTTTCAAAAAGTTTTTGAATTCCCGGGTCTACAATTTCACGTTCTAATAAAAACGTAATCCCAACCTTCTTTTTATAATCTTCAAGTTCATCCATCAATTCATTGTTGTTTTCATAGCCTCGTTCTTCGGCATCTTTAAGTTTCATTTTAAAATTAACATAAAGGTCAAGGAAATTTTTAAATTTCTCGAGACTATCCTTCCGGGCTTGTTCAACACCGCCTGCATTTTTCAGGTACGCCGTTTCAAACTCTGTTAGGTCAATCTTTACCGCGTCAAATTCTGCAATAAGCACTTCGGACTGTTTTGGAGCGCAAGACGAAAATAGAATCAGTAATGAAATTAAGAAGAGAGTAACTACCCGTGAAATCATTTAAATTTCTCCTTATTATTTTAATTTTTTCAATTTTAAGCTGATAATTTTACTTATAGACACCTATAAAATCAAGGTAATTGAATTTGATGTAATCTTGTTTTTTGCCTCTAATAAAGTTTAAAGCTTATTTAACGCGAGTACCGTTTGCCGCTGAAGTACCGGGATCAATTAGGTTAAGCTTCCCATCAGTAGCCTCAACGGCAAGGATCATTCCTTCAGAATCTAACCCCATTAATTTAGCCGGTTTTAAGTTTGCTACAACTACAACTTTCTTCCCGATCAACGATTCGGGTGAATAACTTTTTGCAATTCCGGCTACAACCTGCCGGGTTTTATTTCCAAGATTTAATTTTAGCTTTACCAGTTTATCGCTTCTTTCTACTTTTTCGGCTGCTATTATTTCCGCGGTTTTAAGCTCAATCTTATTAAAATATTCTATCGTAATCTGTCCGGCTTCTGAATCGGTATTAGTAAACACGGAGTTAGCATATAATTTATCAATTTGATTTTGAATTACGGAGTCTTCAATTTTTGAAAATAAAATCTCAGACTCGTTCAGTTGATGTCCGGCAGGTAAGTTTTCTTCGCCGGAATTATCCCAATTAATTTTTTCTTTGTTCAGCATCTTAAAAATCTTCTCGGAAGAGAACGGTATTACGGGAGAGAATAATTCAGCAAGAGTATAGATTGCCTGAAGACAAATGTTCAATGTTGTTCCGCATTTTTCACGCTCAGTTTTGATTGTCTTCCAAGGTTCAGAATCATTGAAATACTTATTGCACGCCCGTGCCAGATTCATTGTTTCGAGCACACCGTCCCGCAATTTGAAGCTCTCATAATAAGCCGAAATTTTGAATGGATAATCAGCTAATAATTTTATCATATCCGCATCGATTTTTTCTACATCGGCTTTTGTCGGAACAATCCCATCAAAATGTTTATGCACGAAAGTGAATGTTCTGTTAACAAAGTTACCAAGTATGTCAGCCAGTTCACTATTATTCCTTGCTTGAAACTCTTTCCAATAAAAATCAGTGTCGCGTGTTTCAGGAAGATTTGCTGCAAGCGTATATCTAAGAGAATCGGCAGGAAATAGTCTTAAGAATTCATCAACATCAACACCCCATTGCCTGCTCTTGGAAAATTTTTTCCCTTCAAAATTTAGGAATTCATTTGCCGGTACGTTCTGAGGTAATATGTATTTTGATTTATCGCCGTCATTCCAAGCCATCAACATCGCAGGAAATACGATGCAATGAAAAACGACATTATCTTTCCCAATGAAGGCGATATATTTTGTGTCACCGCCCTGCCAGTATTCTTTCCATAAATCGGGTTTGTTTAGTTTTTGAGATAACTCTTTTGTAGCCGAAATGTATCCGAGCACTGCTTCAAACCATACGTAAAGTACTTTCCCTGTTGCATCGTCGAGAGGAACGGAAACTCCCCAATCCAAATCCCTAGTTACCGCCCTATCTTGAAGCCCTGCTTTGAACCATGATTTGCAATAGTTTAAAACATTTTCTTTCCAACCGTATTTGGCATTCATCTCTTCGACATACTTTTCAAGTCTTGGCTGAAATTCTCCTAAAGGGAAGTACCAATGAGTAGTTTCCTTGAGGATGGGAGTACTTCCTGAAATTTTACTTTTGGGATTTTTTAATTCTGAAGGTTCATAAAGAGCGCCGCATTTCTCACATTCGTCACTGCGAGCTTCCTCGTATCCGCAATTTGGACAGGTGCCTTCAACGTATCTATCAGGTAAAAACATTTGTGCTGACAAGTCGTAAAACTGCTCAGTCTTTTTTTGCTTCAACAGTCCGCGTTTATAGAATTCAAGAAAGAATTCTTTTCCGGTATCATGATGAATCGGAAGGCTGGTTCTTGAATAAATATCGAAGCTCATTCCGAATTTTTCAAATGCTTCTTTATTTATTTGATGGTATCGATCGATAATTACTTTTGGATTTACTCCTTCTTTGTCAGCACTAATGGTAATAGGTGCCCCATGTTCATCGGAGCCGCAAATAAATAAGATATCATTTCCTTTTAAGCGGTTGTAGCGGACATAAATATCTGCCGGCAGATAAGCTCCGCTTAAGTGTCCTAAATGAATAGGTCCATTAGCATAAGGGAGGGCAGCAGTAACTAAAATTTTCTGTTTCGACAAATCACTTCCGTCAATTATTAGCAAAATCGAGGCGTAAATATAAGTATTTTTTTAGAAAGGAATTACAAGGTTGTTGGTTGTTTGTCCAAAGGATCCTTCGGATTGTTAGTGGTTGGTGGTGCAGTGTTCAGTTATCGTACAGCCTAAAATAACTTCGGGCTGTTGTTTGTTGGAAAATCTTTACCTGGAAATTCAAAAATCTCTTCCTCATTAAAGAGGCTGCAAGTAAATCATCAAACAACAGCCCATTTATTTTCTATTTCCCAAACACTGTACCACATCTTATTTGATTATAAGTAGAAGAAGTAATACAATTTTTTTGAAAAAATTACCACTTGTACGGAAATTTTTACATCCAATCTGAAACATCCGGCTCATTCCGGTACAATAAAACTTTACTGCTGGGATGGCTTTACCGATTGTTTTCTGTCATTCACCGATTTTAACTTTAAACCCACTATTACTCACATTAAGTTTGGAACAGCATTTAATCAACTTAATTAAGGAGCTAAAATGGAAGAAATAAAAAAATCGAACAATGCCCGTTACATCGTTGGACTTATCTTGATTATTATCGGCGGAATCTTCTTTTTAGATTCAGTTCAGATAATCCGGTTTGATTTACCGGATGTTATCTTTTCAATCCCGTTTATTATTTTTATGATAGGATTGTTGTTAACCATTAGTCCGAATAACCGAACGCTCGGCATAGTTCTGATGCTTGTCGGCGGATTCTTCTTAATACCTAAGTTCTTTCCCTTTATTCACTTCAGGTTCAGTCTTATCTGGCCGATACTAATAATTGCATTAGGCATCTATATCATCATAAAAAGCAGAAGCCGATTTAGCAGCAAAACAGCTTCATCACCGGATGAAATCAGCAAAGATACAATTAACGATATCGCCATCTTCGGAGGAGGAACGAAAGTAATTAACTCAAACAATTTCAAAGGCGGTTCAATTACTTCAATCTTTGGCGGCTCCGAGATCGATCTTACCGGATGTAAATTAGCGGAAGGTTATGTGGTTATAGACGTTCTTGCTCTCTTCGGAGGATCAGAAATTATTGTTCCCCGGGATTGGAATGTAAAGGTATCCGTAACATCAATCCTCGGAGGTTTCTCTAATAAAAGCCGGCGCGACCCAAGCCTGCCGCTTGATGATACAAGAACATTATATATCAAAGGATTCGTAATGTTCGGCGGCGGTGAAGTAAAAACTGGATTTTGATTTTCCTTATGAAGAATAATCCGATTCTAAGCAGCTTAAAAAATTTAATTCTCTATCTCGTGTTCTGGCTTATCATTACCGTTCTGCAGTTAAACATTTTGAATTTTGCCGGACAAACGAATTGGAGAATTACTATCCTTGACAGCTTAGTTTTTAATTTCATTTTAGGGGGATTCGGATTATTCTTCTGGTATCCGGCTAAATATATTTCTATTGAAAAATCATCCATTCAAAAAGTTCTTTTCAGTCATCTGGTAAGCGCTGTATTAGTTACCGTCGTATGGCTTGCCCTCGGATTTTTTATTATGCAGCAAATATTTAATGAGGAATCATATAGCTCATTCTTTAGAGAAAGTTTACCGTGGCGGTTTTTAATTGGTCTGCTGCTTTACTTTGTGCTAACGGTATTTTACTATGTTTTCATCTACTATCAATCGCTTCAGGAAAAGTTATTAGAGGAAGCGAGGCTGAAAAGTTTGGTTATGGAATCCGAATTGAAATCGCTCAAGCTTCAGCTTAATCCGCACTTCATATTTAACAGCTTAAATTCAATTTCGGCTTTAACCGACATCAATGCATCCAAAGCCAAAGAAATGATTTTAAAGCTTGCGGAGTTTCTGCGTCACACTCTCATAAATAACGAAAGGCAATTCAACACATTAGATGAAGAACTAAAAACGGTCAGGATTTACCTTGAAATTGAAAAGATAAGATTTTCTGAAGGATCCAATGGACAGGATAAGTTTATCTATACAGAAGAGATAGAAGAAAAGTGTAAAAGCATTTCTGTTCCAAGCATGATTTTACAACCTTTATTTGAAAATGTAATTAAACATGCAGTTTATGAATCATTCGAACCTGTCCACATTAAGTTCAAATGTAACTTGATAAATGATTATCTGCGAATCTCATTAGAAAATAATTTTGAACCGGCAGGCAGTTCAGCAAAGGGTGCCGGAATAGGAATAAACAACATCAGAAATAGACTTGAATTAATTTATGCCCGGAAAAATTTGTTGGAAATAAATAAAACAAATAATCTTTTTAGGGTTGATGTGTTTATCCCACTTGCACAATCTTAAACTAACTACTCCAGCTTTAAAACTTCTTTGAATATTTTACTTAATTAATCCCCTTAATACAACAATCAGATATCTTCGGTTTAGTATAATGATAAGCTGCCTTGTTTATACATCCGCGAAACAAATTCCATTCGATTCTCCAATAAAGATTATAATTATGGTATGAAGTTTTCCATTTCAATGTTCTTAACTACTTTATAATGCTTGGTATTGGCAGTTAACAATTTTAATTCATTTGAAATTGCAGTTGCTGCAATTAATGCATCGGCTAAAGCGAGTGAGCTGCTTAAAAAATGCTGCTCTACCAACAACATTGCATTCGCAGAAATGTCTTCCCTAATAAACAAAATTTTAGTATCCCATTTTCTTAAGGCTTTTTTTAATAGATTCAGCTCACGCTTATTCCGCATACCTTGAACCAATTCCATATATGTAACAACGGATATAAAGAATCCATCAAGTTTTTCGATGATTACTTTTGCATTAAAATTTCCTCTCATATACCATATTAAAACATCCGTATCGACAATTATCATCAAATTCTTCCCTTTCTCATTTCACGTATATATAAATCAACTTCAGCTAAATCTTTTCGATTTTTCCATATTCCAAATAATTGAGTTGATTTCTCAGCCTTTTTTTTCGATTCTTTTAGCGGGACTATTTTTGCATATGGTTTCCCCCGATATGTGATAATTACTTCTTCTCCGCGTGATACTAATTTAATAAGATCCCTATCGTGAAGTTTAACTTCTTTAGTTTTTGAATTCATAGTTTTATTCCTTTCTTTACTTGAAAACGATAATAATATAAATCATAAATCACTCTAAAACAATCCAACACTTTACAATTCAACTAATCATGCTATTAATTTTATGAAAAGTAAAACTCAATGGTTTGAATAACTATTCGCAGAAAAATCTTGCTATATGTTTTAAGATTCATTTAATTTCATCTGTTACATTTGTTGTTTATTTCTTCGAATTACAATGAAAGAAAAAATTAAAACCATTATTATCGACGATGAAAAATTAGCCCGCGAAGTTATCAAAAATTACTTAGCCGGTTACCCGGAATATGCAATTGTTGCCGAATGCTCAAATGGCTTCGAAGGTATAAAAGCAATTAATGAATTGTTGCCTGATTTAATTTTTTTGGATATTCAAATGCCGAAGATAAACGGCTTCGAAATGTTAGAGCTTATTGATGAACCTCCTGTAATCGTTTTCACTACCGCATTTGATCAATACGCGTTGAAAGCTTTCGAAGTGAACGCTGCAGATTATTTATTGAAGCCTTTTTCCGGCGAGCGTTTTGGAGAGGCTCTGAACAAAGCCAATATTCATCTAAGCGAAAAGGATGTACAGGCTAATGTGATTAAAAATTTGATACGGCATACGGAAAAAAGAGAAGAATATCTAACAAGAGTTATTATTAAAGACGGACCTAAAATTACAGTAGTGACTGCAGAAGATATAAATTTTATTGAAGCACAGGACGATTATGTGTTGATTTTTACCGAAGAGGGAAAACATCTAAAACAAAAAACGATGAAATATTTTGAAGAAAACCTTAATCCAAATGATTTTATCAGAGTTCATAGATCGTTTATTACCGCCATAAAAAAAATTGAAAAAATTCAGCTTCTGCAAAAGGAAACTTATCAACTGACACTGAAGAACGGTATGAAGATACCTGTCAGTAAAACAGGATATGCAAGATTAAAGGATTTAATTATTCGTTGAGCAAATCTCAACCACAGAACTAATGAATTTATGATAAAGCAGGTTCTGACTAATTGTAAGGTTAACTACAAAACAAAAAGCCAAACTAATTTTATCAGCACGGCAATGTCTTTTGTTTTAATTACATTCTTGGTTGAAATTAGATGATTTACAACTACAAAAAAATTGCTGCCTATGTTTGGCTGCCAATTAAATCTATAATTAAAATTTAATTCATGCTGCTCGTTATTCCATTGAGTAAACACCGATGAATTTACCATAGTCGAAAAATCGTATCTGATGCGTGCACAAGGTTCATTCGTTTTAAATGCACCATCGGCAAGCGAAATTATATTATGTCTATAATCTGCGTTTAATGAGAGATGTTTATTTACAACCCACACTACCTCACCAAATAAGTCTTTGCGAGTACCGTTATTATAATTGCCAGTAGATATTTCTATCTCACCGTAAACATCCCGATTAGCTGCAGTGTTAATGTTAAATTCAAGATAAGTGTGTCAGTATTTACCTTTTGGAATTAGGCTATTTTCAAAAATTGGAAAGTCAAATTCTAAATTATCATTTACTCTAATGATCTCAATGCTGAACTTATCTCCGTAAAGAACCTTTGACAGAAATATTTATGCAGCTATGATTGTTATGCAAGCTATGCTAAGAAAAAAAAATATGAATAATTATTTGTTTGCCCTCCGCACCAACCTTTGTAATCTATTGCCTTAGTAAAAAACTCTATTGAAATTACAGGTAATCTAACAAAGTCGCTTTGCGGCTTAGTCCAATTTAGTAGGCTTCGGACTACCACAGAATTATGTTTACCTGCCGCAGGCAGGCCTCTGCAAAGGATCGTTCCGAAGTGCATTTCGGCA
>JAGUYG010000046.1 GCA_020061465.1 Ignavibacteriales bacterium
CAATCGACATTATCTCGTCCTGCTTTATCTTAACCCACTGCTCTAACAGCTCGTCCGAGAAAATATTTGCTCTGTGAAGAAAATCGTTATCGGCTTTTAGCGCATCTAAAGCTTCTGAAAGATTTCGCGGCAGAAAATGGATGTGATGTTCCGGATCTTCTTTTAAAATGTTTTTATCGCATGGTCCAAAGCCTTCTTTTACCGGATCAATTTTATTTACAACTCCGTCAATTCCCGCTAACAGTATTGCAATTAGACAGAAATACGGGTTTGCAGTTGCATCCGGCGGACGGTACTCAAATCTTGTTTCCTCGGGATTAGAAATATATTTTGGAATACGAATTGCCGAAGCGCGGTTTCCCTGTCCGAACGTTAACGCTACCGGAGCTTCAAAACCCGGCACTAATCGTTTGTAAGAGTTTGTGCTTGGATTTGTAAATGCCGATAATGCAGCACCGTGCTTCAACAAACCGCCTATAAAAAATCTTCCTAGTTCGCTTAGGTTTCCATACTCACCTTTTTTGTAGAAAACATTTTTACCGTTCTTTGTAAGAAATAAGTGCAAGTGCATTCCGTTGCCGGCTTGCTGATACATAGGCTTGGGCATAAATGTAATAAATAAATTTTTCTGCCGTGCAAAATTAAACAGGGCATATTTTGTAGTAACTATATTATCGGCAGTTGCAAGCAAATCGGTGAAGTATGTTTCTATTTCCTGCTGACCTCTTTCACCTACTTCATGATGATGATACTTTACTCTGATACCAAATGTTTTCAGCAGCTTACATGCTTCATCTCTGAAATCGTCATAAACATCGAACGGATTTGCAGCATGATATGCTTTCTTATAAAATTCCTCGGCATGTTCAACTTTATAATAAGAAGATGCAGTGCGAGTGTCATATTCAACGTTAGAGAAAATATAAAATTCAAATTCGGGTCCCCACCATGATTTATCTGCACCGGTGCATTCCTTCAATAATTGTTCGGTTCGCTTAGCAATAAATCTTCCGTCCTGTGAAAATGATGAGCGTTTACCGTCTGTTAAAACGATGTGGGAGTAAAAGCTAAGTGTGGGCGCTTCTCTGAACGGATCGATAACTGCAGTTGTTAGGTCAGGCATAAGGATCATATCGCTGTTTTCAACTTTTTTGAATCCATAGCTCGAGCCGTCGAAACCAACTCCTTCGTCCAAAAGTTTTTCAAGAATGTTATCGTAAACAGGTAATGAAATATGATGAAGTCTTCCGGTTATGTCGATGGCTTTTAGATCAATTATTTCAACTTTATTTTTCTTTATAAGGCTGTTGCATTTTTGTAAGTAGTTCTGCGGCATAATTTCCCCTTATATTTATATTGAAAGCCCGGCAGCTGGATGATGCCGGGTTGTAAATTTTTATATTACATAATTAAGAGCAGAGATACCCGGGAATAGTGCAATAGTATCAAGCTCTTCTTCTATTCTTAATAGTTGATTATACTTGGCTATGCGATCGGTTCTTGATAACGAACCTGTTTTAATTTGACCGGCGTTGGTTGCAACCGCAATGTCGGCAATAGTAGTATCTTCTGTCTCGCCTGAACGATGGCTTATTACATTTGTGTATCCGGCTTTTTTTGCCATCTCAATTGCTTCTAAGGTTTCGGTCAGCGTTCCTATTTGGTTTACTTTTATTAATATTGAATTGGCTACTCCCTTTTCTATTCCCATTGCTAATCGATCGGTATTGGTAACAAAAATATCGTCGCCAACTAACTGAATTTTATCGCCTAACTTTTCAGTGAGCAATTGCCAGCCTTCCCAATCGTCTTCGGCAAGACCGTCTTCGATGGATACAATTGGATACTGCTTTGCCCAATTTGCCCAATACTCTACCATCTCTGCCGGTGTTTTTTCGGACTTATCCGATTTGAAAAACTGATATAGATTTTTTTCTTTCAAATACATTTCGCTCGCAGCCGGATCTAATGCTAAGGCAATTTCTGCCCCAACTTTATATCCCGTTTTATTTATTGCTTCTAAAATAACTTCAATCGCTTCCACGTTTGATTTTAGATTCGGTGCGAACCCACCTTCATCACCTACTGCAGTGTTGTATCCTTTCTTCGAAAGAACTGATTTAAGTGCATGAAAAGTTTCGGCACCCATTCTTAATGCTTCGGCAAAATTCGGTGCACCGACGGGCATTATCATAAACTCCTGGAAGTCGACATTATTATCAGCATGCTTCCCGCCGTTTAGAATATTCATCATCGGCACAGGCAAAGTGCGGGCATTTACACCGCCTATATAACGGTAAAGCGGTAACTCTAATGCTTCTGCAGCGGCTTTGGCTACTGCGAGAGAAACTCCGAGTATGGCATTTGCACCTAAAACCGATTTGTTATCTGTTCCGTCAAGGTTAATTAATAAATTATCAATTGCAATTTGTTCCACTGCGTCAAAGTCGATTATTTCATCTGCAATTTTTTCATTCACATTTTCAACCGCTTTTAAAACGCCTTTGCCTAAATATCGACTTTTGTCGCCGTCTCTCAATTCAACTGCTTCGTGTTCGCCGGTGGATGCACCGCTGGGAATTGCAGCGCGTCCAATTACTCCGCACTCCAATTGAACCTCAACTTCTATGGTTGGATTTCCTCTCGAGTCTAATATCTCTCTTGCGAGAACATCTACTATGGTAGTCATTAGTCATTCTCCTTCATTTTCTATGTGAATAATAAATCATAAAATTGTAACGGTAAACTTAAGCAAATTCGGCTATAAATTAATGATTTGAAAATGTCATTTGCAGCAGTTTTCACTTAATTATTGAACCACTTTGTTTAATTTGATATTAACAATAGTTAGAATCTTTTATTGGGGTATTTCATCATACTTTCAAAAATTTCAATTTATTAAACTTAGAGGAACAATATGACTGTAAGGCATGCTTATATTAAACAGGTAAAAGGAATTACATTGGCAGGTAAATCCGATTCAAACCATTGGGTCGTAATGGATGGTCCGGAGGAATTTGGAGGCAGTAATGCCGGTTTCCGTCCTAAAGAATTATTACTGCTCGCCTTAGGAGGCTGCACCAGCAGCGATGTTATCAATATATTACAAAAAAAGCGTGTTATCCTTAACGATTATGAAGTGAACATTTCTGCAGATGTTGCAGACGAACATCCGCAGGTTTTTACTAAAATTCATATCGAGTTTGTTTTTTACGGAAAGGATATTCAACCTAAGGATGTTGAACGTGCAATCGAACTTTCCCAAACAAAATATTGCAGCGCAACTGCTATGCTGCAAAAGGCAGTGGAGATTACTCACTCATACGTGATTAAAAATGAACAGAAGGAATTAATTTAGACCGTCTAATATTATTTAATAATCAAATCAATTTGTAATTATTGTAATCTTAAAAAGTAGTAGTTGGCGATTAAAAATTTGGGAGAACTAATCTCCCAAATTTTCAACTGACACTAATAAATAGTCTTTTTTTATTGAAGAAATAATAACTACTACTGAATGTCCACGCTGTCCTGGACGGCTTCGTTTTCGCTTTCTATAGTTTCAATGCTGTCAGCAGCTTCTTTTTGGCTTAAACTCATCAGCCAGTCTATTAAAGTAATCAAGTCTTCATCGGAGCCTTTATACGTGTACATGTGTTTAACCCCGTTAATAGTCTCTTCCTTCAATATCCATTTTTTAAAAAAATCAGGGTCTAACTTGGCACCGACATCGGATAAATCGGGTATGTTACCTTTCTTTTTCTTTAGAATAATATCAGCAGCTTCAACAGAGTGGCACATTGCACATTTATTTGCAATAAATATTTTTTTGCCAGCAGGGTCATCATCATCAATTTTATTCATCTGAAACCCGAACAAAAAAACTAAGAAAATGAGTGCTAATAGATATTTAATCGTTCTTTTCATTTTACATACCTCGCAAAAAATTTGAGGAATGGAATTTTTCCATCCCTCAATTAATAATAATTAAAACATTGTTCTCATATTTAAATAAAACTTATTTACCTTTGTGTCAGAAGGGATATCGAGCAGATTAGCTTCATAATAGGCACTTAAAGAAATATTGCCATTTATAACGTGAGTTAATACGGGAATTAACCGATGATAGTCTAGCACTTTTTTACCAGCAACTTCGTTTGTTGACGAATATTTATCATACTGTAAACCGCAAGACCAATCAGAAGTTATAAAATATCTGGCTGCTATTCCGATGCCGTTAAATTCAAAGTCTTCTGTGGGTGATGCTACTAAACCCCAATTATCTTCTTTCCCAATTACGTAGGCAGCTTGAATATCGAACATATCTTTATAGCGAATTGTAAGTTGGGGTGAAATTCTCGAATATTTATTTTCAATTTGCTTAGCCGTACCGGTACCTTTCGTGTCGGTTCCACCGTAGTAGTGAATAGTAAAGGAAGTTCCTGCCAAATCTTTTGTAGCGCTTTCCGGAAGTTTTACGGTTGCACCGCCCCAGTATCCTAAAGTTTGCCCTATAGATGCAGAACTAGTACCCGGGGAAATACCAGCGTACACTGTTACCCAATCAGTTCTACCATAATATTGAATACCTTTTCGTGCCGAAGACATATCAACGGATGCTTCACCTTTACCGCTTGAGGATTTAATTCTCATTGCCTCATTTCTAGTAGCCGCAAACATTCTTAAGCGATTTGGATAGGAGGCAAATTGCATTGGCGAGAGATTTCCAACTTGAAGATTTAGCAGCTTTGAACCGCCTATATTAGTAAAGTTGAAATAAAACCAGGAGAAGTGGAATGCGCTTTCAGTATATTCCATTTCCGCAAAAAATGACACATCTTTAAAAATTGAGCCTGCCGCGAAAGTTTGTATCCAATTTGGATTACCAAAGGTTAATTTAGACGTTTTGGCAGAAGCAGAATCTTTTTGAAATGAATTCGTTTCCAGCATAAAGGGAGTGAGATTTATTCTGATTCCAAATAAATTCTGTAATTCATCCAGAAAAACATCGCCGGCATTAATCGAATATTGATCTTCCCAATTTCTTTTATAGGTGCTTTCTAATTGATAGCCATTTGCTAAGAACTCTTCACCAAATGAATTCAACCTTGGGAAAACCGTGTGGCAAGTATTACAAGACACGTTGAATTTTTTTGCCCATTGGCTTGTGGCAAAAGCGTCAGCCGATAAAAACAAGAATATTATTGCTATTCCGGTTGAAAAAAAGAATCCGGTAATTCTATGGTACATTTTATCTCCTATATAGTTTAATCGTTAATTATTTTTATTAGTTGAGGAGTGTTAATATTTGACCCAATAACAAATAACATGCCTAAAAAAACAACCATTCATTTGAGGATAGCATAAATATATATCTATCTATCTTTCTTACTATTTAGAAAAATGTGAAAATTATTTCTCATTCGTAAGAAATTGATAGTACTCAATTATTATCGAGACAATAATATTGGTAGCAATGAAGCTTTTCGATGAGATTTATTCTTTAGACTTCAACAAAAAAAACTTGAACTATTAAGGAAATAACAAACTGAGAAAACACCGTGTTTATTAATTCGTTATTCCCTAATGCGAAATACAACTAGTTCAGCAGATGACCAGAATCTCCATTTACCCATGTACGATCTTTTCTAATAAATACTTCATTCCGCAGTCAACTCCGGAACTTTTCCGAGCACATCTTCAATAGTATAAAATTTTAATTCTCCAAGATTTAAATCTTTAACTCCCTGTTCTATCTTTTGTCTATCGCCAACAATAATTATTGCCACTTGAACGGGTTGAATATATTTATCAGCAGCAGCATGAACTTGTTCTGCATTTACCGAAAGAACATCATTCATATAGTTATTAAAGTAATTTTCAGGGAGCGAGTATTGTAACATTTCTTCAAGCTGTATAGCAATTCTTGAAATGGTTTGGAAATTTTCCGGATAACCAAGTGCAACATAATTTTTAGCTTTTCCCAATTCTTCTGCAGAAATAGGCAGACGAATTGCATTCAACTCATTAAAAAATTCAACTAATGCTTTGTCCGTTACATCGGTTTGAACCGATGCACCTGCCGAAAAAGGACCGGCTTCATCGCGGAATGCAAAGGAAGAACGAGCTCCATAAGTATAACCATGCTGTTCGCGCAGATTTTGATTTAACCTTGATGAAAAAGAACCTCCGAGAATTGTATTCATCACAATAATTGAATTGTAATCATCGGTTAATCTCTTAACTCCGATTCTACCGATGCTGATAACAGATTGAGCCGCGCCCGGTTTATCAACAAGATAAATAACTCTATCCGTTACCTGCCGGGCATTCGTAAGTTTTGCCTGTTTTACTTCTGCACGTTTCCATTTCGAAAATTCTTTTTCCAGCTTTTGTTTTACTTCGGATTGCTTTACCGAACCAACAACAATTAAGTAAGCATTATTAGGCTTAAAATATCCGGAGTGAAATTTCTTTAAGTCATCAATGCTTAATTCTTTTATCGAATTTTCATTCCCAAGCGATGGTCTTCCATAGGGATGGTCATCACCATAAAGTACCTTATTGAACATCACCGATGCAATTGCATTTGGCTCATCATGCCATTGCATTAGAGTTGTAAGTCTTTCTTTTTTTAATCTCGCAAGTTCTTTTTCGGGAAATGTTGGATGAAGAGCAATTTCGGCAAAAAGTTTTAATGCATCATTCAATTTTGAATAAGGAGTAAATAAAGAAATTCTTGACGCATGATATCCTGCATTTGTAGAAATCCGCGCCCCAAGAAAATCAATAGCATCAGCCAACTGAAGAGCATCTTTATCGCCGGCGCCTTCGTCCATCATATCTAAAGTTAAACTCGCCAGTCCGGATTTATCACCTGGGTCATTCACTATTCCTGCTTTTATAATTAGATTCATTTGTACGAGCGGTACATCATGTTTTTCCATCAGAAATACTTTCAGTCCGTTTGAAAGCTCAAACTTTTGAACTTCCGGTAAATTCAGCGGCGAAGGAAGCGGAAGCTCGGGTAATTTGCTTCTATCAGGATGCTGAGCAAATGCGTTCGAGCTGACGAGAAGAAATCCAATTAAAGTTGATGCCGTAATTAATATTTTACAATACATATAAGAAATCTTTATAACTGATTGGATGGTTTTCATCTTATTTATCTCCTTTCCTGCTTACGGCAAGTTCCGGTTTACCTTGAGGAACTATGCTTAGTATTACGCGTCCGTCGTCAACTAAATATGTTTGAGCCATTGCTCTGATGTCTTCTACATCAACAGCTTTGTACCTCGCAAGGTCTTCATTAAAGTAATCAGGGTTGCCGGTGTAATAGAAATAAGAATTGAGCAAATCGGCTTTACCGCCAAAGCCGCCTATGTTTTCGAGCCTCGAAAGAAAGCCGGCTTCATACTGATTTACTGCCCGCTGAAGTTCCCTTTCGGTGGGAGGACTCATTTTCAGCTTATCGATTTCTTCCTGAATAACCGCTTTTAATTCATCAAGAGTATGACCGCTTCTGGCAGTAGCGATGATATAAAACTCCGATGAAAGCTTAGCCGATGATTGAAATGCATTTACATCCTGCGCAATCTGAAGTTCATACACGAGTCTGTTATATAGTCTTGAATTTTTTCCTCCTGTAAGAATATTTGCAAGCAGATCCATTTCTGCATCACCGGGATGAAACTGCGGCGGTGTTATCCATACCATATATAATCGCGGAAGCTGAACTTTATCTTCCAATAAAAGAATTTTGTCTTCGGATAATTTAGCGGCAGCAGGATTAATCGGAGGCAGCGGTTCACCCTTAGGAATCTCTCTGAACCATTTCTCTACTAATTCAATCGTTTGATCAATCTCGATATCTCCTGCGATCGATAAACTCGCATTATTAGGCACATAATACTTTTTGAAAAATTCTACAACATCCTCATAACTCGCCGCACTTAGATCATCCATTGAACCGATTGTAGTCCAACTGTGTGGATGTCCTTCCGGATAAAGATTTTTGCTTATAGTTTCCCATGCTAAACCATAGGGACGGTTTTCGTAGCTTTGCCTGCGTTCGTTTTTAACAACGTCGCGCTGTCCGTCAACTTTTTCGGGGGACATGGCATCTAACAGATAGCCCAATCTATCCGAATCTAAAAAAAGTGCAAGCTCCAATGCGTTAGAAGGAACGTTTTCCCAATAGTTTGTTCTATCTGTATTAGTAGAGCCGTTATTATCTCCCCCTGCGGCTTCAAGCCATTCGTCAAATTTTCCTTCCGGCACATTGCCTGAACCCTCGAACATCAAATGCTCAAACAAATGTGCAAATCCCGTTCGTCCGGGTTTTTCATAACCGGAACCGACGTGATACCACATATTAATGCTGATAGTCGGAGTAGTTTTATCCTGATGTAAAATTACATTCAGTCCATTGGGCAGCACATGCCTTTCGTAAGGCACTTTTAGTTGTACATCCTGCGCAAGTGAGTATGCTGTAAAGAGTAAAAAGGAAATGAGAAGATGCTTCATAATTCACCTAAAAATTATTTGTGTTAATTTTATTCCTTACCAAAACGGAATGAAAAATAAAGATTTTCAAGGTTGATGCAAATATAAAATTGTTGTAAGGAAAATAATCTGAAGAATTACTTAACCGTTCATCGGTATTCTGAATGCACTAATTACACTTTATGTTGAATACAAACTTTGGTTCTAAGGAACAGTTAAGAACAATCAAGATAAATTTGTATAGTGTTTACATCTTCCTCGATTGTTTTTTGATTCTACCCCCCATAATCAAATTGGAATTAATAAATCAATCGCATAGTTTTCATTGATAATTATCGAGATTTAAATGGGATTTTTTGAAATAATTACTTTGTTAATCATTGCCGGTATTACAGGCTCAATAGGTCGATCTCTTTCGGGATTTACTAAACGAGGCTGTCTAATTTCAATCCTGGTTGGTTTTATCGGCGCCTTAATCGGTACGTGGCTCTCGAGAGAGTTAAACCTGCCGGAGTTATTTATTCTGCATCTTGGTAATACAAAATTTCCGGTTATATGGTCGATAATCGGAGCGGCTCTATTTACCGCATTGCTAAGTATGTTATCATCAAGAAGTAAAAATTGACATAATGATGAAAATATTTTTATATGAATGAGTCTTCTCTTCCGAAGGATCGTTCCGAAAAGAAATGTTTCGATTATTTCCGAAGGATCCCGAAGGCATTCGGGATAGAATATTCGAATATAAAATTTCTGAATAAGACCTTTTTAGATACGCCTCATGAATAGTTTTCCATTTACAGAATTAATTTTAGGTTCAAAATAAATCTCTCTATGTCTCTTATACAAAACATCTGGAATAAACACTTCTCGGAAAAAATACGAAGAAGGGGGTACTCTTATTTTAAGGATAATCTTGTTAAAAACTTAAGCATAACCGATAACAAGGTTAAAGCAGTTGTCCACGGTAGTAAGCGATACAAGGTCGAAATAGAATTCAGCAATATGCTTGAACCGATTGTAATGTATTGTACTTGCCCGTACTTCGAAACCGATAATTGCAAACATCTTGCCGCGGTTTTATATGCCATAAATGATGTCGGTTTTTTCAAGGCGAATCTCAACGCACAAAATATAAAAGATGACAGTGTTGTTCAGAAGTCCCCAAACTCCGCTATCACCACAACCAAGCCTTCTATTTTTAATGCCCCTAGCGCACAAGTAATTAGTGGTCAAGCTGCAAATGAATCAAAAGAAAAAATTAATTGGGAAAAACACCTTCAGCAAGAAAGAGAAAAACAAAAGTTTACCGCATTCAAAAACAAAGTTTCGGGATTGATTACTTCTAAAAAAACGAAAATTTCAAAAACTAAATACAAAATAGCTTATGCAATTGGATTAGGAACCTATGCCCATTCATCAACTATTCATGTTATCAGACAGCGATTATTGAAAGACGGCAGTGTTGGTTCAATGGAATTAGCGCACGATATAAATTTTGATAATGTCGAACCGTTAGACTTACAAGAAAGATTAATTGTAAGCTATCTAACAAAAACTACTTACGATAATTACGTTCACTTTGGGGATCATTATAACTCTCCAAACGATATCCGGGTGAAACAATCCTTCTCCGACATTTTAACTTTTTTAGCAGATAAGGAAGTGTATTTATATACAGGCTATAATTTAAGTCACAAAATTTTTATAAAAAAAGAAATCGGGTATTGTGAGCTGCTTATAGAAGACGATGAAAACAATTTAATAATTAAACCGATATTTTATATAGGCGAAGAAAAAATTCAATCAGGGACAAAAATTCAAGCTGTATTAGATAAACCGTTATGGATACTTGCCGGCAATAACGTGTTCCGGATTTCAAATTTACAGTACAACCAACTGGAAAGTTTTTTTAATAAGGAAGGAGCTATCCTAATCCCCAAAGTCTACCTTAATTATTTTGAGGAAAATGTTCTACCTCAAGTTGCTTCAATGCTTCCCATTGTTTCTTCTAAGTATTCAGCCGAAACTATTAAAAATACACCTAAGAAGAAGCTCTTCCTCGAAGAAAGCGATTCGCTGCTCTTCATTAAGCTTAAATTCGGTTACGATGCTTTTGACGTTGAATATAACGAGGCAGAAACTATTACAACTTTTATATCCGAAGGGAAAATCCATCGGGTGATCAGAAATAAAATCTTGGAGGAACAAGCCCGCAGAGAAATAAAAAGCTTTTTCGTAAAAGAATTAAATGCCGGAGTTTTTACTCCCCGTAAAAATCCAATTGATTTTTTGTTTAACTCCCTTTCCTTATTGCGTGAATTGGGATTTGAGGTTTTTGGCGAAACCGAATTGAAGAAATACAAGCTTAATACTTCAAAACCGAACATATCGTTGTCGGTTAGCTCAGGAATCGATTGGTTTGATGTAACCGCCAATATCGATTTCAACGGCGCAAATCTTCCGTTTGAAGAATTAATTGAGCTGATCAAAAAGAAGAAACGCTACGTACAGTTATCTGACGGTTCTGTTGGTATTTTACCCGAACAGTGGATTAATAAATTTATAAGAACGCTGTCGTTAGGCGAACTTGAGGGGAATAAAATCCGGTTTAATAAATTTCAGGCAAATGCGCTCGACCTTATTTTGAATGAAGCCGATGAAGCGGAAGCCGATGCGGCATTCAAAGAGCAAGTTGAAAAGCTTAACTCGTTTGAGAAAATCAAAAAACAGCTAGTACCAAAAACTTTCAAAGGGAAATTAAGAAAATATCAGAAAGCCGGTTTGGATTGGCTCTATTTCCTCCAAGAATATTCTTTCGGCGGTATACTTGCCGATGATATGGGCTTGGGGAAGACTATTCAAGTATTAACATTGCTTGCAAAAGAAAAAACTTATAGACAAAAAAAACCTAATTTAATTGTTGCTCCAACCTCTGTTGTATTTAACTGGATGCTGGAATCGAAAAGATTTACTCCCTCGCTTAAAATTCTGAATCATACCGGAAGCGATAGAATAAAAGATAACGGTTTACATTTCGATAAATACAATGCGGTTGTTACCAGCTATGCTATTTTACTAAGAGATTTTGAATTGTTTAAACAGCAGCCATTCAACTATGTCGTATTGGATGAATCGCAGAAGATAAAGAATCCGTTTTCAAAGAGTGCCAGATTGGTTAAAAGGTTGAATGCCGATCACCGCCTTTGTTTAACCGGTACACCTATCGAAAATAATCTAAATGAGCTTTGGTCGCAAATATCGTTTTTGAATCCTGGTATGCTCGGTTCATTAAAAAAATTCCAGGACGCATTCGTAAAACCGATTCAGAAAATGAACGACAACGAAGCATCTGAATTCTTAAAGAAAACGATTTATCCATTTGTGCTAAGACGAACAAAAGAGCTTGTTGCCAAAGAGCTTCCGCCAAAAACCGAGATGATTCATTATTGCGAAATGGAAAGCGAGCAAATGAAGGTGTATGAGTTGCTGAAGGATTCAATTCGTTTTGAAATTATGAAAGAGATAAATGAAAAAGGAATTAAGAAGTCGGGATTTAAAATTATAGAAGGTTTGCTGAGACTTAGACAGGTGTGCAATCATCCCGTTTTGTTCGATAAAACATACAGAAAGAATTCAGGTAAGTTTGAAGAATTTAAAGAGATGCTTGGTGAAGTGCTAAATGAGGGACATAAAGTTTTGGTCTTTTCGCAATTCGTAAAGATGTTAGAAGTGATTAAAGAATATTTAAACAACAAAAAAATCTCCTATGAATATCTAACCGGCAATACAAAAGACAGGGAAGAAAGAGTAAATAATTTTCAAAAGAACGACAAAGTAAAAATCTTTTTGATAAGCTTAAAAGCAGGCGGATTCGGTTTAAACTTAACTGCAGCCGATTATGTATTTCATTACGACCCATGGTGGAATCCCGCAGTAGAAATTCAAGCTACCGACAGAGCGCACAGAATAGGACAAAACAAGAATGTTTTCATTTACAAGTTCATCACAAAAAATTCGGTCGAAGAAAAAATTCTTCTGCTGCAAGAAAAGAAGAGAGCATTAGTTCAGAATATCATCACAAGCGAAACGGGAGTATTAAAAAACCTTACCAAAGCCGATATAGATATATTATTTAGTTAAACTCCAAATGAAATTAATGCGCCGATTGTTTAACCCGCCTCCTTTTCAGAACCATCTTTGGGAAAAACTTCGGCGGGCAGTTTTTTTTAATTGTTTAATTGGGCAATTCTACAGTGGTTCAATTAATATTAAATTTTATAAATTTAAATCTAATTACGTGGTTATATGATAGATAATTTTGGAAGGGGGTTAAAGAACAGTATTTAAAATTATAAATAAAAAAATTTAATTTGGATTTTACTAATTATTATTATAAACTTTTTGTGTCAAAATCATTGCTGTCCAAATCTGTATCTACATTGCATTTTCAGTTGTTCCTAAAAAAGATTTGATTTTTAGGTTTTGTTTAAGCTCTTTGAAAAAGGTTTCGATTGACCAACGCTGTTTATATAGTTTTGCTATCGTTGATGCTGTCCAACCTGCCTGACGGCAAGGCAGGGAAAAATTGTTTGTTATTATCTCCACTTCTGCTTTTTTTCCTTCTGTCATATACACATATTTGGGCATGCAGCCATCATAATCAAGAAGTGTATGCAGTTTTATAGCTCCTTTTTCCTTTTTATACTTTGCCCAATCGAATACTTTTATACATACACTGATTATTGTACTATCCAGCATAAATATCTTTTTCTTAATGCCCTTAAACTTTTCCATTCAGCATTTACTTCTTATAAAAATTTTTTATTGCTTATATACCGGACTGAAAGGTAAAGAAAATGTCCAGTTTTTTAATTAAAAAACTGGACAAAATTACTTGTCGATTCAGGATGCCGATATTGTGTTGTTAAGGCATTCTTCGGTTTTTTTCTTTATTTCTTTAAAAGTCTTATAAATGATAACGTGATGTTGATGAACATTTTTAAGTCGTATTTTATATATATGATGTCTATGCAATTTTTTAACCAATTCATCATCTGTGTAAACTTTTAATTTTTTCCCTAAGAATTCACCTTTGAAAATCTCAGCACTTATTTCCCACTGATCACGGACGGTTCCTTTTTATATATGTGAATTTCATATTCATCTTTTACTTTTAGGAATGAATAATTAATTTCTTCACCATCAAATTTTCTTTTACCTTGCTTCAGACCTTTTAATGCAATGGAGTCAGAAGTTAATGCTTTCTTCTTCCCCTTTTTTGATAGTCTATCAGCAGCCTTATTGAATTTGCTGGGGAGAAATTCAATTCGTACCGGACGATAAGTTTTATCTGATAATTTCTTTCGAGTTTTATCAAGTTTTTCTAGTAAGTCACTATTCTTTATTGCCTTTCCTTCGTAATTATGCCAATTATTTTTTCGCCAATCTTTAATTCTAAAAGGACTTGTTTTTTCATTATCATTTAAACTATGTCTGTCGGTTGTTATAATTATGGTATTAACATTTTTAAGTGCGTCGTAGTGACGTTCAAACAATTTCAACACTTCTTCCATTCCCTTAATTATAGCTTCAAGTTCTAAACGTTCTATATTAGCACTGATATATTTTCCTAACTCTAATTTTATAGGGTCTAAAGCAACGGAATCAGGAAATTCGATTTCGATACCAACACCACCCGGACTTTTAGGACCATAATCCATAGCAGCATCGCAGTGAATGTAGAGAGCATAAGGATTTATCTTTCTAATCTTTATCATAAATGAAAAGAAAGCTTAAAAATTTTCTATGTGACAACAACAGCTTTATTTATATTTTAAGTTTATTGCTCAAGTGTTTTGTATTAAAATCTTTTGTTCCTATTCTTATAATTGTCTGCATCATCATCGGTCAATTCCACAGTTCTATTTCCATCGCGAACAAAAAATTTATGATCTAAATAATACCATTTATGGTTTGCTTTATTTACAACTACATTGCAAAAAGTAAATCCCTCAAATTCAGTGAAGTAAATATCTATCAGCCCAGATACTTCTTTTGAAATATGAGAAGATATAAAATCTCTGAGTGTTAGCTGATAGTTATCAGTATTTTTATTTTCTATTAAAACACCGATTAAATAATAATTTGAGAAAGCCTTGTATCTAATTTTGCTGATTTCACTTAGCTTAAATTTGTCCATCTCAACTG
This sequence comes from Ignavibacteriales bacterium, assembly GCA_020061465.1. Classification (GTDB taxonomy): domain Bacteria; phylum Bacteroidota; class Ignavibacteria; order Ignavibacteriales; family Ignavibacteriaceae; genus JAGUYG01. The sequence goes on from JAGUYG010000046.1 coordinate 14,716, forward strand.
CACCAATCAGAATGTACCCACCGGAGCTATTTAGAAAAGCTGCAATAGACTTTAACACACCAATCTTAACATCTTTTTGTTTATTGCTTCCTTTCAATAGGTGATTAAGGTCTAATTGTAAAGAACCTTTTACTTCAAGATTCTTATTCTCCTCTTTTAATAATTTTTCAATTGGTAAAATAGGTGTGTTAAAATTTATGAATGTTTTTGAATGATTTAACTCATCAACTTTAGCAATACCTTTGCCCGTTAAATGACCACAAAATCCATTAAATGCAGGGCGATCGCGTAAATCTATAGTAGGATTTTCCATTTCTATGTAGCCATCTTTTAGCAAACGATCTAATAGGTTTATTACTTGCTGTTGATTTTTAGCACCAATCAAAGCAGGTAAATTTTTTGTAAACCCATCTATTGAATCTAAAGAATTATTAGATTGGTACCCAAACCATTGAAGTAAGTTATTTAGTTGTTCAGAGGTAGTTGGCAGTTTAAAAGTGCTTAATATCTCTTCGTATTTGTCACGATCGATAAAAATAGGATTTTCTGAAGATGTATTATTTCTAATAAAATGACTTACTATAGCTTTAGTATTTGCATCATTAAATATCGGAGTAAATCTGTACGCCATTAATGAAATAATAAAATCCCCACAGTTAGGACATTGATATAACCGTGAGCGACCAGCACCATGGTATGGAGTTGAAGGAATTCTTTCAAACTCACATACGGGACAGTTTGCAGAAGGTAACTCTATCATATCAATGTTTAATTGGTTTCAACTTTTGTTTGTATTTTATATTGTGTTGTTCGAGCATTATTCTTTTATTCTTATCCCACTCATTGCTAATGCTTCTTTGATTTTATCTTCAAATTCTTGTTCGGTTATTTTTCCATCTCTGACTTTTATTTCTAATTCTAAAACATTGAACTTGCTTTGTAAGTAATTTAGGATGCCCATTAGATTAGCTATTTTCCCTTTGGGTATATTAAGATTCAGTGATATAGATTCTAAATATTCTGCTGTAAGAGGTGTAGCAGATGCACCATTTTTAACCCCACTCTCAACCTTTTTTGATTCATCTTCAGGAAATTGAAATTGAGTGGCTCCAGCCGTTTCAGCTTTTTCCTTCTCTTGTTCTAAACAAATTTTATCTGTGATAAGGATTTCATTACCGGAGAATGATAAGGAAGGATATTGTTTGAAGTATCTGCACACAGGTTTATCGTCAATTAGTTCACCAATACCAAATATACCTTGCTTGCATCCTTCTTGAATACCGTGTTCAATTACTAATTTGCTTATTGGTCTGACTTCTCCAGGTGTTTTTAGAGCTGCTAAGTATAAATTTTCTGTGGGAACGTAATCTTTGTTTGTGAGATATTTTGTTTTGATGACAATGGGCGGCATTGATTCAAGAATCTCTTTACCTCTCAAATGTTCATAAATAGCATAATCGAGTTCAACAGTATCACCGTGAATAGGAGTTCCCAAATCTTCAGGTTCTTTGATTCCTTCTTTATTTGGAATAGCTATAACTCTATATAACCTTCTAATATATTCTTTAAGATTTCCTTCTAATTTTTTTATTTCTTTTTTAATATCTCTTTTCTGATCTTCGCTTAGGTTTAAGGTTTTGTCTTCCTCTATTTTTTCATACGCAATTTTTCTTCTTAACGTAGTTAAGAATCCGTAACGTTCACTTTCTAAAGGATATAAAAAGAATAAAGTATTTCTATAAACTCTTGGTGATAATCCCTTATTCTTAATTATTTCAAGAATTGTATTTTTATTTTCACGCTGATGTATAATTAATTTCAAGTCCTCTGTATCGGGGATGTTTGATGAGGCTTCTTCCCAAATGTATGTTTTAAATTTGCTGCCGGATATCGAACCTCGTAATAATTTTAATTCCAATTCTTTTAGTTCATCATCCTTAACATTCTCCATTTTATTGAAAAGAATTTTGGTAAGGTTGGGCTGATTATCGAAATAATATTTATCATCCTTCACGTGTAAAAAAAAGAGAGATTTTTCGAGCTGCGAAAGTGCGTCGCCAATTACTGCTGCGGGATTATCAAGAGTAGTGGCGAATCTTTTTATTTCATTTAATGTTGCACCTCTAACTTGTCCGCCGGAGAAAGAACTCATAAAAATAGATGAAGCAATTCTATGACCAAGATTCAAACCTACATAAGCTCTGCCGAGATTTTTGTCAACACGATGTGCACCGGAATCTTTATTAGTAATATCAACAGCAATAATTCCGTTGAAAGTAGTTTCAATATGCTTTAGCAATTCTTGTCTTATTTCTTGAATTGATAAATTAAAATCGGCTAAGCTGATATATGGGATGGGAGATTTGCTTAATGAATGAATTACTAAAGATAATAATCTTAATACACCTCTGGTTCTCTGAAAAGTTGAGAAGGTTCCCCATCTTGTATAAAGAAAATCCACTACCTCTGGAAGGAAGGGATATGAAGCAAGAAATTTTTCTTTATATTCATTTGTTTCTGAACCATTCGGTAAGATATTTTCTTTTTCGGCATACTTAACGAAATCATTTACAATTTTTTTAGAGTTGTTTTCGTTTATCTCTTGAAATAATCTTTGTCTTATTATTTTGGTTATTTCATTTTCTTCTACCGGTGTATAAATAATTTCTTTTCTGCCGGAAACTTTTTTCAATTGCATATAAAGCTTTTCAGCTTGCTCATCGTAATGCTCTATGATACTTGACGGAAGAGTTACCACTAAAACAGATTTATCTAATTCGGATACTATCTCTGTTAGCTCTTGCATAAAAGCGATTGTTTGAGCGCCAAGAGTGCTTCCGCCAACTTTTTCCACAGCAGCTTTTGTAACATATTCGAGCAGCTCATCAATTAAAATAATTAATGGCTGGTGCTGAAGTAATAATTCTTTGAGTGCTATTTTGCCAGGTGCAGAGTTTCCCTTCATCTTGTTTACTTTACCGGCGAGTTGTATTTCCAGCAAACTCCATAAAGTAGTAGATGCGGGAAGTGAAGTCCCTACAATTACGGTAGGTTTCACCTTCCATTCTTTTGATTTATGATACATAGCAATAAGAGAGTGGGTTTTTCCACCGCCAAACGGAGTCTGAAGTTGGATAACAGGATCACCGCCTTTTCCATCGAGACGTTTCTTAACAACATCTAAGAGGTTTGAAAGTCCTTGAGTTAAATATGTTTTTGAGAAGAATGTATCTGCATACTTATATTCTGCCGGACCACTTTTTTGACTTACAGCCCAAAGATCGGCAGCAAAAACATCCATCGTAAGCCGACCTTCGAGTATGTCTTTATGAGGAATTGCAATTGTGTGAAATGCTTTCATTTGAGAATTCCTTATTGGCTAAATTGTTCTAAATATTGGCTAATCATTGGCTAAAAATATTTTGATTTTTTAACTAGAACTAAACATTTATAAATTTTATTAGCTAAAACATTGGCTAATTATGGTTAACAATTGACTAATTACAGAATCATTTAAGCTTCCATTCAGATGCCTTAGTCTTGCCAGTCTTGATAATTGTTTTGTCTTTATGAGCCATTTCGAAAAGTAAATTTTTTACTTTGGCTTTCTTTTGCTTTTCATTAAGTACATCTGAAATCTTTGTAAGCAGCAAATCATGCAATTCCTTACGTGTGGCTTTACCATACTTGGAGATATATTCTATGATCAAATCTTTATAGTATTTTTTATCAAAAGCCCGATTTCGTATATATTTGGCTCTATCACCAGAATAATATGTTACTGAATAGCTTACAAAGATATTAGGGAATCGACCTTCAACTAATCTTTTTTGTTTTAAAAGTTTATATGCGTCCTTAGAAATTATTTTTTTCTTTTGCACCGAATCCAATAGCATAACGGTTTGCAAACCGAGAGAATCATTGGCACTTAAAACACGCGAATAATTCTCATCCAAAACTTTTCCATAAATTTTAACAGTTACTTCATCAGGTATATCCAATTCATACGTAGGCAAAGGGAAAAATCTTTCTCTCTGTTTTATAAACATTTTCTTTATTCCGCTGCCAATAGTATCGATCATATTAACATTAACCATAAGTTCAGCTAATAATTGATTCCGATAATAACGCTGTGGTGCGTCTTGAGTAATTACTGTTTCAATAGATTGAGGTATAAAGCTGCCGGCATTATTAAAAATTAATTCATCATCTTTTTCAACAATAATGATACGGCTATTAAGAAAGTAATCTTGATGGGCTATGCAGTTGTGCAAAGCTTCACGTATTACCCAGGGTTCGTATTTAAGAATTTCCTCGGGGAATAATGTATTATCGGGAAGATACCGATACTTTAGATTTCTTATTTTTTTTAAAATAGCTTCTGAATTAAGAATAAATGGCGGATCAAAATGTTCATAGTCAATTTCGAGGTTCTGCTCATTCTTTAATATCCATGACATTTTAGCAACTGATGGTGAAATTAAGTGAACTGATTCAGGCTTACCTAAAATTATTATTGCAGCTCTGGTGACTTGTCCTTGTACAGCAGCTTTTATTTTGTTAAGAAATGTTTCATCATTCCATTTATCAACATCATCAGCAAGTTTTTGGTTTTTCTTTTTATACTCTATTCTTGCTTTTTGAATCGCATCTTTATCGAGATCATTTAACGTAGCCCCAGGACAAACTTCCCCGGACCAGTCAGTTTTCTTTTGGCTTCTTATGATTTCAATTTCTTGAATGCTAAGAGGAACTAAAGATTCACCATCTCTCCCATATGAAATTCTTTTCCAGGTTACTGGTATTCCGAGAGGGGCAGGTGGTATTTGGAAAAGAATAACCCTACCCTCAGGCAAGTTTAACGTGCGTATTTCAATAAAAGTAATATTGCTATTTGTATGCTGCGATATCTCATGTTTTAAACTATGCAGCTTACCAATATCTCTTCTAAAATTAGTACCGACAATCTCTCTTTTATTGTTTACACCAAATACAAGCCAACCGTTCTGCTGGTTTTTTAAGTTAGCTTCATTGCTTAAAGCTGAAAAATATTCTCCAAGATCATCGAAATGAAAACTATCCTTGGCATGTTTAAATTCAACCCATTCAGTTTCACCTGATAAAGCTAATAATTCAGTTAATGTTATTTTAAGTTCTTCTTCTGTCATAAAACTTTTTAAATTATTCTTCGAATAAATCTCCTTGTGGTTTTTTCCTTGGGCCGGTTTCTTCGGTCAGTCTTTCTCTTAAGTTTAAGAAACCATCAAGTAATTTTTTTTCTTTGCTTTCATTTGGCAGAGTTTCTGAAATAGCTTGTGCTACTCTATAAAATGCTTCGCTCTTACCATATCCGGTGTTAGTTAATAATTGAATAATTTCATTTCGCTTACTTTTTTCCCAAAGTAGTAATGAATAATGAAGTACGTCAATTAATTCAGTTGCATTTTTTAATTGATCTATTTTTCTATCCTGAGGACCAAGAATAGAAACAAACTCTTTATCCTTTTTGATAAATCCTTCTTTATTCCATTCGTTTGCTAAATCAATACTGCAACTATGAGAAAGCTTATTCGCTTCATCAAAAGGAATTTTTGCTGAGCCAAATTCCCAACGAGTGAGAACATAAAACCTTGTTAAATCTGAAATCTCTGAAGCAAAACCATTATGCAATATTTTTCTAACAGCATAGTCTGTTACAATTACACGAACTTCCTGTAAAAATTTATCTGCACGGATTTCTCTGCCTTCAAAGTCTATAACTTTCACGTATTTACTATAAACTTCTAACGATGAACCAATAGCTGCAATGAAGAAGTCTGCACCGCTTATCCCATCAGCCCATAATTTATCAAGTTTTTCGGAAAGATATAATTTTAATTCTTCTTTAATTTCTTGATAAAATTTAGTTGGTAATTTTTCATACTTCCTGGAAATGATATAAATAGAAGAAGCCAATGCTGCTGATTCACTTGCTCTAAGTCTTGCTTCTTTCTCAGTATTTAATGGCCAAGCACTCGTAACAATAAGCCCTGAATCAATCAATGAATTTATTAAAGTTTCCCAACCTTCGGTAGATTTATGAGCATATACAATTATAGATGTTCCATTATTTTTTAATATTCTAAAAATTTCTTGAAATGATTTCTTAAGCATATCTTCAAAGAATTTTTTACCAGCATCAAAACCACCAGGAATATTTGAATAAGCAACAATTTCATCTCTTTTAGGTGTAAGTGGTGTTGAAAATAATTCTGGATAATCATTATTGAGTATTCTTTTTAGCCATACATAAAAAAAATCTGATAAATAAGAGTATGGTATATTATCGTAATATGGAGGATCAGTAAAGACGGCATCGAAGGAATTATCCTCATAAGAAAGTTTATTTGCCGACATTTGGCTGACATTACCAGATTCACCCGTATTAGAAATAGAATCAATAACTTTCCAGATACTTCTAAAAGCCATACTTTCCCAACTACCAACTGATTGTGTAATTGGATTTATTTCAGAATAATCCCAAATAAAAGGTAATGCATTTCTATTTAACATATGATTTGTGATTTCAAAAACATTATTCCATTGGCACAAATTATTTGTATAATCAGTTACTCTTGATAAGCTTATACCTAAATAAGATTTCACAGCTTTAGAATATTCTTTGTCTTCAGAATTTATATTTATAGAGCGAATATGTTTTATAAAGGTTAATAGTGATAGTTTTTGACGAGAATTAAATAAATCGCCCCAATTCTTCATATTATAAGCTTGGATTCTAAAACCAAGCGTACCACGTATTGGTAAACTTTCGTCAGGAATTGGATTTATACCTATTGTGGTTTCAAGTTCAATTTCCAAGTTTTTAAGTTTTTGGTAAGCAAGTTTGAAAATCTCATAATCATTATTATTTGCAATTCTGTATTTCCTTTCAGAAATACCAGGCTTTTGAGTTACAACTGCAACTAATCTTTCAGATGATGAATAATTATGAAACAATTTTTTTGTGGTTTTTGCATCAATTGTATTACCACAAAGAGGACAAGTAACTATTGCTCTATTAACAGTTCCATTTTCTGGTTTAAAACCAGAAGGGAAGTTTCCATAAGCATCCCCAACTATTTTAAATTCAACCTTATTGTTATTTACAGAAGGAAAAAGAGCAACCTTTCTTTTAGTTTTTTTAGCTAACCAGAATTGCCGCATCAAAGGTATTTCCACACCACAAGAAGGATTTTGGCAAGGAATTGTTCTTGCCCAAATGTAAGCAATAGGGACTGATCCATCAGGATCGTTTGGATAAAATTGAACAAGTTCTTTTTTAGCTTTTTTAAGAATCCAATTTCCCCAAAATTTTACATCTTCTAATAAAACATTATCAACTTTCTGTTTTATTTTTTTCTTTTTTCCAAATTCTTCAACTTCTCTTTCAATATAACCGGGTTTACCATATTTCTGCGGGTATTCAAGAGTGCATTTTTGTATAAGCACAGCAACAGGGTTTAAATCGTTAGAGTAAGTCTCGCAGCCAAGACGCAAACATTCAAGAGGGATTGAACCGCCGCCGCCAAAGGGATCTAAAACTTTGGGCGGTTTGCCACCATAAGCTTTAAGAATTTTCTTGCGTGCTCTTTCAATCATTTTTGGGTTATTAGTGTTTTCCCACTTGGCAAAGTCAATTATAAATTGTCTTTCCTCATTCCATTCATCAATATCTTTTGGCGCGGGTATTAGCGCAGCATAAGCAGTAGCACGGGAAGCAGCAAGAGGGCGTCTTGCCCACCAGATATGGAGAGTTGAGATATGTCCGTGCCTAATATTTTTTTCTTTAGCAGAAATAGCACTTACTTCTTTAACGGGAAAAGATTCTTCTATGAAGCGTTTATCGGGCATTAAAAACTCTTAATTATTTTGCATTAATCTTTTAGTGAACTCTGAAAAGGTGACACAACGGTTCGCGGGAATCATAGCGGCAATCCAATCTTTACCTCGCCCTTGCTTTCTTCCGCCATCCTTTTGCAGATTCTTAGTTAGCTTCAAAGGTTTATCTAAAAAGAAATAGGTAAACGTTTCATTGTCACTTCCTAATTTGACACCTTTTATCCAATCATTTACTAAAGGCGTATTTGTGGTAAAGTTTTTAATATCTGTTTCAAAATTTTCAATATCTGACGCTTTTAATGTTAGAATACCTAAAATTTTTGATAGATATGGAATGCCCACCCCTTCTTCTTGATTAGCATAATTTGTAAAATGCGGTGCAAAATAAAGAGGGCTGCCAAGCGTTTCCGGTCTTCGATAAACATTAAACTCTTTGAAGCGTTTAATTTCATTTGGTTCAGATAAATCTTGAATAAGAATTTCTTTTTGATATTTCATATTATAGTTCTTTATTGAAAATGATAAATATTCTTTCATTAAAGGTTTTGTAAGCCAATATTTGGTATCGAATATTAGGTTAATATCTTCCCATCCCACATAATGAATAATAATACCTTCAGCTTTTTGTTTATTATGATCTCTTTCTTGAGTTATAAAGCAAAGAAATTTTTCTGGAATATTCGGATCAAACGAATTTAGATACTGCGTTCTCTGGTGAAGAACTTTATTTTTACGGACCTTTGATTCAATAAAAATTTGAAACCATTCGTCGTATTTCGTTTCTATGTCAATACGACCTTCTTTTCTATTATACTCTGTAACTATAGAAATATTCTTAAAATTTTCTTTAGTATTTTTTATTCTAATTCCAAGGTATCTTAAGAAATCAAATAAAGCCACAGGTTCTGATGCTAAAAGAAACGCAAATGCTTTTGATAGTGCTTTTTCATCATCGCCTAATAAATCAAAGCGATTCAATACCGTTTTAGGATGTCCAGCTTTTTTAATTAACATTAGCTAATTACTTATTTTACCTTTTGATTGAATTTGATCTATTGAGATTAAATATCTGACTTCAACTTTCTGTTCTGCTGATAAAATTTCAGAAGGATTATTTATTATATAAAGCTTTGGTTCTTTGGAACAATTCATAACAGCATAGAGATAATATTCATTCTTAAAACGGTTTGCTTTAAACCATTCATTTTGTGTTAGTGCAACAGCACCATTAGCAGCACGGGATTTAACTTCGATATAACGAATGTTTCCATTCTTGTCCTTTGATCGGATATCGTAACCGAGATTTTCCTTACAAATGTCTTCTGGAAATCTGCCTTGTTCTATTTCATATTTCATCGCGGCTTCCATTCCAATTTTTTCAATCTCAGGATCGCTTTGCATTACATCCGGTATTGGTTGCAAAGGAATTACTTTAATTATTCCTCTGAATTTTGGAGAACTCATTGTTAAGCTTTTTTCTCTTACAATTTGTTCTGCTAAATCCTGTTTGGCTTTTTCATATTCATTTTTGCGTTCTTCTTTATTACGTATAGCAACGTCCATATTTTCACCAGTTTCTTTACGCTGGTAATAAGTAATTAGTTCACCATCCAGCTTTACTAATAAAATCTCTAATGATTTAATGCCATACTTTTCTTTAATATCAGCTTGCCGTTTTCTTTCCTGAGTTAATTCTTTTTTATACTCTTCCAGCATTTTAATGCAAAGTGAAGATGTCTTTTTCTTCAATGAATCTATGTCAACGGATTCGGAATGATTTTCGGTTATTTCAGACAGATCCCAAATAATCGAGGAAGGGACAATCTTTATTTCCTTGTCGTCAACATATAAACAAAAGAGACGCTTTCCCGCAACTGTCCCGATTCCATCTTTAATTTCACCCTCATAAAAAATAATATATCCGTTCAGGTTGCTATCAGGATCACCAAATACAGCACCCTGAAGAAGTGAATCAAGATGATTCTCTTCTATCCAAACCATTACTGATTCAAAGAGAGGATGCCCGAAGGTAACAAATTCAGCATCTGAATTTTTTTGAGCAATGTCTTTATCAAAAGTAATCTTCGGATATTTTTTTAACAATTCACCAAAAGATTTTTTAATCGAATCTTTCTCGGCTATTTTTCTTAACTCATAAGGAACGGAATCAATTGAGAGAAAACCTTTTGTTGTAGTTTTATATTTACCGGAAATTTTATGGAATGCTTTCTTAAAATAACTTTCTGTGTATTCAGGGATAAGTTTATACTCTCTTGCTTTAGCTTCCATTTCTTTTATGCGGGTGTAATCAATAAATCGGGTAGCAAGACTTTCACCAAGACTTTCTTTTACATCTTTAATATAATCTTCATTAACAACTATGTCTATCTCTTTTAATATTTCATCAATATCTCTTGCGTTGGCAGCAGCATCCATAAGAAGCTGAGCAAGATTTGTATGAGTCATTATCTCACCCAAAACATCAAATACTTTGTCATTGCCCATCGCATTTTTAATCTCATCAAGCTTCGCAAAAAGTCGTGTTAAAACTCGTCCTTCACGGGTATCATTAGCAACGAGGTTAAAGATAAATACTTCACGGGTCTGACCGTAACGATGGATGCGTCCCATTCTTTGTTCAAGCCGGTTTGGATTCCAAGGTATATCATAGTTAATCATCATATTACAGAACTGAAGGTTAATACCTTCACCGGCGGCTTCAGTAGCAATTAGAACTTCAGTTTCATTTTTAAAAACTTTTTCAGCATTTACTCTGTCTTCTAACCTCATACCGCCGTGAATAGTATTAGAAGAATATCCCCAGTCACTTACTTTTTTCTCCAAATAATCTAAAGTATCTCTTGATTCCGTAAATATCAGAATTTTTCTTTGTTTAGGATTGGAATACCTTTCATATAAACTTGAGAGAGATTTTTTAAGTTCTTTTAATTTAATTTCTTCTTCGTTTATAATTATTTCTTTTGCACGCTGAATTAATTTGTCAATAGTTGAAATTTCTTTTTCTAACTCTTCGCGATTTTCAGCAACACTAAGAGTTTCCCAGATTTCTTCCTCTTGCCATCGTTCCTCTTCGCTAAGATCTTCATAATCTTCTATGTCGGTTCGAAAGTTATTTGTTTGTGATCTCTCAAGAGAAGTCTCAAGCAATTCTTCAAGCTTTCTTTTTCTTCTTTCCAAAGATTTTAGCAAAGCATAAGTACTTGATGCCAAGCGGCGCTGAAGGATAACAAGTGCGAAGGTTACATTTCTTTTTTTATCTCTATTAAGAGCCAAATTATATTGCTGTTCAACATACCTGGATAATTCATTATAGAGTTCAGCTTCATTCTTTGATTGCCTTCCCAAATTAAATGGTATGGTTTCAACATATCTTGGAAGGAAAAGTGGTTTTCCCTCAAAATCTTTTAAATCTTCTTTTACTCTACGGATAAATAAAGGGTTATCCTGATTTCGAATTGATTGCTGCACCATATCGTTGTTAGCAAAGAAACCTGGTTCAAGCAGGTCTAAAAACAATCTAAAATTTTCAGGATCTCCTTTATGAGGAGTTGCGGTTAAGAAAAGAAGATTAGTGGTAATGCGAGATAAACTTTCTCCAAGTCTATATCTACCTGTCTTAGTTGTTTTATCACCATAGCGGTAAGCACTCATTTTATGTGCTTCGTCTACAACAATTAAATCAAAATGCGCAGCAGCTATGGAAGGAAGTATTTCATCACGTTTAGCAAAATCAATTGAGGTAATAATCTGTCTTTCCCTTGCCCAAACATTCTCGGCATAATGTGCATCAAGAATACTCCTATCAACAAGAACAAAATTTTCTTCAAATCTTTCTTTTAACTCTCTACGCCACTGATCTTTAAGATGACCAGGTAAAACAATTAAAATTCTACTTACAAGATGGCGCAATTTCAATTCTTTTAAGATCAAACCAGCCATTATAGTTTTACCAGCACCAGGATCGTCAGCAATAAGGAATCTTATTCTTGGCATCTTTAGAACAAAGCCATACACAGCTTCAATCTGATGAGGCAAAGGATCAACCTTTGATGTGTTCATTGCAAGCAAAGGATCATAAAGAGAAGCGAATCTATAGCGAATAGTTTCTAATGAAAGAAAAACTTTCCAGGGTTCATTGGTAAAATATTTTTGAGGTATCTCAATTGAAAAGCTGTTAAGCTCTTCTTTAGAAATTAACTGATCAATATGTGTGTTACTATAAGTTGTGGAACCAACTATGTGGAAGTAATCCCCATCTTCTTCTACCAATTTCAATTCAACTGGCTCATTCCAATTGGGACCTTTTAGGATTGTACCGGGTTTGATATTCAATATAAAGATTCCTTCATTTATAAAGATAAATTTAGTTAAATCAGGATGGGATTTAAAGAGTTTTCCTTCTTTTCTTGCGATTATAATTGCCTTTATCATTGCTGTCCAAAATAAATTAGAAATAGAGAAAAAGTTTTCTATTTAAGTTGTTTTGGACAGATTCATTAAATTCCTAAAAACAATCCCTCCTCAGAATAAACTTTCTTGTCTGTTTTTAATAGAAAAATCCTCCGGCGGCTTAAATGGATTATCTAACCATTCTGTTAATAGAATCTTTACAAATAGATTCATTCTCAGAAAAGCAATTAAATTTGATAAGCTCCATCCGTATTTAGAAATTTCTTTAAGATATTTCAACAGCAGCAAAGTTATCATAGCTGTCCAAATCTGTATCCACATTGCATTTTCAGTTGTTCCTAAAAAAGATTTGATTTTTAGGTTTTGTTTAAGCTCTTTGAAAAAGGTTTCGATTGACCAACGCTGTTTATATAGCTCTGCTATCGTTGATACTGTCCAACCTGCCTGATGGCAAAACAGGGAAAAATTGTTTGTTATTATCTCCACATCTGCTTTCTTTCCTTCAGTCATATACACATATTTGGGCATGCAGACATCATAATCAAGAAGCGTATGCAGCTTTATTGCTCCTTTTTTTTATACTTTGCCCAATCGAATACTTTTATACATACACTGATTATTGTACTATCCAGCATAAATATCTTTTTCTTAATGCCCTTTAAGTTCGGCAAACTATCGGCAAAAGTATTCGTGTTTTTTAAATTCATAATAGAACTTCACTTTAACATATTGCTTATTGCATCATTAATATTTTTATCGAACAATTTGATTTTATAATTCATAACTATTTATTGTTTGCTTTTTTATTAACACTTTCTTCCAGGTAACTAATCCTTAATTTCAGTAATTTTAAAACACAAATTCAATCCATTAAAATATTAACAGGTGGAAAATGAAAAGTCTGTTTCTAACTATCGCTGTTTTAATTCTTCTATCAAATCAATCATTCTCACAAAATATAGAAAGAGATAAAGTTGAGGACAAATATAAATGGGACCTCACAGACATTTATCCCTCAAAAGCCGCATGGCAGGCAGATGTCGATTTGTTAAAAGCCGAAGCCGAAAAGCTTGCAAACTTTAAAGGCAAGCTCGGTGTCAGTGCTGAAAATTTGTATAAGGCATTAAAAACTTCATCGGATGTGGTTAAAACGCTTTGGAAAGCCTGGACTTATGCCAGTAACCTTAGCAATGAAAATCTTAACATCTCGGAGAATCAGGCAATGATGCAGCAAATGGCTGCAGTCGGAACAAAGTTTGGCGAAGCGGCGGCATTCTTTGAACCGGAAATTCTTCAGATACCAAAAGAGAAGATCGAAAAATTCATTTATGAAAAACCGGAGCTAAAAAATAAATTTGATATGTATCTTAATAACATCCAAAGGAAGCGTGAACATACTTTATCGGAACCGGAAGAAATAATGCTTGCCAGTTTCGGATTGATAGCCGGAGTTCAAAGCGATGTTTATGATATATTCAATAATGCCGAAAAACCATTTCCAAAAGTAACCCTGGCTTCGGGCGAAGAAATTAAATTGTCTCCTGCAGCTTATACAAAGTACCGCACAGTTGAAAACCGGGATGACCGCGCAAAAATATTTGATGTATTTTTTAACAGTTACGGCGATTTTAAAAATACTTTAGGCGCAAACCTCGGCGGCAAAGTAAAAAAAGATTGGGTGTACGCAAAAAACAGAAAGTATGAATCGTCGCTTCACGCCTCGCTTAATGCCGATAATTTACCTGTATCAGTTTATACTACATTGATTGAACAGATTAACAACCATCTCCCCACTCTTCATCGTGCGCTTGATTTAAAGAAAAGGATGTTGGGTTTGAATGAACTTCGCTATTACGATTTATACGTTCCGCTTGTTCAGAAAGTGGATATGAGCTTTACGGTTGAGCAAGGTCAAAAAGTTATTCTTGATGCATTGAAGCCTTTAGGTGAAGAATATGTTTCGGTATTGCAAAGAGCTAATAATGAAAGATGGATAGACTATATTCCCACTATAGGAAAGAGAAGCGGCGCTTATTCTACCGGCGGTGCTTACGATGTTCATCCGTTTATATTAATGAATTGGACCGATGACTATGAATCTGTTTCAACGCTTGCGCATGAACTCGGACATACAATGCATAGTTACTTTTCAAACAAAACCCAGCCGTTTTCAAAAGCTGACTATGCCACCTTTGTTGCGGAGATTGCTTCGACAGTTAATGAAAATCTTCTCAACAATTACATGGTGAAGAACGTAAAAACCGATGAAGAAAAACTTTACCTTCTCGGAAGTTATTTGGAACTGCTTAGAACCACTATTTTCCGCCAAACATCATTTGCAGAATTTGAATGGGAAATACACAAAAAAGTAGAAGCCGATGAACCGATAACAGGTGAGGATATGTCGGCAATTTATTTTGATATTGTTAAACGATATTACGGACACGATAAAGGTTATTGCATGGTAGACGATTACATTCAATATGAATGGGCATACATTCCTCATTTCTTAGGATATACTTATTACGTTTTTCAGTATGCAACATCGCTTATTTATGGAACTTCTATTGTAGAAAAGATGATTGAACAAGGACAGCCGGCAGTGGATGCTTACTATAATATTCTTAAAGGCGGCGGCTCAAAATATCCCACAGAACTTATTAAAGATGCCGGCATAGATCCGATGTCGTCCGAACCAGTCAAGCTTACTATGCAAAAGATGAACAAGGTGATGGATCAGATGGAAGAAATTTTGAAAAGAATGGGAAAGTAGAATAATTTTATTACAGCTAAGTGTTTTAGTAGCGAGCGTTTGTTTTGCTTTTAAGATTAGTGGAATCAAAAATAATTTTATAATCAAAGATTAATTGGGAAAAAATAAAATATTCTAATTCTTTTTAGTTTTCTCACAAATCATCCTAACGAAGGTGACTGAAAAGTCCTTAAAAGTCTTTCTCTTTTTGAGAGAGAGATTATTCCCAAGATTATTCCGAAGGACTGCCTTCGGCAGAGAAAGTTCTTGTTATTTTAGACAGAGATTGTACAGATATGGTAAACTATATCTTTCTCTTGTTTACTTGACATCTTAAGTTCAATTTTCTTATATTAAAATAAAAATACACCCTTTGCCTCTCTTTCAAATCACAAAAAGGGAAACATGCTTAGCCTTAAACAAAAACAGGAGAGCAAAATGTCACAAGTTTATGAGCTTGATAAAATTGCCATAACAGTAAAATCACACCGCTTATTAAAAGTGCTTTTAAAAGAAAATCCCAGACTTGAAGAAATTATGTTCGGTGCTAAAAACGAGACTGAAGCATTGATCGGTGTGAAAGATTGGATCCTCGGTTTGATAAAAGATAGACCCGATGCCATAAAATATTATGAAGAAGGCATTAACAGCGGAATATCATTTAAGTCTCTGCAATGGAGTGATTTTGCCGCAATTCGAATTCTAGATTACGTAGATAACGCTGGTCGTGAATTTATTGATCTTAATCTTCGCGGACAATTAGCCGTAAGCAACCCGATTAAACTTTTATGGCTCGGTGTTAACAAAGGAACTGGCGGAGCTAAACCGGATTTCTTTGAGGATATGATTCATCTTTTCAGACAACTGATGGGTAAAGAAGCAGCGGAAGAATACAGTAGAGAAAAGCTTGAAGAATGGATGAATAGATTCCCATCGGGGTTAGATCCGAGAATCGTAAAACTGCGGGAAGAAAACAGAGAAAGAATATTGAATATTATCATTGATAAAATTGATGAAGGCGAAATAAACGATTCTAAATATAAATTCGATCCCGATTTAAGCAGAGCAGAAAAATTTTCAATCGCTCTTGAGTGGTGGAAAGAAAGTTCATTTCATTTAAGATTTGCCGTAAGATCACCCGATTTATTAAATGAATTTTTAGGTTACTCTCTCGATCCCGATACCATGAAGATTCTTTACGATGCCGAAAAAAAAGGAATTCCTTTTTTTGTTAATCCGTATTACTTATCTCTATTACACGTGCGCGTTCCCTATTTTGCCATCGGTGCCGATCTGGCTATTCGCCATTATGTTGTTTACAGCAAACAGCTTATTGATGAATTCGGATACATAACTGCATGGGAAAAAGAAGATAAAGTCGAGCCGGGAAAACCAAATGCAGCAGGCTGGATTCTGCCTTCTCATCATAATGTTCATAGAAGATATCCCGATGTTGCTATTCTGATTCCAGATACAATGGGAAGAGCATGCGGCGGATTATGTTCATCCTGCCAGCGTATGTACGATTTCCAAAACGGATATCTTAACTTCAATCTTAACAAACTTAAACCTGATGAAAGATGGTCCGAACGCCTTGAGCGATTGATGGAGTATTTTGAAAATGATTCCCAGCTTCGTGATATATTAATTACCGGCGGCGATGCATTTATGAGTTCCGATAAATCACTCAAGCAAATACTTGATGCTGTTTATAGAATGGCTATAAGGAAAAAAGATAAAAACACTAAGCGAGAAGAAAATAAAAAACATGCAGAGATTCAGCGGGTTAGACTTGGGACAAGAATACCTGCATATCTTCCGCAAAGAATAACTGATGATCTTGCAGGACTTCTGAAAGAGTTTAAAGTAAAAGCAGAACCAGCAGGGATAAAACAGTTTATTATCCAAACTCATTTTGAATCGCCGATGGAAATTACACCAGAAGTTGAAGAAGCTGTAAAGAAACTAATCGATGCAGGCTGGCTTATCACAAATCAACATGTTTATACTGCAGCGGCTTCAAGAAGGGGACATAATCTTAAGCTAAGAAAAGTTCTGAACGATATCGGAATTTTGCCATATTATACTTTTTCGGTTAAAGGATATATGGAAAATTATTTTAACTTTGCACCCAATGCACGTGCAGTTCAAGAAAGCATAGAAGAGAAAATATTGGGCGGTCTATCCGGCAGCAGCATTGAGCTGATTAAGAAATTTTCCGAAGACGCAGAAAATATTATTGAAAATATTAATTCTATTCGTAAAGCCGAAAACATTCCATTTCTTGCTACCGACAGAAACGTATTAAACCTTCCCGGTGTTGGAAAAAGTCTCACCTTCCGCATAATTGGCATTACGCGCTATGGAAGAAGAGTTCTGGAATTTGAGCATGACGGCACAAGGCAGCATAGCCCTATAATTGAAAAAATGAAAAAGATGGTGATTATAGAATCTAAATCAATAAGCGAATATCTCAATCAGCTTGAAGAGATAGGAGAGAATAAGTCGGAATATATAGGCGTATACGGTTACTCAATCGGAGAGACGGAAGCAAGAATGCCTATCTATGAATATCCCGAACAAGATGTTTCGGTTACTAAGGAATTCACTAATCTTGAAATTCCGGATAAGGATTTTTCGACAGTTGAAGTTTGATATGGAAGAGAAAAAACCGGTTAGTGTAATAATTTTAATTTCTGCGGTGGTCTTTCAGGCAATCAGCGGTTTAGCCGGTGGTATTGGATTAATTTCCGATCCCTCCGGACAAACATTAGGCATTCCGTCAAGCTGGTTGCATGGCTCCCCGTTCGACGATTATCTTGTTCCCGGATTTATTCTTTTCTCCGTGCTTGGAATTTTCCCATTAATTTTGACTATCGGTTTAGTTAAAAGAAGTTATTGGTCACGTGGTCTCACTCAAGTTCTCGGACTTGCCTTAATCATCTGGATAATAGTAGAAATTTTAGTTGTTGGATATCACTCGCAGCCGCCTTTGCAATTAATTTATGGATTGTTAGGCATACTCATTTTAGCGTTAACATTTCTGCCGAAAGTTAAAAAACATTATTTAACGAATAATTAAATCTATTTCTTAATAATTTTTTACTGATAATTCATTAAGGTTATGAAAAATAAAAAACTGATTACTGTTCTTGTTATTCTAATAGTATTAGCTGCATCAATTGCATCCTCTATCGGAATATTCTCAAACGAAGGAGCCGGTGAATACGAACACGAATCCATCCGCGGACAAAAAGTAATGATATACGGAAAAGGATTGTATCAACACATGTCTGCAGATGTAGCTATTCAAGGTATTGCTCAGGATTATGTGACGCTTTTTGTTGGTGTGCCGCTGCTTTTAATCTCACTTTTTATTGCTAGAAAGAATTCACTGCGCGGATTGTTTTTTCTTTCAGGTACGCTGGGATATTTTCTTGTTACTTATCTTTTCTATCTTGCTATGGGAATGTACAATTGGATGTTCTTAGTCTATGCATTCCTGCTTGGCAGCAGTTTCTTTGCTTTTATGCTTATAATATTATTGTTAGATTCTGATAAAGTGAAGACAATCTTCAGATCAGAAATGCTTGTGCGCAATGCGGGAATATTTCTAATCATAAACGGTGCGTTGGTTGCTTTGCTTTGGCTTAGTATTGTCGTTCCGCCTCTGTTTAACGGAACAATCTATCCACAGCAGCTTCAGCATTATACAACATTAATTGTTCAAGGACTCGATTTGGGATTGCTGCTGCCAATGGCTTTTGTGATTGGCTTTCTTGCAATTAGCAAAAATTCTTTTGGTTACTTGTTCACACCAATCTATATGATCTTCCTTTCATTATTGATGACAGCATTGGTATCTAAAATTCTTTTTATGGCAAATGAAGGACAGAATGTAATCCCGATTATCTTTATTATGCCGGCAATAGCGTTTGTATCAATTACTTTTTCTGTGTTGTTACTAAAAGATTTAACAAATGGCATTAAGGCTGAAAAGTAATTTATCTTTTTTGCGTCTTCCCTATTTTAACTACCGTATCCCAGGTTCGGGTTGTGATATTTTTTCCGAATTCCTTTTCGAGAAAGCTCATCATGTCAACAGTTTTTGTTTTCGACAGATCAACAACTGTGTATACGGCATTATCTTTTATTGAAATAATTTTGAATGATTCACCTTCTGCGGAATATGGAATATTCAGCCCGCCTTTTGGTTTTTCTTTAAGAAAAGTAACATACAGCCTTAAATCCGGTGCCGGTATAATTTCCTTAAATGGATTTTCATCAATAATATTTTGTATTTCTGATAATCTGCGAAGAATAACAGGTATCGAAAATTTAAATGTCGATTCAAGCATAGCGGTGATTTTTTTTGCAAGGGCATCGGTGTTTTTATCGGCAGCTTCGAACACTACATTACCCGATGCGCGGAGTGTGTGGACGTTTTCAATTCCCATTTTTTCAAATGCTTTTTTTAGATCAGCCATCGGGACTTTCTTATGTCCGCCTACATTAATTCCTCGAAGCAGAGCGGTATAAGTATAGTGATTACTTGTTGTAATTTTTTTAGTCATACTAAATGAACAGAATTAAATTATAGATGATCGATGCTTCATTTATATATCAATCTCATCAGAATTTTTATTTAATATTTTCCTTGCCCGTATGAAATTTCTTTTTAAATTTCTCAAAATCTTTACAAAGAGTTTGCATTAATCAACCATAATTTAATTATAAATAAACAAAACAGGAGAATAGTTATATGAAACAACGCTGCCCATGGTCAACGGATGATTCCTTAATGATAAAATACCACGATACAGAATGGGGTGTTCCGGTTCATAGTGACAAAAAACTTTTTGAATTTCTGATTCTCGAAGGATTCCAGGCAGGGTTAAGCTGGAGAACAATTCTTCATAAAAGAGAAAATTTTCGCAAGGCATTCGATAACTTTGATATTAATAAAATTGCCAAGTATGATAAGCGAAAGGTTAACTCATTACTGAAAAATGAAGGAATCATCCGCAACAGATTGAAGATAGAAGGAGCGATTACTAATGCAAAAGCATTTTTATTGATAAGAAAGGAATTCGGAACTTTTAACAATTACATTTGGAGCTTTGTTAACGGCAAACCGATAAATAACAAATTCAAATCGTTAAGTGAGCTTCCCGCCCGAACGGAACTTTCCGATAAGATAAGCAGCGATATGAAGAAGAGGGGATTCAAATTTGTGGGTTCAACAATAATTTATGCACACATGCAGGCAACGGGAATGGTGAATGACCATGTTGTGAGCTGCTATCGATATAGAGAGCTGCGCAGCGCATCCAGAGGCTACAAACAAACCAAGAATCAGCCATAATTCCAAATTATAAACGACAAATGATAAACAATTACCAATTCCAAAATTCAAATTACCAAACCGTTTTGTAATTTGATTTTAAGTATTTGAAATTTATTTGGGTTTTGGAATTTGATGTTTGGTGCCTGGCAAAAAAGTTTGTTTTTAAAACAACATTTTTACATAGTGCTACTACGTCAAAAAAGTTTGTTTTTTCAGCAAACATTTCCGAAGGATCAGTCTGACTGCTACGCCGTGATTCAAAGAGAAATAATCCACGAATAAAAATCAGATAATCGAAATTGATTGCCATTAGCTTAGTTTAAACTTCTCTTAAACACCTCTGGTACTTTTGCATTTTTGTTTACTATATTTTACCTCAAGAAAAAAACTTTCAATCATACGGCACATCATGATAAAAATATTACACATAACAAAGACATTTAATTTTTGAGAGGTAATAAAATGATACTTTCGAGCCGTTATTTTAAAAAATATTTTACGATTTTATCACTATCGATTTTTATTTATTCGCCAATCAGCAGTTCAGCCCAAACCGATACTGCCTCCGTTTTAAATCAAAAAGCAACGCCGGTTACACTTGCAGATGATACTTTGTTTTTTGTCAGCCTTCCATTAGGTCCATTTTCTGCTGAGCAGCGTGCCGATGCGATAACTAAAAGAATAAAAGAAATAATTGATAAGGAATTAAACACTGATTCACTTCAGATAAGGATTAGTGACGGACTTACAAGTATTCACCTGGATAACATTCCCGTAATGTCGATAACAAAAGAAGACGCTGCTGTTTTAGGCAGGCTTCCTGCAGACCTGGCTGAAGATTACGTGATGATCTTAAAAACAGAAATTAATGAATATGTTGAGGAAACCAGTCTTGATAAATTATTGATCAATGCAGGAATTGCAGTACTTCTTTTAATTGGCTTAATTCTTCTCTATTTCGGTATGAGTAAAATATTTCCTTTAGCTTACACAAAGCTTGAAAGCTGGGAAGGTTCTGTTTTTCGTTCAATTAAATTTCGCACACATGATATTTTAAGCGCAGAAAATATTTCTTCGTTTTTTATATTTCTCTTTAAAGGCTTGAGATTAGTTCTTTCGCTTGTTCTCCTATACTACTTTATTGTAATTGTATTGGGCTTGTTTCCTTGGACGCGCCATTGGGATATCAGAGCCATATTAAGAGGTATTTTCTATTCGATTGTTCTGATTGCTGCGGCAATTGCTTTATTCAAAGCGATGTTCGGATTCTTTAATATGGTTCTAAAGAAAATCGGGCAATGGAAAGGAACGATAATAAAACCCGTTACACTTAAAAAAATACAGCTTCTTTCCGAAGATAGAATAGTGGAATTAGTTGGGCTGTCGATTAAAGCGGCAAAATTTGTGGCGTCTATAGTGCTGCTTTATTTCGCACTTACAATTTTATTCAGCTTTTTCGATTTCAGCAAAACATGGGCACAAACTTTAATCGATTATATACTCGGTCCGTTGTCAAGCGTAATTATCGCGTTTGTGAGTTATCTCCCAAACCTATTTGCGATAATCGTTATAATTTTTATAACCCGCTACGTAATAAAATTTATTCGTTTTATCTTTAATGAGGTTGAAAGAGAGAATGTAACAATTCCGGAGTTTCCGGTTGAATGGGCTGAACCTACTTTTAAAATTGTACGCTTTCTCATTATTGTTTTTGCCGTTATTGTTATCTTTCCGTACCTGCCTGGCTCTGATTCCCCTATCTTCAGAGGCATTTCAATTTTCTTGGGAGTATTATTTTCTTTAGGTTCAACCTCAGCCATTGCGAATATTGTTGCCGGTGTGGTGATAACTTATATGAGACCTTTCAGAATAGGCGACCGCGTTAAAATTGCCGATACTGTTGGCGATGTGGTTGAAAAAACTCTTCTAGTTACGCGTGTTAGAACTATAAAAAATGTGGATATAACTATACCGAACTCAATGGTACTCGGAAGCCACATAATTAATTTTAGCTCCTCTGTTAAACAAAAAGGATTAATTCTTCACACTACTGTTGCAATCGGATATGTTGTCCCATGGAAGAAAGTTCATGAATTATTGATTTCAGCAGCGGAAGCAACAGATGATATTTTGCCTGAACCAAAACCATTCGTTCTGCAAACAAGTTTAGATGATTTTTATGTAAGTTATGAACTAAATGCCTATACCGATAAACCAAATAGTATGACAATCACTTACTCCGATCTGCATCAGAATATTCAGGATAAATTTAACGAAGCCGGTGTGGAAATTATGTCGCCGCATTATTCTTCTATAAGAGACGGAAACCAAACCTCAGTACCGGAAGACTATTTACCCAAAAGCTATTCTGCCCCTCCGTTCAAGATTTTGCCAATCGGTGATTTGCTGAGTAAAAAGGATCCAAAGAATAAAGAAAATAAATAACCATACTTTTTTTATTAATTAAATGGGATTTTAATGAAATATAATTTTTTTAAAACTACATGCTTATTTTTATTTGTTTATCTGCTAACATCAACAAATAATTTTGCACAGGATGAGGGACTTTATTCAGAGTTAAAAAATACGTTTCAGAAAAAATATTTAAGTCTTGGTGTTTTGTTTCAAACAGTGGGTGATTTTCAAATTGAAAGAAATTTAAGCGGGCATAACGGCTTCATAATTAAAAATATGCGTGTAAAGATTTACGGTGAACTTGACGAAGGAATAGGATATAATCTTCAAACTGAATTTGTGCGTTCACCGGCAGTTCTGGACGCAAAAACATATTATAAATTTTCTCCCGCTGCCATAGTCGATGTAGGCTTATATAAAGCACCATTTAGTTATGAGTATTTAACAAGCTCTAACCAAACAGATTTTATTTACCGCTCTCAAGTAGTAAACGAATTGAACGTTAACAGACAGATTGGTATACAACTTAGAGGATCTTTAGCCGGTAATTCATTTAAATATGCGGCGGGAGTTTTTAACGGAAATCGTTTTTCGGCATCCGGAAATGATAACAACGATTTGCTTTCTGCTGCACGGGTTTCTTACAGTACCGATTTGTCGGTAAATAAAAGCAGTAAAATTGAAGCCGGTGTAAGTGCGGCAGTAAGCAACGACAAATCTGTTTCAATAATGGGAATCAACTTTACAGGAAAACGCTATTTATTCGGCGGAGATTTCAGATTAACTCTAAACAAATTTTTACTCAGCGGTGAGGCGATTTACGGAAAGCTAAAACATCCGGATAACATCGAACAAAAACCTCTCGGCTATCATGTAACTATTGGTTACTCAGCAAATCCCAAATTGCAATTTCTTTTAAGATTAGACAGCTTTAAGCCCGATACGAATTTTAAAAGATTAGATAAGATTTTGGTAGGAATAAACATTTTCCCGACTATGATTTCGCAATTTCAAATTAATTATATAATGCCCGAAAAAGAAAATATTAAGCATCATCAGTTGTTGGTAAAGGCACAGGTTGGCTTTTAAATAGCAACTGATGTTACGCAAAATAAAATGATGAAATTTTTTACAATAAATCATCAAACATAGAAAGTGAGTATCTATCTGAATCTGATCAAATTTTATTTGTGAGGCGTATCTAAAAAGGTTTTATCCCGACAGCAGTCGGGATCGTTCCGATTAGGAAATTTTATTTTCGAATATTCTGTCCCGAATGCCTTCGCATAGGCGTCAACTTAATTTTTGAATTAACTGATTATAATTCATTCTATCTTTCCTTTGCTCATAAGTGCAAAAATAGAGTATTTGTTTATCTAA
>JAGUYG010000026.1 GCA_020061465.1 Ignavibacteriales bacterium
CTATTAATCCTACAGACATAAACAACATTATTTTAGCGTCGAATCATAGAGTGCTTGGAATTAATGGATGTGGCGAAAATACAACTAAGTCTTTAGGAACATACAAGTCAGATGATAGAGGAGCTATAATGCTTAAGTTGGAAAGTTAATTTTGAAGAAATAAATTATGTATAAAAACTTCAGGAAATACGGTAATAGCAAAGAAGATGATATTGTTGAAATAACGACAAATGTCGTAATTGTAAATAAGTTGTAAGTAAGCTTGGTTGATTTCAAAATGACAATTAAATATTCTTTGTAAAAAGCTGGATTTACTAAACTGAACTCAAAATAATCTATTTGAACATAATAGGACTCAAATTGCTTAATGCTAAAAAAACTTTTTAACATAACGATCATTTTTCTTTCTTCGTATCTGTTATTCTCTTGTTACGAAGAATTGACAAATAACCCGATAGGCAATCAGCCGCCAAAGACAGGATTGTTCTTATATCCCGACAGCACAATCAGCAGCCAGCCAAGCCGCCTTCGCGTTCATTGGTGGGGCGATGACCCGGACGGATTTATAGTAGGCTTTTATTTTACGTGGGATGATGTAAACTGGACGTTTACAACTGCCAACGACAGCATATTTGCATTGCAAATCGGTGCAACAGATACAGTATATACTTTCAAAGTATCTGCGGTCGATAACGGAGGAAACGGTACTTACGATAAAAAAATCTTTCAGAATGGAATTGACTATGGTCCGGAACCATTCACCGATTTGAACGACAACGGAATTTGGGACAATGGTGAACCTTTCATCGATATAGGTTTAATCGATCCAAATCCTGCAATGCTGAATTTTCCGATTCGAAATTCTGCCCCGGAAATTTATTGGAACTTGTTAAGCGTTCTTCCCGATACTTCCTTTTCGGTTATGTCTTTCGGCTGGGAAGCTGAAGACCTCGATGGCGATGAGACAATTATTAAAATTAATGTTGCATTGAACGATACTTCTCCTGCAAATATTGTTTCACTTGCCGGAAACGTCCGAAGGATAACCATACGAACGACTGATTTCGATAATCCCGAACCTTTAATGCAAATTTTAATTGACGGTGCTGAAAACAACATTCATCATCAACTGCTTCCCGGTTTAAAATTTAATTCAGATAATAAAATTTATGTTCAGGCGGAGGACATATCCGGCGCAACCTCGAATTTTATTGCCCTGCCCGACACAGCAAAAAGCTGGTATGTTAAAAAGCCCAAAGGGAAAGTATTAATTGTTGACGATTATGCAACTATTGATAACGCACCGGCATTTTATAATGCAATGTTCGATAGCATTGGTTTGAGCGGTAAATACGACGTTCACGATGTTGCAAATCAACCTCTGCCATACATAAACGTAACATTTTTAGAAACAATTAAGCTTTATAATTACGTGCTTTGGTATACCGATAATAATCCTTCATTAGATATAGCTGCCGTTGCCGCACAGAAGTATATTGCAGGCGGCGGAAAAATTTTATTCTCTATGCAGTTCCCTCAAAATATTGAATTAAATCTTATTCAAAGTTTTCTAACTCAAATAAATCCGGATAGCAGCGATTTCAGAACTTCAGTTATCAGCGGTACGAAAATAACTGCCGATACAACTCAACCCGTTTATCCTCCGCTTGAAGTTACAACGTCATTGTTTAGGGTGCGTTCGTTTTATTTAAATCCGGTAGGTTCAATTCCAATTTATTATTTTCCTAATAGAGAATTACGAGGATTCATCGGATTTACCGATACCGATAAGAACCTCTTCTTTATCGGGCTTCCGCTGCATCGATTAAACGGCGGTGCTGCAAATGTGAAAAATTTATTAAACAAAGTATTATTTGACGACTTTGGGTTATCGCCATGAAGAAAATTTTATTAATCTTACTAATCCTTATAGCTTCGATGCCGTTGTATTCACAAAGTACCGGAAATTTATCCGGCAAGGTTACAGATGCATCAACAGGTGAAGATCTAATCGGTGTAAATATTATTCTTAAGGGAACTTATTACGGCGCAGCTTCCGATTTAAACGGAAATTTCCGGATCGAAAGAATTACAGCAGGTTCTTACACAGTCGAAGTTTCATTGATCGGTTATAAAACCCTGCAATATACCGGAACGATTATCGAACCAAACAAAACAAAGCATCTTGATATAAAGATGGAAGAGACAGTTCTTACTCTTGAACAGGATGTAATTGTAATCGGCGATAAGCCGCTCGTAGATGTTGAGGAAACTCAAAGCAAGCGAACAATCTCCCGTGAAGATATTGAAATTGCGATTGTTGAAAACATAGGCGATTTAGTTACACAGCAAGCCGGTGTGATTAAATCCGATAATGCAATTCATATCAGAGGCGGACGGGCTTATGAGAATGCTTTTCTGCTTGACGGTGTTTCGGTGCAAGACCCTTTAGCAGGAACAGGGTTTGGTCTTCAATTAAGTGCAAATGCTATCGAAGAAGTTGAGGTTATTACCGGCGGTTTTAATGCAGAGTTCGGGCAGGCTACTTCCGGTGTGGTGAATGTTAGAACTAGAGAAGGCGGTGAAAAATTCAGCGGATATGTTTCGTACAAACGCGATAATCTTGGCAACAGAAACTCCCGTAATGTGTTTAACATCGATATTATGGAAGCAAACTTCAGCGGACCGGAACCGGTTACGTCATCGATATTGCCTGCCTTAGGCTTAAAAATACCGGGAAGCATTTCATTCTTTGGAAGTTTTTATGCCGGGCTTAGTGACGGAATAACTCAAGGCTACTACAAAGGAAAAGCAGAGCAATTATTTTCTTCTACTTTTTTTGAAACACGATTCGCTCCGCGTGCAGAAAATTCATGGTTCTGGCTGGGAAAGCTGACTTATAAGTATTCACCCACACTTAAGTTTGTCTATTCGTATAATCAGTCGGTGAACATTAATCAAAATTCGCAATCGCTTCAATCAAATCTGGAGTATGTTGAACCAAGCCCCGGTTATCAATATGAATTTCAAAATATTTTGGATAATGCAAACACATTTACTCATAATAATAAATATAATTCTTTCAGCGTTACTCATACTTTAAGCTCAAAAACTTATTATGAATTTAAAATAAATCATTACTATACAAACCTACGTGCCGATGCCAACGGAAAAAGGTGGTTTAAATATGACGAGCCGAAAGATATTGCAAATTTCCCCATAGAGTATTTTAATATTGGTCGGGATACGATAGGAATTATTCCGGGTGACGGATTCTGGGATGTGGGAAATCCTTTTACATGGCGCGATCACTTTGTGCAGGAGTTTTCGCTGCGCGGAGATCTAACCAGCTTCTTTGATGAAAAAAATAAATTCAAAGCAGGATTTAATCTGCAATTTCAAGAAATGCAGGTGATCGACATTTACAAACCATGGGTAGGTGAATTAGGTTTGAACAATGATATTTACCGGGTCTTTCCAGCAATCGGCTCTTTTTATGCACAGGACAATATTAATTTTAGCGGAATGATTTTGAACTTCGGTTTAAGATTGGACTACTGGTTTCCCGGTAAATACGTTGATGATGCAATAGAAAATCCCGATGTTGTGACAATCCCGGATCAAACCCGCAGTGCTTACAAAGACGGTACATTTAGCTGGTTCGGAAACAGAAGATGGAAAGCACGGTTAAGCCCGCGTTTAGGCATATCGCATCCGGTATCCGATAATCAAACTTTGTTTTTTTCTTACGGACATTTCAGCAAGTGGCCCAAACCGCAGTTCATTTACGCCAAGCTTAATCCGCTTAATGCGCAATCTTCTTTCCAGCGATTTGGGAATCCAAACTTAAATCCCGAAACAACCGTAGCGTATGAGATGGGTTTGAAAACACAATTTACTCAGGATGATGTTTTAACGGTAACCGCTTATTACAAAGATATATTTGATTACGTAAGCACTAGAACCGCAAGAATTACTTCCGCACGTTTTGCTGCACAGCGTTTCATCACTTATGTAAATACAGATTATGCTCGTTCAAGAGGTTTGGAAGTTGAATATAAAAAGAGAATAGGAAAGTGGTTAAATGGTGCGGCGTCATTTGCTTATGCAATCATTACAGGCAAAAGCTCCTCGGCGGATGAAGGTGTGCTGGTGCTGCGCGGCGATCTTGACGAATCGATTAAAGAAGAATTTCTATCATGGGATAAACCCGTTACTGCATCGGTAACCGCCAACTTCTATGTTGAAAAGGGAAATCCGCTTTTCGGTTTTGGCAGCGGCATTCTTGATGACTATAATTTTTATGTGAGATGCTTCTTCCAATCCGGGAAAAGATATACTCCAGCAGTATTCACAGGCAGTTTTGATTCGCAAGGCAGACCGGAATATGAATTTATCAGAACCGATAGATACAGCAAAATTGGCGATAATTGGTTCTGGATCGATTTGAATTTTGAAAAATATTTCAGCATAAGCAATTTTAAATTTTCTTTGTTTGTGGAGGTAAATAATTTGTTAGATACTAAAAATTCGGCAATAATAAATCCGGTTACAGGCAGGGCTTACGAATACGGTGATGATGTTCCAAGTTCATGGAATGATCCGCGTTTCCCGGATCTTCAAGCGCCGATTTCTCCGTATCCGTTCAACCCGGCAAGGTATCTAACGGTGCGTAACATAAAATTCGGGATGAGCATAAGATTTTGAAATTAATGAGAATAGATTTATTAGAAGCATTACGTAATTGAAATAGTATTAGAAGATTAAAGTTGTGTTTCTTTGTGTATTGGTGTCTTTGTGGCGAAAAAATTACTCAAATAAAATATTAGATTTATACAAGTATAGTTTTAAATGCACATGAAAAAATATATAACACTATTATTCAGCATTGGTGTTTTTGTAACTAACACTCATGCGCAGCTATTTCCGGTCCTTGGCGGGCAGCGGGCAGGGATATCAACTGCACAATTCTTAAAGATTGGCGTAGGCGGCAGAGCTTCAGCAATGGGCGATGCTTTCGTTGCCATTGCCGATGACGCTTCCGCTCTTTACTGGAATCCCGCAGGGCTGGTTCAATTTCAGCAAAACCAGGTAATTTTTGCTCACAATACCTGGGTTGTCGATATCAACCATGATTTCCTGGGATTTGTTTACCGAATGGACGAAACAAATGCTTTCGGTTTAGCGCTCACCTCTCTATCGATGCAGAACATGCCCGTTACAACCGAGTTCGCTCCTTTTGGTACCGGTGAATACTGGAAATTTGGGGATATTGCCTTTGCATTCACCTATGCACGAAAGATGACAGACCAATTCAGCTTTGGCGGAACGATTAGGTACATCGAGGAAACGCTTGACAAATTAAAAATGCGCGGAGTAATGATTGACCTCGGTACATACTATTGGACAGGATTAGGCACATCCCGATTTGCAGTTGCCGTTTCGAACTTCGGTAACCAGCTTGCACCTGACGGCGAAGTAGTTTTGGTTGGTAAGAGAAAAGTATCCGAATGGCAGGCATTTTCGCCCCCAACTATTTTTAGAATTGGCTTTGCCTTTGAACCATACCAAACTGACGAGCACAAAATTACAACGTCGGTTCAACTAAACCATCCCAATGATAACAGCGAGAATGTATCGACAGGATTCGAGTACCGATGGAAATCTCTGCTGCAATTAAGGGGCGGTTATAAGTTTAATGTAGATGAACAAAATTACTCTTTAGGAGTGGGAATTTATTTTCCTTTAAGCATTGCCGAATTCACGTTAGATTATGCTTATTCAAATTTCACAAGACTTGGTTCTGCTCATAGATTTTCAATCATATTGGGTTTTTAGATGAAGATGAACAAAATATATTATGTCGTATTGATTTTAATAACAGGCATTATTTCCGCCGGATGTGTAGAGAAATTCGATTTAACCGAATTCAATTTAAGCGGAACCGGTGCCAACATCTCCGGAGATACTGTATACGTTCAAATTAATCCTGTGTGGGAAGGTTTTAATCATCCGCAAGATATTATCATTGGTAAAGAACCTTTTATTTACATTGCCGATACGGACAACAACCGGATTGTAATGATGAATTTAGACGGACAGGTCCTCGGAACTAAAGCTATAAAAAAACCTGTTGCCTTGACGCAAGATTATAAGCTAAACTTATTCGTAGTTGCGGACTTTGATACACTCGTCGGAGGTTCAACCATCACTTACAGTGCAGTATATAAAATTGATTTGTTTAATGCCTCTCATAATTTAGAGCAGGCACAAGTAACAAGGCTTATTCCCAGAACATTAAAAGATTTCAGCAAGCGCGAAAGGATTTATACCGGTGTCGCAGCCTTCTTCGATAATTCAATAATCGTATCTAGTAAAGGACCGGTAAATACGATAATTGGCGAACCTCCTGACAATTCAATTTGGAGACTGCATTTCAAAAAAACAGCGGCAGGAAAAGACACAATAATTGTTGACCGTGTTCCGAATATCGATCCGCTCAGCTCGGGATTAGTTTCAGCAAATCAGGTTAGTTCGCTCGCTTCCTTTACAAGAAAAACTATCGACTTTGTAGCTACTCTTACCGGTAACAACAGCTTTAAAGTGCAGTGGTTTACTTATGTGGTTACCGCGCAGGGTGAAGATTATAAGAGCAAATTCTCACCAAGCGACGGTGTAGATTTAGCAATGCCGAATAAATTTGATCAGCCTGAAGGAAGCACAATAGATTTTGCAGGGAATATTTATATTGTCGATGCCATGAAGGACAGTATATTTAAATTCAATTCTTTTGGTGATGAACTGCAATCGTTTGGCGGACCGGAAATATTTAAAAGTCCTTATGCTGTTGCTTTCTTTGACAAAACACTTTACGTAGCCGATACAGGCAATAACAGAATTTTACGCTTCATTCTATCAACGGATTTAAGATGACCTATCAAAAAATTTTATTTTTCTTTTTAGTTAGCTTTTCAAATATTTTATTTTCTCAATCTGTTCCCATTGCTGAAGTAAGGATGAACAACAGCAGCGGTGTGCCGATAATGGAAGGACAGGTAGTTACCGTTTCGGGAATTGTTACATCGTCCAATCAATTCGGTAACAACGGTCCCGGTTCAATTCAGGATGAAACCGGCGGAATGTCTGTTTACGGAAGCGGTTTTGTCAATCAAGTTGCTGTCGATGATTCGGTTAGAATTACGGCAACACTTACACATTTTAACGGATTAACGCAGCTCGATTTTCGAATTGCCGGCGCTTCATTCACAAAATATTCAACCGGACATACTGTAGAACCTGAAGTTGTAACTATCTCCGAGATATTAAATCAACAGTGGAACGGATTCGAAGAATTTGAAAGTAAGCTGGTTAGGATTAATAATGTTTTAATTACCGGCTCCGGCAGCTTTCAGAGCGGAACAAATTATACCATCAACGACGGAACCGGAACGTCTGAATTGAGAATTGATAATGATGTTCTCTCAATTATCGGTACTCCTATTCCCTCGGGCAAGGTAGATGTAATCGGTATAATTGGACAATTCAAATATGGAGCGCCTTACAATTCCGGTTATCAAATACTTCCGAGATTCATTTCCGATATAGTGGATGACGGGAAGCCGGTAATTTTAAATCCGGTTTTTGCTGCTGACATTGATACCTCTTCATTCACAGTTTACTACAATACTGCCAGACCGGGTGACAGCCACGTTAAATACGGGTTAACCGAAGCGGTAGAATTAGACTCAGTAGTAATCGAAAATGATACTACAGTTCATAAAGTAAAAGTAACAGGCTTAACTCCTTCAACCAGATATTATTTCAAAGCATACTCTACCAACTTTGTTGGAACAAGCGAGAGTTCTTTGTATACGGTTTACACAGCCTCGAATGATACTTCAACAGGAATCGTGAACGTTTATTTTAATTTTTCGGTTGATACAAGCGTGTCTCTACCCGGCAATGCCGCAAAAGGAAACGTCAACTTCGAACAACTTTTAATTGATAGGATTAACCGGGCTTCACATTCAATCGATTTAGCTCTTTACAGCTTCTTCGGAATGCAAAACGTAGCCGATGCATTGATAGTTGCAAAAGACAGAGGAGTGAAAATAAGAGTTGTTTATGACAACCGAACAACTCAAAACAGTATGCAGGCTCTAATCAATGCCGGTATTCCGGTTATTAAAAGAACGAGCGGGCTTGATGGTATTATGCACAACAAGTTTTTTATATTTGATGCAAGAGATACCATTTCAACCAATGATTGGATTTGGACAGGTTCCTGGAATGTAACTTCAACAGAGATAAACTGGAAGAATAATGTTATTGAGATTAATGATCCATCGATTGCCGCTACATACACAATCGAGTTTGAAGAAATGTGGGGCAGTATAGCCGATACACCGAATCCTGCTAATGCACGATTTGGGAGTTTGAAGACTGACAACACTCCGCATTTTTTTAATGTCGGAGGAAAAAATATCAGAGTGTATTTCAGTCCATCAGACGGAACAAATGGCAAAATAATGAATGAATTATACGGAGCAGACCAAAGCATTTACCTTGCGTTATATGTTGTCACAAGAAACGATCTTGAAGGTGCGATCCGGTCTAGGTTTAATTTTGGTGTAACAGATGTGCGTGGAATAATCAGCGATGTAGGTACGAGCGGCAGCACTTACAATAATTTAAAATCTTACGCAGAAATTTATCAGAACACAGGAGCAACACTACACCATAAATATGCAGTAATTGATGCGTCATTTCCGGAGAACAGTCCTACTGTTATAACCGGTTCGCATAATTGGTCAAGCTCGGCAGAAAATATAAATGATGAGAACACATTGATCATTCAGGATTTACATATCGCAAATCAATATCTGCAGGAATTCAAAAAGCGTTATAATGAAGCGGGAGGTACGGGAACATTCATCGTACCTGTTTCAAGCAGCGAGGATATTTCAATTTCGAGCTTCAACTATTTTCTTTATCAAAACTATCCAAATCCCTTCAATCCTGTTACAACAATCAGATTTGAAGTGCCTCATGAACAAGAGATAGAGCTTGTGTTATTTGACATGTTAGGGCGTGAAGTGAAAAGATTATATGACGGAATCGTACCTGCAGGTGTTACAGCCGTTGATTTCAAAGCCGCTGATCTTCCCAGCGGTATATACCTCTATCGGTTAAAAGCAGATCACTTCGTTACGGCTAAAAAGCTTATGCTGCTGAAATAATAGATTGAAATTATTTCCCATATAGCATAACTTCCTCGCAGAATTATTGTAATTATTCCTGCTCTAATTTTATATACATTTGTAAAATAATTTGTACGGGGGCTGTTATGAAATCAATAACATTTATCCTCCCTTTATTAATACTCTCTCAGGTAGTATCTGCACAATGGACCTGGCAAAATCCGCTTCCGCAAGGCAATCCGTTAAGTAATTTCGAATTGCTTGACGATAAAAATATTATCGCTGTTGGATTTAACGGGACAGTAATCAAATCCACCGACGGCGGCAATACATGGAAGATCGTATCATTTCCATCTCAAGAAGATTTATCTGCAATATCATTTATCGATTCCCAAACAGGCTGGCTTGCAAATAGGTCGGTATATAAAACAATGGACGGCGGATTGAATTGGAGCATCATCAATACTTTTGAGAATCAATATCTTTATTATATCCAATTCCTAACACAAAATTTGGGTTATGGGCTTGCTTTTAGCTCCACTACCGGACTGAAAAAAACTACCGATGGCGGTATGACCTGGATGCATTTAAACGATCAAGAGTTTCAGAAGATTCATTTTGTTGACGGACTGAACGGCTGGGCATCCGGAACAGAACGGCATGGATTTAAATACTACGGCACAATTCTCCGAACTACCGACGGCGGTTTAAATTGGCAAACGGTTTTAACCGATTCAACAAATCCATTTGAAGACATGTTTGTTCTTAGTAACAACCTCGTTTGGGCGGTACATAAAAGCGGTTATCTTTACAGATCCACAGATGGAGGTTCAACCTGGCAAAAGCATAACTTGATAGATGAAAATGTATCATCTGTCTTTTTTATTAATGCACTAACAGGATATCTTTTTACCTGGAATTTTGATTCGGGCAGTAAAATATATAAGACAACCGACGGCGGCGAGAACTGGTTAATGAAGCATAATTTGAATTCCCCTTCAGAATTTAAAATTAAATTCTATAATGAAGATATTGGAATTGTAAGCGGAAGAGGTGTAGCTATCCTCCGAACCGAGGACGGGGGAGAAACCTGGATCAATCTGCAAAAAGGCGTCACTAGTTCATTATATAAAATTTCTTTTCTTGATTCACAAAACGGTTTAGCAGTTGGTACAGGCGGAGTAATACTAAAAACTACAGACGGCGGGAAGAATTGGATTCAAATGAACTCCGGGACAAGCGTTAATATATCCTCATTCGATTTTTATAACTCACAGAGAATAATAGCGGTAGGGGATTCGGGGACAGTTTTGATTAGTACCGACTTCGGTGAAACGTGGGAATTCAGCGTGATCGATTCGAATCCTTTAACTTCGATTAAGCTGGCAGGTAATTACTCAGGTTGGATTTGCGGTGCTAACGGCACTATACTGAAAACCGTTGACGGCGGCAAAACCTGGGAAAAATTAAATAGTCCCACAACCCGATATCTCTTTTCAACTTTTTTTATCGACTCATTAACCGGCTGGATAGGCGGTGAGTATGCCTTTATCGCTAAAACAGCAGACGGAGGGGATACATGGATAACTCAAATGCAGGGCAGCAGCTCGTTTGATGGCGGCGGAGTTTCAATATTCTTTATCGATTCCGTAAACGGCTGGTCTGTCGGCGATATGAATTCAATTTACAAAACAACCGATGGTGGCAATTATTGGAGACGAATTCCTCTGGATGTTCCGTATATACCGGTAATTTCCGATGTGTTCTTCTTTGATAAGTTGAATGGCTGGGCTGCAGGGGATGGTGGAACAATTCTCAAAACTACCGACGGTGGTGAAACCTGGTCATTTCCGGAAAACATTACTGGCAATGCAATTCATTCTATATGCAGTCCCGATACAAACGCACTTATATTAGCAGGTAGTGGAGGAACAATTTTGAAATATCAGTTGGGAAATGTTGTAAGTGTTGGTAATGCTCAAGGTTTAGAGTCGTATAATTATTATCTCTTGCAGAATTACCCAAATCCCTTCAACCCGATAACCACTATTACTTACACCCTAAAAGAAAAAAGCAAAGTAACTTTAACAGTGTTTGATATACTTGGAAGAGAATTGGAGGTATTGGTAAATACAACTCAGGATGCCGGAGAGTATAAAGTGCCGTTTAGCGCATCGCATTTAGCAAGCGGCGTTTACCTGTACCGGCTAAGAGTTGACGATAAAACCTTCGTAAAGAAAATGTTGATGATGAAGTAATCATTCAGATCACTTCATCAGAAATCCCGCTCTGCGGGGCTGCTTGCGAAGTGAGGGCTTCGTAAACCTCTGGGGTTGCTTGGTGCATAGCGGACACAAACCTCAGAGGTTGCTCTGGGCAAAAGCAGTAAGCAACCTCCAACGTCCAAGGCAGTGACGTTGGAGGTTTGTTGATGATAAACCTCCGATGTTGCCCGGGACAAACCACCATGTAAACATCGGAGGTTACTTATTGAGATTTTTTGTGCTTGTGGAGATTCAAGTAACCTCCAACGTCCAGGGCAGTGACGTTGGAGGTTTGTATAGCGAGTTGGAATTTAAGTCGGCAAGTCGAGTTACTGATAAAAGAAAAGACAACTATTATAAAATTTTATTACAATAAGTAATTTTTATGAGGAAAAATCAAAAAAAGATTTTTAATACTTGATATTAGTAAATCAACAATTTAAGTTTTGTACATGAGTTAGCTAGGAAAAACACTCTACTTACCTAATGTATGCACGGATGAAAATAAACCAAAAACAAAATTAGCAGAATTCAGAGAGTTTTTAATATAAAGTCTGCGCTAATATAAGAAAAGAATTTTAGCCTGAATTATGAGAACGAATTTTGTAATTATTATTTTAATTATCTCTTATGTACAGTCCCTATATCCTCAACAATGGGAGAGAATAGATCCTATTTTCAACCCAAGTGACACTATAAATTTTAGTAAAGGTATTTTTATCAATGAAACTACAGGATATGCAACACAATTTTATCCTGCTCAAATATGGAAAACGGAAAATGAAGGTAAATTGTGGAGTTTATTAAAAGCTGTGGATACAGCATGGTTTCATAATATGGATTTCATTTCAGCAGAACATGGGTGTGTTTTAGGAGAAAATATAGCTACCCGGAAACATTTTCTGCTTAAGACTAATGATGGAGGATTTAATTGGTTAGAAATTGTGGCACCTAAAGTATTTAACATATCTTTCCAAGATTCTAATGATGGATTTGCAGTAGGTAGCTCAATATATAAGACCATCGATGGTGGATTCACCTGGATACAACAAAATATTGATACCAGTGTTCATTTTTCTGCTTATTCAATCTTTTTTGCTAATTCAATAACAGGTTGGGTTACCGGTTCTAGCAGTGAGTATATAGATGGAGGCATTGTGCTTAAAAGTTCTGATGGTGGAGAAAACTGGAGTATAAATGCCCATCCTATACCTAATGATGGAAGCAGTATCTTTTTTAGGAATTATAATTTTGGAATTATTGCAGGCAGCAATCAGATAGGTGGAAATATTTTAATTACAACCGATGCCGGTATTACTTGGGAATATAAAGAAATTGGGCAAAGGGTGAGGGATGTTTATCTAATAGATGACAGTGTTGGATATATTGTTGGGGATTATGGATTATTGGCTAAAACTACAAACAACGGAGATACATGGGAAAAAATTGATTTATCGACAGAGGAAAAATTAAATAAAATTTTATTCATAAATGGAGTAGGTTTTATTTTAGGAAACAAGAATACGATATTTCGTACAACAAACACTACTAGTATTCAGGAAGTAAAAAATAATTCCTTATTGAGTGACCTTTTTTATTCATACCCTAATCCGTTTAACTTAACAACAACAATTGCATACACCCTTAAAGAAAAAAGCAATGTAAGCTTAACTGTGTATGATATACTCGGTAGAGAATTGGAGGTATTGGTAAACGAAACACAAGAAGCCGGAGAGTATAAGGTGCCGTTTAGCGCATCGCATTTAGCAAGCGGCGTTTACCTGTACCGGCTAAGAGTTGACGATAAAACCTTTGTGAAGAAAATGTTGATGATGAAGTAATCATTCAGATCACTTCATCAGAAATCCCGCTCTGCGGGGCTGCTTGCCAAGTGAGGGCTTCGTAAACCTCTGAGGTTGCTTGGTGCATAGCGGACACAAACCTCAGAGGTTGCTCCGGGAAAGAACAGCAAGCAACCTCCAACGTCCAAAGCAGTGACGTTGGAGGTTTGTGATATCCTAACCTCTGGAGTTGCCAAAAAAATCCCTCGCGGTTTGGGGATGTAATGATACCGCGAGTAAAAGCCACAGATTTTGATGTTTTTAACACCCACTTCAAAACTTTGAAAATCTTTTCCGAATCACTAAATTTGACGACTAATTTTCAAACTACAAGGTAAATAATGAGTGAAATTAAAGGAAAAATTATACAGGTTATCGGACCTGTAGTAGATATCGAATTTGAAGGGGGACACTTGCCAAGAATTTATAATGCAATTATAATTCCAAGAGTTAATACCGAAGGTGTTAAAGAAGATCTCACTGTCGAGGTTCAGCAGCATTTGGGCGAAGATAGGGTTAGGACTGTTGCTATGGACTCGACGGACGGATTAGTACGGGGTATGGATGCATTTGATGTAGGGAAACCAATCTCAATTCCAGTCGGTCCTGCTACCTTAGGCAGATTAATGAATGTGATCGGCGAGGGAATTGACGGCTTGGGAGAGATTAAATCCGAAAAAATTTATCCTATTCACCGCCCAGCTCCAAAGTTCAAAAACCTATCTACTAAAACCGAAATGTTTGAAACAGGTATTAAGGTTATCGATTTGATTGAGCCATACTCTAAAGGAGGAAAAACCGGATTGTTTGGCGGTGCGGGTGTAGGCAAAACGGTAATTATTCAGGAGTTAATACACAACATAGCTAGGGAACACGGCGGCTACTCAGTTTTTTCGGGCGTTGGAGAAAGAACACGTGAAGGAAATGACCTTTGGCTGGAAATGAAAGAATCGGGTGTGTTAAGCAAAACCGCCCTCGTTTTCGGTCAGATGAATGAACCGCCGGGTGCGAGGCTTCGTGTTGGTTTAACCGGTTTAACCGTTGCAGAATATTTTAGAGATGAAGAAGGAAGAGACGTACTCTTATTCATTGATAATATTTTCCGTTTTACGCAGGCTGGTTCAGAGGTTAGTGCATTGTTAGGTCGTATGCCTTCCGCAGTAGGATATCAGCCTAATCTTGCCACGGAGATGGGAGCTTTGCAAGAAAGAATCACTTCAACGGATAAAGGATCGATTACTTCCGTGCAGGCAATTTACGTTCCTGCGGATGATTTAACCGATCCGGCTCCTGCCGCTGCATTCGCTCACCTTGATGCTACTACAGTGTTGAGCCGTCAAATTTCGGAGCTTGGAATTTATCCTGCAGTCGATCCGCTCGATTCAACTTCAAGAATACTCGAGCCCGGCGTAATTGGACAAGAACATTATGATGTAGCTAAGATATGCAAGGAAATTCTGCAGCAGTATAACGATCTTCAAGATATTATTAATATTCTCGGAATGGATGAGCTTTCCGATGAAGATAAAATTGTTGTAAGAAGAGCGCGCCGCATACAGAGATTTTTCAGTCAGCCGTTCTATGTTGCGGAACAGTTCACCGGTTATCCTGGCAAATATGTAAAACTTGAAGATACTATCCGCGGATTCAAAGGTATTATTGATGGAAAATATGATGAGCTTCCCGAGGCAGCATTCATGTATGTAGGCACAATTGAAGAAGCAGTTGAAAAAGCAAAGAAGATGGCGTAAAAATGGCTGAGCTATTTTTAGAAATAATTACACCGTCAAAAAAAATATTCGGTGAAAAAATTAAATCAGTAACTATTCCAGGTACAAACGGAAGTTTTCAAGTGCTCATTAATCACGCACCTTTAATGAGCACATTTGAAATAGGACTGATTAAGATTGAACCCTTTGATAAGACCATATATTTTGCAACCGGCGGCGGAACAGTAGAAGTATTGGATAATAAAGTATTGGTTTTAGCCGATTCAATCGAAGCGCCGGAAAAAATTGATGTTGATCGGGCGTTAGCGGCAAAAGAAAGAGCCGAACAACGATTAGCTTCCAAAGAAAAAGATTTAGATGTTCCAAGAGCGCAAGCTGCATTAGCGAGAGCACTAAATAGATTAAAGATTGCGGATAAGTTTGCAGAAACATCAGGTTAACTTCTAACAAGGTAATCTACTTTTGTTTTTTCCTAATAAATAATTCCAGAAGTTGAGAAATTTTAATTGAATGACGGAGATCAATTTAGATATCCGTCATTCATTATAATTGATCTTAGTGCAGCGCTTTCCGAAAGCTGCTTATTTAACTTATCGAAATGTTCTAATAAAAAATTCAGCCGTTTATTTTCATCTTGAAGCGCAAGCAGTTTTTGCTGCTGTTCAATCGCTAACCCGGACTTCTCTGCTATTTTATACGATTTGTTCTTCGCTTTGCGGTAGCTTCTCCAAAAAGACTCTTCAAGATGCAAATTTACTTTTTCCATTAACTCTTCAAATTTAACTTTAAGCTCTTCTTCCAAAATAATGTTCGTTTCAAGATGGTAATCGTTATGGCTTTCGACCCTTGCAAGAAGATACCCATCCGGATGAAATTCTGTTTCTAACAAATAGAATCTTTCCTTTCCTTCAACTTTGATATCCATCTCCCCGTTGGGATAATTCCTTTTAACGTCGGCAATTACTACGTAGCTTCCGATTTTAGAGTAAAACTGTTCCTCCGGAATGACAATACCGAATCCGATATTATCTTCTAAGCATTTTTTAATCATCTTCTTATATCTTTCCTCAAAAATATGAAGCGAATATTTTGAGGAGGGGAAGACCACCAAATTTAACGGGAAGATGGGAATAATTTTATTCATACTCTTATATAGCAAATTTTTATCTTATGCAAAAATAATAAATCGATTCGATGCTGAAAATACAATTTTCAGTACATAAAAAACCCCGGTTCATGCCGGGGTAAACAAGGCTTAAAAATAGAGGCATCTCCATTCAATCAAACAGTCACACATTTGAAGTGGAAGTGGGCAATCGAACCATTAATCATTCAACCATTAATGCTTAGCGTGGCGTAGCCGGTTTACCAACGTAAAGATGGCAACCAAAGAATGTTAAAAGAATTTATACATAACGGTATTTGCACACCCCTCCGTCTTGGCTCGGCCAAGCCGAGACAGGTCGCCCCTCTTCCGCCTTCACTTCGTTTCGGACGGGCAGGCCCGCCTGCTAATGTAGTCGGGCAAGCAAGAGGGGACGGCTAGCTTTTTTTTGAAATAAATATTTATTAAACAAAGCGAAGTGTCCCTTCTTGAGAAGGGAAGAAGGGATGTGTTAAAACCTAGGAGTTGTCCCGACTTGTCCGGTGAAATTTTTTTAAAAATTAAGTTATTGTTTTTACATAACTTACGGAAGCAAAAACAGTAATTTGTCGCACTAAGGGACTTGCCCCCCCTATG
Source organism: Ignavibacteriales bacterium (assembly GCA_020061465.1). Classification (GTDB taxonomy): domain Bacteria; phylum Bacteroidota; class Ignavibacteria; order Ignavibacteriales; family Ignavibacteriaceae; genus JAGUYG01. The sequence continues at coordinate 16,777 of JAGUYG010000026.1, forward strand.
AAGTATCATATTCGTAAGGTCAAAACAGCTTCCGGTGGTATTGCGGTACAAGTAATCAAATACCAAAACCGTAGATGTATTGTTGTAAAGCATATTGGCTCTGCCCATAACAAAGATGAATTAACCATACTTTGGGATATTGCTACCCAATGGATTACTGAAAAAACAAAACAGATTCCATTGTTTCAACAATCAGAAAGGTTCATTTCACTTGAGCAATGCGAATATCTTGGATTTCAGTACACATTTCTATACGAGATATTATAAAAATTGCAGGCAAGATTAGGTTACACTTGTTTTGGCAACAAGTTACTTAATGATTTAGTTACTATCCGTATTATTGAACCCGCTTCAAAATTACGCTCACTTGAGCATATAGAGAATTACTTTAACATAAAACACCGAAGACAAACTCTTTACGATACACTTCATGCACTTGTAAGGCTGAAGGCAAAAATAGAAGAACTGACGATCAACTTTGCTATCAAGGAATTTGATTTTGACTTTGCAATAGTCTTTTACGATGTAACTACATTATATTTCGAAACCTTCAAAGCCGATGATTTTCGTAAGAGTGGATTTTCCAAGGACAATAAACCTAATCAACCACAGATTCTCTTAGCAATGGTCGTCAACAAAGAAGGATTTCCTTTGGCTTATGAGATTTTTCCTGGTAATACATTCGAAGGACACACTCTCATTCCCATTATCAAGGATTTTAAGAAAAAACATAAGATAAAAGACTTAACAGTTATAGCTGATGCAGCAATGATTAGTACTGAAAATATTGAGGAATTATGCACAGCATCCTACGGAAAGGCAGCTAAAATCGATTATATAGTCGGTGCTCGTTTAGGTAATCTAACAGAAAGTTTGCTGAATTCTATTGACAAAGAGTTGCCAAGAACTGATTTAGCTAACATTCGACTTAGTACTAATCTTGGTTACTTAATCTGTGATTTTTCTAAAAAGCGTTTTGCCAAAGATAAGTTTGAAATGGAAAAGCAAATTGCTAAAGCTAAGGAAATACTTCAGCATCCCGGGAAAGCAAAAAAAATAAAATTTATAAAAACCACCGAATCAAAAAGTCAATTGAACAAGGGACTCATCAACAAAACTAATATCTTACTTGGCATTAAAGGTTATTATACTAATCTTGATGAAAAAACTATCGACAACAAACTTGTCATTGAACGTTATCATCAACTTTATAAAATCGAGCAAGCTTTTAGAATATCAAAACACGATTTGAAGACTCGTCCCATTTTTCATTTTAAGGAAGACCCGATTAGAGTTCACGTACTAATTTGTTTTATGGCTTTGGCTGTTTCGAAGTATATAGAAATAAAAACGAATATGTCTATACAGGTTTTTCTTTCCGAATGTAAAAAGATTACAGATGCCAAGCTCTTAAACAAGATTAATAATCAAATTATTCTCAAGCGTGTTCCTTTATCCGTGGAAACTTCTAAAATTCTTCACCAGTTAAACCTTCTGTCGCACTAATTTGGACAAGTCAGGAATATTTATTAAACAAAGCGAAGTGTCCCTTCTTGAGAAGGGAAGAAGGGATGTGTTAAAACCTAGGAGTTGTATAGCAAAATTTATACAAGCAGTTTTCATTTGAAACAACAAAGAGTTGGACACACCCCTCGCCCCTCTCCCGCCTTCACTTCGTTTCGGATGGGCAGACAAAAGGGGACGGCTAGCTTTTTTTTTGAAGAGATTTTTTTGTAAATGTTCTGTTAAATATTTTAATACTAAATTAAGTGTTCCAAGTGTTCTGTTATTACCTCAAAAATAGAGCGTTATTCCCTCCTCATTCCCGGACTCCTTTTGGAGGAGGGAATGAAGAGGGGTATTGGTATCCTTATAAAGTATCCGTTTTAGCAGATTTGAAACTACAGCATTAATCTTGACTACAAATGGAACTTGAGACACACTGCTTTGCGGGACAATAATTTTATTGAGGATATCATTCATTGTAAAATGAAGATATTACTTAATAAAAAATTTCAATCGTGTTTATTTTTTTACTGCAGAAAATCTTGCGGCGACTTCATCCCAATTAACTACATTCCACCAATTTTCAATGTACTCGGGGCGTCGGTTCTGATATTTCAAATAATAAGCATGTTCCCAAACGTCGAGTCCTAAAATAGGAATGCCTTTTACTTCCGCTACATCCATCAATGGATTATCCTGGTTTGGAGTTGATGTTACCAGAAGATTTCCATTTTGAACCACTAGCCAAGCCCAGCCGGAACCAAATCGACCTGCAGCGGCATCACTAAATTTCTTTTTGAAATTTTCGAACGAATCGAAAGTGCTGTTGATTGCTGCAGCCAATTCACCCGAAGGTGTGCCCTCGCCGTTTTTCTTCATCAGCGTCCAGAAAAGTGAGTGATTATAATGACCTCCGCCATTATTTCTTACTGCAACAGGATGTTTAGAAATATCCTTGAAAAGCTCTTCCAAAGTTTTTCCTTCGAGTGAAGTTCCATCAACTGCTTTATTCAAATTCGTTACATAAGCATTGTGATGCTTCGAATGATGTATTTCCATCGTCATTTTATCGATGTATGGTTCCAATGCATCATAAGAATATGGAAGTGAAGGCAATTCAAATTTACTCATTATCTTATTACTCCTTTCGTTATTATTAAATATATTCATAGAATTTGATAAGGAACTTAAACCGGCTGCTGCCGGCAGCGCTCCTAATGCGTACAGAAACTTTCTTCTTTTCATAAAATTCCCCTTTATACGTTAAACGACTCACCGCATCCGCACGTTTTTACTGCATTCGGATTATTGAATACAAAACCGCGTCCGTTTAAGCCATCACTAAAATCAAGCTCGGTACCCGATAAATAAAACAAACTCTTTCCGTCGATAAATAATTTCACATTGTATTCTTCAATCAATGTATCACCCTCGCGCGGTGCGGCATCAAAACCTAAAGCGTAAGTCATACCGGAACAACCGCCGCCTTTTACTCCCACGCGTAAGCCGTAAGATTCGGGCACGCCATTCTCCTTCATTATTTTTAATACTTCCCGTGCAGCTTTTTCGGTTATTTTTATTTCGGAATCAATTTGAGTTGTGCTCATTTTATTTTCCTTCTTCTTTTTTAATAATTGGTTTTATTCATTTACAAAGGATCGCCAGGTTGGGTAGTTGCAAATTCCGGATAATTTAACTTCCAGCCTAAATTATTTACTTTGATAAAAATACCCTGCTGTTCAAAAATTTTTCCAAGTTCGTGTGCAAGCTTTTCAGCATCTTGATACGATACTTCTATTTCTTTCTTCTCAAGAAATCTTCTTAAACCGTACTGAAAATCTCTGAAGAAAAAATTTGAGTTATGGAACAACGGATATTTGGCTTTTAAATAATTCAATAAAGTCTTATAGTCGCTGTTAAGCATCTCTTGATATTTTTTGATTTGATTATTTGACATAAATATTACTCTCCCTCTAATTAAAATTATGTTCTTCTCTTAAAGTCCACGACGGCGAAAGACTCCGCAGTTTAGTAACCGACTCAATTATTTTTTTAATTGCATAATCTATTTCTTCCTCCGAATTGAAACGTCCTATTCCAAAACGAATTGAAGATTTAGCCAAATTGTCCGGAACTCCAATTGCTTTTAAGACATGGCTCGGCTTCAAGCTTGCCGTGGTGCAAGCGGCACCGGTAGAAACAGCTAACTCTCTCATTTCCATTATAAGTGATTCAGCGGTAACGCCCTCAAAACTAATGTTTAGATTGCCGGGTAATCTATTTTCTATCTTACCATTTAGATGGACGTTATCAAGAAAGGAAATAAGAGAATTATACAGCTTATCCCGTAACCTAGAAATACGATGAGATTCGTCCTTAAAAATTTTTGAACAGATTTCTACAGCTTTCCCGAAGCCAACTATTCCTGGAACATTTAAAGTTCCAGAACGGATATTTTTTTCATGACCTCCGCCTAAAAGTAACGGTGTTAAGCGAATAGGCGGTTCATCTTTTCTTATATAGATTGCGCCGATTCCTTTTGGACCGTATAGTTTGTGAGCAGAAAAAGAAGCGAGAGCAGGCTTTATTTTCTTTACATCGAATTCAATCTTTCCTAATGCTTGAGCGGCGTCAGTATGAAAAAAAACATTTTTATCGGCACAAATTTTACTAATCTCCGTAACATTATTTATCGTTCCGATTTCATTATTTGCGGTCATTATAGAAACTAAGATAGTATTCTGATTAATGCTATCGGATAGTTGATTAAAATCTATTCTTCCCGATTGATCAACAGGAAGATAAATGATTTCAAATCCATTTTTTTCTAAATATCTTAATGAATCGAGCACAGCACTATGCTCAGTTGCAGAGGTTATGATTCGTTTTCCTTTATTACTATAGCTTTGAGCAATGCCAAAGTGTGCGAGATTTATCGATTCGGTTGCACCGCTTGTGAAATAAATCTCGCTTGATTCAGCACCAATAATATCAGCTATTTGTTTTCGTGCATGTTCAACTGCGCTTTCGGCTTCCCATCCGAAAACGTGATTTTTACTCGCTGCATTACCGAATTTCTCCGTAAAGTAAGGAAGCATTGCATCCATTACTTCGGGGTCAACCGGTGTTGTAGAGTGATTGTCAAGATAAATCGGAAATTTCATAGCCGTTTAAATTATTTCATTTATCGTGGTTTGTTTAAAAATACTTTCAATTTGTTTTTGAACTTTCATTAAAGGACTGCGGATCATACAGCAGTCAAAATGCTCACAATCGTTAACCGAACCGGTATCACCCATGCAATCGGTTATATAGTAATTTGGTTCAATAGCTTTTATTATTTCAATTAGAGTAATTTCATTCGGTGAACGCGTTAGCGTATAACCTCCTTTAACTCCTTGAAAGGATTGAACAAGATTAAATTTAGTTAGCTGCTGTAAAATCTTTGAAACTAATTCAAAAGAAATTTTATAGCCGCTCGAGATCTCTTTAGCTGTAATACAATTCCCTCCATTGTTCATGGCAATATATTTTACAGCCATAAGCGCGTATTCGGTCTTTTTAGATAATTTTAACATGAAATAGGACTGAAATAGTCTGATATAAAACTAAGTAAATATGCTTCTAAAATCAACCTAAGATTTGTGATGCAACTAAAAGCCAAGCAATGAGACTGAAACTTTGGCAAAATCTACGATTGGTGTAAAATAAATTCCGAACACGAGTGTAGGGATGAGTAACATGAGAATCAGAACCGTATTTAATGCCGAAACACCAATTATCGGCGTATCCGGTTCTGCTTTTACGAGATAAAGATGTTTAAGCACACGCACATAATAGTATAACGATACAACTGTATTAAGCAGCGCAATAACCGCAACAGTTATCATCTCCGCATCTATTAAAGCAATGAATAGATAAAGCTTAGCAATAAAGCCGGCGGTAGGTGGTAAGCCGGTAAGCGAAATAAAAAAGATAGCTAAAGAAACACTAAGCAAAGGAGAAGTAAATCCTAAACCGTTGTAGTCATCCATATCTTCGCTGCCGGTTTTATTTGCTATTAGCATTACAATAAGAAAAGCTCCTAAATTCATGAATGCGTAAATTGCAAAATAAATTATTATAGCAAGCAGACCTTGGTTGGATAGAACTGCAAGACCTAAGAGTAAATATCCTGCATGAGCAATACTTGAATAGGCAAGAAGTCTTTTAAGATTGTTCTGCCAGAGTGCAGCGAAATTACCCAGCGTCATCGATAAGATTGAGATAAGAACAACAAAAGTTTTCCAATCGATTATGTTCAGAAGCTGCCAATATCCTTCGGTGTTGATGGATTGAATAAATGTAACCTTAACAAATCGAATTAAAAGAGCAAAGCCCGCAGCTTTACTGGCAATAGAAAGGTATGCTGTAATAGGAATCGGAGCACCTTCATAAACATCGGGCGTCCAGAAATGAAATGGTGCTGCTGAAATTTTAAATCCTATGCCGGTAAAGATCAGTATCGATGCTAAAATAAATGTAATATTCGGAAGCTGCGGTGCCTGAATAAGCGAGTTAATTTCATATAAATTTGTGCTGCCTGTAATTCCATAAATTATCGAAATACCAAAGAGCATTATACCGGAGGAAACGCCTCCATAAATCAAGTACTTAAGTGAGGCTTCACTGTTTCGCAATGATTGCTTTGTAAATCCGGCAAGAACATAAGACGAGAGTGATAGTAATTCGAGAGAGATGTAAATCAAAATCAGATCTGCAGCAGAAATTACAAATAGCATTCCGAGTATCATTCCGAATATTAATGTGTAATATTCCCCGTGTCTATCTGAGGATAACTTGATTTCCGAAGAGTTAATTGAAAATAATATTATAATGAATGAAGCGAACAATACAACCATCTTAAAAAATGCTCCAAAGGGGTCCACGGCTAACATTCCTTTTGAACCAGCCGGAGCAATAGCAAATGTATTCATTCCAAATTGTTCAATAACGAAATAACCTGTTATAAGCAGGCTTATCAAACTTATTACCGGCAGAATCTGCTTCCTTTTATCGAATATCAAATCTGTAAATACGATGAGCACAATTGAAATCGAAATTACAAGCTCAGGTTTGATAAAATTAAGTTCGTTAAGTATGTAATTTATAGATAGTTCCACTATTCAATTCTTAAATATATGAGTGTTAGAATCCGGTTATTGAACTAAATATTGCCTTTGAATCGATCATAAATTTAACCATGGAATTAACCGATGTGGTCATTAAATCGAGCATGGCTGAAGGATAAACTCCAAGGAAAATAATTATTAAGCTTAATGGAGCTAACATCAAATACTCGCGTATGTCAAGATCTTTAAGATTGCTCCACTTTTCATTTAGTGATCCCAGGTAAACCCGCTGCATTGTCCACAACATATAGCCTGCACCTAAAAGAATACCGAGAGTAGAAATAATAGTTAAAGTTCTGATTGTTTCAACACCGAAGGCACCAAGAAAAACAAATGCTTCGGATATAAATCCGCTTAAACCGGGTAAACCAATAGCAGCAAAGAAAGCGACCATAGTAAAGCCGGTATAAGCAGGCATCTGAATGGCTAAACCTCCAAAGTCGTCAAGCCCGCGTGTATGCGTTCTATCGTAAATTACTCCGACCAAAAGAAAGAGCATTGCTGTTATTGTTCCATGGTTGAACATTTGCAGAATAGCACCTGATATACCCATAGTATTAAGCGAAGCCATCCCCAGCAGCACAAATCCCATGTGAGAAACGGAAGAATATGCAATTAATTTTTTGAAATCTTTTTGAGCCATTGCGCATAAAGCACCATAAATGATGTTGATCATGCCGAAGAGTGCTATATACCAAACAAGCTGATGAGTTATGTCGGGGAATACAGGATACGATATTCTCAAGATGCCGTAAGTTCCCATCTTTAATAATATTCCTGCAAGAATAACACTGATTGGTGTAGGTGCTTCAACGTGTGCATCGGGAAGCCATGTATGGAACGGGAACATCGGAATTTTAATAGCAAAGCCTGCGAATAATGCAATGTAAGCTATTAAGCGCAGGTTAAGTGGGTTCAGCGGGGAGAGGATTCCCGTAGTTAAATAATTGCCGGTGTCCATTAAGGCTAACAAGTTAAAGGTGAAAACTTTTGTTCCATCCTGAAGAGTTTCCTGAGCACTGAAGTATAATCCAATCATTACAATGAGAATGAAAACACTGCCCAATAAAGTGTAAAGAAAGAATTTAATTGCAGCATATTCTCTTCGGGGACCGCCCCAAATGCCGATTAAGAAATACATTGGCAGCAGCATTAATTCCCAAAAGATATAGAACAGAAAGAAATCGAGAGCAACAAAAACTCCCATCATACCCGTATCTAAAAGCAGAAACATTACAAAGTAACCTTTAACGGAACGATCGATAGTCCAGGATGATAATGTAGCGATGAAAGTAATAATTGCCGTAAGCAAAACCATCGGAACACTTAGTCCATCAATGCCCATGAAGTAGTCAATCTTAATTGTACCAATCCATGAAATGCCGCTTATTTCAATCCATCTAAATTTTTCGATGAACTGAAAAGATGCCGGGTCGTTTATTCCTCCGAGCGTATAATCGTAATAGTAAAGAATAAAGCACGCTAATATTACCTGAATTCCTGTAACGAGCAGCGTTAAACTTTTGATTATTAGAGTTTGTGTTTTCGGGATGAATAATATTATCGCCATCCCAATTATTGGAAGAAAAGTAATTAACGATAAAATCGGAAAGTATTCCATTTCACTTACCTAAGAATTTCAATTTTAAAATGACTTAAATAGAAATAACAATATCACTAAACCAAAAATTACCATTACGATATAAGTTTGAACCTTGCCGGTTTGCATTTTTCTGAAGATAAGCCCAACAAATCCGCTTAAGATTGCTATGAAGTTTACAAGTCCATCAACCACGATGTTATCAAACATTCCGCTGAACTTAGAAAATCCTTTTGTAACAGCCGCTGAACCGTCTACAATTCCGTCGATAACTTTTAAATCGAACCAGCCGAGAAATTTGCTAAGCATTAAAGTTCCCGCTACGAAAGTTGCATCATAAATCTCATCGAAATACCATTTGTTATATGAGAGATTATAGAGCGGTTTAAATTTATTTGCCAATTTATCCGGGTCGATTCGTTTCCATTGATAAAAAAGAAAAGCAAGCAGAATTCCCAAACCGGCAACAATCAGAGATAAAAACATAGCAGGGTAATGGGCATTATGCATTGCTTCCGTATATGAAGATGAGTAGACCACCGCTGAAGAATGATCCACGGCTGCATTTTCATCCGGTTTCATGAAATCATAACGTGTTTCAACCGGAGTGAAAATCTCCGGAGTTTTTATCCATTTCGATAAAACCCATCCTTCACCGGGATCTATTGGATTGGGAGTATACCAGAAAAAGATCGACAAAATCGAAAGCACTACTAAGGGCATTGCCATAGCGAACTTCGATTCATGTGCATGTTCATATTTTTCTTTATCATACGGTTCACCGTGGAATGTAAGAATTATTAATCTGAACATGTAAAAGGCAGTCAGCATTGCGACGAAAAATCCTACAAGCGGGAACAACCAATGCCCGGTTAACGAAGCGAATGCATAAGTACCGGCTAATATTCCATCTTTACTTAAAAAACCTGATGTAAGCGGAACACCTGAAATAGCAAGTGAAGATATTAGGAAAGCTGCATACGTCAGAGGCATTTTCTTTCTTAAGCCGCCCATTCGAGTTATATCTTGTTCATGGTGCATGTTATGGATAACAGAACCGGAGCCAAGGAACAAACATGCTTTGAAAAATGCGTGTGTAATCAGGTGGAAAAATGCGAAGGTATAAGCACCAACACCTAAAGCCATTATCATATAGCCAAGCTGACTTACCGTTGAATAGGCTAACACTTTCTTAATATCGTTTTGTGTTAACGCAATAGTTGCAGGAATAAGAGCAGATAGAGCACCAAAGACAGCGATAATTAAAAGTGCATCTCCCGTCAACATTCCAAAAACTCGTACTACAAGATATACTCCGGCTGCCACCATAGTAGCTGCATGTATTAAAGCACTTACAGGAGTGGGACCTTCCATTGCATCCGGGAGCCAGACATGCAGCGGGAACTGTGCCGATTTACCGATTGCACCGCAAAAGATAAGCAGCCCTGTTGCAGTTAACCAAAACTCACTATTAAATGGCAGCTTGCCGTCGGCTAACTGAATAAAAATCGAATCAAAAGAAAAGGTTTGATATGTAATGAAGAGAAGGAGAATCCCTATGAACATTCCTATATCTCCGATTCTATTTACGATAAAAGCTTTTTTAGCAGCATCCGAAGCAGATTTTTTTTCGAACCAGAATCCGATCAAAAGATATGAAGAAAGACCGACCAGCTCCCAGAAAATGTACATCATTAAAATGTTATGGGTTAATACAATACCGCTCATCGAAAAAGTAAATAGACCTAAGTATGCAAAGTAATGGTTGTATCTGATGTCTCCTTTCATATAATCGATTGAGAAGATATGAACCACCAGGCTGATAAGCATTACAGTCCAAATCATTATTGCTGCAACGTTATCGAGCATTAACCCGAGCTTAATGCTGATTAGACCCAGGAGAGGTACCTCGCCTAAATTAATCCATTCGAATTCGGAGAAGAGATCGGTATCGATATAATAATTTAATTTTCCGTAAAGTAGAATAGAAGCTAAAATGAAAGAAGCTATTAATACAAGATTTTCAAATACATAAACTTTCTTAACGCTCTTTCCGAAGAAGACGGTAACGATAAATCCGATTAACGGAAGGAATAGAATTACAACGGCTAACTTTATTAGTAACGAATCTTGCATAATTTATTATTCTTTTAAAGTATCAATTTCATCAACATTAACTGTTGAGAAAGTTTTATAAATATTCAGTACGATTGCTAATGCAATTGCGGCTTCGGCAGCGGCTAAAACGATTACGAATAGTGCAATCAATTGACCCTGATAGCCAAAGTTTCCGTATTTAGCAAATGCAATAAAATTAATGTTTGCGGCATTTAATATCAGCTCTATGCCCATTAGTACCATTACAGCATTCTTGCGGGTAACTATACCAAATATACCCAGAGAAAAGAGTACCGCACTAAGCACTAAAAAATGATTTAACCCAACTTGAATCATAATTCCCTTTATTAAATTATATTAATGATTCATCATATAAACAAACATACATTCATCCATTCATTTTCAGAGAATCCTTCGGACAACTATGCATCCATTCACTCTTTCATCTTCTCGCAATCGATGCTGCACCAATCAACGCAATTAAAAGAAGTATTCCTAACAGCTCAAATACAACTAAGTATTCCTGTAAAAGCATTACACCTAAAAATTCTGTAGTAGTAAGAGGTAAAGCTGTATCAACCGTTTTCCACTCTGTATAGGTTAAAACAGCAATTAAAAATCCGGCGAATAACCCCACCCCGACAGCAGCAGGCACTATTTGTAACGTTCCGGTTTTAATTTGAACGCTTGTAATCTTATTAGTAAGCATAACACCGAATAAGAGCAGGATAAGAATTCCTCCTACATAAATAATTAGCTGAACAATGGCTATAAAATCGGCGCCGAGAAGAACATATATTCCTGCAACTCCGAAAAAGGTAAATAACAAGAAGAAAGCCGCATAAACAATATTACGTGTAGTAACAACAAAAAAAGCCGACAAACCGGTTACAACAGCGAATAAATAAAATATAGCATCATAAATATTCATGCTTACTCTTTCTTCTCTTTATCTTGTTGTTCTTTATTTCCAGATTCTTTTGTTCCGGAAGGTGATGTTGCCGGATTTACTTTTGCCGGAGCGGATTTGGCGGCTGCTGCTTTTTGAGCTGCTTTTTCAGCTTCAAATTTTGCAAAGTTAATCTTTTTTTCTTCTATCTCTTCGGGAGTTAAAGTAACGTAACTGTAATTCAGCTTATCTCTCTCGAACTCAGAAAATTCATATACATCCGTCATATAAATACATTCAGTAGGGCAGGGGAATACACACAATTGGCAATAACAGCATTTTGCAAGGTCGATATCGAATTGAGTAACCCAAAGCACTTTACGTTTACCATTCGAAGTTTTACCAAGGTCTTCTGTAGGAAGAGATTTTACGGTTTCAATTTCAATACAATCAACCGGACATGCACGGGCACATTGATCGCAGCCAATGCAATCATCCATATTTACATAAAGACGGTTTCTTTCTCTGTCAGGCAGCTCCGGCTTTACATCAGGATATTGAATTGTTACAGCGGGAACAAACAAATGTTTGAAAGTTACCTTCATTCCGATAAAGACTGTCAGCAAACCATTCCAACCGTTTAACAAATATTCTTTCATTTTAATAACAACATTTTTTTTGTGAATTTATAGGTGAGTAAATGAGAGAATTGGTCTTTGACAAGCAGAGTGTAAAAATAAACGCCGCTCGGCAAGAGGGATTGATAATCCTTTGTGTCAAATACTATATTATATGTACCTACATTTTTTTCTCCTTTCTCTAGCACGGCTATTTCTCTCCCCAGAATATCGAAGATTTTTAACTCTATATATCCTTCCACAGGCAGCGAATAAGTGATAGTAGTCGAAGGATTGAAGGGATTGGGATAATTTTGACCAAGAATATAATTGCCGGGTAAAATATCTTTTTGTGTATCGATAATATTTGTTACTACCTCACCAAGTTTGCCTTGTGCACTTACCTGCTGTCCCCAAACACCATCTAAATTTTCCAGCCAGCAGGCGATGAAACCGCCATTACCATCGGAAACAACATCATTATATCCCATGAAGCGTTTAGTATATTGAAGAATTTTTGGCTCCCACAGGTTATTTCCCTCAAAATCAATAGCTTGAGCATAATGATGTGTAACAACAACAATTGAAGAATCCGTATTAAACATTTTCGCAATTGAGCCCAATGTATCTAATACTAGAATTCCTTTATTACCGAAATAGCTGTTCCCATCAGAATCAAATTTTTCTATATAATTTATAAAAATTGAGGAGAGAGTCCTCACATACGATTGCAAAAAGATTTTATCTCCTATTATAGATATATTTTTTATATACCTTCCATCAATATTCTCACTTAAAGTTATAGCACTGTCTATGTAGATACCTTGTAATGAAATCTTATCAAATAACATTTTCTCAAGAGGAGGCTCATATTCAAAACGAAAAAAAGCGAATTCATTTTTGTTTATCAAAGTCATTTTATAATGGTCATTTGGTTGAACTTTAGGAGGCAACTTCCAAAGAATATTTCCCTCATAATCTAAGTTTATCAAGTATGTATTTTGATAAAAAGTTATTATCCCATCATTACCATCAAATAATATATTGTTGGCAAAAATATTCCAGGAGATTCTTCCCTCATACAAGGTAATCCCTGTATCCCCCCATAATCTTTGCCCATCAGGTGATATATGCTGTACTAATCTTTTTCCCTTATCGCCTCGAAATACACTGTCCCATGCTTCATAATAAATAAAGCAGCCTCCTTTCCCATCAATGGCTGTTTCGAATAAAGTATGTGCTACAGCATTTGAAGTGTCGGTAGAAATATAAACTCCGTCTCCCCACAATTTATTACCAAGAGAATCAAACTTTTGTATTATTATTCTATCTCTGTAATGGGCATAGTTTTCTATGTAATATAAAAACACCTGGTCAACGAAAACGGCAATGTAGTTGCCGGTGCCATCCTTCATTAGTTTCAAATCTCTATACTTTTCACCATGCCCACCCAATACACGGGCAGTATCAAGATTATGATGCCCATACTTATCAATCCAAAGAAGATTAGGATATTTAGCAGCCCAGGGCTCATGGTCAAGAGGAGCGTTAAAACTTGTGCTTATAAAAGCGCCGCCTTTACCGTCCTCAACAGCACTTATAGGCCAATCTCCCCAGTTTGTAAGTCTTAAATTTACATCCGGATCATTACTCCATTGGGAATAATTATATGAAGCTAGTAGGGAAAATACTATGGCTATATTTGTGGGGGCTAATTTCATAAAACCGTTATTAATCCAATTATTATTAGGTTAACAAACGAAAGCGGAATTAAATACTTCCAGCATACAGCCATTAGTTGATCTACTCTCAATCTCGGCAGTGTCCATCTTAACCACATTTGAACAAATACAAAGAAAACACCTTTGGCGGTGAACCAGAAAAATTGTTCGATAGGTACCAACCATTGCAATCCAATATAATTTCCTATATACCCAAATGGAGATTGATAACCGCCAAAAAACAAAGCTGAAACAATTGCCGATACAGCAAACATGTTTGCATATTCGGCAAGAAAGAACATTGCAAATTTCATACCTGAATACTCGGTGTGGTAGCCTGCTACAAGTTCCGACTCAGCTTCGGGTATATCGAAAGGAGTTCTATTTACTTCGGCTAATGTGCTTAAATAAATTATTAAAAATGCTAACAGCATTAAAGGGATAAATATGATTTTATCTAAACCCGAACCGGGTCCACCGAAGATCATCCAATTCCAAAAGTAAGCCGTTTGCATCTCGCTGAGTGTATGCAGATTTAAAGTACCGGTAATCATTACGATAGAGAGAATTACAAGTATAGTTGGTATTTCGTAACTGATTATTTGAGCGGCAGATCTCATTGCTCCTAACAAAGAATATTTATTATTAGAAGCCCAGCCAGCCATTAATATTCCTGCTACTACAAGTCCAGAAACTGCTATTATAAATAAAAGCCCTAGGTCTATAGTAGAACCTATGAAAACACTTGAGAAGGGTATAGCTGCAAATGCCGCATAACTGCCTGCAAAAACCAACACGGGCGCAATATTAAATAATGGCTTGTCTGTTTCTTTGGGTACGATATCTTCTTTCTGAATCAGCTTAATAATATCTGCAATTGTTTGAAGTGCGCCATGATAGCCTACTCTCATCGGACCGAGTCTGTCCTGCATATGTGCTGATACTTTTCTTTCAAGCCAAACGGCAAAAAGTGCAAAAGGTAAAATAAAGAATAGAAGCGGAAGGAGGCTTTGAATAACTCCCGAAATAATTTCACTGCCTGTAATCTTAAAGAGGTAATCGTATATCATCGATCAATCTCCCCTAAAACGATATCAATACTTCCAAGGATAGCAACAACATCTGCAACCATGTGACCTTTACATAATTCGCCCATTACGGCAAGATTAACAAAGGAAGGAGCCCGCACTTTTACTCGTTTGGGATTTACACTGCCGTCACTGATAATAAAGTATCCGAGTTCACCGCGTGGATTTTCTACACGCTGATAAATTTGTCCAACCGGTGGTTTAACTCGCTTTGGTATAGCAGCCGTAACATCTCCTTCAGGCAATTGCTCTATGGCTTGTTCTATAATTTTTAAGCTTTCTTGCATTTCAAGAATTCTGACATAATATCTATCCCAGCAGTCGCCAACGGTGCCGAACCAACCTTTTCCAATAGGTATGTCGAAATCGAATTTATGATATACTGAATACGGATCGTCTTTTCGTAAGTCCCACTTTAATCCGCTGGCGCGAAGATTAGGTCCTGTAATGCCGTAGTTGATTGCAGTTTCCAAAGGAAGAATTCCAACGTTAGCTAAGCGTTCAATAAAAATTTTGTTGTAGCTCAACAAATCATTCAACTCTTTTATGTTCGGTCTAAAGTATTTTATGAATTCCTTTGTTAGCCTTATAAAATCCGGGGGAAGGTCGTGTGATAAACCGCCAATCCAGATATAGTTATATAACAGCCTAGCACCGCAGGTAATCTCAAATAGACTGAGAATTTTCTCCCTATCCCTAAAGCAGTAAAGAAAAGGAGTAAATGCACCGATATCTAATCCATAAGTCCCGAGGGCTACGAGATGAGAAGCAATCCGCTGTAATTCGCCCATTATAACCCGGATGTACTCAACGCGTTCAGGCACTTCGATACCGCATAATTTTTCAATTGCAATTGCGTAACCGATTTCATTATACATCGAAGCTAAATAATCCATCCGATCTGTATATGGAATTACTTGCGGGTATGTCATTGCTTCGGCATGCTTCTCAAAACAACGGTGAAGGTATCCGATATGAGGACGAACTCCGGTGATTATTTCACCTTCGAGCTGAAGTTCAAGCCGTAACACACCGTGCGTGGAGGGATGCTGCGGACCCATGTTCAATATCATTTCTTCGGTTTTAATCACTGGCTGTTATTTCCATCGTTTAAATTTGTTCAGTCAATATTCCGATTTTAAATTCCAAATCACAAAAGACAAATCACAAATAAAATTCAAATCACAAAAGACAAAACACAAATAAAATTCAAATCACAAAAGACAAAACACAAATAAATTTCAATGTTCAAAAAACAAATCGCAAATAAATTTCAAATCACAAAAGACAAATCGCAAATAAAATTCCAAATCACAAAAGACAAATCACAAATAAAATTCAAATCACAAAAGACAAAACACAAATAAAATTCAAATCACAAATACTAATTTTCAAAGATTACACGAAACGACACTAATTAATTCCAAATCACAAAAGACAAATCGCAAATAAATTCCAAGACTCAAAAGATAAATCGCAAATAAAATTCAAAATAGAAAATTCAGTTAACAAACATCACTCCGATTTTAATAAAATTGCAGAGAATATCTTTTTAAGCTCAACTGCCTCGTTCATTAATTCTAATCCTTTATGTTGATATTCTTGTTCATTGGTTTCAACAATCAATCTTAAAAAGTAAGCAGATTCTTTAGCTTCTTTTCTTGAAATTTTTATTCTCATCTTAAAGTCTTTTTTGCTCAATGCCTCGTTTGCTTCAATATAATTCGCTCCAACTGAGCTTGATGATTTAATAACCTGTCTTGAATATTCAATATTCGAATCTGTTCTTTTCAAGGTTTTCACATAAAGACAAACACTCTTTGCAAACTGAAATGTTCTTTCTTCCAAATCATACTTGTTTGATTTTTGACCATTATTCATTTAATATTATTTAGAATTCTTCACTCGATTGAATTTTGATTATTGATTATTGAATATTATTTGGTATTTAATTTTCGTTTTTTAATATATCTGATGTTTGAATTTTGATTATTGATTATTGAATATTATGCAAAGCATGCTGTGCATTTGTTATTTGGTATTTGTCATTTGTTATTTCTGTCATTCAGAATTCTTCACTCGATTGAATTTTGATTATTGAATATTATTTGGTATTTGTTATTTCTGTTATTCAGAATTCTTCACTCGATTGAATATTGATCATTGATTATTGAATATTATGCAAAGCATGCTGTGCATTTGTTATTTGGTAATTGTCATTTGTTATTTCTGTTATTTAGAATTCTTCACTCGCTTGAATTTTGATTATTGATTTTTAAATATTATTTGTGATTTAATTTTCGTTCTTTAATATATCTGATGTTTGAATATTGATTATTGATTATTGAATATTATGCAAAGCATGCTGTGCATTTGTTATTTGGTAATTGTCATTTGTTATTTCTGTTATTTAGAATTCTTCACTCGATTGAATATTGATTATTGATTATTGAATATTATTTGTTATTTGTTATTTGTTATTTGTCATTTCTTAATACGGTACTTTCATTCCCTTATAAAATTCAGGATTCTTATAATCCTTTCTAAGCGGATAACCTGCCTCCCAATCATAAGGCATTAAAATTCTTCTTAAATCAGAATGACCGAGAAAAATAATCCCGAACATATCATAAGCCTCGCGTTCCTGCCAATCGGCATGCTTCCATACTTTTTCAACAGAAGTAACTTCCGGTTTCTCTCTTGGTGCAGAAGTGCATAGAACAACTTTATGTCTCAGCTTAGTTGATTCTAAATGATAGAAAACGCTAAGGGTTCCGCCCACAATACTCGTGCTGCCGTCTTCATTCTGGACCTTTTCGCCGCTCGCATCGTCAATACCGGAAAGATTCATCAAGCTGTCAAACTCGAAACCGATTTGGTCTTTCAGATAAAGTGCAATTTCATCAAGAGAGAGAGGAGCAACTTTTATGAAGGATTCAACGGGCAGGTTTGAAACGAACTCAATTATCTTGTCATCGAACTTTTCTTTTAGTGAATTAAAAATTTCTTCGGGTGTTTTCATGCGGTTTTCTTCACCAGGGATTCATTCCGGATTTTTTCTTGCAGCTTTAATACACCTTCAAGGAGTGCTTCGGGGCGAGGAGGACAGCCGGGGACATACACATCTACCGGAACGACCCTATCAACACCTTTCAATACATGATAACCATGTTCCCAGTATGGACCTCCGCAGTTAGAGCAGCTTCCCATCGAAATTACATATTTGGGATCGGGCATTTGTTCATATAATCTTTTAATGCGAATAGCCATTTTAAGTGTTACTGTACCGGAAATGATTATTACGTCCGATTGCCTTGGAGAAGGGCGGGGCATTACTCCAAAACGGTCTAAATCATAGTGAGAGGCTGAAGTTGCCATCATCTCGATAGCACAGCAGGCTAAGCCAAATCCAACCTGCCATAACGAAGATAAGCGAGCCCAATTCAGAAGGTCATCTGCTGAGGTAATAATGATATTGTCGTCTGAAAATTGCTTGTCCAGTAATCCCATAATTAAACTGCAGTTTCAGTGTAAATTTCAGTTTCAGATTCTTTTTTTAATATGGGAGGAGTAATTTTTGGTCGCACCCACTCCAGATCCCCTTTGCGCCATTCGTATGCCATTCCCAAGCCCAGCAGAAATAAAAAGATTGCGCCGACAATATAGCCGCCCATACCGAATTCTTTATATACTAAAACCCAAGGGATAAGTAGCACTATTTCTACATCGAAAATTAGAAATATCAACGCTACCACATAAAAACGGATGTTAAATTTTACCCACGGCGAACCTTCCGGATTTTCACCGCACTCGTAAGTTAGTAACTTTTCGTGGGTCGGACGGGCAGGTCGTATTATCTTTGCAAACATCAAAACAACAATTACAAATAGAATTGCTATTAAGATAAAGATTAATATTTTACCGAATTCTGTTAGCATTCACTCAAAAAAATTTTGTCTAAAAATTAAAACAACATTAAAGTAATGTCAAGATAAAAGAAATTAATAAACTACTATACGCTTTATTTGCTGCCCCCGATACTATTGAGATGAACTAACAAAACAAGTATAGTGCCACCAACAGACTAAGAAAAATTTTGTTTTTATCTGTTTATCAGGGATTGAGTATTGCTGAGATTTTCATTATTAAGAAGGTTTCGTTTACCGGACTTCTCATAAAAGAGAATGGGAAGCGAAAATTGCCGCAATGCAGAAATTAATCAAAAAGAATTTTTGAATACTTCACAAAGAATAACGAAGAATTAATAAGGAATTAGAGTTGATTGAAATAATTTTTCACTTACTGCAAGGTATTATTAAAAATTGAATATTAAGTTAGTTACAAGAACATCTTTTTTGAAGTTTAAGCTTTGAAAAACCTTATTTTAGATAGAAAATTTTTCGATATTCTAAGTCCTAACAAAATTCGTTTAATTGATTATAACTTCAATAAAAATTATATTTTCACACAAAATAAACAGAATTCTAATGCGTCCTACTTTTGCTGTTATCAATCTTTCTAATCTAAAAAAAAACTATCTTAATATTAGAAGGAAAGTGAAGAAATCTAAAGTCATGGCTGTAGTTAAAGCAAATGCATACGGACATGGCTTAAAGGAAATAGTAAGAAAATTAAACTCTCTAAATAAACTGAAGCCTGAATATTATGCAGTAGCACTTTCGCAAGAAGCAGATGAACTGCGAAAATATGATAGGAGAACCCCGATATTGGTTTTTGAACCCTTTACATCCGGCGAGTTAAATCTCTTATTTAAGAATAATTTAATTCCTACTGTCTTTACAGATGCACATCTAAACATGCTTCGGTATGCGATTAGAAATCATAAGGAAGCAAGCAAGTTAATCAAACCAATGAAGGTTCACGTTAAGGTCGATACAGGAATGAACAGATTAGGAGTTAGGTACGATGAAGCCTTTGATTTCATAAAAAAATTAAGCGGAAACAAAAATTTTTCTATTGACGGAGTCTATACGCATTTTGCAACATCTGATGAACGAGATAAAAGTTTTGCAAATAAACAGCTAAAAAGATTTAAACAGCTTCTAGAAAAATTGAAAAGAAATAAAATTTCGTTCGGGCATGCACACGCAGCCAACAGCGGAGCAATTCTCGATATGCCGGATTCATATTTAGACATTGTGCGCCCGGGTATCAGTCTTTATGGATATTATCCTTCGCTCGAAACTACAGAATCAATTCATCTCTATCCGGTAATGAGTTTGTATTCTGTTGTAAACGCGGTAAAATATGTATATCCGGATGAAGGAGTTAGTTACGGACTGCTCTACAGACCAAAGAAGAAAATCAAAGTTGCTGCAGTTCCAATCGGTTATGCCGATGGTTTTAACCGTGCGCTTACAAATAAAGCGCGGGCAATCATAAAGGGAAAAATTTATAATCAGATTGGCAGAGTAACCATGGATAGAATAATGTTCGAAATCGGAGACGATGATATTGGGATTGGCGATAGAGTAACACTTCTCGGAAAATATAAGAATTTTAAAATCGACGCCTGGGATTTAAGCAAAGCTTTAGGTACAATTCCGTATGAAATTACGTGCGGCATCAGCAGCCGTGTTACGAGGGTTTATAAAAATTAATGGATTTAGTTAAACAATATATTATTCAAAGTATTAGTGTAGCAGCGAATAATCTTCGTTTAAATACTCAAAAGATTGAAGTGGTGGCGCTATTAAGAGAAGCGATTAACTCTTCACCCAATTTGGAAAACGATATTCAAAGAATGAAAAAAATTACCGAGTTTTCCAAGTTTGCAATCCGATTGAATGAAATTTATAATTATCTTACCAATAGCCAGGTAGATATATTTAAACTCTCTGATAAACTTAAAGAACACAGCCAACTACTGATAAAAGATTTAAGCAACATGCTGGATGTGCTAAGCCCCGCTTCCTTCAAACAGGCGGTTGAAAAAATAAGAGAACACAATTTACCGATCGACAAAACTGCTGCATCACGGTCTGTACCGAAAACAGAGCAAGAAAAGGGAATAAGTGTCGATTTATCCAAACGCAAAAGCGATGCCGATGTATTCGAAAAATCCGAAAGCGATATAATAAAGGAAAAATTAATTCTGGAGGAAGATAAAGTTGACGAAGATTTATTTTTCCAGAATTATGAAGAAGCAATTTTAAAACCCATTAAACCGCTCGATTCATTTTTAAAGCAGTTAGGCAAAGCTGAATTTAACGTTGATGAACTGTTGGAATTCGCCATGACGATGAAAGAAAACGGCGAAGCCTCAGCAAAAATTGGCTTTGATATCATAGCTAATATGCATCGCATAATTGCAAAAGCTCTCTTATTAATAAATACCAGAGATTTGATGCCCGGAAGAGAAGTTATCGAAGCCATCAGAGCTTGTTTGATTGTTATCGTTGCAGTGGTTCGGGGAAAGGAAGTAGATATTACAAACTATCTTAACAGGGCGGAAGAATTCGGAAAAAAAATACAACCTCTTAAAGTAAAGGAATTTTAAGCTATGGATTTATATGCTGTAATTATGGCAGGCGGTGTCGGTTCACGATTTTGGCCAAGAAGCAAAAAAAGCACTCCTAAACAACTATTAAAAATTTTCGGCAGCAGTACGATGATTCAGGAAACGGCGGATAGACTAAACGGCATAGTGGATACAAATAACATTTACGTTATAACTAATAGAATTCAAAAACCGGAAATTGTTAAGCAGCTTCCTCAAATCCCCCGGGAAAACATAATAGAAGAACCGTTCGGCAGAAACACGGCGCCATGTATTGGATTGGCTTCAATAATAATTAGCCAAAAGTCGAAGGATGCCGTTTTAATTACCTTACCTGCCGACCACATAATAAAAGATATAGAAGAATTTCAAGGCACACTTAGGAATGCGGCAAATTTTGCTTATGAATCCGGCGGTTTAGTAACAATAGGAATAACCCCAACACGTCCCGAAACCGGTTACGGATATATCCAAATTGATGAGCGGCTGGTAACCGATAACATTTACAAAGTTTATACCTTTGCCGAAAAACCTAATTACGCAACTGCGGTAAGATTTCTTGAAAGCGGCGATTTTCTTTGGAACAGCGGTATGTTTATCTGGCGTGCCGATTCAATCCTCGATCAAATTAAAATATTTTTACCTGACTTATATGAAGGACTTGAAGAGATAAGAAACGATTTGGGTACCGATTCCTTTGAAACAACACTGACAAATGTTTATGGCAAAGTCCGCAGCATTTCTATCGATTATGGAATCATGGAAAAATCCAAGAAGGTTTACCTTACTAAAGGAAAGTTTTCATGGAGCGACGTGGGAAGCTGGGAGGAGGTCTATCAGCTTTCTGATAAAAACGAAAACGGAAATGTAATTGAAGGTGAAGTATTTACAGAGATGACAGTTGATTCATATATTTACTCACCGGATAAATTTACTGCAGTAATCGGCGCTGAAAATCTAATTGTAATTAATACCGAGAAAGCTTTGTTAATTTGCAGAAGAGATAAAGCTCAGGAAGTTAGGAAAGTGGTAGATTATCTTAAAATTCACAAACTGACAGACTACTTATAATCGGCATGAAAAATCTTATAACAGAGCGGGAAGTATTGAACCTTCACAAACAAGGAAACACCATTGTAACCGTAGGAATCAACGATATTATTACTCCAGCCGCTCAGGATAAAATTAAACAGTACAGGATTAAAATTGTTCGCAAAGAGGAAGTCGATAAGATAATTACTTCCGAATCAACTGTTTCATTTAGCAGCAAATTTAGAAAAGTTGTCATTGGCTGCGACCATACCGGATTTAAAGTAAAGAACTTGCTCTCTAAGATACTTACAGAAAAAAAATACGATGTAACCGATGTAGGAACGCACGACGAAAATTCATGCGATTACCCGGACTTTGCTCTTGCAGTAGCCAAAAAAGTTAAAGATAAAAGTGCCGATTTCGGAATTTTGATTGATGCAACCGGAATACCTTCAGCCATTGCCGCCAATAAAGTTAAAGGTATAAGAGCCGCTACCTGTTATAACGAATTTTCGGCAAGAAGCGCACGCGAACATAACAATGCAAATATTTTAGTAATAGGGGCAAAAGCTTTGGGTGAAGAAACTATCTGCTCAATTCTTGAAGCATGGTTAACTACTAATTTCGGCGGTGGGCGTCATCAACGAAGATTAGACAAGATAACTAAAATTGAAAATGATCAGAGATAAAAATTAAATCCCCAATTGTAAAAAGTTATTCCCAAGAGGTTTTTACACTTCATTCTATCAATTGGATTATATAAATTTGTGCAGAGAAAATTTTTTTTAAGTGACATACATTCTTAAAAATAGGTTTGACCAAAAATTAGCTTTTCAACACAATTTCATTATTCGATCACATTATGGTTTATTCTACTTGAGGGAACGCGTTGTTTATAGTTGATACTGCGATTGAAAAATCGATTGAACTTGAAAATGACATTCACATCTTTAAAATTTTTTCCCCGGATATTGCATCGATTATTAATCCCGGCGAGTTTTTAAATGTAAAAGTTTCGGATACATTGTATCCGCTGCTGCGAAGACCCTTCAGCATTTGCGATGTTGAGGGTGATTATATCTTTTTAATGTTCAACATTTTCGGTGAAGGAACGCGAATTCTTGCACATAAACATCCCGGCGATATAATAAACATTTTAGGTCCATTGGGAAAAGGATTTAATTTTGGAAGTAATTTTGAAACAGCCGTTATTGTGGCAGGAGGATTGGGTGCCGCACCGTTTCCATTTCTCACAAGGAAGATTGGAAACAAAAAAAACATTCTAACTTTAATCGGTGGTAAAACCCATCGTGAAGTGATTACTTACGGCATGAAAAACATTCATATTGCAACCGATGATGGATCGCTTGGAACGAAGGGTACTGTGATCGACCTTTTGAATGAAAACAAAAAATTATTCACAAGCTCACGTGCTAAAATTTTTGGCTGTGGACCAACACCTATGCTAAAAGCATTAAAAAAATTTAGTCTCGAAAATAATTTAGATTCTGAAGTGTCAACCGAATGTGCAATGGCATGCGGATTTGGTATTTGCCAGGGCTGTCCCATTGAAAGCACATCGGTTCAAGATAAATATCTACTTGTCTGCAAGGATGGACCGGTATTCAATGTTAGAGATGTTGTAATATGAACAATGTAGATTTATCGGTAGAAGTTGGACCACTAAAGCTGCGCAATCCTGTTCTGCTTGCCTCCGGTACGGTTGGATATGGCAATGAGATGGCTGAATTTATTGACCTAAATAAAATTGGCGGAATAGTTACAAAATCATTAAGTTTGAAACCGAGGAAGGGGAACCCTCCGCAGCGCATTGTTGAAACTCCCGCCGGTATGTTGAATGCTATAGGCTTGGCAAATGTTGGAGTTGAAGTGTTTATTAAGGAGAAAATCCCTTTCCTAAAAAATTTTGATGTGCCATTAATCTGTAACATTGCAGCCGGCACCTTTGAAGAATACGTTGAATGCACGAAAATATTAACAGCAGAAGAATCAATTGCTGCATTCGAAATAAACGTCTCCTGTCCCAATGTTAAAGAGGGCGGTTTACAATTCGGGAATAATATATCCGCCGTTGGAAAAATTACTGCAGCAGTTAGGGCAGTTACCGAAAAACCTTTGATAATAAAATTATCGCCCAACGTTTCGGACATATCGGAATTTGCAAAGGTTGTAAAAGAAGAAGGCGGAGATGCTGTATCTGCAATCAACACACTGGTGGGTGCTTCTTTTGATATAAACACGCGGAAACCGAAAATTAAAAATATTCATGGCGGATTATCCGGTCCGGCTATAAAACCTGTGGCTGTTGCTAAAGTATTTGAAATTAATCGAAACGTTGACATACCTGTAATTGGAGTAGGCGGTATTATGAATTGGAAAGATGTAATAGAATTTATGATTGCCGGAGCTTCGGCGGTTCAGCTTGGTACAGTTAATTTTATTGATCCGACTGCCGCTGAAAAAATCATTTCCGGGTTGGGAGAATATTGCACAAAAAATAATTTACAAAATATATCTGCGTTAACCGGTTCTTACGTTATTGATTAGATAATATGAATCTAGAAAAATCGCTTGCCAAATTATTTTCTCTGCATTCTTTCGGGATTAAGCTGGGGTTAGATAATATTAAGAAATTCCTGAACCTGTTAGGAAATCCGCAAGAACAGTTAAAAACTTTTCACATCGCAGGTTCAAACGGAAAGGGAAGTACCGCAGCATTTTTAGCAAGCATATTACAGGAGTTTGGATATAAAGTAGGTTTGTATACTTCACCTCATTTTGTCCGGTTCAATGAAAGAATTAAAATTAGCGGAGTAGAAATTCCCGATGAGGATATCGCTTCATTCATCGAGAAGCATGAAAAATTTATCGAGGAAAACGGATTGACATTTTTCGAAGCGACTACTGCTATGGCTTTCGATTATTTCGCAAAGAACAAAGTAGACTATGCGGTAATCGAAACCGGATTAGGCGGTCGTCTCGATGCAACTAATGTATTAAATCCCTTAGCCGTTATCATAACCTCGATTAGCTACGAACATACTGACATATTGGGCGAAAAGCTTGAGCAGATTGCAGCTGAGAAAGCAGGAATAATAAGAAACAGAACAAAAGTTTTTATAGGTAAATTGCCCGAGGAAGCTCAGTCAATCATCTCTGAGAGGTGTAAAGAAACTAACAGCGAATTATTCAACATTGAAGACTATACTGTAGAAAAACGTAACTCGCTTGAGCTTTACACTGAAGAAATTGAACTTGACGACTGGACAATGCCGCTTAGAGGCGGTTATCAAAAATATAACGCTGCATTAGCAGGCTTGGTAACAGCTAAAACACTTGATGTAAGGAGGTTTAATATTATAAGTGCAGGGATTAAAAGTGTTATCAAGAATACAGGATTTCAGGGAAGGTATGAATTTTATCATAGCAAACCCGATATAATTTTTGATTCAGCTCATAATTCCGAAGGAGTTCAAAATTTTTTGTATGAATTTCAAAAAGATTCTGATAAGTATTCTAAAAAAGTTTTACTCTTCGGTGTAATGCGCGATAAAGCCGTGGAGAGCATGTTAAAAATGTTATCGAAGGCTTTTGACGAAATCCGTATTACACAAATTGAATATGTTAGAGTACGAAGCATTGAAGAATTACAGGAAGTTGCCGATAAATTATCAATTAAAGTTATTAAAGAAACTAAACCGGCTGAGTTTGTTCGATTATTTAAGGAACACGAAACTGACGGATGCCTTGTAGTCTTAGGCAGCATCTATTTAGTAGGCGCTGTAAAAACCGAACTGAGGGAGTACAAAAACGCTTGACATTCTTTTTGATAAGCACTATGTTTCGAACAGCCTCTTGTTCCTATCATTAAGTAATTTAATTTTATAGAAAACATAAACCCCGTAATCATATCCGGATTATTACCGTTGAAATTATCATTTAATCAATTATTCAATTATTGTTAACTAACAAATTAGGGTTGTATCATGCCAATGGATATCTCAGAACTCAAATCAAAAAAAATTGTTGAGCTTAATCAAATAGCAAAAGATTTGAATATTGCAGACTACAGCGATTTGAGGAAGCAAGAATTAATATTCAAGATTCTGGAAGCTCAAACTGCCAAAGATGGATTAACTTTTTCAAAAGGTGTACTTGAAGTACTGCCTGACGGTTACGGATTCCTCCGTTCTTCAGATTATAATTATCTCCCTTCGCCGGATGATATTTATGTCTCTCCTTCGCAGATAAAAAAGTTTAGCTTAAGAACGGGCGATTTTGTGAGCGGGCAGGTAAGACCGCCGAAAGAAGGCGAAAGATTTTTTGCACTTCTTCGGGTTGAAGCCGTTAATGGATTAGACCCTGAAGGTATACGAGAAAGAACTTTGTTCGATAATCTAACCCCGGTCTATCCTACAAAAAGAATGGTGATCGAAACTGTTCCAGGTGAGTATTCTATGAGGATTATGGACCTGCTGTCACCAATTGGAAAAGGACAGAGAGGATTAATTGTGTCTCCGCCAAAAAGCGGTAAGACCATTTTGCTTCAGAAAATTGCCAACTCAATTACCCGTAATCATCCGGATGTTAAATTAATTATTCTGTTGATTGATGAACGCCCTGAAGAAGTAACGGATATGGA
Source organism: Ignavibacteriales bacterium (assembly GCA_020061465.1). Classification (GTDB taxonomy): domain Bacteria; phylum Bacteroidota; class Ignavibacteria; order Ignavibacteriales; family Ignavibacteriaceae; genus JAGUYG01. Next base: position 43,702 of record JAGUYG010000026.1, read on the forward strand.
GCGCTCTGTTAAAGGTGAGGTGATTAGCTCTACATTCGATGAGCCTGCAGAACGGCATGTTCAGGTTGCCGATATGGTAATCGAAAAAGCTAAACGGCTTGTTGAAGCGAAAGATGATGTTGTAATTTTATTAGACAGCATTACAAGATTAGCGCGTGCTCATAACATAGTTGTTCCGCACAGCGGTCGTATTCTTTCCGGTGGTGTTGATTCGAATGCATTACATAAGCCAAAACGATTCTTCGGTGCAGCTCGTAACACTGAAGACGGCGGCAGTCTTACGATTATTGCAACGGCTCTTATTGATACCGGCAGCAGAATGGACGACGTTATTTTTGAAGAGTTCAAAGGTACGGGCAATATGGAGCTTGTGCTTAACCGCGACCTGAGCGATAGAAGAATTTTCCCAGCTATCGATGTTAACCGCTCCGGTACCAGAAGAGAAGATTTATTAATGAAAGAAGATGAAATTGCAAAGGTATGGATACTGCGAAAAATACTAAGCGATTTTTCACCCGTCGAAGCGATGGAATTTCTGCTGGATAAAATGAGAGGAACAAAAAACAATAAAGATTTTCTTCACAACATGAATAACTAATCAAAAAGATGACATTAGGGAGAACCGCATACTTCAACCAAATCTTAGTTTTACTTTTACTTTTGTCGGTTAACAGCAGCGCACAAAGAGATACTGTAACCTATCAGTGGCCCTACAGTCCGATGACAACTCAACCAACCATCGGAGGCACCTTTGGGGAGTATCGCAGTACAAGCGCCGCAGGGCATTATCACAACGGCACTGATATGTCGGGTCCTGCCGGTAAACCTGTTCTAGCTGTTCTGTCCGGAGTTGTGGCAGTTGCCTATGATGACGGAAGCACCGGATATGATTCCTACGTTAGAGTTACTTCCACAATAAATGGTCAAACAAAAAACATGACGTACTACCACACCCGACCCACTGTTTCTGTCGGGCAGTCGGTTAGTGTGGGACAGCAAATTTCAACCGTTGCTATTGACCATGTTCACCTTATTGAATATAGAAGCGGCACTTCTTCTTTAACAGGTAATCAGATTAATTCGCTTCGACCAGAAGGGGGCGTTTCAATTTATAACGATCCCTGGAAGCCACACATCCGCTTCGTTCGATTTCATTTAGATAACAGCGATAGGCAGCTTCCGGCAAATAGTCTTGGCAGTAAGGTAGATATAATTACACATGTTGAAGAGGTGAATGGAACATCTTCTGCCGCTTTGAATAACGGTACTTATAAAATCGGTTATAAGATTTTATCTGCCGACACACAAACCGTAATCTATAGTCCACCCGATAATGGTTTAAGATATGAGTATTACAACATACCTGATAACAGTTATGTGAATGTTAATTACTATCAACCTGAATCCAGTACCAGCAGACATGTTTATATAGTTACAAACGGTACCGGTGCTTCAAATGTTGCTTCAACAAGAGTGGTGCAAAATAATTATTGGGATGTTGATAGCTTTCCGTATGGAGATTATGTGGTAATGGTATTTACCGAAGACACCCGCGGGAATGCCGATACAGTTTATGTTCCGGTTACTACAACCGAGATAGATTTAATTCCTCCTGAAACTCCTGAATTGAAATATATAGTTCAATCAGCAGTTGATTCTTTCTCCATTGCCTGGAACACACCTCAAGACGACGATCTAAACGGTTACAGATTATATTACAGTCTTACAGGAAGCAGTTATCAGCTTAGAGATAATGAGAATGTTTTGACTTCCATTTTCGACTATTATAATTATTATTACACAAACACTGCTGCACTCTATTTAAAATTAACTGCGGTTGATAATGCGCCTGTTCCGAATGAAAGCGATCAATCCGATGTTTACGGGATACGGATGCTGAACGACGGAAAGAAAATATTAATCGTTGATGGTTTTAATCGTTACGGCGGGAGCGGAAGCTGGAAGCTGCCCTACCACGATTTTGTGCGATATCATGGCGAAGCTTTCAACTTAAGTTTTGAATCTTGCTCGAACGAATCGATTATTTCCGGTGAGATAAAATTGAACGATTATGAAATGGTTATCTGGATATTGGGTGATGAATCAACCGCCGATAAAACTTTCGACGGTACTGAAAGAGTTAAGGCAGCCGAATTTCTGGAAGGGGGCGGAAAACTTTTTGTTAGCGGTTCTGAAATTGCGTGGGATTTAGAAGGTGCTTCATCCGCAACAGCGCAGCAAACACAATTTTTGAGAGATTATCTTAAAGCGAAATTTGTTCAGGATAATGCAAACATTTATGGTGTTTACGGAGAAGACGGAACCGCATTTGAAGGTTTAGGATTCGGTTACGGTGTAGTAAGTCAAGGTTCACCTTATCCTGAAGATTATCCCGATGTGATTGATACCGCAGGTGGGAGTATTCCTGTACTAAAATATAATCGTATTGTTACTGCCGGTATTGCCTACACAGGTACTTTTGGTAATTCAGATAAAACAAGTCAATTGGTTTACTTTGGATTTCCATTCGAAACGATTTGGCCCAAGAATGCAAGAATAAATGTAATGACCTCGATACTAAATTATTTCAATATGTTAGAACCTGTAAGTGTTGAGTTTGAAGATACACAAGTTGATAAATTCCATCTTTCACAAAATTACCCCAATCCGTTTAATCCAAGCACAATTATAAATTACCAAATTCCATTTGTAGAGACGAGGTCGGAAAGATCCTTCGGACATGCCTCGTTTCAGCAGCACGTAACACTCAAAGTATACGATTTATTAGGCAGAGAAGTAGAAAGACTCGTTGATGAAGTAAAAGAACCGGGCAGCTACAAAGTTGAGTGGAAGCCGGGCTCCTTATCAAGCGGAATATATTTCTATCATTTACGTGCAGGAGAATTTCAACAGACTAAAAAGATGCAATTTATCAAGTAATGACATTCGTAAACCTCCGAGTTTTGTAGCATCTCTACTGCAGTGAGGAAACCTCGGAGGTTTTAAAAGTAAAAACATAGAGCAACAAAGGTCGTAATAGTAAATAATATCTGCTTTGTTTCGAATGGTTAGAATTGAATGAATTACCTAATCTAAATTGTTCGGCATGCTTTTTAACTATAAACTAATTGGGCGGGTATTTATGAAGCCGACAATTTTATTAATGACTGCGTTAGCTTTTTACAGCACTGTCTACTCGCAACAACTTCAGCCGCATGCGGGGGGTGAATACAATCTCAAAGCAATAAATGAACCTTGTTTAAGTGAACAGCAGAGAGAAGAAATAATTCAGCAAAATAAAGCTGCAATAAATGAACTTCGAACTTTGGGTAAAATTCCCGGAAAAACTTTAACTAACACGCTAATCTTTCCATTAAAATTAAAAAACGGATTAACCGATCCCGGATTTTATGGTATTTCAGGCTTTGTAGATCACAATCCAAATTATCCAAATCAATTACTTGACTATAACAACGGCACCCGCACTTATGATCTTTCGAGCGGATATAATCATCAAGGCACAGACTTCTTCTTATGGCCCTTCAGTTGGTTTAAAATGGATAACGATGAAGTGGAAGTAATTGCTGCAGCAGATGGAATAATTATAGGAAAGGAAGATGGTTATTTCGATAGGAACTGCGGTTTTAACAGTGATAATTGGAATGCAGTATATGTTCGGAATACTGACGGTTCAGTTATGTGGTATGGTCATTTCAAGAAAAATACAACAACGAATAAAAGTGTCGGTCAGAATGTTTCGGCAGGTGAATATTTGGGAATAGTCGGCAGTTCCGGCTCATCTACAGCTCCTCATTTACATCTCGAAGTTTATGACGCAAATTTCAATTTGATAGATCCATGGGCAGGTCCGGCAAACACAACTATTACCAGCTCCTGGTGGGTTAATCAAAAGCCATACTATGATTCAAAAGTTAATAAAGTTGCATCCCATTCTAAATGGCCGGTATTCCCTGATTGTCCTCAGCAGGAAGTTCTGTACTATAAAAACGAATTTGCACCGGGTGACACAATTTATTTGGTCACTTACTATCAAGACCAATTGCAAGGACAAGTAAGCTCGTATCAAATCTTAATGCCGGATAATATTGTTTGGCATCAATGGACACATTCAATGAACGTATCACATTATGCTGCATCCTGGTGGGGCTGGTGGTGGAGGCTTCCCTCAAACGCTGCGTTGGGCGATTGGACATTTAGCGTTGTTTTTAACGGAAATTTATATTCGCATAAATTTAAAGTGACCAATAATCCTACCAGCGTTGATGAAGAGTCCAGAGGACTGAATTTTTATCTTTCACAAAACTATCCCAACCCTTTTAATCCAGGTACAATCATCAATTACCAAATTCCATCTGTAGAGACGAGGTCGGAAAGATCCTTCGGACATGCCTCGTTTCAGCAGCACGTAACACTTAAAGTTTACGACATACTTGGAAGAGAAGTAGAAACACTCGTAGACGAAGTAAAAGAACCGGGCAGCTACAAAGTTGAGTGGAAGCCGGGCTCCTTATCAAGCGGAATATATTTCTACCAGTTACGCGCCGGAGAATTTATTCAGACTAAGAAGATGCAGTTGATCAAGTAAGATTTAGGTTAAACGTCAAATTTATCCATCGGCTTAACACCTGTTTATCCTCATTAGTTTGAACAAATGCTAATCTATGTTTCATTAGTGAGGCGTATCTAAAAAGGTCTTATTTGGAAATTTTATTTTCGAATATTCTGAATAATCGAAACATTTCTTTAATGAAAATACCTTTTTAGAGAAGACTCATTAATAATTCGCAACTAAAATTAAATGAGGGTGGAGTTCTGACAACAAACAAATTTCTATCCTTTGAACAAACAACCCCCAACCTCCCACCTCCAACCACCCGATTATCCCCTTGAATTGCGAAAAGTTATTATTAAGTTTGAAAATAAAAATTGCTATGAAAATTAAACTTGCTCTCTTCGTTTTAATATTTCTTTCAAGCTTGTTTGCACAACGACAGGCGCCGCCGATTTTTTACCACACCATTTCTTTTACCGGTGAAGCAGATGATAGAGTATTTTTTCTCTATAAAATTCCCCACAATGTATTAGTCTTCCAAAGAAATGGCGATAACTATAAGGCATCATACAGCTTTAACATTGAGATAGGTGACTCACAGCAGAACCATGTAACCCGGCGCCTGATCAATAAGCAAGTAGTGGTTCAAGATTTTGAACAAACAAACAATAGAGAACTCTATTCCGAAGGATTATTTGAGCTGAATCTGCCCTGGGTAAATCTAAACCTCATCCCTATTTTTACGGATTTAAATTCTAAAAATGAAATAAAGCTCCCGCCTTTAATTGTAAATGAACGGTTATCGGTTGATACAAAATTTAAACAGCCGATAGTTTTAAGCAGCCAAACAATTTCATGCGGCGAAACGGACGGAAAAATCTTACCTAACTTTTCAGGTAATATTCCATTCGACGATCAGGAATACGATTTAATAATTCCTGTTTACGATGAGGAGATGGATGAAATTTATATAAAGATCGTTCAGAAAGAGAAAGAGATTTATTCCGGTGTTGTGAATAACTTTAACAAATCCAATATAATTCTTACCGAATGCAGCGAAAGAATTGCACTGATCGAATCTGATAATTCATTTAAGACGCGAAATTTTATTTTACCTCGTATTGTAAATAAGTTATCCGAAGGAGATGTTTCCATAATAATTGCCGCAGACAGTTTTGGTACTAAAAAGAAATCATTCTCATTACAGGTAAGATGGTTCAACAAACCTCTTTCTCTTCGCAATAGAGAAACAGCTATAAAAACTTTAAGAATAATTGAAGATGAGGATGTTGTAAGGCAAATGCTCAGAAGCAAAACATCAGATTACGATAAAGTAATTTCTGAATATTGGAAGAAATTAGACCCAACTCCCGATACCGAATACAATCCGTTGATGAACGAGTTCTATACCCGAGTTGATTATGCATCGACTAACTTTACTCCGATAACAGATAAAAGCGGAATCGATACAGATAGAGGAAAAATTTATGTTCAGTACGGCAAACCGCAAAAAGTAGAACGAAGCTCAAACGAAAAAGGCAACGTAATGGAAATTTGGTTTTACCGGAATCCCGATCGTGTATTCATCTTTGTCGATAAAACCGGAACAGGCGAATTTTTCCTTTCGAGCAAATGATGAACAGATTTGTTTTTACCTGCGGAGATGTAAACGGAATCGGACCGGAGATTGTTCTTAAAGCGTTGAATAAAATTTCAACAAATGAAGATTCGGAATTAATTTTTATTTGTCCCAAAAATGTTTTTGAATTCACAGCAGCATCGGTTCCTCCCTTATTCAACTTTGAATTCGTTAAGAGTCTTTCGGAAAAGCCTTCTTCAACAGTAAAAATAATACCGCTAAAAAATGTTAAGCAATCGATTGGAATTCCTACGCGCAAATCGGGAAAAACTGCTTTCAATTCAATCAGAAAAGCATTTGAGTTAACGATAGATTCCACAGTAAACGGAATGATAACAGCACCGATTTCTAAAACCGCGTTGAATTTAGCGGGAATAAGGTATCCCGGACACACAGAAATGATTGCATCCTGGTGCGGTACAAAAAATTATGCAATGATGTTTCTTTCAGATAAGATGAACGCCGCTCTCGTTACTATTCATGAACCGCTGAGACGCATATCAAAACTTCTGACAAAAAAATTAGTTTCAAGTAAAATTGATATTGCCGTTCAAGCACTCCAAAAAGATCTAAACATTACTAATCCCAAAATCGCAATTCTTGGATTAAATCCTCATGCCGGCGAAGTGGGGATTATCGGCAGGGAAGAGATCGAGATAATCGAACCGGTTATAAAAAAACATAAATATTCAAAATATCTTGATGGTCCGTTTTCGTCGGATGCTTTTTTTGCGAATAAATTATACGAGCAATTTGATTTGATAATCGCTATGTATCATGACCAAGGATTAATCCCGTTCAAGCTGCTTAACTTTTCGAGCGGAGTTAATTACACAGCGGGTCTGCCGATTGTTCGTACCTCTCCCGACCATGGAACGGCTTACGATATAGCGGGAAAAAATAGTGCTGATGAATCGAGTCTGCTTCAAGCATTTAACTATGCAAAAAAAATTGTTCACAATCGAATGCTGAATGAAATCGAAACCAGGAAGTGAAACATACGGAGCGCTTACTCTCGTCTATAATCATTTGATGAAGATTGTTAGATATGACAGATGGGTTGAATACATTTTTCTTCTTTCAAAAGATTATTTGCCAAATAATCCCTTAATTCTTGAGTTAGGCGGAGGGAATTGCAGGTTTGCAAATATTTTCAATAAATATTATTCAAGCATTATCGTAACGGATAAATCACTGCAAATGTTATTGGGCGATGCAAAGCAAAAGCTAACAAAAGTTTGCTGCGATATGACGGCACTACCGTTTAAATCTAAATTTGATTTGATCTATTCCACCTTTGACAGCATAAATTACTTAACGTCAAAAAAAAGTTTAATAAAATTATTTGCCGGGGTCGAAAAGTTAATGACGGCTTCTTCTTTATTCATGTTCGACGTAAGTTCAGAGCAAAATAGCCTAAAGTTTACTAGAGAACCGGTAAAGAAAGGCAGAACAAAGAAAATTTCTTATATGCAAAAGAGTACTTATAACAAAAAGACCCGCATACACAAAAATATTTTCGAAATATTTATGCCGGATGGTTTTATTGTTAGAGAAATCCACAAACAGAAAATTTATCAGTTCGAAGATTATTTTAAAATAATTGACAAAACAAATTTGTATGTTGTCGATTGTCTTGAAGCATTTTCTTTTAAGAAAGGAAAAGCTTCATCCGAGAGAGTTCAATTTATTTTGAAGAAAGCAAAGTGATCATGTTATCTTTTAGCAATGTAGATTTTAGCTACCCCAATCAACCTGTTTTTACCGATTTAAATTTCGAATTAGAACATGGAGAATTTACCTTTCTCATCGGTAAAAGCGGAGCGGGGAAGAGCACGCTGCTTCAATTGGTGTATATGAATATTTTACCAAACTCCGGAATTGTGCAGATAGGTAATTATGATTCCAAAACAATTAAACCGCGTGAACTGCCTTATTTAAGGAGAAAATTGGGAATTGTATTTCAAGAGTTCAGATTGTTAAACGATAGAAATATTTACGAGAATTTATCTTTCGTATTGGAAGCTACAAACACGCCGCGCAAAGAAATTAAAAGAAGAGTGAACGATGCACTTACCGATGTCGGACTCGTTCACAGGAGATACAGCATGCCTCTTGAGCTTTCCGGCGGCGAGCAGCAAAGGGTAGCAATTGCCAGGGCTGTATTGAATGATCCCATCCTTATTCTTGCCGATGAACCAACCGGTAACTTAGACCCTGATACATCAAGCGAAATTTTGGAAATCATCCGGAAGATTCATCAGCGTGGAACAGCAGTTTTATTTGCAACGCATAACTACGAAATAGTTAAGAAGGTAAATGCAAAAATTATAAAGCTTGAAGACGGTAAAGCTTATAAAGCCGTGCTCAAGCAGAAACCTTGATAGGATTTCCCGTTTTCTTTTCCAATTCAGTTAATATTTCCTTCGTAACCTCTTCGATTGAAAGCAATCCGTTTACCGAAACAACTTTATTTTGTTTTTTATAATGGTCTAAAACGGGAGCGGTGCTTTGCTCGTAAATTTTCAATCTTTTACGTATCACTTCTTCTTTATCATCATCACGCTGATAAAAACTATTTTCGGCACCGCATGCCGGGCATACAGATGTGTCTTTCAAATCATTCAGGCTAAAAATATTTCCGCAGTTTTTACACGCACGCCGGTTTGTAAGCCTGTTTACAATTTCATCTTCCTCTGCGGCAAGATGAATAAATAAAATATTAACAATATTAAGTTCGGCAAGAAGTTTGTCTAACGATTCAGCCTGTTTAATTGTTCGGGGAAAACCGTCAAGGATAAATCCGTTCTTACATTTTGTACTCATAAGGGTTTCTCTAATAATTCCGATCATTATTTTATCCGAAACCAGCTCCCCGCTGTTCATTATTTCCTGCGCCTGAATTCCTAAAGGAGTTTTGCTGCTTACGGCTTCGCGTAAAATATCCCCTGTAGAAATATGCGGAATTTTTAATTTTGAAGAGAGTATTTTGGCTTGCGTCCCCTTACCGACTCCCGGGGAACCGAATAGAATAAGTCGCATTAAATTCCCAATATTTTATTGGCAAGTTATTATAATTAAGATTTTTAATCAACAATATGCTTTTAAGTAAAGTTCTTTGAACAATTAAAGCTGCAAAGTTTTGCATAGCAATCTGCAGTGTTGAAAAGGATTTTTGGATTTATTAGGATAATCTTCACAAAAGACTTCTTAATCACGAAGGTTATTGAAAAAAGCCTTTAATAATTTTTCGCTTTCTGACTGCAAAGCGCCGGAAGCGATTTTCGGTTTGTGGTTTAATTTTCCTTCTTCCGGAATATTATACACCGAGCCGCATGCACCAAACTTGGGATCAAATAAGGAAAAATTTATTGAACGAATCCTGGCAAAAATTAAAGCGCCGCTGCACATTACGCATGGCTCCATCGTAATGTAAATATCGCACTCATTCAACCGCCAATTTTGTAGATGATTTGCCGCTGAAGTGATAGCAATCATTTCCGCATGTGCCGTCGGGTCTTTCAGCGTTTCAACTTGGTTATATCCGCGCCCAATTATTTTATTCTTTTGCACTATTACTGCACCGACCGGCACCTCACCCATATCAAAGGCTTTTTCGGCTTCCTTTAGAGCTTCGATCATGTATTTAAATGCTTCTTCGGAAAAATTCATCTTACGCTGCCGAATTCTTCAAGTATTTTTTCTGTTACCCAAACAGGATTTTTTAGGTTATAGTCATCAATCTTGTAAATCACTATTCCGTCCAGAGCAGGTATATCGATAAATTGATCACCGCTAATAGTAATAAAATAATTGCTAATCGGAAGCTGAATGGGTTTATCTAGTCCGTACGATTTCAAATTTTTTACAATCGCAATTAGAATAATTTTATCGCCGATAGTTAGATAATGCAGCGGCTTATCGTAAGCACGTTGTTTAGGCAGCGGGTTATCGATGTTGATGTAATAAAAGCCGTAGTTCAAATCGAAGTAAGGATCGGCGTAGAAGAGAAATTCAGTCTTTCGTTCATCGATAAGATAACCTTTAAGTTCCAAATATTTTCCTTTGTAGAAGGAGATATTGTCTTTTAGATCCTCAAAATCTACTCCGCTCATTGCCGAATCACGGTATGCGGTAAGTAAATTATTCAATTTGGATTGATTGTCCACAGGCGATTGATAAAAAAGATAATCCACCACAGAGCAGCCTGAAAGCAGCATTAATACAATTAACACTTTTATTTTCGTTCCTATTTGCATTCTTATATTATTATATTAAAAATTTCATACGATTAATTTATAATTTAATGTCCATAAATTACAGGGGAATCGGACAGGGTAGGTGGTTTGTCCAAAGGATCCTCGGATTGTTCGTTGTTTGTTGTTTGTGGAGTAGTGGCAGTAGTAAATTGTTTGTTGTCTGACATGGCTGCTATTTTTAAGATGCTTTCTTGATTCATTATTAAATCATTATAAACGAAACCTAAAATAGAAACAACACTTTCAAGCTGAAAAGTATATTCTTATAATATTTTGGATAATAATTTCACCCCTTCAGGGTTTCAACTTCTCTTATTACAATTTTCTATAATCATTACACCCTTTCGGGGTTAAATGATTCGAGCGGTGATTAAAACTAATCGGAACGATCCCGACCGAAGGTTCCTTAGGAAAAGCTTTCGGGAAAAGGACTAAAATCTCGAAGGGATGGTATAATTATAGCAAAACAATACCCCCATCCGTAAAATCCCGAAGGGATGATAGGATTATAACGAATACAACCAAAATAAAACACAATCCCGAAGGGATGATATTATCTTTTGGTATTGACAGCAAAAAAAAACAAATCCTCAAAATTTTACATTACACATGATAGCTATGTCGTAACTGTTAGAATTTCGTTTTAGAAATTTAGTTGATAAATAATATCAAATAATTTCTTTACATTTGCGTATAGAAAATTGTTCTTTAAGCAACCAATGATGTGTAATTGTTATGTCGCAAATGTTTAAAAGAAGGATCGTAAGAGAAAAAGTTCTTCAAGTATTATATGCTTACGAGTTAAATTCTCAAGATAACAACTTAATACAGGAAGAATTATTTTCCGAGATAACAGTGGAAGCCGATAAACAATTTGCTTACGACCTGGTTAACAGAGTAAAAATTTATCACTCGGATTTAGATTCAAAAATCAAAGCAAGAGTTGATAATTGGGAGATGAATAGAATCGCACTTATCGATAAAATATTATTAAGAATGGGAATCTGCGAGTTGTTGTATTTCCCGGATATTCCACCGAAAGTATCAATAAACGAAGCAATAGAGATTGCAAAAATTTACAGCACAGCCGGCAGCGGTAAATTTATAAACGGAATACTTGATGCAATTCTGAGCGAAATAAAAAGCGAAGGAAAATTAAACAAGTCAGGCAGGGGATTAGTAGAAGAAACCATCTCGAAAACATCCCACAAACATGACCATTGATGAAGCGTAAAGGCAAAATTTTTGTTTGGACTCTGTTCGATTTTGCGAATACTTCCTTCTCGATCGTAGTTGTTACCTTTCTTTATGCGGTCTATTTCAAAAAAACAGTAACATTTGGCGAGCCTATCGGCGATTTATACTGGAGCATAGCAACAAGCGCTGCTATGATCGTAACTGCAATCATTTCACCTGTGTTAGGTGCTATTGCAGATTTCTCCGCCGGGAAAAAAAGGTTCCTGTTGTTCTTTACGTTACTCTGTATTACAGCTACTTCGGCGCTGTTCTTTATTGGTCCAGGCAATATCTTTTGGGGCATTGTTATTTTTATCGCTGCCAATATCGGGTTTGAAGCCGGATTGGTTTTTTATGATGCTTTTCTGCCTGAAATAACCGCTCCTAAAAATTACGGACGCGTAAGCGGTTATGGATTCGGAATGGGGTATTTAGGCTCCCTCGCTACACTTGCCATAGTTTATCCACTAATTCAAAATGAATTAATTAGAGAATCATTCCCGGTTGCAGCCATATTCTTTTTATTTTTTTCACTTCCGCTTTTTTTCTTTCTAAAAGATACGCGAAAGCAGGTAGAAAGAACCGAGTCGTATCTGAAAATAGGTCTAGGTCGGGTTTGGACAACGCTCACTCACTTAAAGCATTATAAAAATCTTGCGTGGTTTTTGTTAGCTTATTTTTTCTATATCGAAGGAGTGAATACTGTAATTTTCTTTTCAGGTAATTATGCCAGCACTACTCTTGGTTTTACCGATACAGAACTGCTGATTTTCTTTTTAACAGTTCAGACTACTGCAATAGTCGGTTCAATTTTATTAGGTATCTTTGCCGATTCATACGGACAGAAAAATACTATAATGATCACACTCGTGATGTGGCTTATAACTATACTACTTGCTTTTGTTATCTATGATAAAACCGAATTTTATGCAGTGGGATTAATTGCAGGTGCTGCAATGGGTGCCAGCCAATCAACGAGCAGGAGCCTAATGTCTAAGCTTACACCTCCGGAAAAAAAGACTGAGTTCTTTGGCTTTTATTCTTTTTTCGGAAAAAGTTCAGCGGTTGCAGGACCGCTTGTATTCGGAATGGTTAGTTATCTATCCGGCAGCCAAAGGATGGCAATAATTTCTATAGGATTTTTCTTTATTGTCGGTATGTTAATCCTAACTAAAGTTAAAGATCCAATGCTGAAATAATTATAGATGAGTCTTCTCTAAAAAGGTATTTTCATTAAGATAATGTTTTGATTATTGAGAATATTCAAATACATAATTTCCGAATAAGTCCTTTTAAGATACGCCTCATAAATTATTATTACTATTTGATCTTCATTTTCGTGGTGAATAAGGCTTAAGTCAGTAGAAATTAAAGATGAAATTGTTTTTTTCATCAGTTTTAAACTGTAAATTTTTTGGGGCTATAGCTCAGTTGGGAGAGTGTCTCGTTCGCAACGAGAAGGTCAGGGGTTCGAACCCCCTTAGCTCCACAAGAAGGGAGTAAATTCCAAAAAGCAGACAACAAATAACAAACGAAAACCAAAGTTCAAACTCAAAATCTTAAATTGCTTACAACTTTCAGTTTGAATTTTTGATTTTGAGATTTGAAGTTTATTTGATCCTTGGGATTTGTCCTATGGATCCTTTGGATAATTTGATATTTAATCATCTACATCATGTTGTTTAATTTGATTTACTACGAACCTAACCGGTCATTCATCTGTCAAAATAAATTCGATTCTTTCCAGGCTTCCATCTATATTTTGCCTTGGTAAAATGTTATACATTCGGCAGAGAAGTGGATAGATGTCAATATTCCAAAGAGTTCCCGTGGGATATCCATTTTTAAAATTCGGTCCTATTGCAAAGAAAATTCCGTGCATGTCCAGATGGTCTTTCTCATAACCGTGATTTCCTCTTTGTGGTGATTTAACCATCCATTCAAAATCCTTATTTGTAACTAATGACCAGCCTATGTCGGCAACTAAGATAATTGGTGCGATAAAAGGATGATTTGAATAATGGAAGTATGACGGTATTGCGTTCCGCTTGTATACTCTGAAGTTAGCGGCTTTACTTTTTAACAATTGATAAACTTCATCTTCTTTTTCTTTTTGGGGAGTAATCATCATGAAGGGTCCTTCATCGGAATATATACAATCAAAATCACTTAAAAGCTTTTCAATATTTACCATTTTGTCAGGACTTACCTCGGTCATTCCATGGTCCGAAACGATAATGACATTAACACTGTCTCTAATTTCAAGCTTCTGTATTTCATTTCTTAGTTCTGCTATCAAACCATCAAGGTATGCGATTGTAGTATCGACTTCGTAAGAATTTGGTCCGTAGCGATGCCCGTAAGTATCGGCGGCATCGAAATAAAGGGTTATAAAATGTGGACGTTCTGGGTAGGGGAGTTTCAACCATTCAATTACACCGTCAATTCTTTGATTATAAGGACGTGCGTGCTCGTAATGTTCAAAATAAGAGGGATGTCTATACTCTTCCTCAATCTCAGAGCCCGGCCAAAAATAACTTGCTGTTTTTATACCCTGTCGTTCTGCTGTTTCCCAAAACGCTTCACTAACATACCATTTTGCATCTCTTACAGTTTTTTCATTTGACATCCTATAAGTCTCACCGTCAAATGGATTTTGAAAATTATTTGAAATTATTCCATGATTTTCAGGATACATGCCTGAAACAATTGAGTAATGATTTGGGAATGTTTTTGATGGGTAAACCGGTCTAAATGATAAGGCGTGCACTCCGTGTTTTTTAATTGAATCAAGATTAGGAGTTAAACCACGCAGCGGATAATCCCATCTAAAACCGTCAAATGAAATAAGCACTGTGTAGGGTAAATTAGTTTTTTGATTTTGTCCGTTGAGAGCGATAATGAAGCAAAAAAACAATGTTAAGAGCCAGCGTATAATCATAATTATTCCCCGATAATTTGAACCTAATTTACGCATGTAATATAACCGATGGAAGAGAGAAATGGTAGAATAATTCAATTGCGGTGAAAAAAAGTAGGTCAACTTGTCAAGTTGACCTACAATAAATTATTTCATTAATGTCATCTTGTTCTTAAATATTTTACCATCTGCTTGAAGTGTATAAATATATACACCGCTTGGAAGATGCTCTGCATTAAAAACTATACTGTGGTTACCTGAAGATTTAAATTCATTGTTTAGTAATACCGATACTTCTTCACCCAATAAATTGTAAACTCTTAAGGACACATTAGAACCGAAGGGAAGATAAAAAGATATTTTCGTCAATGGGTTGAAGGGATTAGGGTAGTTCTGAAAAAGTGTATACGTCTCAGGCAATTCAAAATCATCATTAACATCAACTGTTGTAGTATCTCCGTAAACCACCCCATTAATTACACAACCTCTTAAAATCATATGATGTTGCCCGATGCTGTTTTCTTCCATTAGTCCAATACTATCTGCCCAAACTTGATAGACTTCAACTAGTAGTGAGTAATCTGTTATCTTTATAACCCTTGAAAAAAGAGTTTTTCCCCAGGCATTTATTGTAAAAGTATCAATCACTGAATAATAAAATGTCAAGACATCTATATCTTCAATCCAGGAATCACCTATTTTACAATCTTCTTTATAATATCTATAAATGCTGTCTGAAGAATTTATATGATATCTCGCATAGAAACTATCTTGAGTCATCCCAAAATAATTTACATATCTTGTGGGATTTTTATCCTGGTATTGTTCCACTATATAGTAAGTTATATTATCGATTATTTTTATTGAATCGGTTATGAAGTAATTACTCTGCCCACTAAACCAACTAATATCGTAGTACTTCCATAAATTACCTGGCATTAACGGAGCAACAGCTTGTAGATAAATTTGAGCATTAACGTTTAAATTTATAGATAAGCAAAGTACAGAAATCAATTTTAAAATTATTATTTTCATTTACATCGCTCATTTAATAAAAAAATATATTTCTATTTCATCAATAACAAGTCGGTGTAGTTCAATTTCGTTAAAATGTCTTTTAAAGTTGCTATATCTTTTAAACTTACGTAAACCCACTTGGAAAATAATAAAAATTATGAAAATAAATAAGAAAAGAAAGCGAAACGAGTAAAGTGGTACTTTTCGCGTTTCTTACCTCAAAAAACAGAGGGAGGGGTAAAAGTTGTGCCAAACTATTTAGAAGGTCGCTCACACAAAACCTCTAAAATTTTACCATTTAACATATTTAATGTAAAAGTATATTGATATTAAACTAACGAATTCCATA
>JAGUYG010000102.1 GCA_020061465.1 Ignavibacteriales bacterium
CATTGTTTTTACACTACAATGGAACTCATCCCTCAAATGAGTCCTTTGGACAACCCTTCTCTTATCCAAAGGATCCATAGGAAAAAGAGAAGGGCTTATCCAAAGGATCTTTATGATTAAAACTTATGACTTGTATTAAATATTCTGCCTGTCTACTGCCAGGTAGATCAGAACATAGTCATATAAGGTTTTATTGACAATCTAAAGATCCTACGGATAAGTCTCTCTCTTTTTAAGAGAGAGATTAGAGAGAGTTAAATTTATTTTGGACAGATATGTTTTTCTTATTGAGAATAAGAGTACAATGATCGACTTCGAAACTTCAATGGCTTTTTATCGCCTGCCAAACATTAACCATCTGTTGTTTCTATAAAATAATTATTACAACTTTACATAAATAATTCTTCTCTACTCTGAGGGAGTTAGAAGCTAGAATTTAATTACTGTCAACTTACCGACGACAACACACAGAATACTCTCCCGAAGCAGACTGTCGATAAGAAATATTATTAAGTATTTCACAGGAGAATGCGATGTTAAATTTTCAAAAAATTTCCCTCCTCATTTTTTTGTTAACACAAACATGTTTTGCTCAATTATCCCCTATCGAAATTACTATTGATCGAAACGGCGTGCTTCTCAATGGCAAATTTTATGTTGCGGAGGGAGAAGGAATTTTTCCAACAGTAATTTTATTACATGGCTTCCCCGGAAATGAGTCAGATGTTCTCGGAATCGGAAATAAACTTGCACAGTCCGGATTTAATACTGTAACCTTCAACTACAGCGGTACATTTCAGAGTCAAGGAGAAGTAAGCTGGGATAATGCTCAAATGGATATCCGGGCAGCATTTAACTTTATTCATCAATCTGAGAATATCAGTAAGTATAAGATCGATACAGCACGCATCTATTTAGGCGGATTTTGCTTTGGCGGTGGAATGGCATTGAGCTACGCTGCTAGTCATCCGGAAATATCAACTGTTTTTTCTATTGCGGGTAACGATCACGGTGAATTCATGAGAGAGTACGTTCGTAATCCGGAATTGAGAAAAGTTATTAACGATATGTTCGACAACTTAGCCGTTCCAAAAGGAAATGTAAGATTTCAAGCCGGAACTTTACCAATGGAGATAGCCGAAGCCGGGATTGATAAAATTAACCCTATTTATGATCTGAAAAAATGCGCCCCCCTATTAGCACAAAAAGATTTATTACTTATCGGAGGGTGGAATGATGTCCAGGTAAGCATTGAACAGATTGTTTTACCATTGTACCGTGCTCTTCAAAGGGAAAAAGCAAAAAAGTTACAGATAGTAGCTTTTCAAGATGATCATTGGTTCAAGAATTCGAGGGAAGAATTGGCACAGAAAGTAATCGAGTGGATAAAAGCTGCACCTGAAAGAAAGAAATTTTAAAAGCTGATTGCTATTCGTTGTACGATCAAAAGTTTTTGAACTTTGAATTTGTTAGATATGTTCTTATTAAATCACCTAACGCAGAAAGGTGCGGTGCCAGGCATGACTTAATCATTTACTCAATCTTCAAACATCTTCATTTCTCTACAAAATTTAATTGATTATTTTTGCTTTGTAGATAAATCGTTTTGCCAAACATTACCGGTAAAGATAATGAAAGGTCTTCTGTATTTATTTTCTTTTGTCTGGCTTACCTCAAATATTTATTCCCAGGTGAACACTGAAAAATTCAGAATTGCTGCGGACAGTCTTGGTTTTTCCGTCCGCTCGGATATTGATTTTACACTCATGAAAGGCAATGCTGACTTTAGCTTTTTGGGAACGAATACAAGACTTAATTACAACCGGGGAATTGATTATACATTTCTTGTACTAAATGGCGGTTTTGGCAGCAACAAGGGAGCGAAATTTTTTAGTCAAGCTCTGTTTCATTTAAGAAATGTAAACTCTATAAGCAAATTAATTAGCATTGAAGAATTCATTCAGTACGATAACAATAAGCAGATTCTTCTTAAACATAGAGCTTTAGCCGGCGTCGGATTGCGAATCAAGTTGATTGAAAATGATGAATTTGTTATGCGAATCGGTCCTTCCGTATTTTTTGAACACGAAACTTATGATCTTGATTCTCTCTCGGTGCACAAGCATAAAAGTAATCTGGTTAGAATGAACTTATATTTAACATCGCTGATAAATCTTCAAGAAGATATTAAGTTTTTAGGCATTACATATTTTCAGCCGGCAGCAAGTGCATTAAACGATTTTAGAATTTTATTTGACGGTGCACTGAATATTGAATTAGGAAAAGCTGTTGATCTTATGGTTAAACTGCAAATGAGGTTCGATAATCTCCCGCCGGACAATGTTAAAAAATTCGATTTAGTCAGCAAATTCGGTATAGCAATTAACTTTTAATTATTTTTAAGCAAACAAATTAGCAGTCAAAATGAAAAATTCTATCGTTATACTTTTTGTGATTTTGTTTTCATCGGAGGTAATTCTACAGGTGCTTCCTCTCCCGCCAAGACCTGCTGATGCACTGTCAGGCTCTGAATTTATTACTCTAATCTGGAATATGCCGCGTGAAGAAAGGGAAGAGCAAATTTACTCTCAAGTGCTTAACGGAAATATTCCTGAATTCATGAGGCAGTTGAAGCTTATAACGACAACTGCAAATATAGGAGGCACTAATCGTATTTCGGCGTACTATGTTATTCCGGATTATCTTGCAGTAGGCTCCGATTCCGATTATTTCTTAACTCCCATGACTCCGATTCTGGCACAAAGAATTTGCAATGAACTTAACTGTACTCTTCCGACAAAAAAGATGGTAGATCAGATTTACCAAACAGCTCCATGCAAGTTAAGACCTCAGCCGATTCCTCCTTCAGATCAAATGATAACCGTTCCGGTTTTTGCGCAGCACAACGATTCCGTTAAAACGCTGCGGATGGAAGTTATCAATCAATATCCGCTTGGAACTTTAGTGGGCGGTACTAAAAAGGATGTAATAATATCAAATTACATTTATCAAAATCTTAAAACGAATGTGCCTAAACCGGTTGTAATTTACGGCTGGCATCAATTGAACGGACAACCAATACAGCCAATGTATAACGGACACGGAGAAACTTATGCCGATTACAGTCACGGTATTCGGCTCGTGCTTGATTCAGTAGTTGTTGATGGCGCTCCGATGACCTTTACCCAACTCCTGGCAGATCCGGTATTGTCTGTTCTGGTAAGTGATGAAGGAACAATATTAAAACCGTATTACTCGCTTAGCGGATTTACTCTACCATCACCCAAAACATTTTGCGTAACGTGGAATAGTTCTAATAGTTTGAAAATAACTGTATTGCCTGCTGCCGGAACATCATACAAAGCATTTTGGGGAAATGACGGCTTATTCTTTAATGATTCTACTGATGAATTCACCGATAATATTATTGTTGATGGATTAGCCTCCGATTCAATATTTTTTTTTCGACTGAGGGCACAAACCTCTCAAGGCTATTCACTTTTTTCTGAAGTTTTGGCGGGCGTAACTTCATCTTCAAAGCCCGAAGTTTTAATAGTAAATGGATTTGATCGCGCTTCTTCGGGAAACACTTTTAACTTTATTCGCCAGCACGGCAGGGCATTTAAACAAAACGGCTATGGATTTTGCTCGGCAACGAATGAAGCGGTGCTGCAAGGATTAATTTCTTTACAAGATTATACTATTGTTGATTACATTCTTGGCGATGAAAGTACAGCCGATGAAACTTTTAGTACGGCAGAGCAGGAATCAATAAAAGTTTTTCTCAGAAACGGTGGAAAGCTTTTTGTATCGGGATCGGAGGTTGCATGGGATTTGGATTATCGAGGTTCTTTTGCCGATAAAGATTTTATGTACAATTTTCTTAAAAGCCGATTTGTTTACGACGCACCGAATAATCAAGCGGGAATATATTATCAAGCCGAACCGGTTATTGGCAGCATTTTCGACGGATTGGGAATCATCTCATTCGACAACGGAACACAAGGAACTATAAATGTAAGATATCCCGATGTAATAACCGGAATGAACGGAGGAATAAATTGTCTTCAGTATTCCAACGTAAGCAATCAATTCGCCGGAATTTATTTTGAAGGAATTTTCCCGGGCGGCTCTGAAGCCGGTAAACTTATCTATATAGGATTTCCTTTCGAAACAATTTATCCCGAAGCTAAGCGCAATTTATTTCTTAGTAAAGTCATATCTTTTTTTAATGAACCTGTTGGAATTTTTAATGAAGCAAATAAAGAGATTTACTCCTTCAGATTGTTTCAAAATTTTCCTAATCCATTTAATCCAATTACAAAAATTAAATATGTCATTCCAACTTCGAGCAGTCCCCTCTTGAGAGGGGTGAGGGGTGTGTATGTAACCCTAAAAGTTCACGATGTTCTTGGTGAAGAAATACAGATATTAGTAAATGAAGTAAAAGAACCCGGAGTATATGAAGTTGTATTCGATGCAGAGACTGCCGCAAGCGGATTATCAAGCGGAATTTATTTTGTTAGGCTTTCGGCAGGAGATTTTATAAGCGTGAAGAAAATTGTAATCACAAAATAAAAATGCAATAAACCTCCGGGGTTACACGGTGCAGGACAGTACAAAAACCTCGGAGGTTGCGGTATAATGCTTGTCAGCATCAGCATTTCAAAAAACTTGTAGCGTAAAAGAAAAAAAATAATTAAGTTGCAAGCGCTCTTCTTATGGCGGCGGGGACAAATCATTAAAAAGTTAATAAGAGGGATATAAATGAGGTATTCCGTTGCTGTTTAATCTTATGAAGAAATATTTTAAAGGCAGCTTAACTCACATACTCAAGCCTATATTTGTCAAACATCTATTAGAAAACGGATATGTTGTAACAACGATGCAAGAATTATTAGGTCATCATTCGATAAGAACAACGATGTTTTATACGCATGTAATGAATAGAGACATTAGTGTTCGCAGCACTTTAGATTTAGGATGATATACGAGAATTTTTTTCGGGAATAACTACCATTAAATAATTTTGAAGCTAAGTTTATTTATTGATAACTAAAGTAGTTATCGAAAAATATTGAAATAAAGAGCGGTTGATAAATTAGAAAAAAATTCTTAAATAACGACCGGATAGTAAACTGCTAATTCGGCTCAAGTAATAGTTATACGCTTAAGGAGATAAAGGTTATGAAAAAAGTAATTTATCTACTATTAGCATTTTTCATTTATTCCTGCACAAATCCAATTGTAGAAAATGAAGTATTAAAGTATTCAGAGAACGATTTAAAACCATTAAATGATTCGACTCGAAATCTATATTATAAAGATGCTGCATTTATAGAACTTGGAGTTGTAACAAAAGATACTATAAAAAGAATAAACCAAGTTATTTTAAATGAAGATGAAATATTATCACATTATGAAGATTTAATATTTATCTATAATAATAGTTTCAAATTGAGTAATTCGTTTTTTGAATATGCTTCTTCATTGCATTCACACGCTGCTATATCTTTATTTCAGATTACAGTTTCAGTTGACACAAATAAAAATTGGGCAAGCAATTGGAAGAATGGGATTAAATATACTGGCATAGTTGAAATTGATACACTAATTGATAATTACAATTTAAAAACAAACTTAATATTTGAATCTGATAGTATTTACTGGTATGAAATCAAATCAGATAATCCAATAAATTATTTTGCGTTGATTCATAAGTTTAAAATGACTTCAGAATTTATTTATGTCGAACCTACTGTTTTAATTGGAGGAGGAAGTAGTATATCCTTAAATGTTGAAGATGGTAATAAATACTATAGATATAATTATGGTTGGGGAGATTGTCCTTCTGGATGTATAAACTATCATTACTGGATAGTTAAAATAAAAGACAAAGAATTAACATTAGTTGAAGAAGGCGGTAATCCATTAAATTAATAAAAGCGTATAACAAGTGCTTCAACCCGACAGCGTTTTCGCATTCGGCTTTTTTATTATTTTGGTGTTAGGTACTCCGTTTCGGTTAACTTGTTCGGCTTTGTTCTACTAAACAAAATTTTTTAAATCATTAAAGTTTGTGCTTCTATTCGGCAGTCTTAAGCTGGGCTGCGGGTTAAGCACAACGCC
>JAGUYG010000032.1 GCA_020061465.1 Ignavibacteriales bacterium
CTAAAGATCCTACGGATAAGTCTCTCTCTTTTTAAGAGAGAGATTATCCCGAAGGGATGCCTTCGGCAGAGTGAGTTAAATTTATTTTGGACAGATATGATGTAAAGCTTCATAACTACCATTGGAACGTAAAAGGAATGCACTTCAAACCTGTCCATGAGATGACAGAATCATATTACGATTATTTTGCCGAACAGTATGATGAGGTTGCCGAAAGAATTATACAGCTTGGCGGCAAACCTTTTTCATCATTACAGGATTATTTGAAACACACTTCGCTAAATGAAGAGAGTAAAACCGACTTCGATGCGAAATTTGTATTGAATTCGATTCTAACCGATTTTGAAAAGCTTAATAATGCATATAAAGAAATTTCTATTACTGCCGGGGAAAGCAGCGATGTTCCAACGGCAAACATTGCCGATGAAAATGTTGCATGGTTAGAAAAGCAAATTTGGATGATCAAAGCAAGCATTGGTTGATAGAAATACAATATGCCGATTCAACTAATGGAACGGCATTAATATTAATGAGTCTTCTCTTCCGAAGGATCGTTCTGAAAAAAGGTATTTTCATCAAGAAAATGTTTCGATTATTTCCGAAGGATCCCGAATGCTTTCGGGAAAGAATATTCAAATATAAAATTTCCAAATCGGAACGATCCCGGCTGCTGTCGGGATAAGACCTTTTTAGATACGCCTCATTAATCGGTCGCTAATTATCATTCATAAAGAAAGGAATAATAAAATTGGAAGTACCGACAAAAATATTTTTCACCAAAGGGGTTGGCAAACACAAAGATTATCTCAGCTCCTTTGAGCTTGCACTAAGAAATGCAGGGATAGAAATATGTAATCTCGTTTCGGTAAGCAGCATTTTCCCGCCGTCGTGTAAGCGCATTAGCCGAGAAGAAGGATTGAAAGAATTAAAGCCCGGACAAATTACTTTTGCAGTGATGGCAAGAAATTCTACAAACGAACCTAACCGTTTGATTGCTGCCTCGATAGGCGTGGCAATCCCTGCCGACAATTCACAGTACGGTTATCTTTCGGAATATCATCCTTACGGTGTTAAAGAAAAAATCGCCGGCGATTATGCGGAAGACCTTGCAGCCCAAATGCTTGCAACAACTCTCGGCGTTGAATTTGATGCTGAAGCGGATTGGAATGAAAGAGAACAGGAATTTAAAATGTCCGGAAAAATTGTAAAGACTTTTAATATCACTCAGACTGCAGAAGGTGATAAAACAGGATTATGGACAACTGTATTAGCTGCGGCTATACTTTTAGCCTGATTCATTAAATGAAGATTTATTTGATAACTACATATAACTTTGTGAAATAGAAAAATATTTATTCTTACAAAAAGGATATTTCACAAAATGGAAACAAAACCGATTCAGGATTATTACCCGGACGATGTTGCACACTGTTACGGCTGCGGAAAGCTCAACAAGCACGGACATCAGATAAAAACATTCTGGGATGGCGATGAAACTGTTACCAGATTTACACCGAAAGACTATCATACCGCAATTCCCGGATATGTTTATGGCGGTTTGATCGCTTCTTTAATCGATTGCCACGGAACGGGAACTGCGGCATTAGCAGCTTACAGAGCAGAGGGAAGAGACTTTGACACAATGCCTCCTTTTCGTTTTGTTACTGCTTCACTCCAAGTGGATTATTTAAAACCAACTCCGCTTGGTGTTGAACTTGAGCTAAGAGGAAAGGTATTGGAACTAAAAGGTAAAAAAGTAATTTCTGAAATTACTCTCACAGCAAATGGAAAAATAACTGCTAAAGGAAAAGTTGTTGCAGTCCAAATGCCTGAGAACATGTTGAAGGATTAACGTTAGATTATAAGATGGAAAATAAACACCATTGGTACGATGGTTTATTTTACGATAAGCTGATTGCTCCTAATCAGGACAGAATGTTCAGTAAAATTAAAGATATAATTGAACCGGATTCTGAAATACTCGATGTCGGCTGCGGTACGGGAAGGTTGGAATTTTTTCTATCGGATAAATGTAAGAAGATTACAGGCATCGACTTATCTAAAAAGAATATTAAACAAGCAGAACAAAATTTAAAAAAGAGTAATCACAATAACATAGATTTTAAGCATATAGGATTTGATAATTTCGTTAAAAATAATTCACACACTTTTGATTACGTTATTGTTACATACGTGATTCATGAATTACCGTATGGAGAGAGGTTGTCATTACTTAAAGGCATTTCAGGAATTTCGAAAAAAATTGTTGTAGGTGATTACCTGGTTCCGCGTCCCCAGGGGTTGTGGAATGTAATAAATGAAATAGTTGAATTCGCTGCAGGGAAAGATCATTATGATAATTTTAAATCCTTTGTAAGGCATGAAGGAATTGCCGGTTTGCTGGATGAACCCGGTTTAAGAATTCATTACGAAATTAAAAACGATCCATCAACAAGCCACATTACTGTGTTAACCAGATCAGATAATTCATAAAAAAAGAAATTCAAAATGGAAGTTATAATTGATGTTTTTAAGGAATCAGTAAAAGTCACACTTTTTGTTTTGGTGATGATGGTTGCTGTAGATTTTATAAATGTTAAAACTAAAGGAAAACTGGAATCAATTCTTCAGACCGGAAACAAGTGGAAGCAATATATTGTATCATCGCTGCTAGGCTCAGCACCGGGCTGCCTTGGTTCTTTCGCGGGAGTTTCTCTTTATATTCACGGTATGATAAGCTTTGGCGCGCTCACAGGTTTAATGCTTGCTACTTCAGGCGACGAAGCATTCATTATGCTTGCAATAATTCCGGATACTGCTTTGATTTTGTTCGGTATCCTTTTTTTGCTCGGAATTTTTGCGGGTTATTTTACCGATTACTTCATTAAAAAATTTAACATTGCCACCTGTACTGACTGCGAATTTAAACAATATCACCCCGGCAAGGAGGGATACAAACATTATTTTAAGGATCACATCTGGACGCATATAATTAAAGGGCATCTGTTAAAAGTTTTTTTGTGGACATTCGGCGCACTGCTGGTTGTTGAATATGCAATGACTTTCGCCGATCTTCAGAACATAACTTCGGACTACACTTTTTTATTATTTATTCTTGCTGCTCTCATTGGATTGATACCTGAATCCGGTCCGCATTTAATTTTCGTTATGCTTTTTGCTAAAGGATTAATTCCCTTTTCCGTTTTATTTACAAGTTCAGTTGTTCAGGACGGACACGGAATGCTGCCCATGCTTTCTTATTCGGTTAAAGATACCCTAAGGATAAAAGTATTCAATCTTATATTTGGATTGGTATTCGGACTTATTATTTTTTTAGTTGGGTATTGATGGGGGAATGATCTTACCGAAATACAATTACCTATTTCGATGAGAAGTTAACTGTGGGTGATTTCCATTCCACGCACTACTTCTGATTACTCTAATCAAAATTAAAAATTCACGTTACGCACGTTTAAAAGATGACATCTTTTCCCATAAAACATCAAACATTAATATTTTAAAATATACCTCAATTTGGTCAAATTTTATTTAAGACATAAAGATGTCATCTTTACAAACCCAGCTTTTTGCGTTACATGAGTTAATAACTTCACATTGTAAAACTCGCTTAAATTTTTGCTATTTCTGTAATTAAGGTAGTAAATTAGCATCAGTAAAATCCCAAGGCAAAAGTAAATAATATAAAGGCTATAATTTGCTGACACCCGAACAGCAAGCTAGAGAGAACATTGACAAACAGCTTATACAATCAGGCTGGCTTGTTCAAGATTTTAAGGAGCTTAATCCTTCAGCTTCATTAGGAGTTGCTGTTCGTGAATATCCCACCGAAAGCGGTTCTGCAGATTATATTTTATTCGTTGATAGAAAACCAATTGGGGTAATAGAAGCAAAACGTGAAGGCATAACGTTGAGTGCTGTACATGACCAAACTACAAGATATGCAGCTGATAAATTAAAATTCATCTTCAAAAAAGAAGAGCTTCCTTTTCAATACGAATCAACCGGAACAGAAACATATTTTACCGATGCGCGTGATCCTGTTCCCAGACAAAGAGAAATATTTAATTTCCACAAACCGGAAACACTTTACGAATGGATTAAGCAGGAGAGTTCACTTCGAGCACGACTAAGAATGTTCCCGCCCCTTAATACCGATGGTTTAAGAGCATGCCAAAGCATTGCAATAAAAAACCTTGAAGAATCCTTTGCGGATAATAGATCAAGAGCTTTGATTCAAATGGCGACAGGTGCCGGAAAGACCTATACTGCAATCACGTCAGTTTATCGTCTGTTAAAATTTGCAAAAGCTAAACGAATTTTATTTTTAGTTGATACTAGAAATCTTGGTAAGCAGGCTGAGCAGGAATTTCAGGCATACAAACCTAATGACGACAAAAGACTTTTCACTGAACTCTATAATGTTCAGCGTCTCCGTTCAAATTTTATTGATCCTTCCACACATGTTTGCATCAGCACAATTCAGAGAATGTATTCCATCTTAAAAGGCAAAGAGCTTGATGAATCCCTCGAAGATGATTCGCCGTATGAATCTAAAATCATTGATAAACCCGTTGACGTTGCTTACACTCCAAACGTTCCTATTGAAACATTCGATTTTATAATTATTGATGAATGCCATCGCTCAATTTATAATTTATGGAAGCAAGTGCTCGATTACTTTGATGCTTTTATGATTGGGCTTACTGCTACTCCCGATAAGCGGACATTTGCATTTTTCCATGAAAATATTGTAAGCGAATACACATTAAAGCAGTCAATTGCGGACAGAGTGAATGTAGGCTATGATGTTTATACAATTGAAACCGAGATCACAAAGCATGGTGCAAAAATTCAAGCAAAACAATTTGTAGATCTCCGCAATAAAATGACAAGAAAGAAGGAATGGAAGCAGCTTGATGATGAGGTGATTTATGAAGCTAATCAGCTTGATAAAGATATTGTAAATCCAAGCCAGATTAGAAACATAGTTCGCGAATACAAAAGAGTTCTTAAAGAGGAATTTTATCGCGAACGAGAGGAAGATTATGACGTTCCCAAAACATTGGTCTTTGCAAAAACCGACAGTCATGCTGAAGATATTGTTCACATTGTGCGTGAGGAGTTTGGCGAAGGAAATGATTTTTGTAAAAAGATAACCTACAATACAAAGCCTGAAGATCCCGAAAAGATACTTCAGAAATTCCGTACGGGATATTATCCTCGAATTGCCGTAACCGTAGATATGATTGCAACGGGCACTGATGTTAAACCGATTGAAGTGCTCATCTTTATGCGCGATGTTCGCTCTCGTAATTATTTCCAGCAGATGATTGGTCGCGGAACAAGATCATTCAGTAAAGACGAGCTTGTTAAAGTCACGCCAAGCGCTAAGCTGAATAAGGAAAGATTTTATATCATTGATGCTGTCGGTGTCTTCAAATCAATTAAAGTTGATTATCCTATTGTAGATAAAAAACCAACCGTTCCTCTTAAGGATTTAATGAAAATGGCGATTCTTCAGCCGGATGAAGATAACCTTTCATCTCTTGCAGCCAGACTATCAAAATTAGATAAGCAGATTTCCGATACTGACAGAGAAAAATTTAGAGAGCTCTCTGAAGGCAAAAGCATTACTGAAGTTGCAGTTAATCTTGCAAATGTTTACGATCCCGATGCAATAAACGAAAGAACCAAGCAAATTTTTAAGCTGGCAGAAGATACCGAGCCGACTGAACAACAAATCAATCAAACAATTCAACAATTTAGCAATGCAGCAATTAAACCATTCGACAATCCAAAACTTAGAGATTTTATTGAAACTGTGCGCCAAAAAATTTACCAAATAATTGATGAGACAAATCCCGACAGAATAACATTTTCCGGTTTCGACACTCAAGCAAAAGAAAATGCAGATGAGATAATAAATAACTTCCGAAAGTTTATTGACGAGAATAAGAATGAAATAATTGCTTTGAAAATCCTTTACTCGCAGCCGGAGCGACGAAAAGAATTGACTTACAATATGGTTAAGGATTTACGGGACGCTTTGCTTAACCCGCCGTATAATTTATCGATAGATCAGGTTTGGAATGCATACCAGCATGTTGAACCTAAAGCCGTAAAACTCCGAACTCCCAAGGGAATGCTGACAGATATAATTCCTTTAATTAGGTTTGAACTAAAAATTGATACGATGCTTGAACCATATAGTGAAATTGTAAACCGTAACTTCCGTGATTGGGTGTTTAAGCGTAATGCCGGACCAGTACAGTTTACCAATGAGCAGATGGATTGGCTGAGAATGATAAAAGACCATGTTGTGTCTTCTGTAAGAATTGATAAAGATGATTTTGAACTTTCTCCATTTGTTGATGAAGGCGGGTTGGGTAAGTTTTATCAGGTATTTGGGACAGAAACAGAAAGGATTATTGAAGAGATTAATGAGGAACTTGCAGCATAATTGTCTGAACCGGGATTCGCAGGATTATTGGATTTTCTGGACTAGAATTTTAGTTTCCGAATGATTTCCGAATATAGTATTAATCTTTTATTTTGACGTAAAATGAAAAGTAATTGTATGGCCAAATTTTCGAATCGTTTCCAAAAAAAAATCCTGTTAATCTTAAAATCCGATAAATCCTGGTTAAGACAATGAAGTATGAAGACATAACAAAACGTATTATTGCTTGTGCGATGAGGGTGCATTCTATTTTAGGAAACGGATTTCAGGAAGTTATCTATCAACGTGCACTCGCAATAGAAATGACTCTTGAAGGATTAAATTTCGAAAGAGAAAAAGAAATGCCTATATTTTATAAAGGGCATAAGATCGGTACCCGCAGAGTAGATTTCTTTGTAGAAGAAAAAATTATGGTTGAACTGAAAGCAATAATATTGTTAGAAAATGTCCATCTCGCACAAGGGAAGAATTACCTTGAAGCTTATAATATGGAAATTGGTTTATTGATAAATTTTGGAGCGAAGAGCCTTGAGTTTAAGAGACTGTATAATCGTCTGAACGAGGAAGATGTCTGAACCAGGATTATAATGATTAAAGGATTATCTGGATTAAGAAAAATTAAACCATCCTGTAAATCCGTGAATCCGATAAATCCAGGTTCAGACATTTACAGAAAAAATTATTGAGGAAATAAATAAGGAATTGGCAGATTAAATTTTTTATAAGCTTAAAGGAGGCATTATGCAACTCAATAGAATAATTGTTCACGAAATAAAGAAAAACGTGAACGAAACAGGAGCAACTTGCGAGTATTCAAACAAACAGTTACCAATTGATGAAGAATCAATTAATCTAGTAACAATTCTAGATGAAAGATATTTAGCTACTGGAGTTACTTACGGGATTTTTAAGAATGATGAAAATGAGTTTTTCCCATCTAATTTTAATCAAATGAATAGTAATCAAACAGATGAGAATTTCATTTCTTTTTCTAAAAATGCAATTGAAGTTTTAACTAATCAAATTAAAAATATTCCTTTTGCAAAGGGTGGTTATTTCGTTTTTACTGATTATACTAAAAATGAAGTAAGTTATTTTTCAATTTTCTTAATCCGAAATACAAAAGGTATTTTATTTAGAAAGAGTCAAGATTCAGATTCTTTTAGAATAAATCCAACTACACATATTGATCTTGATAAATTGGCAATGGCTTGCAGAATAAGTAGAACAAGATATCATATTTTAGATGGTAAATATCTTAGCTTTATTAAACATAAATTACCAGATATATCGGAATACTTTATTAACTGGATTGCAGCCACAGAAATTGAAAGTAGTCGTGTTTATACGGAGGAACTATTTAAATTATCAGGAGTTATCACTAGACCAAATCTTGAAGACGGAAGTACAATGAGTCTTGATGAATTCCGAGAAAGGATATATAATTATATTCAATCAAGACCTGATGGAATAATTAATCTTCATCGTATGGGTGAGCATTTTTACAACAACGAGCAATATTTAATTAATTTTGCGGAAGATAAGGGTTATACAATTGACTCTGAATTCAAGGTAGACAAAAGAAAAACTAAAAAATTCATTCGTATCAACGTTAATGCTGATGGTATTCAGTTGAAGTTTACACGTGGGGAATACAATAGACAAGTACGTATCGAACCGAATAATCCTAACATTGTTATTATTGAATCTGAAAGATTTGCTAACAAACTAAGAGAAGAACTAAACCATAATGAATAAAAATCTTGAAATATTATCTGCTTTGGCTGAACTCAATGGCAAGTCTATTTCATCTGATTTTATAGCAGGTGAAGAAATTGAATTAAAATTTGACACCTTTAATGGAATTTTAGAAATTATTGATAGATACTCTATTAAAAAATATGATGTTGGATCAAAAGCATTTAGAATAAATTTACGTCAATTTACTTTCCCAATATTTTACAACAAAGATGATTTTTTAACTAAAATCCCTTTGATAAAAGAACCAAACGATATAGGAATTATTAATTATAAAGAGAAAGAATATTTGTTTTTTGATAGTTTACAACAATCTACCCTAACTAATAAAGGAATAATTAAAAACTATTTTATCCCCAATACATATTCCTATTTAAGAATTAAGAAAATAGTTTCCTCAGATAGGATTGCGGATTATTCCAGCGATACTAATAGAGAAATAGTAATCATTTCACCGACGAAAGGAAAGTTAGAGATTGGTTATCCTATTGTCAGTGCTGATTTAGATATAAATGAAAATATTGGTTCATACGAAAAGATTTTATTAGAAAAATTAGATTCCAAAGAATTTTCAAAATTTCTTAAAAATGAATTATTCGACTTTTTGTATTCTGTTGAAAAAGAAAAAAGGCTCTTCCACTTCATTTTGAATCTAAAAACTATTCTTGAAGCCGCAAATAGAAATTATGAAATATATTTATCCAACTTTTCATTCGATCAAATTAAAAACGAGTACGATACTCGTAAACAAAAATATTTTGATGAACTTAGAAGTATAATTAGTAAACTGAGTGGCTATTCGATAGGGCTCCCTATATCGATTAGCGCAGCTTCATTTGCTGCTTTCAAGTCGATTGATTCATTGCCCACTTACATTTTAATTATTTTGGCTTTTCTGATTTTTTCTATTTATTTCATATTTATGATTAGACATAACAAAGATGATTTGTCGGCTTTAAAGCAAGATTTCGAATTTGATTTTTCATCTTTGTTTAAAAAGGAGTTTTTTATTCGGAATGAGGCTGAAAAAAAATCATTTTTAGAATTGCAGAAATTATTAAATGTAAGGATTGATAATCTATTGATAAAAATTCATGTCCTGTTTGCTATTGTAATTGTATTTCAAACAGGTCTTTTATTTATACTCTTGTTGCAAATTAAACTGGCTTTAATAACAATTTTGATAATCTCAGGGGTAACTTTAATGATTTTCTTCTACCTTTATTTATTTAGTTCAAGAGATAAGTAATGGATGCTCTTCCCCTCAACTGGTCTTTGGTTAAAATTGGTGATGTTTGTAAAACTACTAGTGGAGGTACTCCTTCAAGAAAAAATCCCAAATACTATGATGGTAAAATTCCTTGGGTTAAATCGGGAGAATTAAACTTTAACACAATTCGTGATTCGGAAGAAAAAATAACAGCGGAAGCAATTGAGAATTCGAATGCAAAATTACTTGAAAAGGGAACTTTACTAATTGCACTTTATGGAGCCACTGTTGGTAGATTAGCATTTCTAGGTATAGAAGCTGCAACAAATCAAGCGGTCGCTGCAATATTTACACCTAAGAACTTATCAAGCAAATTCCTTTATTGGTTTTTATTTAGTTACCGCGAAAAATTATTAAATCAAAGAATTGGTGGTGCACAGCCAAATATAAGCCAAGGGACTCTTAGAAATATTCCAATCCCACTCCCACCACTCCCCGTGCAGAAAAAAATTGTTGAGAAGTTAGAAGAACTCTTCAGCGGATTGGACAGCGGTGTCGCTTCTCTTAAAAAAGCAAAAGAACAACTGCGGTTATACCGGCAGTCGGTGCTGGCAAGTGCATTTTCAGGTCGTCTGCACCAGGATTCAACGGATTATAAGATTAACAGGATTAAAGAAAAAAAGAAATCCAATCAATCAAAAAATCCTGTAAATCCTAATCCTGCAAATCCTCAAATCCTTACCAATCCCGGTTCAGACAATTTACCAGATGGCTGGAAATGGGTGAAGATAAGAGAGGTTGCTGAGATTATAAATGGTTATGCTTTCAAGAGTGGAGATTTTAAGAGTGAGGGCAAATATCAGGTTATTAAAATTGGGAATGTTCGCCCTGGAAATTTGAGGTTAGAGGAAAGACCTACCTTCGTGGACGATGTTGATGAAAAAGTTTTAAATCGTTCTATACTTAAAGAGAATGATCTAATCATTAGTCTTACAGGTACAAGAAAAAAGAGAGACTATGGGTATGTTGCAATGGTGACATGTCAGAAGAATTTATTACTTAACCAGAGACTGGCCATTATACGATTAACTAAAGAATACAATTCAAAGTTTTTTTTCTATTTATTAAGAATGGATCTATTTCTCGATCAGTTTTTTAAAAATGAAACTGGTAATGTTGGTCAAGGTAATGTTGGTATAGGTGGAATAAAGGATTCAGTGTTAGCTGTACCTTCACTATCCGAACAAACCCTAATCGTAGAAGAAATAGAAAGACGTTTTTCAGAAGCAGACAATCTTGAAAAAGCGATAGATGATAGTTTAACCAAAGCAGAAACATTAAGACAATCAATTCTTAAACAAGCATTTGAAGGGAGGTTGGTATAATGCATAAACCTTTGCCACCCACACCATTTTACTATAATCCAAAACAAGTAAAAGCTATAGTGCTTGGTGCTGATCCAAGCAACTTTACAGACAAGGGTAAAACAAGAAGATTAACTAAAGCTTTTGGTATTGGTGACGGTGATTCAAGGTATTTTCAAGGCATTCTGAAAAATCTAAAAGAAGTTGGCCTTGGATTGGAAGATATTTATGTTGATAATATTATTCAGAATTATCTAGAGTCAGAGACATCCAATAATAAAGATTGGTATAAAATTGCTGAAACAAATATCCCTTTGCTCAAAGGACGACTTGATAAATTAGATAAATCGAGGGAAATACCAGTTCTATTAACTGCCGAAAAGATTTATAAGGTACTCCTAAACGATGATATAAAAAGAAAGAAAGCATCAGAATTATATTCTAAAGAATCATCTATACCCATATCGTCATTGGAAAATAAACTGCGCCGTCCTCTGATTCCTTTTTTCAGAAATAAAGATTATTCTTTAAGCAATCAAGAACTATACAAACAAAAATTAAGTAAAATATTTAACGAGAAATGACAACAGCATCAATAGTTCAGCGTGTTTGGAATTACTGCCACACCTTAAGAGATGACGGTGTAAGCTACGGCGATTATGTAGAGCAGCTTACATATCTTCTCTTTCTTAAAATGGCGGATGAATATTCTAAACCACCGTATAACAGAGATATACAAATTCCTAAAAAGTTTAATTGGGAAAGTCTGCAAAACAAAAGCGGTGCAGAGCTTGAAGTGCATTACATCAAAATTCTTAATGAGCTTGGCAAAGAAAAGGGAATGATCGGTGAAATATTTTTTAAAGCTCAAAACAAAATTCAAGATCCGGCAAAGCTTTATAAGCTTATTCAATTGATTGACGATGAGAATTGGGTTATACTCGGAGCGGATGTAAAAGGCGATATTTATGAAGGGCTTCTTGAAAAAAATGCCGAGGATACAAAATCCGGTGCGGGACAATACTTTACCCCGCGTGCACTAATTAAAGCAATGGTCGAATGCATCAGACCGGAACCGAAAAAAACAATTGCTGATCCAGCTTGTGGTACCGGTGGATTCTTTCTAGCAGCTTATGATTTTATTTCCGATGAAAAGAAATTCACATTAGATAAATCGGAAAAAGAATTTCTCAAATTCAAAACTTTCCGCGGCTGGGAAATTGTACCAAATGCGGCACGGCTCTGTCTGATGAATTTATATCTTCATAACATCGGAGATTTAAACAGCGAACCGCCAATTGACAGAGCAGACAGTTTACTTGCATCGCCCTCACAGAAATTTGATTATGTGTTAACTAATCCGCCCTTTGGTAAAAAGAGCAGTATAACAGTTACGAATGAAAACGGAACACAAAGCAGAGAAACACTTACTTATGAAAGACAGGATTTCTGGACAACAACATCGAACAAGCAATTAAATTTTGTTCAGCACGTACGTTCAATGTTAAAAGCGGATGGAAAAGCCGCCGTAGTTGTTCCTGATAACGTTTTATTTGAAGGCGGAGCGGGTGAGACAGTTAGAAAAGAATTATTGAAGAGCACAGATCTTCACACAATACTGAGATTGCCGACGGGGATATTCTATGCACAGGGAGTAAAAGCAAATGTTATTTTCTTTGATAACAAACCGGCAGCTAAAACTCCCTGGACAAAGGAAGTCTGGATTTATGATCTTCGCACAAACATACATTTCACATTAAAAACACAGCAAATGAAGTACGATGATTTGAAAGATTTTATTGAGTGCTACAATCCGAATAACAGATTCAAGAGGAAAGAGACAGAACGGTTCAAGAAATTCACTTACGATGAAATCATTGCAAGAGATAAAACCAATCTTGATATTTTCTGGTTGAAAGACGAAAGTCTGGGTGATATGGAAAACCTACCTGCTCCGGATGTACTTGCATTAGAAATAATTGAAAATGTTGAAGCTGGATTAGCAAGCTTTAAGGAGATTGTTGAAGGATTGAACGGGAAATGAATATAATATCACAGCACCTAATGCAGCCTGGAGTTAAAAGAAGCTGTCTATATTATATTACATAAGCTGATTTGTTAATCAAAAATTAAACATAAATTAAATCAGCAAATCAGCGCTGTTCAAACTAAATTAAGTTACTCAAGTTGACCGTTTAAAATGGAAACCGTTTTATCCGAAGGATCCTATGGAACTGTTTTTGATTCATAAAAAACTCAAGAGTTCAACTTGAGTTAAGTTATTGTTAGTAAAGTAATTAACAATTTATTTTTTTTGATCGCACAAATAGATCATTTTTAAAAGCTGCAGGTCGGTGTAGGAAATTTTCTCGTTAAATTTTTGATAGATAACACTCAGTTTTTGAACCCCTTCTGTTTTAAATACTTCGAATACTTTTTGATGATGCTCCTTCGGCAGAGTTATTAAATTAAATAGACCGTCAGTTCTTATTTTGTTTCCGAGATTAGTATACCTCGCCAAATTATTTATGATGGTCTGCTGCGTAACATTATGCTTTGTTGCAAGCCTGTCGATTGATTCACCATTATTATAAGCTTCGCTCACGAGCATGAAACGGCGTTTCTGTCCGTTTCTTGTAGTGCCCGCACTAATGGCAGTCGGTCTTGGTGTGTTAATATTATTTTTAGCACAATAATTTTTAATTAGCGGCAAGAATATCATGCCATAACTTTCGTACTTTCTGTTGCCCACTCCGTTGATCTTTAAAAAACTTTCTTTATCCGTCGGATAATAAACAGCCATCTCGATTAAGGACTTATCAGAAAAAATTACATAAGGAGGAATATTTTTTTGTTCGGCAATCAATTTGCGTTTAGTTCGTAATAATTCAAAAAGCGATTCGTCGTATGTTCGCTCGGCAGGTTTTAGTTTAGCCGCTGCTGGTTCTTTTACTTTCAGCCAACCGTAAACTTTTGAATTCCGTAAGAGCACATCGTAGGCTTTTTGAGTCAATTTTAAACTGCCAAACTCTATATCTCTTAGTATAAGATCCTTATTCAGAAACTGACGTGCGAGCAAATGCCACTGCTTCTTATCGAATTCTTTCCCGATTCCGTACACCGATAAATTTTGATGACGGTTTCCAAAAATCTTATCCGATTCAGCACCAAGAAGCACATCGATAATATAGTTTGCACCGAAAATTTCTCCCGTTCGTTTTACAGCCGATAAAAATTTTTGCGCGGGAATGGTAATGTCGATTATTTCTTTACCGTCGGTCAGGCAATTATCACAAATGCCGCAATTATCAATGTTATATTTCTCGCCGAAATAATTTATTAACGGGATACGGCGGCACACCTCTGCTTCGGCATATTTAACCATTGCATCAAGGTGCATTTGCGCTGACAATCTTTCTTTATCATCTTCTTTTTGATCGATAAAATAATTAATCTTTGCTATGTCGGAGTAACTAAACAACAGCAAACAATCGGACCTTAATCCGTCGCGCCCGGATCTGCCTATTTCCTGATAATAAGATTCAATATTCTTCGGAAGATCATGATGGAGGACAAATCTTACATTTGATTTATTTATTCCCATGCCAAAAGCTATTGTGGCAATTATTATTTGCACTTCATCCTTTATGAATAAATCCTGGTTGGTATTTCGTTCTTCATCCGATAAACCGGCGTGGTATGGTTTTGTTGAAAAGCCCAAACGTGAAAGAGACTCATGCAGTGTATCAACCTGCTTTCTTGAAAAGCAATAGATTATTCCCGATTGATTTTTATGTTCGTCTAAAAAGTTTACAGTCTGTTCAAACGGATTTCTTTTTGGAATTACCCTGATGAATAAATTTTCCCGGTTAAAGCTTGCAATAAATTTTTGCGGGGAACGCATATTTAAATTCTTTATAATATCGGTTTGAACGCGCGGTGTTGCAGTAGCAGTTAAGGCAATACAAACAGCCGAAGGAAATTTACTTCTGAATGTTCCAAGCTGCCTGTAATCTTTTCTGAAATCATGTCCCCATTCCGATATGCAATGTGCTTCATCGACGGTTATACAATCAAGCTTAACTTTGCTTAGAAGATTCCCGATATCATCTTTCACTAAAGATTCCGGAGCCAAATAAAGAAGCTTTGCCTTGTTGTTTTTTACATTTTGAATATTAATTGCATACTCTGCTGGGGAAAGCGAACTATTTAATAATGCGGCTTCAACCCCTGCCTGCCTTAATTGTTCAACCTGGTCTTTCATCAAAGAAATTAATGGAGATATCACTACTGTTAAACCATCGAAAATAAGTGCAGGTATTTGATAGCAAAGTGATTTACCGCCTCCGGTTGGCATTACAACAAGCGAATCGTTTTTATTTAAAATGTTTTCGATTATCTCTTTTTGTAAAGGACGGAATGAATCGTAACCGAAGGTGCTTTTAAGAATCGATTTAGCTTTATCCATTATTGCCTTGATTGGGTAGTGCGGTTCTTCCTAATTAAAATGTTATATCCGGCATGAAAAATAAAAAATGTTTGAAAGAAAATTACAACTTGCGGTAAATTTTATCCAATTTGTAATTGCTGTCAAAAAGACTGTTAGCCAGAAGTTTTCACACGATCTCGATCCTTCGAGAACCAAAGGTCGGCAGATAAATTTTGTAATTGGAGAGAATTTTTCGCAGGAAAACTTACATATACGAAGCCTTGCCCGCCAAAGCCTTGTATGGTGTGGGCAGACGTTTTGACAAAGTTAGACTCACTAGAAATAAAACCTTTTTATTCCTATTTTTTGACGAACATCTACTTTACAAGTTGACCAACTATTGTTAAAGTATCGTCAGTGAAGAAAGCGTGGAATAGTTAAAGAGTAAAAACCTATTCTTATTTTAATTTTCCCACAGGCATTATGTATAAAGGTGTCTCTTTAGAAGGCAGTTTCAATTCTTTTCGTAGATCATCGTCTCTAAAGGCACCTACAACTACAGTCCCAAGTTTAAGGGAGACAGCTTGTAAAAAAACATTTTGTGCAGCATGTCCCGCCTCCATGTGGGTGTATCTGATTCCACGTTCACCATACTTGAATTTTATTCGATCATAAACTCCCGCTATAACTATATTAACCGCGGCTTGATTTATACAAGATTGACCTAAAGCTGCTGAGGAAATATTTTTCTTAACATCCCTCGCAATTTTTTTCGAAAGAGAATGTGTGTGTGGATCGTATCTATAAAAACCGGGATCTAAATTTTTTACATTCGATACTGCGGCGTAAACTTCCAAACCATATAACGCACCCGCGGATGGTGCAGTACGCTTTCCTTCTTTATCTGTGATGCCCTGTGCAGCCCACAACAATTGAGAAAGCTGTTCGAGTGACAGCGGTTCATTTTTATATTCCCGGATTGATCTTCGTTTAAGTAAGGCTTCTTCAATCGTTGTTGAACTGCTAAAAACGGGGGAGGGAAGTTTTATCATTTCACTTTGTAATAAATCGCTGCTGCGGTGATTTGAAGATGCCGAGCTTAGTTTAAGCAGCAAAAAGCCGAGAAAGAAGAAAGGTAAAAATGTTAGTAAGAATAAATTTTGCATGGCGATCCCCTCTCTGTTAAGTAATAAACTATTTTCTGTTGATTATATAATATTTTTTTGTGAAATAATAAAGTTAATTGTGAGCCTCATGTAAAGTTTGATGAAAATTTTTTCATCGGTTAAATTGATAAATATGTCACTCCTAACGGAGTTTGGAGTTGTGTGGGTGTAACCTTTTGACTATAATTATTTCACTCCTAAAGGAGTTCAAGAATGGACTGGAGCGTTTTTTTTTCTATAATTATGTCATTCCTAACAAAATTAAAAATTAAAGGTAAAAGGCAAGAAGATTTCGGCACATTCTTATATTGTTTGAAAATATTTACATGATTTTTTCTCACGAAGGAAATCTAATTCAAATCACACGATTATATCAGAGTCTTTTTTATTTTTACAGCATCAAACTGCTTAATCTATCTTTACAAATGAAGGAGTTAATAAATGTTTAAGATAATATTAGTATTGTTTCTTTGGATTTCGATTATTCCTATAAATATAATATCGCAGGAAATGAATGAGAATGGTACAAAATCCAAAAGTAATTTATCGCAGTATTACAGCGGAAAGTTTGGGTTTTACAATCCCGGCAATGGTTTAAATAACGGATTATTATTCGGAATTGATGGAATAACCGAGTTTAATAATTATGATTTCTTTCTAAGTGGTGCCATAGATTTATATCAGAAAAAAACAATTGATATTTTTAATCATCCCAAACCGCAAATCATTGATCAGTATATAATTTTAATTCCTCTTCATGTAAATGCCGCTTATAAATTTTTAACGATAGAAGATGCCGATACAAAAATTTATGGCGGTCTTGGAGGTGGATATAATTTATTTTTCTACAATGTTGAATACAAAACGCAAACAAGTGGATTATTGGGTGGATTGACATCAAAATCGGAAAATATAAACGGTGGTAATGTATTCTTTTCAGTTTTTGCAAGAATTCTCATCGGCAAAATTTTTATTGAACCCCGTTATTACTTTATGTCAGAAAAAGAGGAAAGTACAGGCGTCCATAATTTCGTTATCAATCCAAGCGGATTTGCAATCACTTTAGGCTTTCAATATTAATTAAATTGTGATTGCACCGTGGGAAGGTGGGAGTTTAAGTAAGAAATGAAAATTCGATTTAAACCCTCACCATTATTAGTTAGTCAAAGGTAAGGTTAAAGAATAAAATTATAGAGAGAAATATGAAAAAGGTAATTTTTAATTTTATAGTGCTGATAGTTTTAATTGTATTTCAAAATATCCCAGCTCAATCTCCTCCAAACAGATCAGAAGCAGGTAATGTAAGTATTAAAGGTAATATCAGCGGGAAAATATTAGATACCCAAACAAAACAGCCTATCGAGTACGGCAATATTGTACTTTTAAATTTTAGAGACTCATCGCTCGTAAACGGAACTGTATCGAACAACGCCGGTTCATTTATGCTAGACAATATTTCTCCCGGCAGATATATAGTTAAGGTTTCCTATATAGGTTATTCACCTAAGATATTGGACAGCATTTTCGTTTCTTCTCAAAATCTTGTTGTCAATTTAGGAACAATAGAATTAGCAGGAACGTATTTAGATATCGGAGAAGTAGTTGTTAGTTCAGAAAAAGAAATGATAATTAACAATCTCGATAAGAAAGTTATTAATGTTGAAAAGGATTTGACTTCTGTCGGAGGAACGGCGCTCGATGTAATGCAAAACATTCCTTCAGTAACCGTTGATGCTGATGGAACAGTAAGCGTTAGAGGCAACAGCAATGTTACAATTTTAGTTGACGGTAAACCATCCGGATTAACAAGCATAAGCAGTTCCGATGTGCTTACTGCAATTCCCTCAAGCTCAATTGAATCAATCGAATTAATTACGAATCCTTCTGCAAGATATGACCCCGAGGGCACAGCGGGAATTCTTAATGTAGTTTTGAAGAGAAAATCAAATTTGGGTTTAAACGGGATGTTCTCCTTAAATGCCGGTACGGGAAATAAATATAATTCATCTCTCAACATGAATTACAAACTCGATGACCTCAATCTTTTTACAAGCTACGACGGAAGGTTTAATAATTTCAAAAGCCTCTCGCTTTCTTCACGTACTTCATCATTCGATAATCTCACTTCATATTTGAATCAAAATTCCGATATGACTAATCAAATGAACATTCATAATTTAAATCTCGGAGCCGATTATTATTTAAATGATCAAAATTTAGTTACTTTATCTTTTCAGTATCGTCAGTTTTCGATGGATAATGAAGGAAATATGTATACTCAAAATTTTGATTCCGATTATTCCCTGCAAAATTATTTCAGCCGGCAAAGTGACGCACTGAGAAAAGTTAAATCATATAGTTATAATCTCAGCTATAGAAAAACTTACGACGAGAAAAACCATGAACTTACTGCTGATATATTATACCGGGATAACGCAATGAACCGGGATGAAAATAGTTTGCAGCAGTCGATGCTTTCCGACGACATTCAAAATTCAACGGATCCGTTTTCGCAAAGATCGATTGGTAGAAATACTAACAAGATGTTGATTGTGCAATCAAATTATATTCATCCGCTAAGCGATGTATCACGAGTAGAGACAGGCTTCAGAAGTACAATAAAAAATTTAATTATGAATTCTGACTATGAAAATTATGATTATCCAACTTCAAGCTGGGCGCTGAATCCGCTACTTGTAAACCACTTTAATTTCGATGAACAGATTCATGCAGTCTACGGCATTTATACGGGAAGTGTCGAATCATTTAAATATCAAGCCGGAATTAGAGCGGAACAGGTATTAACAAATGCAAGGCTGGAATCGGCTGATGAATCTTTTGATAACGATTATTTTTCTGTTTACCCGTCGGTACATTTAGGTTACGATTTCGCGCCTGGAGAAGAATTACTTTTAAGTTACAGCCGCCGTGTAGATAGACCCCGGCACAGAGAGATAAATCCTTTTGTGGATTATTCCGATACTCTTAATATTTCACGCGGTAATCCGGCACTTAAACCTCAGTTCATAAATTCTTACGAATTGGGTTACACTAATACGTTCGATAAAACTACTATTGTTTCATCGCTTTTTTATAAGCAGACCAGCGGAATGATTACTTCAATCAGCAGGCTTGAAGAAAACGGTGTTACTCAAACTACATTTGAAAACATAGCAGACGGTATTTCGTACGGTGTAGAATTAATTGCCGCTCAACCGCTGTTTCCGTGGTGGAGGTTGAATGCAAATTTTTCTTATTTCCGTACTATTATTGAAGATGCTTCTTCCGGTATCAATATCAGCAATGATAGTTACAGTTGGCTTGCCAGATTGAATTCTAATTTTAATATTGTCAAAGATTTTAGCATTCAACTTGTAGCAAACTACAATGCGCCAACAATTACAGTACAGGGTAAGCTGAAAGAACTTTATAACGCCGACATAGCGATGAAGAAGGATTTTCTTGATGGCAAATTATCATTA
This sequence comes from Ignavibacteriales bacterium, assembly GCA_020061465.1. Lineage (GTDB taxonomy): Bacteria > Bacteroidota > Ignavibacteria > Ignavibacteriales > Ignavibacteriaceae > JAGUYG01. The sequence continues at coordinate 19,891 of JAGUYG010000032.1, forward strand.
AACCTCCGCATAAGCGATATTTTTAATACGATGAAATACTCGTCCGAAACTTACGGCACAGGCTTCTTTATAGACAGTGAAAGGAAAAGAGACACCAGAACAGCATATATCGGAATTACATACAGGCTTGACAATAACGGTCAACAGAAGGAAAAAACGCGTAATCGTGACTCCGAAGATGATATGATGGATTTTTAGTTTACCCGAATAAGAAATTATGCATTAAATGAATTGACGTTTTAGTGTTTTTGATATAAACCTCCGGGGTCTTAGATATCTTGGAGGTTTTTTTATTTGTGAATTAAAATCTTGCGTAACCTAAACAACCGACCTCTTTTCCTGGTTGATTCCCGCCTTAATTCAAATTATTTTCAATCAGAAGATTGAGCGAAATTATTTTTAATTTATTTCGTATTTATTTCTGATCTTAATTAACAATTAGACTTTCAGGATAATTTTTTTAATAGGTATATATATTACCGTTCACTTAAGTGGACGGTTGATAATACATAAATAATTATTAGGCTTTAGCCACATGTTTTTTCGAAAACTATTTTACTCAATAAAGAAAATTAATTTCAGAATTATTATCAAATAGTTAATTACTTACGAGTTATCTAAAATGAAATAATTATTCATGTTTAGAGTCATTTACATCTTTTGCTTTTTATTGATTTTGAACTCGATGAGTCTCGGGCAGCGAACCGGTGCATTACGCGGACTTGTAACCGATTCAACAAGCGGTGAGGCTCTTGCCTTTGGAAACGTTTTTATTGATGAACTAAAAATCGGGGCATCTACTGATGCAAGGGGATATTTTTACATTCCCTCAATTCTCGCAAATAAAACTTACAGGGTTATTATTTCTTACATCGGGTATGAAACCCGGCAGCGTGAGGTCTTCATTCTACAAAATGTTATCACTCACATAAACGTGAAGCTAATGCCTGCCGCCATAGATATTGGAGTAGTGGAAAAAATAGGAGAGAAGTATATTGAAAAAGCTGCAACGGATATAAGTCTTGAGAGAATTTTCGTTAAAGATCTGGAAATGCTGCCCAAGAGTGTTGAAACCGATCTTTTTCGTTCATTGCAGCATTTACCGGGCGTTCAAACTGTGGGCGATGTATCGGCAAGATTTTTCGTGCGTGGAGGCAGCAGCAATCAAAATTTAGTTCTCCTTAACGACGTGCCGGTTTATAGTCCCTTCCATGCATTAGGTTTATTCGGCTCGGTCGATCCCGATATGGTTAACTTCTCAGAATTCTACAAAGGCGGATTTACTGCAGAACACGGAGGAAGGCTTTCTTCTTTGATGAGAATAGTTACGAAGGACGGCAATAAAAATAAATTCGGTGCTTCGGCAAGCGGAAGTTTTTTAACGGCTAAAGCATTAATCGAAGGACCAATTCCCGATGGTTCATTTATATTAACAGGAAGAAAAAGTCATTCAAATGCAATCCTAAAAAAATTTTTGAACGAGAAAGATGTTCCGGTTGATTTTTATGATCTGTCTTTCAAAGTGAACTACTCCAATCCCGATGTTCTTGAAAATGCAAAGTTTACTCTGCACGGTTTTGCGAGCAGAGATTTTTTAGACAACTCGGATGTTTTAACCGAAGATTTCCGATGGACAAACGGCATATTGGGTTTCAAATATTTTCAGTGGGTAACCGACAGCCCGATTTTCTTTGAATTTTCCGTATCGATCAGCAATTTTGACGGTGAAGCAATTCCAAATCTCAGAATGATCCTTCGGAAAAGCCGGAAAAAATCAATTAGAAATATTTTAGATGATTTCAATTTCGGAGGAGATGTTACCTACATATTCGATACCCAGGATGAAATTGGCGTCGGAATGAAAATCAACAAAGTAAAAACCGTCCTCTCATTGGAAAATGATCAAGGCGCTGTTTCCGAAATAGAAGCCGAAGGAGCCAACACTGTTATTTATGCAAAGTATAAAATACTGCACATCAAAGATTTTGGATTGGATTTCGGCACACGAGTTAACCTTACCCGGTTTGCTATTACTACCGGAGGTGAATTTTATTTTGAACCAAGAGTGAATTTATCATATCAACTTCTGGACGGTATAAAGATAAAAGCAGCCGCAGGAAGATATCAGCAGGAATTAACAACCATCTCCGATGAGAATGAAGTTATCTCAATTTTTGAACCCTGGATAATAACGCCGCGATATTTAGTACCATCATCAGCAGTTCATTATATATTCGGTTTAGAGACTGAATTGAACAGATATCTATCGGCTAATATTGAAGGATATTATAAAAAAATTAAAAACCTGCCTCTGTTAAATGAGAATAAATATTTCCCAGCCGACCCGGATTTAATTGCCGGTAAAGGAGAAGCATACGGAGTAGAAGTTTTATCGAAATATGAAAAGAGCTTTTTTAATGTTTCGGGTTCGTATTCTCTAAGCTGGTCTTTTAAAGAGATTGACGGATTACGATATCGTCCAAGATACGACTCACGTCATTCGGTTAATTTGTCACTGGAGATTAATCTTGGGAAAGGATGGCGTGCAAGCGCTGTGTGGCAGTATAATTCGGGTTTGCCGTTCACACAACTGATCGGTTACTATAACAGAATGTATTTCGATGATCTCGAATCGCGTAATTATTATTTTATTCCGCATTCAATTTTAGCAGAGCGAAATGCTGCACTGCTTCCTGATTATCACCGCCTTGATCTGAATCTTTCGGCAAAATTTAATTTATCGTTTGCAGCAATGTATTTGGATTTCAGTATAATCAATGTTTATAACAGAAAAAATTTATTTTACTTTGAACGCGAAACGGGTAAGAGGGTGAACATGCTTCCGTTCTTACCTTCGGCGGCAATTAAGATTGAGCTTTAATGATGAAAAGACCACTCATATTTATTTTGTTATTATCTGTCGCAATCTGTTCATGCGAAGAAGATTTTAATCCAACTGCTGAGTTCAAACAACAGTATGCACTTTTCTGCATCATTAACGGGGATACTACCTATCAATTTGCAGTTTTAGCTAAGAGCTACAGTCCGGAGAATTATGAAAGCACAAAGCAAAAAGATCTTATTGTAAAAGGTGCGGATATTTTTCTTACTTACGAAAACAAGATTTTTACATTGAAGGAAAGAGAATATGCGGGTGGTGAAGATTCATTAAGTTACTATTATACTGATACTCTTAAACCCGCTGCGGATAAAATATTAAATATGAAAGCAATTCTCCCCGACGGAAAAATTTTACAGGCTGCCACCAAAACTCCAAAATCGACAAGTCTCTCCTTCAACACACGGACAGACATAAGCGATACCTTTATTGAAGAAAAACCTGACGGAATATTTTTGATATGGCAGATTATTGGCGGAGCGAATGAGAAGACTGCTTATATCCCCTCATTGAAAATTATTTATTTTAAAGATGAAGACGGAAAGAGCGTACAACATGAAAAGAATGTTCCAATAAGTTATGGAGTAAAGGATGGTATATTTGTTCCGAATTATCCGGTATTAATCCACCGTACCGAACTCGTCTTTTCGATGGATGCTGTTAACCGTGCAATGGAAGAGATTGCCGGCGGCGATCCGGAGAAAAAAAAGTATTCTATTTCACATGCTGTATTCAGCTTGATGGTGCTTGATGAAAATCTAACTGCTTACTACATGTCGCTTCAATCCAACTTAGATGGATTTACAGTGATCCTTGATGAACCGGAATTCACCAACATAGACGGAGGCTTGGGAGTATTCGGTTCATTCTTTAAACGAACACACCGGATGTCGTTCGACCCGAAGTATGTTGAAAAGTTTGGGTATAAAGTTTATTAGAAATAGTTATCTGTTATTCACTAAAAATTGAGCCGCTTAACTTTAATTTATTTCAATCTCTTAGTAACTTTCACACAGAAAATTCAGCCGGGGAAAACAGCATACATAATTTATGACTTCTCCAACGGATTTTTCAAATTAAAAATTTTTCTTAAAGGTAACTAAAATGAAATCATTTTTGCTTGCATTTATCCTGTTTTTAAGCTCTGCCGTAACTACGGCTCAGGATTCTACGGCACTCATTGTCGGACCGGGCACTATTCATCATCATGTAACTAAACAAGCGGGTCCTTACAACCTTAACATTCTTGAAGTCGATATTTCCAATCCGTTCATCTCGGTTGAAACTGTTCTTGCAAAGGATGTACTCGGAACAGGCTTTGAACGAACATCGTCAATGTCTCAGCGAAGCACTTCAACCGGACATACAGTATTAGGTGCAATTAACGGCGATTACTTTGGTATCAGCGATCCGACAAATCCCTACACTTTTTTAGGCAATTCGATGATTGCAGACGGAGAATATGTTTTTGCAAGAACCACAAACCGCAGCTTATTCGGTATTGATGATTCAAAAACTCCGCTGATAGATATATTGAACTTCATCGGCGAAGTAAGTAAAGAAAATGAAAAAATTTCAATCATAGGCGTTAACCGGGAAAGAGGAGAAAATCAGCTTATTCTTTATAATAAATTTTTTGGCGCTTCAACCAAGACTAATTCATTCGGTACTGAAATTAAAATTGAACCTATAGATGAATTATCAATTAACAGTGATTTAAAATTTGAAGTAATTGCAAAGGAAGCAGGCGTAGGCAGTTTGGCAATCGATGGAATGTATGTACTTTCGGGGCACGGCACTACTCAAAGTTTTTTGGGTAATGTGTTGGAAGGAGACACTATTACACTTCGGTTGGGTACATCTCCTAATTTAGGAAAAATAACAGGGCTAATCGGAGGCGGACCAAGATTAATAAACAATGGAGTGCGTCCATCCAATTTTGATGGACTTGAAGGCTTCGGTACCAGTCACGTCAACTCAAAACACCCGCGCACTGCAATTGGTTTTAGTGAAGACAGCACAAAATTATTTCTTCTTGTGGTGGACGGAAGGCAATCGTTCAGCGTGGGAATGACATGTGCAGAGCTTGCGGATTATATGCTTTCAATTGGATGTTATCATGCAGTTAACCTTGACGGCGGCGGTTCATCTACCATTGTCGTTCGAAATCAAATAGCCAACAGCTCTTCGGACGGCAGTGAAAGGTCGGTTGGCAATGCCATATTGATTGTATCTTCGGCACCGACAGGCTCAATACATAAGCTTCATGTTTCTCCGTCTTACGTAAGAATTTTTTCGGGTAAAACTCAGCAATTTACAGTTCAGGCAACAGATGAATATAACAATCCGGTTTTTGTTAACAATGCCTTATTAAATTATTCTTTGAGCAATCCAAATTTGGGAAGCGTTAGCAATTCAGGATTATTTACGGCAGGTACTATTGCCGATTCCGGTTATTTGGTCGTCTCTTACGGAGAGTTAAAAGATTCTGTTTTCATTGTGGTTAAAACTATAAGCTCATTAGAAATTTTTCCAAAGAGGGCTGTAACGGATCTTTCAAGATTAATTACCTTCTCGGCAAAAGTTTTCGATACTGATTATGAAGAACAGCAAGTTCAATCTAATCAAATAGCATGGTCTGTAAGCGATCCTTCGGTTGGCAGTATTGACGCAGTAGGACAATTTAAAGGAGTATCTGAAGGAGAAGTTAAAGTAGCGGCTTCATATTTAAATTTAGTTTCGGATACGGCTATTGTTACGATCCAATTGGGTTACGGTTTTACCACGCTGGATTCAGTTGAAACAATCGATTCATGGGAATTTGGAAGTGAAAATATTGACAGCACTTCAACCTTCTTTACTCTGTCTTCCGAGCAAAGTTCTCTTGGTGAGAAATCAATCAAAATTGATTACTCATTCCAATATCAACCAGGTTTGGTTCCCTGGGTCTACCTATATTCCGAAAAACATATTTATGGTGTGCCGGATTCGCTTTATATAGATTTTTTTTCGGATGGACTAAACCATAGAATTTTTTTTGATGTGGTAGATGCAGCAGGATTTCCGTACCGGATTATAACTCATAAGATTGCTAATAAAGCAGGCGAGTTTGAAGCAATAAGAGGAAGAATTCCAAGCTCAACTTCTGTAATATTTCCGCTTACGCTAAAGCGAATAGCGGTTGTATTAGGCAGCACTCAAATTGCCGGTGAAATATATACTGGAACGGTTTATATCGATAACCTAAAAGTAAAGTACCCTCAGATGCCTACATCGGCAGAACGAGAGTTTGAAAACATTAACGGATTTAAATTATATCAGAATTATCCTAATCCATTTAACTCATCAACAAAAATAAAATTCTCAATACCATCTTCGGTCAGTCCCCTCCTTGGAGGGGCGAGGGGTGGGTATGTAACTTTAAAAGTTTTCGATGTACTTGGAAGTGAGATAGTAATCCTTGTAAACGAAGAAAAAACACCCGGCTCTTACGAAGTCATGTGGGATGCTTCGAATGTATCGACGGGAGTATATGTATATGTATTAGAAGCTGCTGCGGTAGAGAGCAATAAATATTACCGCCAAAGCAGAAAGATGACGGTGCTTAAATAACGACATTTGAAAACCTCCGGGGTTTGCGGCACAGCCGCGGTAACACGGAAACCTCGGAGGTTTTAAAAGCAAGATGTGAATTGTTTAATTTGTAGGGCAGTTTGAATATCCAGGAACAGAGAAATTAAAAAAATTTCGTGAGATCAATCCTGTAGTTTTGTTTGGATGTTGATCACTTCATTATAAGCTTTAATTCCCTTATAGTAATTTAATGCGCGCTTCAGATGAAGCTGGCTTTCTTTGCTGCGGTTTATTTCTCCATATAAGATTCCCAACTCATAGCTTGTCTCGGCTTCATTCAATTCATTCTTCAAGTCTTTGTTCATGCGCAGGCTTGTTAGATAATAGGACTCAGATTGATTAAAGTTGTTAAAAGCTCTCTGAATCATCCCTTTGATTTTGTATACATCGGCAATTGACAGCTTATCGTTTATTTTGTAAGAAAGCTTCAGCGACTTATTTGCAAATGCTTCGGCTAAATCCAACTGATTTAACTTAACATAAATGAATGCTTTGCTTAAGTACGACATATTAAGTATCTGCAAGAATCCATGTTCTGTTGAAATTTGAATCGCGCTATCAAACTCATTTAAGGCTGTTTGTAACTCATTCTTTTTTAAGAAAGTCATTCCGATGTTGTGTTTAATCTCTGCTATTCTTATTAGATCGGAAACCTTTTCAAATTTTCTCAGCGCTCTTTTAAAATATGCAAGTGCAACATCATAATTTTCCTGAATGTTATTCATTATCCCAAGATTTACTTCTACTTTAGCCTTTAATAAATCGCTTGCACCGTTATCTAAATATGACAGGCTCTTAATAAAATGTTCGCTGGCTTTATCGATATTTCCCATGTCTCCGTAAACAGTTCCCAACAAATTCTCACACTTGGCGCAGCCATGCAGGTCATTCAGTTTTTTATAAGCAGCTAATGCTTTCTTAATATAATCGAAGCTTGGCTGCCATTTTGCCTGCCGGCTAAATATTTCTCCTATAGCCAAAAGTGCTGCAGCATTGATGGAACGAAATTCGTTCACTTTTTGAGTTTCAGTAATTATCTCCTCAAAAATTTCGACAGCAATTGAATATTCACCCGAGTAATTTGAATATTGTCCAAGCCTCAGTAAGAATTGAAATAAGTTTTCCGAAACCGGAATTTTATCGGCAGCGGTTCGCAAATATTCTATTTGAGAATTAGTATCAACCGATTCATCAAAATCAAATTCAAGTTGTTTCCTCTCGGTACTTTTTAACTTAGGCATTTGGATGTGGGCGGATGGTTTGGAACGGACGGGTATAGCGGCTAATATCTTTTCAGCCTGCGATTCGCTGAAAAAAGTTAATACCAATACTTCTAATTCTTTATTTATTTTTTTTGCTGCTTTCATGATTTATATATGCAGAACGTTCCTTTATTTTACAGCAATTCATTCTAAATTCATTCTTGGACTAAAAGAAGTTTCCTTCCTCCGGTTGAGTCGAATCGATAAGAAAGTTTATCAATAACTATCTTCGGGTATATCATTGCTGAATTATTTTTACACATTATCTCAACAGATATGCCAATAATTTATCAATTCATGTAGAGAAAAAATATTTAATATGATTCAAGAATAGAAGGTTCAAATTCAATCCCAAAAAAATGTTGTTGCTAAAAGAGAATCAGTATCGAATTGTTACAATTTAAATTTGTCGGAACGATCTTAAGAAAAGAATAGAGAGCTATATTAAAATAATAAATTTTAAGAAAAAAAGTCCTATCGGGTTTTAATACTAACTGTAGTAGTGAAAATGAAAATCTTAAGTGAGATTTTTTATTGAGAGCAGTTTATTTATAGAATCTAACTCATCACGGTTTATAGAGTGACCGAACCCGGGGTAAATCTGCGTAGTTACTTTCCCACCTATTGAAGAAATAATTGTTTCTGACTCGCGAATCCGTCCAACAGGAATGTGGAAATCACTGTCACCACATGCAAGAAACACGGTTGTATTATGAAAATTCCCGGAGTATCTGTTAGCCTCAATTTGAGCGCCGATTAAACCGCCGCTTAACGCAAATATACCCCCATATTTTTTTGCATTACGGCAGCAATACTCTAACGCAAGACAAGCTCCTTGAGAAAATCCTAGATAATAAATTTGCTCCGAAGTAAAACCTTTTTCTGTAAAAAAGTTTTCAAGTTCAGCCACTTGTTTAAGAGACTGATCTAAGAAAGGTTGATTAGTTTGGATTGGAGATAAGAAACTGTTCGGATACCATGTATTTTCCCGTGCGCGAGGAGCGGCTAAAACAAATTTATCAACGTTTAATTCTTCAGCTAATGTAAGAATACTTTCAGCGGAAGCACCTCTGCCATGAAGCATTATCATTGCTGCAGAAGCCTCCTCTAACTTTTTCCCGCTAAAAACTGTGGACGATTTATCAAACATAAAATTATAACAATTTATGGAACACTGATTTCAGGAAGAACCGCCTCAATTGCATTTCGTTTTGGTTCAAGCCATGGTGGAAGTTGCAAACTAGTTCCGAGTTCATTCTCATCCTCATCAACTAAAAAACCGGGGGGATCGGTAGCAACTTCAAATAATACATTGCCTGGCTCTCGGAAATAAATCGACTTGAAATATTTTCGATCTATTACTTCTGTAGCTTCAATATTTTCATTTATAACTTGAAACCTGATGTTAAGCTGTGCATTTTCATCTTCGGCTCTAAATGCCGCATGATGAACTGCACCTACTCCCATTCTGCCGTATAAAGAATCCGGCGCTTCAATTATATCGATAATCTTTCCGGGTTTTCCGTTACCGGCTGTAAACCTTGTTCGATTATCTTCGGTTAAAGTTTTAGTGAACCCTAAGGAATTAACTATAAGTTGTTCAGTATCTGATAAGCTGATCTCAGTCAATGATATGCTATGGAAACCTCTGATTGAATGTTCTTGAGGTACGAATTTAGAATCCCACGCAGGTCTCGCTTCGTTCTCATCTGCTATAATTTCAATTTCGATTTCATCCGGGTCTTCAAATAAAATTACTCTGCTGCCGAATCTTATTACTTCGTTTAGTGAATTGACTTTTGCTTCTTTTAATCTATTCATCCAAAAATCAAATGAAGAAGAAAGAATGGAAAAAGAAATAGTTGTAACCTGTCCGTTACCTCGTCTTCCTTTAAATCCGTTTTTACCCCAAGGGAAAAAAGTTAAGATTGTTCCCGGGTTTCCGGCGGAATCTCCATAGTAAAGATGATAAGTCTGCGGATCATCAAAGTTTATCGTCTGCTTAACCATTTTTAATCCAAGCAGCCGGGTGTAAAAATTTACATTGGTTTGGTGGTCCCCCGCAATTGCAGTTATGTGATGAATACCTTTTACCTTTGATTGCATAATAATTATTCCTTGCAGCACATATTTGTAATCCGTGCGAAATTAATTTTTTATGGGGTGTAATCTTAATTTAATTCAGTAAATAATGTTCAAAATAAAGTAAAACCTGCTGTATTAACAATAAATGGATATCACACCGGGTAATTTGAGGCGGAGCGCATATAACAGTACTTCAAAGAGATGACATCTTTCAATGGAGTGAATGTTCCAAAGAAGTTCTCCCTGAAAAAAATGGTTCTATGTTATTTATAGAGGGTAAATACTACTTTAATAATTGCTTTGAGAAGTAAAAAAATAAATTATAACAGAAAATATCGTTTATCAAATTTATCTGTATTTTAATCATCACTTACCGTCTGCTTTAGCTGACGGATAAAGAAAGTAAAGAAAACCATCCCGGCTTTCCCAAAGGGATCCTCGGATAGCCACAAAAAGGAATATTATTAGGGCTATCTAAAGATCCTTTCGGGAAAGCCTCATCTGGTTTTGTGGGTTTTGTTAGCCCGTTCGCTGAAGCGAACGGTAATTTTTCAACTTAGCAATTATTTTTCTTTAATATCTATTACTTTAACGAGTCGCTTTAAATGAAAGGAACGGACATCTCCGTGTTGCATAATTATTAATACAGTTTCCTTTATCGAATGTAAGTTTTATTTCGACTACCCACTATTATCGAAATAGACCCTAAAAAATTTACTACTTCACAATTTTTGAAATCTGCTTAAATTCATCCGTGCCGCAAATTTCAAGAAGCTCGAAAAGAACGGATTCAGTTGTGGTTATTTCTGCACCGTGTTTTTGCATTCTGTTAATGGCGATAGTATAATCAATTTCTCTCCGGGAGGATATTGCGTCGGCTGGAACATTTACCTGAAAATCGTTTGCTAATAAGTCTAGGACCGTTTGCTGAACACATACATGAGATTCGATGCCGCATACAACCACTTGATTTATCTTTTTGTTATCAAATTGCTCAAACAAATTTTCAGCACCGAAACAGCTAAAGGACATTTTTTGAATATTTTGTACCCCATCTAATTCAATTAATAATTGAGTTACCGTCGGACCTAAACCTTTCGGGTATTGCTCTGTAAAGAAGATAGGGATTTGCAAAATTTTAAATCCCTTAATTAATTTCAGAATATTTGTAATTACTGAGTCGGGATTAAACATTACAGGCAGTATTTTTTCCTGAACGTCTATAATGACGAGGCAGGTTTGATCACGCTTTAAGATTACTTTATTCCGTTTGAAACGAGTGGACATCATATCCTTCAATAAATTGGGTCCATACCGTACTTTCCGCAGGCATACATCATTAAAATAGAAGCAAGATCAACTAAAGCCTTTTTTTGATCTTCGGTATGAATTACAAGATCATATACTTCGGCGACAAACTGCATATTCTTTAATATTCTTTCAAGCTCTTTATAAGTAGGTGTGCCGTGCCAAATAGCTATTTGTTTTACAAGCAGCTTTTCATGTCTTCTTAAAAATTCATTAAATGAAATAATGTTTTTCGATTGAGCGGTTCTCGGTCTGCAAATATTAATTAAATCGTTAAAGTAAGTATCCCATTTTTCGGCAAGGTGGAGATTGCTGTCGCGCATTACATAACGCGCTTTATCTAAAGAAAAATTTGCTTTGGTGGTTATTTTAAATTCAGCCGCAAGCGCATAACCGTCATAGCTCACAAAACCGCTTTCTTCGTCAACGTACTTCCAACGCTTAAGTAACTGGCTGGCAGTAAAGATTACAATAACTTTGTCCCTTGCGCTGTCAACAACAACGAACTTATTTTTTTGTTCGTTTATAACAGTAAACCAGTGTTCCCAATTATCAACGCTAAGGATACATGGCAGCCCTTGCCTGAGATGCTTGATTAAAACTTTGATAGCCTCATTGGGAGTTTCGCGCCGGAAGTATTTCATCTTACAGTCGAAGGTTTTAGCAGCTTTGGCTAATCCGATTTCATCTGTTCCATGCCACCAGGTGCTGCCGGCTTTCATGGCAATTTCTTTTTCATTCTCAAAACGCCCTAACATCACAAGACCGTACTTTAAGGCGAATGGACCACACTGATATTTGTAAGGCTGAGGATAAAAACTCATAAGTCAAAATTTTGGAGGTCAATTTAACAACATTAAATAATAAATGCATCAACTAAATTTTGTAAAAAACATAATTTTGATAAATTTGTTTTTATGAAACGCAAACTTAAGGTCGCTGTTACATTTAACGAAGCCCATCCGGACTATTATAAAAAGCAAAACCGGGAAAATCCCAAAAGTTTAGATTTCATTCCGTATTTTGAGGTTGATAACCTCTCCCCCATAGAAGAATACGAAATACTTGCCCGTAAGCTGACTAACTTCGGTTTCAATGCGTATGCTCTTAACATCATGGATGATATACAAAAATTAATTGACGATGTTAAGAAAAATAATCCCGATGTAATTTTCAATTTTATGGAAATATATAAAGAAAATTCCCGGCTTGAAATGAACATTGTCGGGCTGCTCGAGTGGCTTGGTGTACCATATACCGGAGCATCTCCTCTGGCATTATCTAATTGCCAGAGTAAAATTTTAGCAAAAAGGCTGTTAAGATCGATAAACATCCCTACCCCGAGATTTATGGTAGTAAAAAAAGAAATAAGCGGGCTGTCGCACAAGCTTAAATTTCCATTAATGATTAAACCGGCTTACGAAGATGCCAGCGTAGGCATCGATAATGAATCAATTGTCCGAAATAATGAGCAATTGAAAAAGCGTATCGAATATGTGCTTTATCATTTTACACAGCCGGTATTAATTGAAGAATATATCGAGGGAAGAGAATTGAACATCGCCGTCATGGGGGATTTAAATCCTGCTGCATTACCCATAAGCGAAATTGACTTTAGTGAGATGCCGGATCATCTTTATAACATTGTAAGCTATCAGGCAAAATGGGATCCGCATCATGAAGCTTATCATAAAACAATCCCGATCTGTCCTGCAGAACTTCCAAAAAAGATAGAAGAAAAAGCAAAAGCCATTGCCCTAAAAGCTTTCAAATTTATGGGATGCAGGGATTATGCACGTATTGACATGCGGCTGTCGAAAGATAACGAGATATTTGTCCTTGAAGTTAACCCCAATCCTGACTTGACCGAAGGTGCGGGCTTTATGCGCTCAGCCGAGGCTGCCGGTTATATCTATGAACAGGCTCTGGCAAAAATAATCGAGTTCGCATGGGAGAGAGGGCAGAGAAATCGAATTTCAAGATAAAATTTTGTCTAATAATAATGTCGTTTCTTTTAAGTTCATCACTTCAAAATCCGGTTTTATTGTTCTGCTTTCAAAAGGATATTTAGTTTTACCTGAATAAATAAGAATACCTTTACCGCCGCATTGCTGAGCTGCAATAATATCGGTTTCAGGATCATCCCCAAGCATTAAAAAATCTGTGTTTTCGGGTAATCCCAATTGCTGGATTGCAGTTTTAAAATAAATCGGTGAAGGCTTACCGATTAAAGCAGCTTTTATTCCTGCAGCATATTCTATGGCAGAGATAAATGCACCGGCATCAAGACAGATTTCTTTCCCGTCAGGATTCCAATACTTATTCATCTGCATCGCTATTAATTTTGAACCGGAGTGCACAAGTCTGAAAATTTGATTCAAAGTTTCATAAGTCCATTGATTGCCTAAATCGCCAACCAGCACAGCCTCCGGAAAGTCGTCAGTTATGAATTCATCAAACACACTTTTTACGGAAGGATCGCAAAATACCGCAGCCGTTTTAAAATTATTCTTTAGAAAGAAATATGATGCATCGATTGTTGTCAAGGCAGGAATATCACAATTAAATCCTTTGCGTTTAAGAAATTCTGTTATATCCTTTCCGGTTCTTAAAGTCGAATTGCTCAAAATGAAGGAAGGAATATTTTTTTTTTGAATGTAAGCAAGAAACTCAGCTAAGAATTCTGCCGGCTCATTGCCTATCTTTAACACGCCGTCAAAATCAATTAAAAGCGGTATTCTCTTTTGAGAGTTCATAACGGAATTTTATTAATTGAAGAAGCCGGAGGCTGACCAGAAATTAAATTCAGAACTATATATATCCAAAAAAACTTAATTAAATAATTCATGTTACGCAAAAATCTATACGATAGATGGAAATAGAATGTAGAGACGGGGCATGCCCCGTCTTTACAACCTTATAATGCCGATATATTGCATACTTTGAGAACAAAGACAAACAGTTTTGTGAATTCTGCGTAACATGAGTAAATAATTCACTGGCAATTTGGGAGGGGCGAAATAGAATTTCGCCCTACATTTTGGACTACCTCCGGCTGAGTAAATTAAATTTTTACTTCAACGAGTGAAGGATATTTCATTTTCGCTAATTCAAACAAACCGAATAATGCTCCTACAAAGAACAAATCGCCTATTACCGTGTAATGGAAAAAGGGTATCGCTGCCGTGTAACAGATTGCCAAGCCTTCTAATGTTTTAGGATAGAGCGGAGTACTCAACCAGGTTCCGAAATTTGTTATAATGAAAAATGAAATAGAGGCTGACAAAGTTGCTCCTAAAATTCTGGGTAAATTTTTCTTTTGTCTTAATGTAAAGCCAATTATCACTATGAGAATGAAGCTTAAGTAAACCGACCAGATAACCGAATGAAAACCGATAAATACATCGGTAATCAACATAGCAGCAAGAGGTACCAAAAAAGCAAGATATCTCTTAGTAAAATAAGCTCCGCCGAAAAGCGCTATAGCTGAAACTGCCGTGAGGTTAGGCGGATGAGGAATGAAGCGCGTAGCGGCAGCAATTAAAATTAATCCTGTGATTGCAATAAACCGCAAGTTAAAATAAGTAGAGTTCATATAATTCTCCTTTTTAATAATTAGATTGTTCAAAGTCTTTTCTTACTTAAAGTTATTAAATGAATATTAAATTTAAAAGAAACTTTGTGTCATATTAAATTTTCAAACTCATGTTACGCAAAAAACTCGAACTCATCCCCCTCACCCCCTTCTCTTACCAAGAGAAGGGGGACGGGGGGTTGTCCGAGGACTCTTTGAGAGTTTTTCACATTTACGAAAAATTCTGCGTAACGTGAGTTACAAACTTACTTTTATTCCTCCGTAAGCTGCTCTACCGGGTGAAGCATAACCCAAAACTTGTTCGTAATAATTATCGAACAGATTCTCAATCCTCCCGAAGAGTTCAATCATTTCAAAAAGCTTATATGAAACGTAAATATTTGTTATCAAATAACTTTTTAAAATTACTCTTTCGGCGGGGTATTTGGAAAAATCTTTGTCTTCTCTGTCACCGACATAAATCATTTCGATATTCGCATTGCCTGCATTAGAAAATTGATAATTTAAATTGAATGCCGCTTTGTGCTTTGGTCTCCGTATTAAAGTTAAATCTTTTTCGGATGAGGATTCGCTTCTATCTTTTGCTTCGGTATAAGTGTAATTCACTTTGTATTCGATATTTTTAGAAATGAATGCAGAACCATAAAATTCAATTCCCCTTGTTTCAGCTTTATTTATGTTGATTGTTTTAAAATTTTCATCGAATCCAAACAAGTCGGAAAAATTATTTTGGAAATAGTTTACTCCAATATTGATACCAGCGCTCCAAAAATATTGCTCGATTCCGATATCAAAACCAAAACTTTTTTCGGGTAAAAGATCGGGATTGCCGAATGCCGGGTCGAATAAATAAAAAAGTGACGGCGCTTTAAATCCGGTGCCTAAAGTAGCTTTCAACTTTGTACCTGTACTCCATAAAATATAAGCCGGTGCGATGCGATATGTAAATGCAGTGCCGAACTTTTCATGTTTATCTAAACGAATACCAATAGAAGAGAATATGTTATTCAATCTATTCTGACTCTGAATATAAATTCCGCTTGTTCGGGAGGAAGTTTTTGGGAAAACGCTTTCGAAATCCCCAAATAAAGATGAAGAAAAGAATTCGGATATCACTGTTTCTTCTTCAGTTTCAGCACCCAAAGTGATTGTATTATTTTTTGTTAAAAATAAATTGCCCTGCCAATCAAATTTTAATTTCCTGCCGTCGTATAAGCTATGTGAGGATGAAGGATTAAATAAAGTAGAATCGTAGCTGTATTTTCTTAAGTTCTTGTGAAATGAAACTCCTACGGTTTGATCGAATAAACTTGTTGGATTTTTATACTTTGCCTCAGCACGGTAAGAACCTTCCTCCAGATGAAATACGTAAGTAGGGTCATCACCGAACTCACCGCCAAATTGATCGTAATCGATGTCGGCTTTTGTAAATCTCGCTGCAAAATTTAAATCCAACTCCGGCAAGATTGAGTATCCGGCTCTCATAGCAAAACTGTTTCTTTCAGCTCCGTCCTTTTCGGTATTCCCGTATTTTTCGGATGCAGAAGAAAATCCGTCTGTTTTCATTTTGCTTATTGATGCAGAGTATCTAAGATTGTTCAAGCTTCCGTTTATGCCGCCTGACAGTTTGAAAGTATTGAAGGTACCTGCCTCTGAGGAAACAAAAAATTTGTTATGTCCTGTTCCCATTTTTGTAATTACATTTATCACTCCGGCTAATGCATCCGAACCGTATAAAGTGCTTTGAGGACCACGTAATATTTCAATTCTTTCAACGTTGTCTAAAGACAGAGCAGAAAAGTCATAAGTATTCGAAGGATCGTTAGGCATATTTACCTCTATTCCGTCGAGCAGAACTAAGGTGTGAGAAGGGCTTCCACCACGCAGGTAAATCTGTGACAGGCTGCCCGCTCCGCTTTGCTGTGTGTAGCTTAATCCATACTCGCTTCTTAATAAATCGAATAAATTAAGGCTTCTTTTGTTTGCGAGTTCAGCCGAATCTATGATTGTGATGGAATTGGCAAGTTCAAGAAGCGATGTACTAGTTTTGGTTGCTGTTACGACGATAGGAGACAATCTAAAGATGCCGATAGAATCCTTAAGCACCTCCTGGGCTGGAAGAAAGCGATTCAGAAGAATCAGCGCAAAAATTGGAAACCAAAAAAATTTTATTAATTTCATTGAAGTTACTCCTTTAAAATTGATTATAGAATAAGTTGTAACTTCGTGGGAATGAATAGAAACGAAATGATAAAAGAATGTTTCGTTAATCTAACCTATACCCGCGAAGGCTGATTAAAAAGATTTTTACGGCAGGTCTCCTGGCTTTAACCATCATCGACAAACACTGTTCAATAAATTGCGTGTTGAGGAATCGGATTATCACAGTTGCGCGTCAGCGCCGGAATTTCACCGGCTTCCCTATAATTCCCTTACCCCGTTAAACGGAGTAGGACACCGTAAAAATGTTTAAGAACGGCTCAAAGATAAACCTCATGATTAATAGATCAAAATTGAGGAGGGGGGTATGTGATTAGCTCGCATTAATTTTTTAATTTGATAGCAGATTAATTCTAAATATTAAAATGCTTAAAAATTTTTTTTATTCAACCTCTATCAATATCAATTCCTCAAATTGATTTTCTTCCCTATATTTGATAAGTTGATAACCGTAAAGTGTGATAAATTTTAAGGAATTTCCATCAATTGGAGAAAATTCAATTATTGACATCATCCGCAATTATTAAGGGGATTTACTTACATCTGTTTTTCGATTCTTCATATCTCAAAATTACTCTGAATTTAATAGGAGAAATTTAATGGGTTGGTTTATTCAGTTTATCGAATCTTCTATTGGAAAGAAGGTTGTTATGGCAACAACCGGTTTCTTTCTTATAATCTATTTAATTATTCACCTTGCCGGTAACTTGCTGCTGTATGCCGCAGACGGAGGCGAAACTTTTAATAAGTACGGTGAAATTTTAAGAGGTCTTCCGGTAATTAAACTCATTGAAATAGTGTTAGCACTTGCGTTTTTATTTCATATCATAAATGGGGTCCGGCTTTGGTGGTTGAATAAAAAAGCCAAGCCGCTTAATTATGCGAAAAATAATCAGTCCCGGGAAAGCGATATTTTTTCGCGGACGATGATTCATTCCGGAGTTATAGTGTTCATTTTTTTGGTAATTCATCTTCGGTCATTTTTTATTCCGGCTGCTTTTACAGGGCATCCCGGAAAAACGATGTTCGACCTGGTTATTGAAGCTTTTTCGGACCCGGTATATTCCGGGTTCTATGTGCTTGCAATGATATTATTGGGCTTTCATCTTAACCACGGATTTCAAAGTGCATTTCAAACTTTTGGATGGAATCACACAAAATATTTTCCTATCGTTAAATTTTTAGGCACTCTTTATGCAATTATTATGGCAGTGGGATTCGGCTCAATGCCAATTTACTTTTTATTTTTCTACGGAGGCAGCTAATGATTAAGTTAGATTCAAAAATACCCGATGGAAATATAGCTGAGAAATGGACTAATCATAAGTTCAACCTAAAATTGGTTAATCCCGCAAATAAGAGGAAGTACAACATTATTGTTATCGGAACCGGATTAGCCGGCGCATCGGCGGCTGCATCTTTAGGAGAATTAGGTTATAACGTTACTGCAATTACCTATCATGACAGTGCAAGAAGAGCGCACAGCATTTCTGCTCAAGGCGGAATAAATGCAGCAAAAAATTATCAGAACGACGGCGATTCTGTGTACCGCCTTTTTTATGATACAGTTAAAGGCGGCGATTACAGGGCACGTGAGGCAAATGTTTACAGGCTTGCCGAAGTCAGCGGAAACATCATCGATCAATGTGTTGCACAAGGTGTTCCTTTTGCCCGCGAATACGGCGGTTTGTTAGATAATCGTTCCTTTGGCGGTGCTCAAGTATCAAGAACTTTCTATGCAAGAGGGCAAACGGGACAGCAGCTTTTGTTAGGTGCATACAGCGCTTTAGCACGACAGGTAAACGCAGGAACAGTAAAGCTGTATACACGACGAGAGATGCTCGATATTGTAGTAATTGACGGAATGGCGCGAGGTGTAGTAGCTCGAAATATGGTCACCGGTGAGATCGAAAATTATACGGGGAATGCAGTAATCTTAACAACCGGCGGATATGCAAACGTGTTTTTCCTTTCTACTAATGCAATGATGTGTAATGCTACTGCAATTTGGCGAGCACATAAAAAGGGAGCGCTGTTTGCTAATCCATGTTTTACCCAAATTCATCCGACTTGCCTTCCCCTTCACGGAGAAAGTCAATCAAAGCTTACGTTAATGAGCGAAAGCTTAAGAAACGACGGACGGATTTGGGTATCTAAATTAAAAGGAGATATGCGCGAACCTAATGACATTCCTGAAGAGGAGAGAGATTATTTTCTTGAAAGAAAATATCCTTCGTACGGAAATCTTTCACCGCGCGATATTTCATCCCGAAGCGCAAAAGAAGTTATTGATGAAGGACGCGGTGCGAAAGGGCAAGAAGCAGTTTACCTCGATTTTGAGGACGCAATTAAAAGATTAGGCAGAAAAGCAATCGAAGAAAAGTATGGTAATCTATTCGAGATTTATCAAACAATAACCGGAGAAGACCCCTATAAAGTTCCGATGAAAATTTATCCGGCTCCTCACTATACTATGGGCGGGCTTTGGGTAGATTATAATTTGATGAGCACTATTCCCGGATTATTCGTACTGGGTGAAGCCAACTTTTCAGATCACGGTGCCAACAGACTCGGTGCAAGTGCATTGATGCAAGGTCTTGCAGATGGATATTTTGTTATTCCTTATACGATCGGTGATTATCTTGCCACGCAAAAATTCCCTTCTGTAACAACCGGTCATGAGAATTTTAAAATGGTTGATCAAGAGATTAGTGAAACTGCTGAGAAGCTGCTTTCAATCAAAGGGAAACACACCGTTGATGAAATACATAAAAAGCTTGGAAGAATAATGTGGCATAAAGTGGGAATGTCAAGAAACGCAAAAGGATTAGCCGAAGCCATCGAAGAAATAAAAGAACTCAGAAAACTTTTCTGGCAGGATGTTATTGTTACAGGTAACGGAGAAGAGTTAAATCAAACATTAGAAAGAGCAGGAAGAGTAGCTGATTATCTTGAGCTTGGCGAGTTGATGGCAGTGGATGCACTTCATCGCGAGGAATCTTGCGGCGGTCACTTCAGAGAAGAATATCAAACCGAAGACGGCGAAGCAAAAAGAGACGATGAAAATTTCAGATATGTTGCCGCATGGGAATTTGCCGGCGAAAGTAAATGGAAACTAACTAAGGAACCACTTGAATTTGAATATGTCAAACTATCCCAAAGGAGTTACAAATAATGAGCGGGAATAATTTGAACTTGAAATTAAAAATCTGGAAACAGAAAGGTCCTAACACAGCAGGCAGCTTTGTTAATTATGATGTATCGGTTTCACCCGATGCATCTTTCCTTGAAATGTTGGATGAGCTGAACGACAGATTGGAAAGAAATAATGAAGAGCCGGTTTCGTTTGAAAGCGATTGC
Source organism: Ignavibacteriales bacterium (assembly GCA_020061465.1). GTDB lineage: Bacteria > Bacteroidota > Ignavibacteria > Ignavibacteriales > Ignavibacteriaceae > JAGUYG01. The sequence goes on from JAGUYG010000032.1 coordinate 40,253, forward strand.
CGAGAAGGTATTTGCGGTACATGCGGTTTGGTAATAAATGGATTACCGCACGGACCTATTCCAAAAATTGCTACTTGTCAGCTTCACATGCGGAATTTCAAAGACGGCGACACAATTTACATCGAACCTTTCCGTGCAAAAGCTTTTCCTGTAATCAAAGACTTAATCGTTGATCGATCCGGATTAGATAGGGTAATTGAGGCAGGAGGATACGTTTCGGTTAATACAGGTTCAGCAGTTGACGCCAATGCAATACCAATTTCGAAAGATGTGGCATCCGAAGCTTTTGATGCGGCGGCTTGTATTGGATGCGGTGCTTGCGTAGCTGCTTGTAAAAACGGTTCGGCTATGCTTTTTGTTTCGGCTAAGGTTTCGCATCTTGCTTTACTGCCTCAAGGCTATCCTGAACGCTTTAAACGGGTTGAAGCAATGGTTAAGGTTATGGATGAATTGGGCTTTGGTGCATGCACAAATACATACGTTTGCGAAGCTGAGTGTCCAAAAGGCATTTCGGTAAAAAATATTGCACGAATGAATAGGGAATTCATAAACGCAAAAATTAAATCGAAGACAGTAGAGGTATAACTTAAAATATCGTTCAAAGAGCTCATATTATGTGAAATGACTTTATTGTAGGGTGAAATTCTATTTCGCCCCCACAAATTTCACCATAGTGTTTTACTTTAGTTAACACAAAATCAGTGACCTTCAAGCGTTATTATTGAAATAATTCGTGCCAATTCGTGTTCATTCGTGGCTTAATATTCCCTCATCAATACGGCGAAAAAGTAAGGTTCACACACTCCAATAAAATAATTCTATAAACTAATCTATTATATTTTACCCCCTTTTTTTTTATTTTGCACTACAATTCTAAAAGAGTGTAATAATGTTTGAAAAAGAAATCAAATTTATCTCGGATTTTAGTCTTAACAAGATTAAAAAATTAGGCTCCTTTTTTACCTTCGAAAGGCTGCTTAACTCAGATCTTCATCCGGCAATTGCACAGTACATTTCGGCTGAACTGGATTTCCTTATTTATGAAGATCGAAGGAAACTGCTGCAAGACTCCGTGTTCGATTATTCGAGTCCCGAAATTTCAAAGTACTTTGCTCTTATTGGAAGTGAAATAAAAAAAACCAAGAAAGTATCGTTTCAGGATATTAAGAAGCTCATTGTACAGGCAGTTTCATTTAACGTAAACTACGTAGTAAGACCAAGATGGTCACTTTCAAAATTGATTTTTAACGGTGCGACAAGTAAACCTGTTGAAGAATTAAAATTGGTATTAAATTATGTTTTCTATTATGACTATCTGAAAAACGTTTTACTTACATATTTAACTAAGAAAAATATCCGTTTAATTACCCCTGTTGAATTTGACGTAATAATGAATAAAATAGATAAAGCGCTCTTTACTTCCGCTCCCGAACAACTGATTGATAATGCACTATATTCAATGGCGGATTTTTTTAATCTGGGTGGCATCAATAAAACTTTCGTAACCGGATACTTAATAGAATCTTTTCTTAAAGAAAAAAATCTTTTAGATTATCTTTTCAAACTCCGCAGAGCCGTTCCTGCCGATAGTAAACAAAAATATGAAATTAATGATCTGCGAAAAGTTCTTTACTCAACTCAACCAATCGAGCCGATCATAGGGCAGCCCGGTGAACCAGACGTAGAATTAAAAAAATCTGCCTACGATAAATTGCATGAGCCGGAGAGAGAAGAAAAACAATCATTAATTCGTTCTCCAGAAGAAGCACAATCAATTAAAAAGGAAGTTAAAGATGAAGTGAAACAGCTTGAAAAGACTCCGCAACCGGATATCGAAAGAGAATCCTACAGCAAAGTAGAACCTCAGCCAGCTATAAATTTAAGCGAAAGCGATGAAGATTTATTAAAAAAATTAGACGCCGAACTTAAAGCCTTAACCGAGGAGATGCCTGAATTGAGCGATGAAATAGATTTTGTTTCAGAAGATAATTTGGAAGTTGACGATACAATTGAAACCGAAGAAACCGATCTTGATGAAATTACCGTAGATGAAAATTATACTCAACCTGGAGATGAAAACATCGATTTAAACATTGAAGAAGAATTAGACTTTGAGCAATTTGAACTAAATATTGATGAGAAAGAGGAGATAATCGATGACAAAAAACAAATTGCTGATGAAGAGCCAAAAGAAATATCTAAAGCGGATACGGCACAAAAACCTGAACAAGTTCCTTCGATCGGGAAAAGGAAAGATTATGACATATTTACTTTCTTAAGCAATAAGGAAATTGAAAAAATTGTTGAATCGGTCTTTAATGACGATAGGGAAGATTTTGTTAACACGTTGGAAAAAATTATGGAATGTACAAACTATGATGAAGCAACCGAGATATTAAAAGGTGTTTTCCTTACCTATCGCATAAATCCTTATTCAAAAGAAGCGGTTACTCTTACAAATGCCGTCTCTCACTATTTTGAGCAGAGCTGAGAATGTTTATCGACTATACCGAGATTGAAATTCATGCCGGCAACGGCGGTAAAGGGGCAATTGCATTTCGCCGCGAAAAATATGTTCCAAAAGGGGGACCTTCGGGAGGGAACGGTGGGAAAGGCGGAGACGTAATCATTCGTGCTCATCATAATTTATCAACACTGTTGGACCTAAAGCATAAAAAAGTTTTTAAAGCAGGTAACGGTGAACCGGGCGGTACATCGCTGAAAGACGGTAAAAATGGTAAAAACATTTTAATAAAAGTTCCTATTGGTACTATTGTTAGAGATTTCGAAACAAAAAAGATAATTTGCGATCTTGATAAAGACTTAAGAGAATACTTAATAGCCAGCGGAGGCAAAGGAGGCAGAGGAAACAGTAACTTTGCGACTCCCACTAATCAAGCGCCAAGAATTGCCGAGCCCGGCATGCCAGGTGATAAAAAGAAAATTATATTTGAATTAAAATTAATTGCGGATGTTGGCTTAGTAGGATTTCCGAATGCAGGTAAATCCACTCTTATTTCTAAGATTTCGGCTGCCAGACCGAAAATTGCGGATTATCCTTTCACAACACTTGAACCTAATCTCGGTATAGTTCGATATAAAGAATTTAACAGTTTCACAGTGGCGGATATACCAGGAATAATCGAAGGCGCGCATTTAGGCAAAGGATTGGGTCATAAATTTTTACGACACATCGAGAGGACAAAAATCATTCTCTTTTTAATCGAAATTACTTCGGACGATTATATTCAGGATTATAATATTTTGCTTAGCGAACTTCGAAATTACAGCCAAACGCTGGCAGATAAAACAAAAATACTCGCTTTATCAAAAGCCGATCTTGTAGATGAAACGAAGCTGAAAAAATTGAGCAGTAAAAAAATTAAAAATCTTGATCATCATGTAATTATTTTTTCGTCTATCACCGGCACCGGAATGGAATCACTGCTGGACACTCTTTGGAAAGCATTGCAAAAAGAAAAAGGATAGCCTGATTAATATTATTCAGAAATTACTTCATAATTATAAAATAATTCATAATTTTAAGCGTGTATTTTGGGTATTGGGGTAAAACTAATTCGGAGGATGAATGGACATCATTAATTATCTTAAAATACTAATTACAGTCATTCTTTTTTCTCTCTTTAACTCTTGCGATTCCGGTATAAATCTTTTTACCAAGCAGGACGATGTGCAGTTGGGAAAGGAAGTGAATGATGAGATCATAAGCAATCCTGCAGAATATCCAATTTTCAAAGGAGACCCATCTATTAAGACTTATATCGATCAGAGGATATTTTCTCATATTCTTGCGTCGCCTAAAGTTGAAAGCAAGAATATTTATCCCTATCAAATAGAAATAATCGATCAGCCGGATGTATTGAATGCATTCGCACTTCCGGGCGGATACATATACATTTATACAGGGCTGCTAAAGTACCTAAACTCCGAAGCCGCATTGGCAGGGGTATTAGGTCATGAGATAGCTCATGCCGAATTACGTCATGCCACTCAACGGTTAACAGCCTATTACGGAGTTTCAATTTTGCTCAGCTTAATTTTAGGAGAAAATCCCTCGCAGCTTGCAGAAATAGCCGCAAATCTCTTTGTAGGATTGGCTTTTCTCGCAAACAGCCGTGCAGATGAAAATCAAGCCGATGAAGCATCGTTCAATTATTTGCGCGATACTCGATATTACCCCGGCGGCGTAAAATTCTTCTTTGAACAGTTGAGAGACGATGGTTTAGTAAGCTCAAATTCCGGTTCAATAGAAATATTTTTATCTACTCATCCTGATCCTATTGATAGAATCTCTAATACGAACAGCAGATTGAGCGGTGCCGGAATTACTATGCAGGATTATAAAAGCACAGGAGAGGGAATATTCAAAGATGAATATCACTCAAACATCAAGAGTAAGTTTTAGAGGTTTTAAAAATGAAATTTAGTATTCGAATAATCGAGTCAATTTCTTTATTGAAAATAATTAAAGAAAATTCTTATCAAAATAATTCGGAGATGATATTATGCTGCAACTAAATCATTTGGATTATTATCGGCTTCCATGGAACCTTACTGATAATTCAATTTCATGGTTGGAACCTACCGCAAAATGTAATTTGTATTGCGATGGCTGCTACAGAAAAAATGAAAATAACAGCCACAAATCGCTTGAAGAGATTAATGAAGAGTTAGATATTTTTACCCGCTTAAGAAAATGCGATGGAGTTTCTATTGCAGGTGGAGACCCATTAACACATCCGGATATTATCGGTATAGTAAAATTAGTCAAAGAAAGAGGATTGAAACCGATTATAAATACAAACGGATTAGCATTAACTAAAGAACTGCTAATGGAATTGATGAAGGCAGGAGTGTACGGATTTACTTTTCATATCGATAGCAAACAAACACGACCCCATTGGAAAAATAAAAATGAAATAGAGCTGAACGAACTGCGCGAATATTATGCAAATATGCTTTATGAAGCAGGAAATATTTCCTGTGCATTCAATTCAACTGTGTATGAAGATACAATGAAATATGTGCCGGATTTGGTTAAGTGGGCTGAAAAGAATATTGACAAAGTTCAGGTTATGGTCTTCATCTTGTATCGAGCTGTAAATAATAACACGGTGGATTTTTATTTAGGACCTCAAAAAATAGATATGAACCAATTGGTATATAATGAAGAAGTTGAAGAAAGAACCGATATCAAGGCTCAGGAGATTGTTGAGTTAATAAGAAATGAATATCCCGATTTTGATCCTTGCGCCTATTTAAATGGTTCCGAAAAACCGGATTCTTTTAAATGGTTGTTAGCAGGCAGATTAGGTACTCCGAAAAAGATATACGGGTACATGGGGAAAAAATCGATGGAGTTTATCCAAACCTTACATCATTTGTTATTTGACAGGTATTTAGCATACTCAGAACCGAAGCTTACCCGAAAGGGGAAATCGATGTTATTACTGGGTTTAATAGATAAAAAAATGAGAAAGACTTTCAGCAGTTTTTATAAGAATCCATTGAATTTGTTCAGAAGACTTCATTATCAGTCGGTAATGATTATTCAACCTGTAGATTTTCTTGAGGATGGAAGACAAAACATGTGCGATGGTTGCCCCGATATTACAGTATGGAACGGGCAGCTTGTTTGGTCCTGCAGAATGGAAGAACAGCTTAAGTTTGGCTTTAATGTTAGAACTTATCCTAAGAATTTTATGAGTTAAAATGTTGATTGAATGATTTGGTGATTGGCTGATTGAATGGTTTCCTCAACAAAATTTTTGTTACACGGAACAGGATGTCGCAAACTCCTGTTTTGGATCAAGATTAATACTGTGTCTAAAGCCTGCTAAAAAGATATTTTGCAATGATAACATTAACCCACCCCTTTCCAAAGGATCAACTGACATCCCCTCCTCCAAAGGAGTCCATTCGGACCGAGAGGGGACAACGCCCTATCTTTTAGGTAATAACAGAACGCTTGAAAAGTTAAAACAAAGCATTAAAAATTTCACAGATCATTTACTAAAAATCTCTTTATAAAAGCGTGTTGTCCCCTCTTGCTTGCCCGACTACATTATTCAGGCGGGCTTGTCCGTCCCAAACGAAGTGAAGGCGGAAGAGGGGCGAGGGGTGTGTAAAAAAACTGTTATGTATAAATTCTTTTAACATTCTTTAGTTTCCAACTTTATGTTGTTAAACCGGGTTCGCTGCGCTAAGATTGAATGATTTATAAGATGTAGAGTTAACCAAAAAGTGGGAAAGGGTCGCTTCGACCATAAAGTGAAATCTTTTTCTATGTGATTGTTCATTTGGGAAAGTTATCGGGATTTCTAAAGAATATGCCTAAAATTCTTCCCGCCTCTGTGAAATGCAATTTGGTGTATGATGATGGTGGTTTAGCTTAAGTTCTGCACAAAAGACGACTGATTGTTCGTGTAGATTAAAGAATGCGGAAGTACTTTTAGTTTGAGTTGCAGTGGGGTCAAAAATGCTCATTTCTTTGTAAATCAAGCTAATAGTTTCTATATTTACACCCTAAAAAATGAATTAAGGCGGGGTAGCTCAGTAGGTTAGAGCAGTGGAATCATAATCCACGTGTCGGGGGTTCGAATCCCTCCCCCGCTACAAATTAAAGGAGAAAAATATGTATACATTATTAATAATGATATCATCAATCATTGCCGTATTGTTGATTATTATCGTTTTGCTGCAGTCGAGCAAAGGAGGCGGATTAGCAGGAACTTTTGGAGGTTCCGGGATGGGAACGATGTTCGGAACAAGGAGAACAGCCGATTTCTTAAGTAAAGCAACATGGTGGTTGGGCGGCAGCCTTGCAGTTCTTGCACTTATAATTAATCTTTTCTTTTTACCCGGTCAGTCAACAGTTGAACAGCGGGAAAGCGTTATTCAAAGTTCGGGCAGACAAACAGTGCCTCAAACTCCTACGCTTCCGCCGCAAAATCCTGCTCCTCAGCAATAAATTCTAAATAAAATTTAAAGCCCTGATTTATTCAATCAGGGCTTTTCAAATTCTAAATCAAGCAAAGCTTCAATTATTTCATCTTCAATCTTTTTATAATAATTCCAACCGCCTCTGTTGAATTCGATGATCATGCTGATTATCAAATCATCATTATTCTTTGTAGTAAGATAACCCGATAAAGATGTTACGCCGTTCAAAGTACCTGTTTTTCCACGCAGATTATTTTCGGCTTCAGTTCCGATCAATCTTCTTCGAAGAGTTCCATCTGTACCTGCTGTGCTAAGTGAGTTATAAAAGTCGTCGAAGTGCGCCAAATCGAAGTACATCTTTTCAAGCACTCCTCCGATAGCTGCGGGGGTTATTTGGTTAAATCTCGAAATTCCCGATCCATCCACCACAACAGTGCCCGCAGAGTAAATTGCATTATCACGAATAAACTCTAAAATAGCTTGAGTAGAATAAAAGGCGTTTCCTTGTTTGCCGGAATTTTCTGCACCGATTATTTTAAAAAGACATTCGGCATAAAAATTATCGCTGTTCTTGTTTACATATTTAATTAAATCTCTTAGCTGAATATTAAATTCCGCTAATGTTTGTACTGTTTCCGGTGCCTCGCCCTTTGCTGCATTGCCCGTTACTTCGACCCCGCCGTTTATAAGTTCCTCTCTTAATTTTTGTGCTGCAAAAAGAGGCGGATCGTTTACATCAACTGTAAATTCTCTTATTCGGCGTCCGGATTTTCTCGTCACTTTGGTTTTATTTCTGTTAAGTACTAATGCAGAAATAGGTGGCAGCTTTACATTCGATACTTCATCTTTAATCCAATCGTCTCTCGTGTACACATCGTCGAAGTAACTATCATCGCCTATAATATTACCTTTAATTTTTTTTATGCCAAGCACTTTCAACTCTTCTATCATCTTAACTAAGTCAGAATCCCTAAATACAGGATTACCGAATCCTTTAAGGTATAGATTTCCATTTATAGTTCCATTTGTTGGGTTGAAATCATCGGTTAAAAGTTTTGTCTTAACTAAAAAATCGCCTCCTAGAATGGAAAGTGCAGCGGCTGTAGTAAAAAGTTTCGTATTCGAGGCGGGAATCATAGATCGCTCAGCATTAAGCCGGTAAATTGTATCCTGCATGAGCGGATTATAAATTAATATGCCAATAGTTGTTGAAGAAGATATTTTATTAAGAACAGAGTCGATACGGTCTTTTATCTTTTCCTTTGACGTGCCGAATGAAACTGAGATTAAAAGAAGTGCTGCTAAGAGTTTTATCATAATTTAATATGCGTCTTGAATTAATAAAAAAGAATAATCAAATTGTGCCGGAGCTTTTAGTTTCTTAATCTTTAGAAATTAAGAGAAAATCTCTCAGATATAAAATTCCTCAAAAGGAGTCCTTTGGACAAATCTCAATAAACAAATTACAAAAAATGATCAATCTTCTCCGTAGGATCGTTCCGAAAATATCAATTCCGAAGGATCGTTCCGAAAATCAAACCGTAGAGAGACGAACTTTTCCCGAATGTATTTCCGAAGGATCCCGAATACTTTCGGGACGGGATCGTTTCGATAAGATTTTGAATTTGTTATTTGGTATTTATTTGTAATTTAGGTTTCGTTATTTGTTTTTTACTTACAATTAAAATTTTAAATATTCTTGGTTATTTTTTAATTGCAGTTAACATAATTGATAATGAAAAAAATCTTCAGTTATTCACTGCATCAAATATAATCTTTTGTGAAAAATTAAAATAGTTAACAAATCAATACTGTCCACAAAACGTTTAGAGAAAATGGCAAAAAAAAATATTCAGAAAGCCTACGAGAATCTAGATTTTTTAAATTCAGCCGAAGGTCGATTAGTTAGGATATTATCCGAATACTTGGAACCGCAGGCTAAATTTGCTAAATACAAAATCGTAGATACGATTGTATTTTTTGGTTCGGCAAGATTTAAATCCCGAAGGGATGCGTTAAAAGAATACAACAAATTCAAAACAATTAATCCGAAAACCACTGCAAAATTAGCCGAAGAATTAAGAGCAGCACAACATCAGGTAACAATGTCAAAGTATTATGAAGATGCGGTAGAGTTGTCGCGACGGTTGACTGAATGGTCGTTAAGCCTCGATACTTCATCGAGGCGGCTGATAATTTGTACCGGCGGAGGACCAGGAATAATGGAAGCAGCGAATAAAGGGGCAAAGCTTGCCGGCGGTTACTCTATTGGTTTAAATATTAGCATTCCATTCGAACAATTTATAAATAGATATGTACCCAAGGATCTCAGTTTCGAATTTCATTATTTTTTTATGAGAAAGTTTTGGTTTGCCTATCTTGCGAAATCGCTGGTGGTTTTTCCCGGCGGATTTGGCACTATGGATGAATTTTTTGAAATTTTAACTCTGCTGCAAACGGAAAAAATCAGAAAGAAACTTCTGTTGGTGGTTTATGACGAAAAATATTGGAAAAGCATAATCAATTTTGAAGGATTGATAGATCACGGGGCAATCAGTAAAAGTGATATGAATCTTTTTGCTTTTTGCAACTCGATAGATGAAGCCTTCAATAATATCAAAAGCCATTTTGAAAAGTACTGGATGCGTGAAAAAGATCCCGAAACGCCAAAGCTGCATTTAAAATAAAAAAGCCCCTCTTAAAAGGGGCAAAACGTCTACTCCATGTTCTCTATACGATGAGCTCTTCGGGCGGCTTTCATCTTTTCCATGCGTTTCTTTATAGAAGGTTTAACAAAGAATGTTCTCTTTTTAAATTCTTTAAGCACCCCGGATCTTTCATATTTTTTCTTAAATCGCTTTAGCGCTTTATCGATGGATTCGTTTTCGCCGACAGTTATACCAACCAAGTTATTTCACCTCTCTTTAGTTTAATGATTCGATTAATTTTTTATGCCCCGACTTTTGAAACTCAACTGCAATAGAACTACGTCCGTTGGACATCGTTTCCTTAGCCACTACTTTTCCAAAATCGTCCCAATTTTCATGATAAATTGATTCGCCAACATTAAAAGATTTTTTTGGGGAGTAAATTGTACATTCTTCATTTTCAATACCTTCAAGTGAAGGTTTCATTTCTTTGATATCTTCCTTCAGATCTATAATCATGGTTTGTTTGCATTTTTTACATTTTGCCCATCTTTTGTTTTCATAACCGCTGCCGGTTACTTCACCGGCTAACTCCATCTTTCTGGTTATGTTGCAAACACTGCAAAATGCTTCAACGTTTTTTACTCGTGCCATTTAAATTACCTTAATACTTTTTTTACGGATTATTAAATTATTAAAATTAGTTTATATAGCCAAATTTTTTAGACTTCTATGTTTCCTTCGGTGTGATCACTAAAACGGGACATTTTGCATACCTTATCACTTTTTCTGCCACACTGCCTAACAGTGTATGTAAAAGCCCCGTTCTGCCGTGTGTTGCGATAATTATGACGTCGATATTATTTTCTTCTGAATATGCCACAATTTCCTCATAATCAAGCCCTTTTCTTACTGTCGGAACAATTTGAACGTCCTTTCCTTTTCGGATTTTTACTACAGCGCCTTCAAGCATTTCTTTAGCATCGTTTTCGATGGATTGACGAATTTTTTCTTCCGATAAATCAAGCGATCTGATGGTTAAAATTGGGGGTGTTTTTTCAAGCACATGAAGCAGATGAATACGGGCATGATACTGTTCGGCTAAATCCAGTGCATATTCGGCTGCTGAAAGAGACAGCGGGCTGAAATCGGTCGGCAAAAGTATATTTTTGATAGTGAACATTGCTTCACCTATAAATGTGATTTGTTTATAAATTAAGATGTACTAAATAAGTTAGCATTAAAACCATAGATTTATTAATCAATAAATCAGTCCGTTTTTAATCTCGCCGATAGAATTTTTTATATCTATCGGGAAACCGTTTATGATAACATATCGTATTTCATCACCCTGCGTAATTGTAAAATCCGCACGTTTGCCTAACATAAATTCGTTGGAATTATCAATGCCTGAAATTAATATATTGATAGGTAATTCAGTAAATGGTGCTTCAAGATTGCCGCCTTGCAGTACTACCGATGTATAACCGTTTTTATGCAATTCTTTTATATCGAGCGAGAGTAATTCATCATAAGAGCTGAATACCTTTTCGAATACTTTACCAGGAATAATTTCCATCCCGGTAAAGTCATAATCTTTGTAACCAAAATAGACCGATAAATCGCCGATATCTTCAATCGAACTTTTATAATAAAAGGCGCTTCCGTTGTTAAAGTTTATTTCATTCAAATTAATTCCTACATCAATCAGGTACGATTTACCATCTCTTGAATACTTTAAGTTTCGTAGGACTACGTCAAAAATAAATTTATCGTTAAACAGTATTTGATCATATACTTCCAGGCTCTCATTCTTAAATGAATTAGATGCAATGCTTCGAAATGCACTCAACAAAGTTATAAAATTCATCTTCCTTAAGAATTGTTTTTCGGGGTCATCTTTCCAGCCGCCCGATTCTAACAGAATTGTGCTTGTACCCCATTTCTGAAAATTATCTCCGAATGCACGGGGTTCGAAATCATCAGCATACTTAGCTATATGACCGGGAATAAATTGTGAAAGAGTTTTATACAATTCACCGATTAGTTGAATTGCATTAGTTCTAACCGAATCGATAGATTTACCATAATCCGTTGCGGGCGCTAAAAATGATAATGCCGCACTCTTGAAGCTATTCCCCACCGAATAACGGGTGCTTTGATCATGAAGATTAAATCCATAATGAGCACGCAGTCTATCGAATGTTTGTCTAAGCAGAATACCCTCCGGTGTTTGCTGACGGACCGCATCGCGGTTAATATCAATTTCATAAATGTTTCGCCTTTGATAAATCTCTGCACCATCTGGATTTACCATCGGCATAAAATAGATTGTTAGTTTATTTAACAGTTCTTTTCGTACCGGGTCGAACGAATCGCTTATTGAAAAAAAGTTGAATATATCGAACAAAGCCATAGTTGCAGTTGGTTCATCCCCGTGCATTTGAGACCAAAGAAATACTTTTGTCTTTCCGGTTCCGAGAGTTAATAAATAGATTTCTTTTCCTTCTGCCGATTTACCTATTTCTTCAACTCTGAATTTATTGTTATTTTTTAATCGTTCAATCAATGGCTTAATATCGGAATGTTTAAATCTTCGATGTGTCAATGCAGACTCACAGTACTGTTCATAATCGTAATAGAGTCTATTAGCAAAATCAAAATCTTGTGCCATTAACAACTGATTAGAGATGATTAAAAAAAATAATAGTTTTACCATAGTTTTTCCAAATTTAATTATAACTTAATTTATTTACTAAGATTCTTTTTTGCAAAGGAATAATGCCATGATAACCTTAAAACTTAAGATTGGCGATACTGCACCGGATTTTAATTTATTGAGCGTTGACGAAAAATACTACAATTTTAATTCGTTCAAAGATGCAAATGCACTTGTGATAATTTTTAGCTGCAATCACTGCCCTTATGTTCAGGCGTATGAAGACCGAATTATTGCGATCCAAAGAGATTTTGGGGATAAAGGAGTGCAGGTTGCTGCAATAAACTCGAACGACGATAAGAAATATCCTGAGGATTCATTCGAGGAGATGAAAAAAAGAGCGAAGGAAAAAGGATTTAATTTTCCCTATCTAAGGGATGAATCTCAAGAAACAGCAAGAGCTTATGGAGCTACGCATACACCCCAAATTTTTCTTTTCGATAAGGAGCGCCGTCTTCGTTATGAAGGAAAGATTGACGACAACTGGCAAAATTCCGCTGCTGTAAAACAAAAATATTTATGGGATGCTTTAGATGAAATTTTAGAAGGAAAAAAGGTTTCTGTACCCGAGACTTTTTCAATAGGCTGCACAATAAAATGGAAATAGTTATTGCTTAAACTGCTGTGCCAAAATTTTCTTCAAAATCGTTTAGTAGCTTCAACGGATTTGGCGATATGGCAAAGCAGTAAATCGGGTAGAGCGCCGAAAATGCTTTTATGCTTTTTGTGATAAGATTTGGTGAGTAAATTAATTTATCTTCAAGGTCAACGGCTTTTTCTAACAAAATAAATTTTAGCTTCTTTACTTCTTCAAAATATTTATCAGCTCTAAATTTTGGATGCAATAAGCATGGATCTTTTTCGAAGGAAAATAAATTGTACTTCCCGTCAATTTTATACTTTGAGAAAAGTGCTGTAATTTCATCGGAATATTTTTCTGAATTTTTCTTGAAATATAAATTATCTCCTCCGCTATTGTTGAAAAATATTCCATAAGAAATCCCGTTTTTATCAAGATAAACATAAAATTCGCTGTCCATTTTGAATCTTCCGAAATGAATCAAGAAGAAAGTTCTGTAAGGTTCACCCTTGTTGAACCGCATATCTTTGTTCATCCGCATTAAAGTCTCATTGAATTTTGGAGCAGTTCTGATGGATGGATTTAGCTGATTGAAGAATTGACCGATTGATTCAACAAATAATTTTGCCGGCGCAACTATATAGCTCTCATACCTGTTTCGGTTTTTAGCAAACCATTGAACTGAATTATTCTTTTCCAGATCCTTAAGAAATTTAAATGCATCGGTGGAAAAGCCGTCAAAGACCGTACTCTCACTTTTCAATACATCATTCCTAAGTTAATAGTTATGTAGAAACTGCCTAATGACTTTCGTTTCTTTCCTATTAAGCTTTCCACACCGTCGTCAAAAAATTGAATGTAATAATACCTGAAATTTAGCCCGACTAAATTATTTTTGTCCAATCCAAAGTTAGCACCGAAGCCCACATATCCACCGGCGGCATATTTCATTTGAGCTTTTCCGAATGCTTCGAAGAATTCCATACTGTAAGGAGTTGTAACTGCGAAAGTTGGACCCACACCGGCGTTTATATAAGGTCTAAGGTTATCGTAAATTACATCTTCAAAAAGCCTGTACTGCAATCCAAAATTTACCGGAAGGAGAAAAATCCGGTTCACTTTTCCTAAAGTAAATGAGTAACCAAAGTAAGGATCGACATATTCGAATTCTTGATCGTCCTTTGCTTCGGAAATAGAAAAATCGGTAAAGAAAGTTAAGTTAGTAGTAAGCTGCCTGCGGTAAAAAGTACCGAAACCAAATCCGCCTTCGCCGAACATAATATCCAAACCGAATGCATTATCGGGGAAGATTTCAAGCTCTTTTTCGGGAGCCAATTCGCCGATACCCTGTCCATTTACATTAAGGAATGTAATTAGTAATATTGCCGTTGTTAATAACGTTTTCATAATTGTTTTATTTTTTGTTTCTAAAATAATATTCTATAAGACAAATTCAATGATTTAATTTTTCAGCAAGTCATTTAACAAAGTTTTTTTTCAAATGCATTATATCTCACACATTTTGTTAGAAGGGATAATTTGCGGATGCCTTCAAATTTAGAATTAAAAGTCCGAACTGATTCATTCAATAAGGTTAAAAAAATATTAACATTGCTTGAAGCGAAGTATGAAGGATTACTGAACCAAAAGGATGTGTATTACAAAAACGGCAGCGGATTATTGAAATTACGAATCGAAAACGGCAGGCAAAGTATGATTTATTATGAAAGAAATGAAAGCTCAAAGAACCGCTGGTCTAACTATGAATTTCTTGTTTTTCAAGATGGGAATGCGGAATCATTTCTTAGTAAAATCTTCGATGTAACTGCTGTGGTTGTGAAGAAACGAATGTTATATCTGTATGACAATACACGTATTCATCTTGATGAAGTAAAAGGTTTGGGAAAATTTATAGAGCTTGAAACTTTGGTCATCAACGGTAAAGCTGATGCAAAGAGAAGATTTGACAATACGGCTAAAGTTTTAGGGATCGATGTAAAAGAGCAAATAAAAAAGTCATATAAAGATTTAATTGTTAAAACAAAAAACCAAATATGATACTTGAAAAAAAACAGACATCTTCAATCAATGATAAAGAAAATAAATTGGCGGTTGAAGACAAGATTGAAGCGTTGATTAAATCCGGCAACCCGGAAAAGCTGCTCATTATAGTGCCCACTAACAGAAAACTCCGCCGTTTCAAGAAAGAAATTATCGATAAATCGCCTAACCAATCGGTATCGCAAATTAATATTGAAACGCTTACAACATTTTCATCAAAGTTATACTATCTCGATTCCGATTTCAAACAAAAGATATTAAGTAATCCGGCATCTACTGTGCTTTTATCGCAGTGCTTCAGTGAAGTCGAATTAAAATATTTTTCACACTATAAAAAAGAAGCCCCGTTCGGTACCGTAGAAAGAATAAGGGATGTAATTTCCGAATATAAACGGCATGGCATTTCGCCGGAAACGTTGATTAATGAAGCAGCAAATCTAACCGGCTCTGAGAAATTAAAAGCAGAAGATATTTCACGGTTATTTTCTAATTATCAAAAGAAATGCTTAAAGCTTGGCTTAATGGAACTTGGCGATATTTATGACGCCGTAAATCAAATAACGCAAAGTGAATTTCAGAAAAGATTCAGAACGATGTATCCCGATGTACAATTAATCAGCGTTCAAGGATTTGATGAATTCTCAACTCCCGAGATAAATTTATTGAATGCCGCTTCGAATCTTACGGGAGTTAAACTTTACATTACGTTCGATTATTCATCGGACAATTATTTTATCTTCTCACATCTTGATAAGTGCTATTCAAAATTAAAAGATGCCGGATTTGTCTTGAAGAGCGATGAAGAAAAACATCCGTCAAATCAGTTTCAAGATCAGATTAGAGCTTTATTATTTAATTCGCATACACAGAAAGGTATTGGGCAATACAAGAATTTAATAAAAAAAGTTACAGCAGAAACCCGCGAGAATGAAATCGAGTTGATTGCCAAAGAAATAAAGCAGTTATTAACAAACGGTAAAGCGCAGCCCCATCAAATTTGTGTGGCATTCAATTTAATACAAAACTATTCCCCGCTTGTGCGTGATGTTTTTTCTTTGTTTGGGGTTCCGTTTAATTTAACCGATAGGTTCAGCTTAAAAACTTCACCGCCTGTAATTGCATTGATTAATCTGCTCGAGATTCTTGAGAATGATTTTTATTATAAAAATATTTTCAGAGCATTAAGCGGAGGAATAATAAACCTGCCGGGTTTTGATTTATCCAATCTTCTTAAAGCTTCTTCTAAATTGAAAGTAATTTCGGGATACGAAAACTGGAAAAGCTCGTTAACCGATGCAATAAATTCGAAATATGAAGAAGATGATGATGCAGCCATTTCCGAAAAAGATAAGGAAGTATTTAAAAAGGCTTTATCGGATCTGGAACTGCTGTACGAGCTGCTTGAGCCATTTAATAAGCACTTGAAGTTAAACGAATTTTATAACAAGCTGCAAAAGCTGTTGTATAAAATTGATCTCCCTTCAAGAGTAATCAACAGCGAAAGTTTGATTATTGAAGAAAATTTAAAAGCAATTACGGTTTTTACCGAAACCATTAAAGAGCTTATTGAACTGCTTGCGTTAGAATATTCTCCCGCTCAAAAATTTCCGCTCAAGTTTTATCTTAAACATATTAAAACGGCTGTTTCGTCTTCGAGATATAACATTAAAGAAAAACCGGGATACGGGGTGCTGGTAACTACCATTAACGAAATCCGCGGCTTAAAATTTAAATATCTTTTTCTTGGTGGAATGGTTGACGGCGAATTCCCAACACGTTACACGCCTGAAATATTTTTCTCAGGTCATTTCGTAAAGAAGGAGATTGCTCATCAAACCGAAGAAAGATATCACTTTTATCAATCATTGTGCTCGTGGGAAGAAGGGCTTTATTTTTCTTTACCCAAGCATGATGAAAAGCAGGAAATGGTAGAATCAAATTTCTTGACTGAGTTTGCCGGCTTATTTGACATCGGTGAATTGAATAAAAGCGACTATTCAAACTTTATTTTTTCTAAAGAAGAATTATTGAAATTTTTAGGTTCGCAGCCGCTTGAAAAAATTCCGGACACAATTAAAGTTAATTTGAGCAGTGATGAGCTAAAGGAAATCTCAAGAGCTATTCAAATTGAAAGCAGAAGAAACGAAAGTCCTTTCGAAGAATCTGATTTTACCGGTTATGTTAGCGAGGAAGTTTCAGATAAAGCTAAAGATGAATTGAAAAATTATTTGCATCGCGATTATTCTATCTCGCAGCTTGAAACTTACGCTAAGTGTCCTTATAAATATTTTGCCGAAAGGGTGCTGAAATTAGAAACTTACAAAGAGCCGACGGAAGAAATAGAGGCGTTAGAGATGGGGAGTCTTATTCACAACATATTGTACACTTTTTATGCTGAGATTCATCAAACCGGCTTAAGGCTTCAAAGTGCGGATGATGAGCAATTCAAAAAAGCCGAAGAAATAATGTTCCGCATTGCAGAAGAAAAAGTAGCCCGCGCAAATTTCAATTCTCCTCTTACTTTTTATGAAAAGGAAAAAATTCTTGGAATTGACGGGAAAAGAAAAAGCTCTGTCCTTTATAAATTTCTTGAAGCGGAACGAATTGAAAGTGAAGAATTCCTGCCTGCATTTTTTGAAATTATCTTCGGTAAGATGGGAAGCGGCGATAGCAAATTGAGCGAGCTTAAGATAGACGATGTTTCCGTGCGGGGAAAAATTGACCGCATCGACCTTAACACCAAAGATAAACTTTATAAGGTAGTGGATTATAAGTTAAGCGGAAGAAATATTTCAAAGGACGATCTTGAGCACGGATTAGAATTGCAGCTTCCTCTTTATATGTATGCAGCAAGGGAACTGATAAAAGCCGAGTTAAATTATGAATACCAGCCTGCCGGCGCCGAAATTTATTCGCTAAAGTTTGCGGAAAGTGATTTTGGCAAAAAGAATTTCACTCTTCCTAAATATGGGTCACAAGACAAAACACCCATCGATAAAATTATTGAAAGGAATGAAGCACTAGTTTCAGCTTGTCTTAATGCCGTGAAAAAATACGTTACCGCAATTAGCGAGGGCAAATTTAATTTATCAACTCTCAAAGACAGAGAGAATAAAATCTGCCGGCTCTGCGACTTTAAACTAATTTGCAGGATAGAAGAGGTGAGTTGATGACATCCAGATACGACTAAGGAGATAGAAGACAGGAGACAGAAGTCAGAAGTCAGGAGTCAGAAGTCAGAAGGAAGAAGACAAAAGACAAAAGACAAAAGACAAAAGACAGAAGTCAGGAGACAGAAGTCAGAAGGAGGAAGACAAAAGACAGAAGACAGAAGGAAAAACACTAAATGCACAGCATCCTTTGGACATCTAATGAAAAATGATTATTAACAAAAGCTGAAGATGCTATAAAAAATTTTGCAGTGGATAAAACTTACATTTTATTTAAGTTGCCGTAAAGAAAAAATATTAATGTCCATGAATTTATTATACACTATCATAATTAAGGATTGATCAATGAAGCTGCTGCTGTTTTTCCTCATCGTACTATCTTGTTTTATTCCGTTGAAAGCTCAAGAATATTACAAAGAGCATATTAAGTCAGAAATGAAAAGAGGAGAGAGGTCATTAAGATTAAATAAGATTCAATACCCGGGTGATGATAGATTCGATGTTACGTATTATAAATTGGATATAACAATTGCTTCCGTTGCTAAGAAAAAGATAAGCGGAAATGTTGTTGTAAACGGTAAAAGTCTTGCCGATTCATTACAATCCATTTACCTTGATTTGCAAAGCGTTTTAAATGTCGATTCGGTGCTCGGAAAAAATGGTAAGCTCGGTTTTTCTCACTTGGATAATAAGCTTCACATTAACTTTAATTCCGCAATAAATTTAGGAGAAGAGTTCAGCATAGCGGTTTATTACGGAGGAACCCCGGGTTCAAGCGGTTTCGGCAGCTTCGAATTCGGTTCGCACAATGGCGCAGCTTCTATTTATACATTAAGTGAGCCTTACGGAGCGAGCGACTGGTGGCCCTGTAAAGATACACCTGCAGACAAAGCCGATTCATCCGATGTTTGGATTACATGCGCAACTTCTTTAATTCCTGTTTCGAATGGTAAGCTGATAGAAGTTGTAACAAATCCGGGCAGCACCCATACTTATAAATGGAAAAACAGCTATCCCATTGCTAACTATTTAATATCATTAGCGATTTCTAACTTTGTTGAATACGAGCAATATTTCAAATATTCTGAAACAGACTCGATGCCGGTGATTCATTATATCTATCCCGAACATTTTAACCAGGTTAAACCCGAGCTTGATAAAACAATAAAAATGTTAGAAATATTTTCCGAGAAGTTCGGAGAGTATCCTTTCTTAAAAGAAAAATACGGACATGCTCAATTTGGATGGGGTGGGGGAATGGAACATCAAACTGTTTCATCAATGGGATTTTACGCTTTTAATCCAAGTACAATTTCACATGAATTGGCGCATCAGTGGTTTGGCGATAAAATTACATGCAAAGACTGGCATAACATCTGGCTCAATGAAGGGTTTGCTACTTATTCCGAAGGAATATACTTTGAAGCGTTAAACGGAAAAAACGCATATAAAAATTTCATAAACACCGAAATGTATTATGCTAAGCTTGCAAAAGGTTCGATTTACGTTAAAAATATTTCAATGGTTAATGAAATTTTTAATTCTTACCGGAGCTATGCTAAAGCCGGAATAGTTTTGCACATGCTTAGGGGAGTATTAGGCGATTCGCTTTTCTTTAGAACGTTGAAAGAATATGCAAACCACCCGGAGTTTTCGTACGGAGTTGCGGTAACGGAAGATTTTCAGGCAGTAACGGAAAAAGTTTCAGGGCATCAGCTTGAATATTTCTTTAAGCAGTGGATTTACGGCGAAAACTTTCCCGTCTATTCGGTGTACTGGAATTATAATCAACAGGATGAAAACAACTACACTGTTAATGTTCATATTAATCAGAGTGTAAATTCCAATCCCGCGTTTTTCAGTATGCCGATTCAGCTTAGAATTTTAACACAAACACAGGATACAATAATCACAGTGTTTAACGATCAACAAAGTCAATCATTTTCTTTTACTGTTAGAGGAGTTCCGTACTCGTTGGTATTCGATCCGGAGAACTGGATATTAAAAGAAGTCTCCGTTGTTTTAAGCGCTGAGTCGGATGAACAAAAACCTTTAGAGTTTACATTATATCAGAACTACCCAAACCCATTTAATCCAAGCACAAAGATAAAATATACAATACCTTCTTCGGACAGTCCCCTCCTTGGAGGGAAGAGGGGTGAATTAATCACATTAAAAGTATTCGACATTCTCGGGCGTGAAGTTGCAGTTCTTGTAAATGAAGAGAAAGCACCCGGTGTTTATGAAGTTGAGTATACCCCTTTAAATACACATCATAACGTGTCTTTACCAGGCGGTGTGTATTTTTATCAAATAAAGGTTGAAGATTATATCCAAACTAAAAAAATGATACTTTTAAGATGAGCTTAAATTTAAAGTGATGAAAAATATTTTTGCAATTATTTGTTTGTTGAGTGGTATTTTGCCATTAACACTTGCACAATGGGAATTACGATATCCGCCGCAACCAACGGTAGGAATAAATGATATGTACTTTTTGAATCCATTGATAGGATTTGCTGTGAATAGTTCAGGAAGTATTCTGAAAACGACCGATGGCGGTATGCATTGGAGTATAATTAAACATTATCAAAGAGATTTTCTTCTCGAGATTAAATTTATAGATGATCAAAATGGATTTTGCATATCTCCCTATTCATTTATTGGTGATAAGATTGATTTTATTTACACAACAAATGGCGGAGATGAATGGCAATCGACAGGTATTGGAATAGGTGATGCATTGACCTTTTTACCTTTATCAATTTCCGAAATAATTAAGAGCGGTGATCAAGGAACTATTTCGAGACTTGATAATTTCTTTGGATTATGGAGTGAACAGTATAGGATTCCTCAATATTTTGATTGGGATATTTTTGTGCCGTATGGTGATATCAAACAATTTGAAAAATTAAATTCAGGCAGGATACTTGCTTTAGGTTCAAGTTGGAGAGCATTTCAGGCAAATGTTATTCAAGACTCGGTTACTTTCATACTCTATAGCGATGATAATGGAATCACCTGGGATACATTATGGTGTGAATTACCTAAAATTATATCTACTTTATCTTTTTCAGATAATAATAATGGATGGATGGGAGGAGAAGAAAATGAAATCTATAAAACTACTGATGGGGGAATAAACTGGTACCTAAGTTACTCCGAAGTCAATCCAAATTTCATAAGCTCAATATCTAATATTAAAGCATTGAGTCCTTCTACGATATTTGCTGTAACTAATAAAGGAATGATTATTTCAACAACGAACGGGGGTATTACCTGGGATACTACTAGTTTGGTACCATACTCTTATTATGATAGTTTTTACAGCTTAACTTTTATTAATGAGCAGACAGGATTTGTTTTTGGACCGGATTTATGGATTACAACAAACGGAGGTAATAGTTGGAATAAAATAGATGATTCAATTAAACCAAGCTTTAGTAAAATACAGTTTTTAAATACAAGTATCGGTTATGGAATTGGGGGAGACAATTACTGGGGTGGTTCAGGCTTTTATAGAACTATTGACGGAGGTTATAGCTGGACTAAATTATATCAAGGGGATCCCAGCAGTGGTTTCAACGGGTTTTTCATGATGGATACTTTAAATGGTTGGTTAACAGAATTTAACACTTTGTTCAATACTTCGGATGGCGGAATAACATGGTCGGCTGTGTCTGTGGATACCCTTCTTGAATTCATTAGAGGAGTAGAATTTTTTAATAGTGAATTAGGTATTTTGTTTGAGGTCTGGCAGAGGTTTAATAATTATCTATTGAATTATGTTACAACAGACGGTGGCGGCACGTGGCAAAAATATCAAATGAGCGAACAACCTTATTTGAGTTCATTTCTAAAAATAAAACGAACAGATCCTTCACATATTTGGGTGGTAAATCAGCAAGGTGTTTGGCTTTCAAGCGATACAGCAAAAAGCTGGATAAATATCAGTACTGAGGTAGAAGGGTGGGCAGGTGCATTTGACTTTTTAGATTCCCTCAATGGCTGGGCTGCTCATCTTGATGGTCAGCAGGATAAAGTTAAATATACTACCGATGGCGGATTAACGTGGTCAACTATGATGAAACCGTATATGGTACAGTCACAAGATCTTGTTATTGATGGGCGAAATTATTTTGGAAGAATGCAAGTTACAGTTGCCGGTTTATATGGCAGTATATTCAGGTATGAAGAAGGCTGGCCTCATGCTTACCAGGAAAAATCTTATACGAATAACTGGCTTCTATCGATAGCTGTCCATAGAGAAAGCAATAGAATTCACAAATGGATAGCGGGAACAGGAGGAACAATACTTTATAATAACGATTACATAACCGATCTGAAAAAAGAAGAATTAAACTTACCCGAAGAATTTAGACTTTATCAAAACTATCCTAATCCATTTAATCCTACTACAAAAATAAAATTTACCTTGCCCTATTTAGAGTCGGGGCATGCCCCGTCTTTCCCAACAAAATTAATAGTTTATGATTTATTAGGCAGAGAGATAGCAACGCTTGTTAACGAACAAAAATCCCCCGGCACTTATGAAGTAGAATTCTCCATAGGATCCTCTGGAAACGCAAAAAAATTGTCTAGCGGGATTTACTTTGTTAAGCTAACAGCGGGTAATTTTATAAGCGTAAGGAAAATGATTCTTGCGCGGTAAAAAAACCTCCGCTGTTATAATATTTAAACCTCCGAGGTTACCTGGCGCAATGAGTTCCGCAAACCTCGGAGGTTACTCAAAACAAAACGATACGCAAACCTCGAAGGTTGCTCCCCCCACTTGTGGCGAAAAAGAAAAAAAATAACTAAGTTACAAGCGCTCTTCTTATGGCGGCGGGGATAATTAGTTAAAAAGTTGATAAGAGGGATATGAATGAGGTATTCCGTTGTTACAAATTATCAGGTGAAGCCAAAAATATTTAAAACAATTAAGATTGCAGAAAAATTATTCGGGGTATTGTTATTTGAGCCCTAGAGAATTAGGATGTTATTTCAGAATTTTTTTCGGGAATAACTACCATAAAATAATTTTGAAGTTAAGCTTATATATTGATAACCAAAGGAGTTATCGATAAATATTGAAATAAAGAGCGGTTGATAAATTAGAAAAAAATTCTTAAATAACGACCGGATTTAGAACCGCAAATTCGGTAGAAGTAATAGTTATACACCTATGAGTATGGAGAATTGATAAATGAAATATTTTTATTTAAGACTAATAGCATTTTGCTTTTCAATGTTAATTGCCTTTTCCACATTTGCACAAACAGATATTTACAAAAAGGATATTATTAGATATAATTTGAAAGAACAAGCCGGTAAAAAAGAAGGTAACAGAATTTTAAATGACCAATTAGAAATTGATGTCTTTGTTAAAGATTTTAGTATAGAAAAAGCGAAAAAAGTTTGCGCTTATTATAAAGACTTTTATAAAGAAAAAGCGAAGAAAAAAGGCAATAGACTAACTATTTATATTGAAGTTTGGAGTAAAAAAATATTACCAAGCCAAATTGATAATGTAAACATACAGAATAAGTATTATCACGGTGGGATAAATTACAATTACTATAATGAAAATTATTTTGAAGATATATACTAAGTGAATTCAAAATATTTATCCTACTTCTTAATAAAATTTTCGTTAGAGGTGTTTATGAAATATTTCTTCTTTTCGATATTCATGGTCTTTCTTCTTTCTATAAATTCCTGCACTTCAGATAAGAAAGCACCTGATAAGTATGATGCTTACGTTATGATGAAAAAGTTTGTTGATGATAAATTATTATCACCTAGCAGTGCTGAATATGAATCTATCTCTACAATAGGTATGAAACAAGAAGGCAATATATGGGCCTTTGATGGATATGTTGATTCACAAAATTCTTCTGGAGTTATGATTCGTAACAAGTTTACAATAGCAATTAGATATAATTCATCAACCAACGATTGGTCATTACTTAATCTATTTTTTAATGAATAAAAATTTTTAAAAAGAACAATAAAAATAAAAAAGGTGTATAACCAGCCAATCAACCCGACCGCCTTTTCGCATTTGGCAATTTATAAATTTTCGGATTGGCTGTTCCGTTTTAAGTTTGTTGTTCAAAGTTGTTCTATTAATTAACATTGTTGCAAACTGCACTTGCAAAGAAAGATAAGTGCAGTTTGCTAAATCTTTGGCTTTGTCGTTTTAATCTGCATTGCTGTTCTAGGCGGCGGGTTATCGGCAACGTCGTTATATGGCAAACAAATTTAGAGATTAATAGGAAAATTATATGAATCTAAAAGCAAATAACATTCTTAAATATTTCTCAGTTATTTTTATTTTTTTCTCCATACTTAAATGCTCAGAGGAAGTAAAAGAGAATAAAGCCGAAAATATTGACCCCGTTAAAACTTTTAAAGAATACATTTCAAAACATTTGGATAGCTATAAATATGATAAGAGAGAAAGAATAACTTTACTTGGAGGTGGTTGGGTTAGTCTACATTATGAACCAGAGTACAGTTATAAATTTGATGTTCAAAAAACCAATTCTCTGGTCACTCCATATACTGGTTTTTGCGAGTTTACTTTTACTCGTCATTTTACAGCTTTTCACAAAAACAAAGAGGATGCACCCAAGGATACAATATTTGTAAAATCAGATAAAACAATTCATAGGCATCATTATGGTTTTCAAGAAAATAAATGGGTTGTTACTTCTCGAGAACATAAGATGATTTCTTCAGTTATGGATTTTGATTGGAATGATTGTGATGAAATTCTTCAAGAAGGTGAACAAAAAGGATTAAGCAATATATACGGTTGCTGGGAAAAATAATTTTTCATTCAATAAATGTTAAGTAATGCCATATAACGAGACTGTCGAAAAAGTCATGTTGAACAAAAAATTAACATAAAAAAGAATACAAAAATGATGACTTCAATTGAGATCGTGGCGTACAAACCAAATATGGAAGTCGTTTTTTTTTTGATTACGCTTTGTCTTTACTTTTTCGACAGTCTCAACAAGCCAATCAAGCGGACGCCGTTTTCGCATTCGGCAATTGTGTAATTGTTGGCTTTGTTTTTCCGTGTAAAGTTACTTGTTCAAAGTTGTTCTGTTAAAAAAAAAAATTAATAAATAAATTGTTGTTGGTATTGTTCGGCATCCTTATTCCCGCCTTCGTTAAAAACTACGGCGGGCAAGCTGGGGCGCCGCTTATCGGCAACGCCGTTAGGCGCACAGCCTTAAAAAGAGGAAATATGAAAAATTATCAGTTCTTACTTTTTGTTTTATTATTTTCATTGGGTATTTCGGCTTGTCAAAATTTGACTGACGAGGGTGAAATTGTAACCGGCAAATCTCCGGTTGTAACCATCTCGTCAACAAACAAATCTAGTAATAAAGTATCGTTCATAGTCAAAGCAAGTTGGTATAATGGTTGCGGAAGTTTTTCGCATTTTACATCTTCACAAACTGATTCCACATTTTATATTACTGTTTATGGAAGACAACCTAAAAATGCAACTTGCACGCAAGCATTTATAGTATATGATGCTCCTGTTGATATTACGATTACTGGATTGGGAAAATATAGATTCAAATTTTGGCAGTCTGATACTACAAGTGTTGATACAACAATTACATTTTAACTTATGCGCCTAACGAGACTGTCGAAAAAGTCATGTTGAACAAAAAATTATCTTAAAAAAGAAAACAAAAATGATGACTTCAATTGAGATCGTGGCGTACAAACAAAATATGGAAGTTGTTTTTTTCGGTTCCGCTTTGTCTATACTTTTTCGACAGGCTCAACAAGAGGTTCAAGCTGACTGCTTTTTTCGCATTCGGCTTTTCTGCAATTTTTAAGTTTGTAGCTCCGTTTAATGTGTCTTGTTCAAAGTAGTTCTGATAAAAAAGTTTTTTAATAATTATCGGCTTGGGTTTTTCAGTGCTGCATTCTTGTTATTGGCAGCAGCTTAACCGCAAGGCCGTTATATGCCAGAAGAAATTTATGATAAATGTTAAAAATGATTCTTATAAAATTATTTTGATTGACACTTGTATTGTAAGTGAAATGTTGAAGAGAAAAGGCAATCTGTCAAAAAATATATTTTCAAAAATACTTGATCATCGATATCCAAGCTTTTCATTTGATACTATAATCGAGTTAAAAAGAGCTCCAAAGGTTTATGAAGAATTTATAGATGTATTTTCTTTTCTACCAGCTTTAATTTTGAAAAACTCTGGGCTCTTAATAGAAGAGGAAATACTAAATTATGAAAACCCAAAAGTGATTGATCCTGTAATTACAATATTGCATAGAAATCCTTCAAAAGTGGAGAACTTTGATGCAAAAGCATTCTTAAATTCCCATCTAACGAAAGAATATCTTGAGAAAAATCAAGAAGAATACAAATTGGCTTTGGAAAGTATGCTTGATTTGAAAAATGGCTATCCACCGAAGAATGGAAATTATACTCTGAAAGAAATTGAAGAATTTGTAGAGTTGGTGACTTACAAACAATTGGTGGTTCGAGATAAATCATGGTGCCAAAATATGTTAAATAAAAAGATAACAATATATGCCGAAAAGTTTCCGTCAATTCAAATTATGTGCTATCTGGCGTTTTATAAATTTTACATAAATAATCGCAAGCCAAAATTGTCTGATGTTACAGATTTATTGATAGCTACTTCATATCCTTATATTGATGAGGTAATAACCGAAAAAAATCTAAGCGAAATGGTGAGACAAATTCAAAGAAAGCACAAATTTTGTAATCATCTAACTACATATACGATTAATGATTTTATTTAATGGCATATAACCAGCAACTAAAAGCGACTGCTTTAAACGTTGCGGCATTTGATAAATTATTGGCGTTCGTTGTTAAAGTAAATTGCTCTTTAAGTATTGTGAAAAAACTAATTTATAAATAATTATTGGCGTTGGCTTTTCAGTGTTGTATAGTAGTGTTGGGCAGCGCTTTAGTTGCCACGCCGTTATATGCCAATAAAAATGGATAATAAATCTCAAATAATTAAAGTTGATGAAAATCGTGCTAAATTATTTATAGAAAACCACAACTTAATAGTTGAAAAATATGATAATAAGAATGATGAAGAGAAAAGACCCGACTTTAGAGTTCTCGACAAAAATGATTTATTATTTTTTGCGGAGGTAAAAACATTTTTCTCAAATACAAATGAACAAATATTACATAAAACTATTTATAATAAATTTTCAGAAAGAATAAACGATGCTTATAAACAATTTAAATCGGTAAATAGTCTACGAATGGTTCCCAATGTGTTATTTTTATTTTCACAAGACTTTAGAGTTGATTGGAATAAATTTCAATCATTTTTAAATGGTTATTATGATTATGGAACGGGATTCTTGAATCTTAAAAAGTTTCGTGACGGTCGTAATATAAAATCACTTCAAAATATTGATTTGTATATTTGGCTGTATAATGACTTTCAAAAATTATTTTATATAAATAATGATTATAGTTTTACTCAAAGGCTATATTCAATTTTAGGAAAGTAATTCTCCTTTAACTATAAAAAATTCAAAACTATTTATCTGAATGAGGTAATTATGAAATATTTATCAACAATCTTAATTCTCTTAACACTCAACATATTTTCTCAAGTTAAGGATTCCGAAAATGAATTAAATTATTTTCCGCTAAAAGTTGGAAACACTTGGGAATTTACAAATCCATCAAATGAATGGTCCCAAGAAATATCAGTTAAATCATATACTAATGATAAATATGAAGTTACAACGAAAAATTATTTGGGAAATTTATCCCCTGTAACAACTGTAGAAATTTTGGAATATCGAAATAATATGTTACTTGTATCTGCTGGTGGAGGCGGTATGTTTAATTCCAAAGTTGAGCAATATTCTGAAAAACCAATCAAACTAAAAATTCCTCTTACCGAAAATCAATCGTGGAGTTATGATATAAAAGGGAAAAAATATGATGCAAAAGTTCTAAAGAAACATAAATCAATTGAAACACCTTATGGAGTTTTTGATGATGTTGTTGAGATACAAGAAAAACTTAACGATGCTGGTTTTGTTGCTTTCAAGTTTTATTATTATGCTAAAAATGTTGGCTTAATAAAAACTGAAATTGCAGATACAGAAAAAGGAAAAAGAGATGTGTTTCTTTATTTAAAAAAATATAAAGTATCGTAAAAGGCATATAACGAGACTGTCGAAAAAGTCATGTTGAACAAAAAATTAACGTAAAAAAGAATACAAAAATGATGGCTTCAATTGAGATCGTGGCGTACAAACCAAATATGGAAGTCGTTTTTTTTGATTACGCTTTGTCTTTACTTTTTCGACAGGCTCAATCCGCCAATCAAGCGGACGCCGTATTCGCTTTCGGCATTTTAGTAATTATTGGCTTTGTTCTTCCGTGTAATGTTTCTTGTTCAAGTTATTCGTTCTAATTAATAAACTTGCAAACCGTGCGTACGAGAAAAAATACACACTGTTTGCTTAATCATCGGCAGTTGTTTTCTAAGTGGCATCCTTGTTATGGGGCGCCGCTTATCGGCAATGCCGTTAGGTTGTTAAACAAAAAGGAAGAGGTTCTTAAAATGAAAAGTTCAATCATGTTTTTTATCGTTTTATTTTTTATTTCAAGTTTATCTTTTAGTCA
>JAGUYG010000023.1 GCA_020061465.1 Ignavibacteriales bacterium
CGGCTGGGTTGAGGTTACTAATCAAGTTGGTGAAACCATTCTGCCGGAGGATTCTTACACTACCATTATTAAGTTTGTTGCAGGGGCAAATGCCACCGGCACTGTTTGGGCTGATGACTTCATGTTCTACGGCAGAACAGGTTGGGCTGGACAGAACTGGAATACTCAGGTTGGTGTACCTACCGGCTGGTTCTATTGGTTACCCCCTGCCGGTGGTAATGACGGGCAGTTATCTGATGGTTATCAGAGAACTAAGATAACAAGTGAAACTGCTTATCACGGATTATACTCCTTGAAGTTTGAAAATCTTGACGGTACTCATGACGGGTTTGTGGGCACAAGAAAATATCCGCTAAAAAGTGGTGCCGGTAAACAGATAAAAAAAGAATCCTATGACATTACAGAGCTTGCAGATGTTAATCCCGGTGATGTGCTCAGAGTAAGCGTATGGATAAAAGCCGAAGGGTTATATCCTGACTCTGTTGCAGCAGTTGGTGATCAATGGTCAATTGCCATAACGCCCATATTCCATGATAAAATTGGCAACAATGCAGGCTGGGGTGAAATTTGGGCAAGCGATATTCCGTTAGTCTTCCCCCATGTAACTAACTTTGACTGGACACAATACTATGTCGATGTACCGGTTCACGAAAATGCTGTATCGTTTCATGTAAGACTGCATCCTCTTGGCAGATTTAGAGGAACAGTTTGGTTTGATCAGTTAGAAATCAGAAAAATCAATCCAACAGATGTAAATGATAAAGAAATGATACCGGTTACATACAATCTGTTCCAAAATTATCCCAATCCGTTTAATCCCTCTACCACCATAAGTTATTCGATACCGGAACAGGCGGTAGTTAAAATAAAGATATACGATATCCTCGGAACGGAAATAAAAACGCTAATTAATATGGAACAATACGCTGGTGTCTATAATATTTATTGGAACGGCGATAATAATTATGGCGTTAAGATATCAAGCGGAACATATATTTACAGAATCGAAGCAGGTAATTTTGTTCAATCAAAGAAAATGATTCTGTTGAAATAATGCGTCGATAAAACCTGTATTGTCTTAAAGGGCGCATAGAAATGTGCGCCCTCTGTTTATGATCTTAACTCATGTTACGCAGAGAAGTTCGTAACGTAGAGATGACATCTTAAGTTACATTGCACAAAATTTAGAGATGATATATTTTGGTTTGTCATCTGACAAAGAATGATATTATATGTTATGAGGTTGTAGAGACGGGGCATGCCCCGTCTCTACGTCGAGATGCGTAAATTTTATTTGTACTGATAAGTTAATAGGAATCAGATAATTCTATAATAATAGGAAACCTTTACTTGATTGATGGGTTTTTTTATAATTACAATAATTTCTGCGTGGTGTGAAATTTTTAGTTTCTTATTTGGCAAAAACAAACTAAAGGGTGAATGTAATGTTCACTAAATTTTTTCAATGCCTTTTGATATTCTGCTATTTAACAAGCATAGCTTTATATGCAGGAACAACAGGAAAAATAGCCGGGAAGATAAAAGATAAAGTAACCGGCGAACCGCTCATCGGTGTAAATGTAATTTTAGTCGGGACGCAAATGGGCGCCGCCTCCAACATCGACGGTGAATATTTTATTATTAATATCCCGCCCGGTACATACGAATTAAGATTTTCACTAATAGGCTACTCAACTCAGCTAATACAAAATGTTAGAGTTTCGGTAGATCAAACAACCAAAGTTGACGTCGATCTATCTGAACAGGCAGTAGAGATTGAAGATATAATTGTATCCGCAGAGAGACCTATAGTACGAAAAGACCTTACTTCAACTGAAGCAAAGATTAGTGGTGAAGATATTTCAATGCTTCCCATTGAAGATGTACAGTCGATAGTAAATCTTCAAGCCGGTGTAGTGGACGGACACTTTAGAGGAGGAAGAGCTAACGAAGTAAAATATTTAATAGACGGTGTTGCGGTAAATAATGCTTTCACAGGAAATTTTTCTCTTCAAGCAGAAGTGAACAGCATAGAGGAAGTACAAGTGCTTACCGGTACTTTTAATGCGGAATACGGTGAAGCCTTGTCAGGGATTGTAAATCAGGTAACTAAAATCGCATCCGATAGATATGAAGGAGACTTTTCATTTTATTCGGGAGATTATTTGAGCTCCCGGAAAAATGTTTATACAAACATTAATAACATTTCCCCGAAAGATGTCTACAATGTTCAAGGATTCTTAAGCGGACCTATCCCCGGCGTAGAGAATTTCCTTAAGTTTTTCATTTCCGGAAGATATAATTACAACGACGGATTCGTGTACGGCAGAAGGATGTTCAATCCTTCCGACTCATCTGACTTTTCTGCTAATGATCCGAATGAATGGTACATCGGTGCAACCGGTGACGACAAATATGTTCCGATGAATTACAGTAAAAGATTGACACTGCAGGGTAAGCTTGCGTTGAACGTCGGACTTGGAAGAGGAATTGTGCTCAGCGGTTTATATCAAGATATTGAATACAAAGACTACAACCACAGGTTTAAGTTAAATCCCAACGGCAATTACACAAAGTTTAACAACAGTTTTTTGGGCAGCATCGGCTATACACACGTATTCAGCAATGCGGCTTTTATCGATTTTATCGGATCCGGGTTTATTAATAAATACAAACAGTATGTTTTTGAAAACCCGCTTGACCCGCGCTATGTAAAACCGGAAAGGATGCGCGACGTAAGTGGTAACGCCTTTTTAACCGGCGGCACTGAAAATTGGCATTTCAATCATACAACTTCAACTTATACTTTTAAGAGCGATCTTACGTGGCAATTAAACCAAATTCATCAAATAAAAACAGGTATTGAATATAAATTTCATGATATTCAGTATGAAAATTTCCAAATTATGCTTGATCCTACAACAGGATATCAACCGACTTTGCCAACACCTGGGGCATTTAATTATAATACTTACCAAGCTAATCCATATCAATTCGCTTACTATATACAGGATAAAATTGAGCTTGATTATTTAATCGTTAATGTGGGATTAAGATTTGACTTCTTCGAGCCTGACGGAAAATATTTAAAAGATCCTAACAGAATTTCCTTGCTTGATGAAATGTTACCGCCGTTTCCCGATTCTTTAATGGAAAAGTCTAAATCGAAATATCAGATTAGTCCAAGAATCGGAATCTCTTATCCCATTACCGAAAGAGGGGCGATACATCTTTCTTACGGACATTTCTTCCAAATTCCGCCGTTTGAAAATCTATACCGCAATCCGAACTTCAGAATACCGTTAACCGGCGACTTCCCTGAGAACGTCGGAAATACCATTGGAAATTCAGACCTTGAGGCTCAACAAACTATAATGTATGAAATCGGTTTACAGCAGGAGTTAACTAAAGATATTGGTTTTACTCTAACCGGTTATTACAAAGACATAAGAAATTTATTGGGAACAGAAATTCACATTAAACAAGAATTTAAAAAATTCAGCAAATTGATAAACCGGGATTACGGCGCAGTAAAGGGATTAACCGTTTCATTCAATAAGAGATTCAGCGGCGGCTTTAGCGCAAATATGGATTATACGTATCAGATTGCTAAAGGCAATGCATCGGATCCTAACGATGCATTCTACAAAGCGCAAGCTAATCCGCCAATAGAAGCGAACAAACAATTAGTCCCCTTGAATTGGGATAGAAGACATTCATTAAACTTTACATTAACTGCCGGCACTCCCGGCGATTTAATTGCAAGCTTTATCGGTAGATTAGGATCGGGGCTGCCGTATACACCTTCAATTCAAAATCAGAGAACAGGGCTTGAAAACAGTGACAGCAAACCGGGCATATTCAATGTGGATATGTACATAACGAAATATTTAAAATTATTTGGAAAACAATTTTCTGTTTTTGCTAAAGTTTATAATTTATTCGATACAGCAAATGAGCAGGATGTTTTTGGCGATACGGGCAGAGCCGGCTATACTCTCGAATTAACACGTGCGCAAGAAGCTCCGCGCGGAGCTAATACTATAGAGGAATACTTTACCCGTCCCGATTTTTTTTCTTCCCCAAGACAAATAATTATCGGGGCATCTGTTTCTTTTTAAATGTGAATTAGAGGAGGAATGAAAGTGCAACAGAGCGAATCAAAAAAATTATTATATGCGGTTGTGTTGTTATTCTTTTTTACAGGAAATGTTTTCGCTCAAAGACTTGTGGATAAAAATAAAGGCGACCACAACCAAACTCGAAAAGGGTTTATGGACGGTAACCTTGTTGCAACTGTTTATTATAATTTTGGGCAGGTTGCTGATTGGCTAAATGAGCCCAGCAGAAGCGGCGTTTGGCCAAAAGGAACCAACCACACTTACGTTGATGGGGTTGCCATTATCGTTCAAGCTGAGGCTCAAGACCCATCAGGAAAAATAATTCATCCGCTTGAAACTAATTATTACGAATTTACCCGGTACGACCCGGCAACAGGAGTAACTTACGGCTGGTGGTCTCTCCCAGGCTATGCTGCCCCCTACTCTTCTTCACCCGCAAGAAACGATGACCCGGCAACATGGCCTTCAGTTTGGCCCGACCGCCCTTCGGACTGGGATAATTTTTGGAATGGCTTCTTCGGTAAAGGTGTGCAGAATGCAGATGTAGAAACTTTCTTTGTCTTTGATGACCATCTTGATAGAGAATACTGGCTTAAGAACAATTATCAACCTGATAGAGACGATCCTTCACGCGGCGGCTTGGGAATGCAGGTTAAGGCAAGAGGTTTCCAATGGTCTCAAGTGTTAGCCGAAGATAACATATTCTGGTACTATGAAATAACAAATATGAGCACAACTGATTATCCGAAAACTTTGTTCGCTCAATACATCGATTGGGGAATTGGCGGGCACGATAATTCTTCAAACAATGCGGGTGACTATGATGAATTGCTCGATATGTCTTATGCCTGGTCTACCGTTCCTTTCGGCAGCCCCGGAAACTGGAGCCCCGTGGGATTATGCGGATACGCATTCCTCGAAAGCCCCGGAATTGACGATGATAGAATTGATAACGATAAGGATGGCTTAACCGATGAAAGAAGGGACAACGAAGCCAAAATTTTTATTACAGATCCAAATAACGATCCTTTCATTGTAAATGTTCTCCGCGATACTACCAACTTCAAAATATTTTACGGAAGATCATGGCAACCGCATTGGGATGCCGATGAAAACGCAAATTGGAGACCATATACTGATGTAAATGAAAACGGGCAGTGGGATAATGGTGAACCCTTAAATGACGATGTTGGAACTGATGGGATTGGTCCCTTTGATGAAGGATATACAGGGCCCGATCCGGATGGTACCGAGGGAAACGGCAGACCTGACCAGGGAGAACCTAATTTTGGTATACTCGATAAAGATGAATCCGATCAGCTTGGTTTAACAGGCTTTGCAATTTTCCCTGTTCATAAATATGAACTTAATAGAGATGAGGAAAATTGGAAAGTTCTTTCCGGATTACCGGAACCGCACGGACAAACTTTAGTGGGGGTTAATCTTGCAAATTACTTTTCTTCGTACCTTTTCCATCTCCATGGCAGGGATACATATTCAATTGAAATTGGCGAGCCTCAGGAAGCAGGCGAAACTGAGAGATTTTCAATGGCATTAATTTTTGGAATTGATAAAGACGATCTGTTCCGGCGTAAGAGAACTGTGCAGCAGATTTACAACGCTAATTATCGTTTCGCAAAACCGCCGGAAAAGCCAATAATAAAAGCTATTGCAGGCGATAAAAAAGTAACTCTATATTGGGATGACCGGGCTGAAAGAACATTCGATGCTTTCTATCAAAAATATAATTTTGAAGGCTACCGGATTTATCGTGCTACCGAGCCGAACTTTCTCGAAAACAAAATTATTACCGATGCTTACGGCAAGCCCACATTCAGAAAAGCTCTTGCACAGTTCGATATAGTGAATGGAGTTAAGGGACTTCACCCGATTGATGTGAACGGTGCACTATTTTATCTTGGAGACGATACCGGCTTACGACATTCTTTTATCGATACAACAGTTGAGAATGGGCAGACTTACTACTATGCAGTAGCTGCTTACGACCAGGGATTTACGCGCACTACAATTGAGGGCGAGTTTGAAGGAATACCTCCCTCAGAAACTACAACGATAATTAAGAAAGATATTAGTGGCAATCTTAAAACCGATATTAATACTGCGGCTGTAACCCCGAGAGCTCCTGCGGCAGGATACATTGCCCCCGAAATAAAAAACTTCACCGGCAGCGGTCCGGGAACCGGCAAAGTTTCGGTTCAAGTGCTCGATCCGGATTCTATTAAAAACTATCACCATTATAGATTAGAGTTTAAAAACGATTCGAGATATAATAATCACCCCAGACCATGGTATAGATTGATCGATTACGCCGACAACGACACACTATTTCAGTTTACTCAAATGGAATCCGATGCAGTTACTACAGGCGTATTGCACGGATTTTCTGTAGAAATAAAAAATGATTCGTTGGTTGCTGTAGATTTTGACAAAACGAAATGGAAAACCGGAAACAGCAATTATATTGTTCGGGTTGGATTTGATGATCGTTATGCCGCAGCATACGGCGGCAGAAGAGTTGATTATCCCGGCGACTTTGAAATTCAACTGCTTGAGCCCGGACAAGGAGAAATGGGTTTTCCGGCTACTTCATTCAGCCCGCCGAATCCTTCAAACATCAGGGTAAAAAATCTAACAGATAATATTGATAATCAGCCTTTCATCTTTAGAGATGTTAACAAGGATGGAATTTTCAACGAGGACGATGCGGTCTTTATTGTATTCGGAGATTCAATTGATAAACCCCCTACAACTTTTGCCAATTTGAAGGTGAGCTGGTCGATTACATTAATTAAAGACACAACAATTGCAGAGAAAAATCAAAGACCGCCGCAGATAGGAGATGTATATAAGGTTGTTACTCATAAGCCTTTCCGGCAGGGAGAATATTTTGAATTTTCAACGCAAGCACAAGGTTTTGATAAATCAAAAGCCGCAAGCGATTTGGATAAAATTGCTGTTGTTCCAAATCCTTATGTCGGTGCTGCTTCATGGGAACCGGCAACCGTAGAGATGGGCAGAGGTGAAAGACGTATTTACTTTATTCATCTTCCTGCTGAATGCACAATAAGAATTTATACTATCAGCGGGAAGCATGTACAAACGATAGAACACAAAAGTTCATTAGATGATGGACAGGAAGCGTGGAATTTGGTTTCAAAAGATGGGATGGATATTTCATACGGTATTTATGTGTTTCATGTAGATGCCCCGGGTATAGGGGAAAAAATTGGCAAGTTTGCAATCATTAAATAATATTTTAGAGGCGAATATGTCGAATAAGTTATTCGCAAAACTTTTACTTTGCATTTTAATGCTGCCCGGTATTTTTGTAATGGGACAAAAAATATCGAAGGCAGGTACAAGCGCTGCAAGTTTCCTGGAAATAACGGCAGGCGCAAGTGCGCAGGGTATGGGCGGCGCTTATGTCAGCATTGCCGATGATGCTTCTGCTTTATATTGGAATGCCGCCGGAATTTCACGTCTTGCACTAAGAGAAGTAATATTGGTTCACACTAACTGGATTGCTGAAACAAATTTTGATTTTGCCGGCTTAGTAATTCCACTTGAAGAATTCGGTACTTTAGGCTTAAGCTTTACCTCTCTTTCGATGGAAGATATGAAAGTAAGAACGGTTGAAAAACCCGAAGGCACCGGCGAATATTTCAGCGCCGGGGATATTGCTGTGGGTCTTTCTTATGCAAGACAATTAACCGACCGCTTTTCAATAGGATTTAGTGTAAAATACGTTCAGCAAAAAATTTGGCACATGTCGGCTTCTGCATTCGCATTAGATATCGGAACATTGTTTAGAACC
Source organism: Ignavibacteriales bacterium (assembly GCA_020061465.1). Classification (GTDB taxonomy): domain Bacteria; phylum Bacteroidota; class Ignavibacteria; order Ignavibacteriales; family Ignavibacteriaceae; genus JAGUYG01. Next base: position 7,957 of record JAGUYG010000023.1, read on the forward strand.
GATTTGTTCGGGGGAATGGTTATTGGTGCTTCGATGTCTAACTTCGGAACTCCGCTGAAACTTGAAGGCAGAGACGCCAGATACTTTATCAGAGTAGATGATACAAAACAAGGATCGAATGATAGAATTCCTACTAATATTGAATTAGATAGCTGGGATTTGCCGCTGCTATTTCAAATTGGAGTTTCTACAAATGTATTTAATACGGATGATTATAAAATAAAAGTTGCCGCCGATGTTATTCATCCGAGTAATAATTACCAAAGTATGAATACAGGTGCCGAATTTTCATTTAAAGACTTTCTGTTTATCCGCGGCGGATATCAATCTCTTTTTCTTAGAGAATCTGAAGGCGGTCTATCGTTCGGCATGGGTATAAATTCTAAAATGCTCTTTAGCGATGCGATGGTTAACTTCGATTACGCATTCAGAGATTTCGGAAGATTAAAAAATATTCACACTTTTTCATTGGGCATAAGGTTTTAAATGCATGAAAGGTTTTTTTTACTGCTGTTCGTTTTCTTTTTAACAACAGGCTGCATCAGTGCATTCATTCCGTGTGAATATTCATTATCTATTTCCAACGCAATTGCTGATTCAAGTGAACGCCTGCCGCAATCCTTTTTAGCCAAAGTAGGTGATATTGAAATTACAAAAGAAGAATTTATCTCAAGTTACGAATTCGGTCCCGCTTTTATCAAACAAAGGGCAAATTCTAAAAAGAGGCATCTTGAATATATGATTAAAGAGAAACTGCTTGCTCTCGATGCATGCTCGCGCGGGCTGGACACCTTAGACCAGGCTAATGAAATGTATTCGGCAATTGTAGACGACCTTGCGACTGAAGAGCTGTTTAAAGAAGATATCTTGTCAAAGATTAAAATAAACAAAGAAGAAATTGATACGCTGATCGGCAAAAAAAAGATTGAACTGGAATTGAAGTGGATTTTCTCAGCCGAGGAAGATGCAATAATAAACGCAATGAATTCACTTCAAAACGGAGTTCCTTTTGATACATTGTTTTTAAATCAATTTAATGACACTTTGATTTACCGGGATGAACGCTCTTTAAACATTTCAAGACATGCTTTGGAAGTAAGGAATCCCGTTTTAGCTTCGATAGTAGATTCATTACCGGTGGGTGAATTTTCACACCCTATCTTTGCCGGCGACGGTTGGTACATTATAAAGGTTGAAAATGTTTGGATGAGCATGCTTACTTCTGAAGCCGAAGAGGTTAAGCTGCGAACCGAAGCGGAAACCGCTTTAAAGAAAAGGAAGATGGATAAGCTTGCTGATGAATATGTAAACGAACTTTTATTCAACCAAAAGCCGATTATAAAAAGAAATGTGTTCAATATACTGAGGACTTATTTAGCTAACTATGTTCTTCCTCCAGAGAAATACAACGAATGGAATTTAAAAGAAAAGCTTGAACAGGCTTTGGTAGCAGAGGGAAATCCTTCAAATGATGAAATCGGAGATCTAATTTTAGTTATTTACAACGAAGGCAAAATCACTCTTAAGGAATTCTTAATGTGGTATAGGGCAAGAGATCAATATCTTAAATTTAACAAAGGAGATTTGCCGTCATTTTCCGTTTCAATAGAAAATTATATTTGGCAAATGTTTAGAGATAAGCTCTTAAGCCGCACTGCGCAGGAAAGAGGATATTATCAAGCTGAAAATGTTATAAAGCAGGCTTTGTGGTGGCGCGATAAAATTGCTTATTCAATGGCAAAAAATGAATTGAAAAATTCGATCATCCTCAAAATGGATGAATCGCCGATAGATAATAATTCAGAACAAAGTAAATCTGATTACATCCGTGATGAGCTGACAAAAAAATTGTTCTACAAGACAGCAGAACTTAAACAGAAGTACGATATATTTATTAATGATGAGCAGCTTAAAAACATAAAAGTTTCGGTCGAACATGATCCCACAGCAGTTGAGTTTTATATGATTAAAAAAGGCGGATTAATTCCGCGTACACCTTTCCCTACAATCGATCATGATTGGAGTAATTGGGAATAGAACAAATACTTCTTCTAATAAATGAAAATCTTTTACTCATATATTTCTGTTATAATTGCTTTGCTTGTTTTTTCTTCGTGCAGTTCGGACGGTAGACGCAACAAAAATGAGCTTATTTATTGGTCGTCGAATAACACTGAAGAAATCGAGTTTGCACGTTACATTACTTCGGAGTGGAATAAGCTAAATCCCGAATCGAAAGTAAAATTTCAGCCGGTGCCGGAGGGACAGTCAAGCGAAGAAATTATACTTGCCGCTGTAGTAGGAAAAACCACTCCCGATATATATTCAAACATGTGGCAGGGTGATGTAGAAATTTATGCTGAAGCAGGCGTGCTGGTTGCACTTGATACATTAGACGGTTTTATGGCATTTATTGTTGAGCGGTGCGACAGCCTAACCATCGAAGAGGTGACTTCTAAAGACGGGCACATATATCAGATTCCCTGGAAGATTAATCCGATAATGATGATATACAACAAAAAAATTATTGAGGAGCTTGGTCTAAGCCATCCTCCTCGAACTTACTCCGAATATTTTGAGACGGCAGAAAAATTTAAGAAAGATAATGACGGTGACGGTTACGTTGATCAATGGTTCGGATATTCAGAAGTGCTTGTAACATGGTGGCAGCGTCTTTTTGATTTTTATCCGTTATACTTAGCGGCTTCCGCCGGTGCCCCGCTGATAAAGAACGGGAAAGCTGCATTTTATAATGAATACGCATTGAAGGTGTTTAATTTCTTAAGAGAACTTTACAAGCAAAACTATTTTCCTAAAGAAAGATTATCTGCACGACAAGATGTGTTTCTATCGGGAGTAATTGCAACCCGGTTTACCGGTCCCTGGGAAATTTCTCATGCAGAAAAATTTAAACCGAAAGACTTTGAATACGCATTTCACCCAATGCCTGTACCGGATGAGCATAGCGGTCCTACTTATACTTATTGCGATCCAAAGAACATTGTTATTTTTAACACTTGTCCCGATCCGAACAAAGCCTGGCAATTTCTGAAATATTTCTTAAGCGAAGAAAATGATTTAAAATTTATTGAAACAACCAACCAGCTGCCGCGCAGAAAAAAGATAGACGAGAATCCTAAATTCTTTGATTATTTCAAGAAAAATCCCGGCGTGTTAGAGTTTGCTCATCAAGCAAATTATATAAAAGGTACCGATGCTGCTCCGGTATTGAAAGAAGTTTTTGATTTGATTTCGCAAGAATATGAGGCAAGTGTAATTTACGGAGTAAAATCACCCGAAGATGCACTTAACGATGCTGCAAAAGCAGTCGATCTACTTTTTCTTAAATAAAAAATTCTTATGAACACAAAACGAATTGTACCGTATTTACTTGTTTCTCCTTATATAATTCATTTTGCTGTGTTTGTAGCATTTCCTGTACTTTTTTCTATTTTTTTAACTTTTCATGATTGGAATATAATCGCACCGATGGGATTTACCGGCTTCAGCAATTATGTTCGACTGTTTCAGGACAAAGTGTTCTTCAAATCTTTATTGAACACTTTAACATTTCTCGCTATTCATATTCCTCTGCAAATAATAGTTGCATTGGTTATTGCCGAAACATTAAATCAAAAGATAAAGCTTAGAGGATTTTTTAGAGCGGCTTTTTTTATGCCGGTGATTGTATCCGGCGTCGTTGTTACAATTCTATGGCAGCAGCTATACGGATTCGATACCGGTTTATTCAATAGAATATTAATTCAACTCGGGCTTGGAAAAATAGGATGGCTTACCGATCCTTCAATCGCAATGCCCTCTATAGCCTTGATGGCAACATGGAAAAATGTTGGATTATACATTGTCTTGTTTTTAGTCGGTCTTCAAACCGTTCCGCAGCATTACTACGAAGCGGCTGATTTGGAAGGTGCAAATCATTTTCAAAAATTTATAAAGATTACTATACCAATGATAAATCCAACAATATTTATGGTTGTAGTCTTATCAACAATCGGCGGATTTTCTTTATTCATCGAGCCTTATATAATGACAGGCGGCGGTCCGCTGAACAGCACGATCTCCGCAATGCTTTACATTTATAAGCAAGGTTTCTTTTACTATCACATGGGTTATGCCGCAACTTTAGGATTCTTTTTTGCTCTGCTAATTTTAGCTGTTGTAGCAATTCAAAAGAGATATGTGGAGAGAGACAAATGAGAAGGATTTTATTTTACATAATTTTAAGTGCTGCGGCATTAACATTTATTTATCCATTCTATTGGATGATTGTAGCATCATTAAGTCCCGAAAATGAATTGGGTAATTTAACTTTTCTCCCATCATATCTTACACTTAACAGTTATGCACAGATGTTCGATAAAATTCCAATCGGAAGGTCTTTCATTAACAGCTTGATTGTAGCTTCATCAATAACTCTTGGAGTGTTGATTCTCGGTTCGATGGTTGGTTATGCACTGTCAAGACTCCGATTCAAAGGAAGGAATTTTATTTTTTACCTGATCATTTTTACGATGACTCTTCCGTTTCAAATTACACTTATACCACAATACATCATAATAGTAAAATTTGGCTGGGTAGATACTTATTTAGCTCTAATCATTCCTTATTTAATGAATGCGCTTGCAATAATAATGTTTAGACAATACTTCAAGTCCATTCCGCAGGATTTAATTGATGCGGCAAGAATTGACGGATGCGGTGAGCTGCAAATTATTTTTCGAATACTTTGGCCAAACTCCATTCCGGCTATTATTACTGTGGGGATAATTACTTTTATGGCATCGTGGAATGAAGTGCTTTGGCCATTGATCGTAATAAGAGATGAACAATTAATGACTATGCCGCAGCTTGTAACGTTGTTTGCCGTTGGCGGCAGGGCTGAATCTCAGCTTGGCGTTAAGTTAGCCGCTGCTGTTATGCTTGCGCTGCCGATAATGATCGGCTACTTATTCTTTCAAAGATATTTTATACAGAGCATGGCTAGTACCGGCATGAAAGAATAAACATGAACGAATTTTTTATTGAACAACAAAGGAGAACTTAACCGTGGAAATACAGAGGTATACTTCTAATCCGATCCTTACTAAAGAAAATATACCATTTAAGGTAAATAGTGTGTTTAATCCCGGCGCAATTAAGTTTGCAGGTAAATACTTTCTGCTCTGCAGAGTGGAGATGCCTAACGGCAGATCTTCTTTTGTAACCGCACAGAGCTCCGACGGTTATAGTTTTAATGTTTCAGATAAGCCATGTCTTACCCCCGAAGATCATAAAGAGCATTACAATTATGTGAATTGGGGAATTGAGGATGCAAGAGTAACACAGATTGGTTTGAGATATTATTTAACATACACCGGCTATTCTAAATACATGCCGTTGGTTATTCTTGCAGAGACTGAGGATTTCAATAATTTTATTATTCATGGTGCAATCAGTGAGCCTTCTAATAAAGATTGTGCACTCTTCCCAGAAAAAATTGACGGCTATTATTGGAAGGTTGATAGACCAAGTTCCGAAAACAGAAGAGATATATGGATAAGCCGAAGTCCCGATTTAATTCATTGGGGGGGATATAAGCTATTAACCGAACCGTTGCAGGGATGCTGGGAACAGGATAAGATAGGGAATTCTTCCCCGCCGTTAAAAACCAAAGACGGCTGGCTTATGCTCTATCATGGTGTAAGAGGTTTCGGTTTAAGTTCAATTTATAAATTAGGTGTGCTGCTGCTCGACCTTGAAAAACCATGGCTAATTAAAGGCAGATCGCTTGAACCAATTTTACAACCCGAAATGAATTATGAAAGAACAGGCGATGTAATGAATGTCGTCTTCTCTTGCGGCTGGATTGATGAGCCGGATGGAAAATTAAAAATTTATTACTCGGGTGCCGATTCGAATATCTGTCTTGCTGAAACAACTGTCGATTACCTTCTTTCTTTTTGTAAATAATGATTATGAAAAATATGAAAAAATATTTCTACACATTTATAGCGCCAATTATTCCGGGACTGCTACTGTTTATCTTTCAATTTTGCTCTTCAGCCCAGCAGCTTATCACAAACACATCACATTTGGATCATCTCTATCAGGAGATTCTAATTGACGGAAAAACATTGGGCATAATTCATATTTACAGTGAATATCCCGATTTTAACTGGGTTGGCGATGATGATGAAGGTATTGCGTGTGTCGATGATGCTGCCAGGGCGGCAATTCTCTATTCAAAACATTTCAGCTTAACAAACAGCAGCGCAAGTTTGCATAAAGTGAAAACATTAACCGAATTTCTTCTTTACATGCAATCAGAGAACGGTTGGTTTTATAATTTTATTTGGGAAGATTATTCAATCAACAAAACATTTCAAACAAGTGTTGCAATACCAAATTGGTGGACATGGCGAGCTTTATGGGCTTTAACTGAAATTTATCCACTATTAAAAGAACATGACAGTCAACTTGCAGAAAGAATGCTGAATGCAGTTGATAAGACAATTAAAGAGTGTGAGAAAGAATTTTCGGGAGATAGGGCTACTGCTATAATCGACGGCTTTTTAAGACCGCAATGGCTGCCGTTTGAAACGGCTTCCGATCAAGCAGCAATTTTAGTTTTGGCGCTTGTGAATTATTTCAATATTACAAACGAAAAGGAAGTTCTTCCTTTAATAGAAAAGCTGTGCGATGGAATTTTATTAATGCAGGAAGGAGATGAAAGCAATTTTCCTTATGGTGCATTTTTAAGCTGGCAAAATATTTGGCATGCATACGGCAACTCTCAGAGTTATGCGTTGTTGAAAGCTTACGAACTATTAGAGAAGGATGAGTACAAAAAAGCTGCTTTGTTAGAGATAAATAATTTTTTTGAATATTTAATCAGCCAAATGTATTTGAACGAATTCAAATTAACCAAAGAATTGAATATAACTCTTACAGCGGAGAGTAAAATCTTTCCACAAATTGCTTATGGGATACGTCCTATGATTTATGCTTCGCTTGCAGCTTATGAACTTGAAGACGATAAAAAATATCTTGATAAAGCGTTAAGAATTGCAGAATGGTTTTTTGGAAAAAATTATCCCAAGGTAAAAATGTATAATCCCGCAAACGGAAGATGTTTCGACGGTATAATAAGCATAGACGAAATTAACAGGAACTCCGGTGCCGAATCGACAATTGAAGCGTTACTCAGCTTAATAGAGCTTGAAAAATATCCTGACAGCAAGGAGCAACTAATAGCATTAACAAATTAGGAAGGGGAATGGATATGATAGTTTCAAAGTTTAGAATCGGTTTAGTAATAATTTCTTTTGTAATATTCTCACAGAACCTCTATCCTCAATCCTTAAATGAATTGTACGACAATCTGAAAATTAATTTTGACGGAAACGGCAAGTTTGAGGTCGGAGGTCCGTTTGCAGGCATTGAATTACATAATAGCCAGCCTTTGCTGCAGCGAATAAGCTTTTTTTATCCTACAGCAAACAGCATTGACCTAAGCACCGACTATTGGCTGCGGGATACTTCATTTATCGCTTCCATGCTTCTGCAAATCGATGACGAATTCGAATTATTCGATCATAATAAATTCAATGTTGAAGTCACTCCTTTTAATATAAAATTTATAAACAAGAATGAATTGCGCCGTATTGAAATTTCCTACCGCTTTGCCAAACATAAACCTGCTATGCTGATGCAGATTGAAATTATAAATCTTTCGGACAGCGAAAAATATTTTAACTTAACCACACATCTCGAAGCATCATTAAGAACCAGCCACACGTTCACATTAAAAGACAAAGCATACACAAGATTTTATCGGAAAGGATTTTCGATAATAGCAGAGCATGAGGACTACGAAACACAAAATGTCAGGCTGTTCTCGATAAATGCAGGTGAAGATCCTGAAGCTTATGGATTAACCGGAAACCTAAACTATGTTACTTCTAATAAGATGGAATATTTGAAAAGATTAAGACTAAATAATCCGGGTGATGAAAAAGATTATTACGGCAGACCTGCCTTTACTTATCGTTATGATAAAACTTTGAAGCCGGATGGAAAGATGATTATTAAACAAATTATCGGTTCATCTAAGGAAGGCGAAACGGAAGAGCTGATAGAATACTTGATTGATAATTATGAGAAAGAAATTGAAGACTATGAAAATTATGTGTTAACTAAATCGGGTAAAGAACAAATTATAAAAACCGGTGATGATGTAATCGACCATTCCGTGCAATGGGCAAGAGCAATACTTGAAACAAATGTTCATTATCTTGACGGAGATTTTGTTCCGATGCCTTGTCCTGCCGAATATAACTTTTATTTCACTCACGATGTTCTGCTTACAAATTTGGCAGTAATAAATTTCGATACAGAGAGGGTAAAGAGTGATCTTCAATTTATAATGAAACATGCAGATAATGAGCATACCATTCCTCACGCTTATTATTGGAAAGATTCGAGCTATGTAACCGAGTATGCCGGGGCAGATAATTGGAATCACTTCTGGTTCCTAATTAATTGTGCAAGCTACCTTCGGCACACAAATGATATAGAATTTCTATCGAAGCTGTATCCTTTTATTGAAAGAAGCCTCACATTAGTAATGCAAAACAAAAAGGAAGACGATCTGATTTGGGCATATCAGCCGGATTGGTGGGATATCGGAAGTAAATTTGGTCCGAGAGCATACATGACTTTGTTAGCTGCGAAATCAATTCGGGATTACATATACATATCCTCTGTTTTGAATAAAAATCTTAACCGGCTTAATGAATGGGAAACCCTTTCCCTCAATATGAAAAATTCACTAGAAACCAGATTGTGGAATAGTGACAATAATTACTTAATGAATTACTATGAAAAAGGCGTGCCCGATCCCCATTACTATACCGGCTCACTTTTATCCGCCCACTTTGGCGTTTTAAGTGCTGAGAAAAAACAAAAACTAATTGAAACTGCCTCGAATGTTTTGCTCGATCCGGAAATCGGAATTTATAATGTTTATCCAATGGACTTTAATGAATTGCAGGAATATTTAGAGCTGTTAGCTAACGAAGCCGGTGAACCTTTTTATTATGCAAATGGCGGAGTTTGGCCGCATGGCAGCGCCTGGTATGCTTTGGGGTTAATCTCGAACAGTAAAAAGAAGGAAGCTCTCGATTTTGTGAAGAAGACCATGACCGTTAAGGGAATCATGAACGGACCAAACGGACAACCGGCTATGTATGAATATCGAATTGCAAAGAAAGATGATCCCGCTGTTTACGGCGTGGTTGATAAACCCCAATTCTTATGGGCGGGCGGCTGGTATCTTTACGTACTCTATCATCTTTTTATTTTGAATGAAAATGATTGGAATATTTCACTTGATCCTTTCTTTACCGATAAGATTAAAAATCTTGAAATCATTTTTAATTACTTCGGACTAAAAATGAAAATAAATGCTATCGATGATGCAGAAGATTTTTCTTCACTCAAAATTGCAAATGAAATCTATCCAACCTGTGTTCTGCCGGCAATTAAACCATCGTCCTCAAATATCGAATTAGTTAAGAGCGGTTTGCCAATATTGAAAAGCACCGAGGCAGTGTTAACCAAAATCGATTATACTGAAGAGAAGAAAAGCTTGACGTTTAGCCTTTCGGCATTTCCGGGACATAATAACCGAACGGTAATTTCGTCTCTCTTAATGCCTAATAAAATTTTAATCGATGAAAAAGAATTAAAAGATTATAAGGTATCGGAGAAGAACAATTATTATTTAATCACATTCGAATTCATTCACCCGGAAAAAGAGACGCGGGTTGAAATTAAGTTTTAAATGTATAAAAGCTCAATGCACAAAAAACATTTGCTTCAATCGAATTGGAAATTTAAGCTTGACGAAAAGCGGACAAACCTCAGAAACGACATCGCCCGCAAATTAAATCGCTGGCATAATGCAGATGTGCCGGGAACTGTTCACACCGATTTAATCAAAAATAAAATTATCGGCAATCCGTTTTATGCCGATAATGAAATTAAGCTGCAATGGATATCCGATTGCAACTGGATTTACAAAACACAATTCGGTCTCCCGAAAGATTTTGACAGTCAAAAAAAAGTATCATTAATCTTCGAAGGAATTGACACAATTGCCGAAATCTTTCTTAACGGGAAATCGGTAGGTAAAACAGAAAATATGTTCTTGAAATATCAATTTGATATAACAGAATTTCTGAGGGTCAGAAACAACGAGTTAATTGTAAAGTTTTATTCTCCTGTTCGGTACAGCCGCGAACAGGAAGCACAATTCGGAAAACTGCCTGTTGCATTAAACTCTCACCGCATTTATATCAGAAAAGCTCAGTATTCATTTGGATGGGATTGGGGTCCGTCATTCCCAACTTCCGGTCTGTGGCGAAGTGTTTATTTATTGCAGCATGATATTGCTTCTATCGAAAACATTGATTTTAATACTATTGATATAAGTGATAATCACGCCGTTGTCGAAGTTTCGTTCGAAGCGAAAGGAAAAATTCAAGACTTAAAAGCAAACATTGCTTTGTACCGTGATTCTTTTTCTTACGAAAAAAGTTTGAATTTGAGTGACGAACATACCGCTGCTCATCAAATTAAAATTGAAAAACCATCGCTGTGGTTTCCAAACGGATGCGGAGAGCAAAATCTATATGACTTAAAAATTATCCTCACCGATGCTGCAGATAACATTGTTGATGAAATGAATAAAAAAATCGGAATAAGAAAAATCGAATTGATATTACGTGAAAATGAGAGCAATACTTTTTACTTCAAGGTAAATAGTAAACGAATTTTTGTTAAAGGATTTAATTGGATTCCTGCTGATTCATTTCTTCCTCGTGTTGATGAAAAGAAGTACGAAAAACTTTTAAGTTTTGCCAAAGAATCAGGTGCAAACATGATTCGTGTCTGGGGCGGCGGTATTTATGAAGACGATTATTTTTATGAAACTTGCGATCGGCTTGGGCTGCTTGTTTGGCAGGATTTTATGTTCGCATGCGGCGCATATCCCGAACATGAAAAATTTTTAAGTTTAGTTAAAGACGAAGTTGAGCAAAATATTAAAAGGCTTCGGAATCATCCATGCATTGCAATCTTTTGCGGAAACAATGAGAATGAATGGATATGGTTTCAGCAGTTTGGTTCTTCATATAAAAACATGCCGGGTTATATAATTTATAGTAGGCTTATTCCGGAAATAATTGAAAAATTATCACAAGAGATTCCTTATTGGCAAAGCAGTCCTTTTGGCTTTGACGAAGACCCAAACTCTCACAAAAGCGGTAACCGACACGAATGGGGAATTTGGAGTAAGTGGATTGATTATTCTGAAGTAAAAAACGATCAAAGTTTATTCATTACTGAATTTGGTTTTCAAGCGCCGGCTAATAGATTTACTTTCGAAAAATATCTGCCTGTGAAAAACCGAAAAATTCACAATCTATTATTCGAAATACATAATAAACAGGTTGAAGGACCTGAAAGAATCTTTAGGTTTTTATCAGCTCACCTTCCTGTTTCATCGAACTGGAAAAATTATTTTTACCTCGCACAATTGAACCAGGGTTTAGCTCTTAAAACTTGCATAGAACATTGGCGGGATAACTATCCGGTTACTAATGGAAGCATTATCTGGCAGTTGAATGATTGCTGGCCCGTGTCAAGCTGGTCAGTAATTGATTCAAGCTTAGAGCCAAAACTTGCTTATTTCTTTGTTAAAAATATTTTCAGCAATTACATAATTACTTTTAGAGAAGATAATAACGAGCTTCATTTAAATGCCATTAATAATTCCCTTGAAGATCGTTCGGGTAAGATTAAAATTGAAGTTGTTAAAACAGACAAAGGAAGCGTAAAGCGGCTAACAAACAAGAAAATCTTATTGAAGCGAAATTCGAAAGTGAGTGTAATGAAAATCCCGCTTAACAATTCAAGCTTCACTAACAGAATATTTTTAGTATCGTTATATAACTTAAAAAACGAACTTCTCTTCAGAAATTTTTATGCCCCATTAAAGTTAAAATATATGAGGTTTGCTAAGCCAAAAATTAAGATGAAAATTTCATCTGAAAATAAAAATAATTTTCTTCTTATATCGACTGATAAAACTGTCTTCTTCATGGATATCATTCATCCCAAATTAAGTTTTTCAGATAGAGGATTTATTCTTCTTCCGGGCGAAGAGAAAAAGCTAATGATTGATGGCAGCATACGAAAGAATTTTAATATAAATGAATTGGAAATTAATTACCTAAACAAATTTTTAACATGAAAGCAGGAATTAAAAAAACCGTATTAATCTTTCTCTGCTTGATATTTGTTACATTAATAAAAGCACAACAGATTAACATTCCCTTAATCGAGCAGATGCCTAACCAACCGATACCTTTTGAAATGCGGGATTGGAAAGAAGCCGCAATCGGTTATGATCAATTCGTTTTTGACTTTAATAAGACCGGACAATATCTGCCGCTTGTTTGGTTAAACAACAACACTATAAATTATCCCGGACAGCCAACATTCGGGCTTCATACTGTTGTCGGAACACCGCATCCGCAAAGCGCCGAAGCAATAAATTGTATACCGGCTGTTATTGGTGCAGCGCTTGCCGGAATTGATAAAAGTAATCAGAACGGATATGACTGGGTTACGATGTGTCAGGAGTGGTTCAACAAAAGACCGGAGATGAATGTTTACAAGAATCACTGGCATAGCGATATGTATGACGATTGGTGGTACATAACTATGCCCAATGTATTTTTCTATCAATTGAATTACTTGTATCCGGGCAAAGGCGATTTTAATAATCAATTTAGAATTGTTGCCGATCAATTTTTGCAATCGGTAAAAGTAATGGGAGGAAGTGCCGCACCGTGGTCTGTTCCAAACATGAATTACCGTGGCTGGGATTTCATTAAAATGGAACCTTACGCGCAAGGCGTTCTCGAACCGGAAGCCGCCGGAGCTATAGGATGGATTTTATACAATGCATATATCCAAACCGGCGAATTAAAATACAGAATGGGCGCTGAATGGTGCCTCGAGTTTTTAAATGGCTTAACATCAAATCCTTCTTATGAACTGCAGCTTCCGTACGGTGTTTATGCTGCCGCCAGAATGAATGCGGAGCTGGGAACAACTTATGAGATCTATAAGCTTTTGAATTGGTGCTTTTCATTAGGCTATCTGCGCAATTGGGGTGTTACAACAGGAAGATGGGGAGTGTATGATGTTAACGGATTAGTCGGTGAACTTTCTCCCCGCAAATACGCTTTTTTAATGAATACATTTCAGCATATCGGGGCTTTGGTTCCGCTGGTTCGATATGACGATAGATTTGCAAGAGCAATAGGCAAGTGGGTTTTGAATGCCGCAAATTCAACACGATTGTTTTACACAAAGTATTTATCCGATTTAAACCAGGATAGCGAAGAATGGTCGCATCAATACGATCCCGGATCATACATTGGACATGAAGCGCTGCTGCAGCTTCAATCAGGTTCACCTTATGCAACCGGCGATGCAATAAACGGCGGATGGGGAGCTACTAATCTCACTCTTTACAGCTCATCTCATGTGGGAATATTCGGAGGAATAATCGACACTACCAACGTTTCAAGAATTTTAAAGCTCGATGTTTTGAAAACAGATTACTACCGGAATCCGGCTTATCAAACCTTCCTTTATTTTAATCCTTACAGCGAAGTGAAATCTGTTGAGATAGATTTAGGTGCCTCTGTGTTTGATTTGTACGATGCTGTTAACAATTCTTTTATTACATTCGGCAGTTCGGGAAAAACCAATTTCAACATTCAGCCTGATGCTGCCGTGCTTTTAGTATTAGTTCCATCCGGAGGAACTCTTGAATATAAGCTACGCAAAACATTAGTAAACGGAATAATAATAGATTATAACAATAGAACAGTCGTACAAAACTATCCTCCAAGGATTAAAGGACTCGCAGCCAAACAGAGCAGCTTGCTGCCGAACGGTGAGACCAACATTTACTGCACTGCTGTGGATAGCGATTTTGAAATATTAAGTTATACATGGTCTGCGAACGGCAGTATAATTACAGGAACCGGTGCGGAAATAACGTGGACAGCACCTCCAACAATAGGTGAGTTCATTATTAAAGTTATTGTTGAAGATACAAACGGCTTAAAAGATTCATTGGACATTACATTAACAGTTGCCGAGCAACAGAATAATCCTCCAGTAATCAAAAAAATAAAAGCCGCGCCGCGAAAAGTCGATTTGAACAGCGAGACAAGAATTACTTGCGAAGCGGACGATGAAGACGGCGATCAATTAACAATTAGCTGGGAATCCGATTACGGTTCAATATCCGGAGAAGGATTTGAAATCATCTGGACTTCTCCTCCAACCGCGGGGAATTATTATGTGAAATGTACAGTCGATGACGGCAGCGGAGGAATTGCGACAGACAGCATTAGCATAATGGTAAGAGATCTTTCAATCCGCCAAACAGGAAATCTCATAGCATTTTATCCCTTCAACGGTAATGCAAATGATGAAAGCGGAAACAGCAGCAACGGATTAATTAACGGATGCACCTTTTCAACAGACAGGCACGGAACTCCAAACTCAGCTTTGTTTTTTAACGGATTAACTGATAATGTAAAAGTTGCTAACAATTCACAACTTAATTTCACAAATTCAATGTCAATTAATTTTTGGATGAAGCCAACAGAGATATTTCAGCGGGAAGCATTTCCAATCTCTCACGGTTCATGGGAGAATCGATGGAAAGTATCTATTGTAAATCCAAAGGTTCGATGGACAATAAGAACGGATAATCCTTCAAGTAACGGAATTAAAGATTTAGACTCCGAAACCGGCTTAAGTAAAGATTCGCTTTATAACATCACCGTAACATACAGCGGCTCGGATATGGAAATTTTCATAAACGGTGAACTCGATGCTTTCACATCATGGAGCGGTCAGTTGAGAACTACTACTTACGATTTAATGATTGGACAAAGACTGCCTAATGATTTTAACTACAACTATAAAGGAATCCTTGACGATATTAGAATTTACGATTACGCATTAAACCTTGATGAAATTTCTGATTTGTATGATATAGGCACATCGTTAAAAAACGAAGAGGAAATTCCGCTTGTAATTAATCTTTTTCAAAATTATCCTAATCCTTTTAATTTAGGAACGAACATTTCTTTTTCTCTTGACGATAGACGTGTTATTAATCTTACAATCTTTGATATTTTAGGCAGGAAAATTAAAACCTTGTTCGAAGGTGAGCTTGAAAGAGGCTTTTACTCACTTTACTGGGACGGCAGAAATGATTTGGGACAGTTTGTTTCTTCCGGCGCTTATTTATGCTCTCTTCATGTTAACGAATTGGTAATTAGAAAGAAGCTTCTTCAATTGAAGTAATCAACAACAATATTATTGGAATTTTTATGGCAGAAGTAAATTTAATTAATGTTACAAAATATTACGAAGCCAAAGCTCCCGCAGTTTCCGATGTTAATTTGGAAATAAAGGATAAAGAATTTGTTGTGCTTGTCGGACCTTCAGGCTGCGGCAAATCAACCACACTAAGAATGATTGCAGGTTTAGAAGAAGCAACCTCAGGAGAAATTTATATCGACGGAAAATTTGTAAACAACGTACCGCCTAAAGACCGCGACATAGCAATGGTATTTCAGAACTATGCGTTGTATCCGCACATGTCCGTTTACGATAACATGGCTTTCGGTTTAAAGCTAAGGAAGTTTGCCAAAAGCGAAATAAAGCACAGAGTTCATGAAGCAGCAAATATATTGGGCATCAATGAGCTTCTTAACAGAAAACCGAAAGCTTTATCTGGGGGTCAAAGGCAGCGAGTGGCAGTAGGCAGAGCAATCGTTCGTCATCCAAAAGTATTTCTTTTCGATGAGCCTTTAAGCAACCTCGATGCGAAGTTAAGAGTGCAGATGCGAACGGAGATTTCGAAGCTGCACGAAAAATTGGGAGTAACTATGATTTATGTTACTCATGATCAAACCGAAGCGATGACCATGGGCGATAAAATAGTTGTAATGAAGGACGGCATAATACATCAAACAGATGCCCCGCTGAATTTATATAACAACCCGGCAAATAAATTTGTGGCTGGCTTTATCGGAAGTCCCGCAATGAATTTTATCGACGGCTTATTACTGCGGGAGGACGGCATTACTTTCATTTCAGAACAGAAATCTGTTTCAATAAAAATTCCGGAAAGGTATTTGAATGCTCTTCAAAAATATATTAACAAAAAAGTTACGCTTGGAATTCGTCCCGAAGATATTCATGGCAAAGATGAAAGCGGTAAAGCGGCGGTAAAATCCGTTCTCGAAGTTGTTGAACCGATGGGAAACGAAATATTCATATATTTTTCGTTAGACGGTATTCAGTTTGTCGGAAGAATTCCCGCAGACCGGATACCCCAAACTGGTACGGCTGTAACTCTTTACTTTAACTTAGATAAATTACATTTTTTCGATGTGGAGACCGGAGGAGTAATTCGCTGATTCTATTCTGTAACCTTATAGAGTCATTATCTATTTCTTTCAACTACAGCCTTGGTGTTTGCGGTATTTTTAACTAGTACATTCTTTACCAATTTTTTGGGGAGATATAAAAATGCTCAATAATAATATTTCCAAACTTATCATTATTTTGTTATTCGTTAGCTTTTCTTCATCAATAAACAATGTTTTTGCACAGAATATGTCAGAACTAAAACCAACCATACCGGAAAAAATCAAAACTGAACTAATTAGGCACGGTCATACGCGGATTGATAATTACTATTACTTCAACCAAAGAGAAAATCCGAAAGTAATAGCCTACCTCGAAGCCGAGAATGCTTACACGAAAGAAATGATGAAACACACCGGGGCACTGCAGGAAAAGTTATTTAACGAAATTGTTGGAAGAATAAAGCAAGCAGATATGTCAGTGCCGTATAAACATAACGGTTATTACTATTACACTAAATATGAAGAAGGAAAGGAATACCCCTTTTACTACAGAAAGAAAGATTCTGCCGAAGCCGAAGAAGAGATAATGTTAAATGTAAATGAGATGGCTAAGGGATACAGCTATTACCACGTAATCGGATTACGCGTTAGCCCCAATAACCGGTTATTAGCTTTTGCCGTTGATACTTTGAGCAGAAGGAAATACGATATTTACTTCAAAGACCTTACTACAGGTAAACTGCTAAAAGATAAAATCACCAACACAACCGGCAGTTTGGAATGGGCAAATGACAATAAAACGGTTTACTTTTCGATTAAAGATAATACTCTGCGATCATACAAAATTATAAGCCATATATTAGGCGCGCCTTCCGATCAAGATAAAGAAGTCTTCCATGAAACAGATGAAACATTCAGCGTTTACATAGGCAAATCGAAATCTCAGAAGTATTTATTTATTTCTTCGTACAGTACGTTGTCCAGCGAGTATCGCTTCCTAGATGCCAATAATCCCGGCGGAGATTTTATAGTATTTCAGCCAAGGGAAAGAGATCTTGAATATTCGGTTGAACACTTTGAAAATAAGTTTTATATAAGGACGAATTATCAGGCTAAAAATTTCAGACTAATGGAGGTGCCTCTTGATAAACCGGGAAAAGAAAATTGGAAAGAGGTTATCCCTCACCGCGATAATGTGCTGCTTGAGAGAATGGAAATATTTGAAGACTATCTTGTTCTGCAAGAGAGAAAAAATGGCTTAATTGAACTTAGAATAATTAATCGCTCGGATAATTCGGAACATTACATCCAGTTTGATGAAGAAACATACGTTGCTTATCTAACCGCCAACTATGAGCTTAATACTGAGCTTCTGCGATTTGGCTATACTTCGCTTACTACTCCACCATCAACATTCGATTATAATATGAGAGACAGAACAAAAATTCTTCTGAAACAGGAAGAAGTATTGGGCGGATTCGACAAAGACAATTATCACTCGGAAAGACTTTACGCAGAATCGGATGACGGAGTTAAGATTCCAATCTCGCTGGTCTATCGGAAAGGATTGATAAAAAACGGGAACAATCCCACTCTCTTATACGGCTATGGCTCGTACGGAATCAGCTCTAATCCGTACTTTAATTCCGCTATTTTAAGTTTGTTAGATAGAGGATTTGTTTATGCAATTGCTCATATCCGGGGCGGACAGGAATTGGGCAGGCAATGGTATGAAGACGGAAAGCTCTTAAAAAAGAAAAATACTTTTTTAGATTTTATACGGTGTGCCGAATTTTTAATAGAGCAAAAGTTTACCAAGCCGGAAAAGCTGTTTGCCCGCGGCGGCAGTGCCGGCGGACTATTAATTGGTGCAGTAATTAATATGCGTTCCGATTTATTTAAAGGAGTGCTGGCGGCTGTTCCTTTTGTTGATGTGGTAACTACTATGCTTGACGAAACAATTCCGCTTACAACTTCCGAATACGATGAGTGGGGAAATCCAAACGAAAAAGAAGATTATGATTATATGCTTTCTTATTCCCCTTATGATAACGTTGAGAAAAAGGATTACCCCTCAATGCTTGTAACTACCGGACTGCACGATTCACAAGTTCAATATTGGGAGCCGGCTAAGTGGGTTGCTAAATTAAGAGAAATGAAAACTGATAATAATTTTCTGCTGTTAGATACAGACATGACGACCGGACACAGCGGAGCATCGGGAAGATTTCAAAGATATAAGAGAACGGCTTTGGAATATGCGTTTGTACTTGGTTTGGCAGATAAAATGGAATAATCGAAAAACAGAAATAACACAATCTCCGGAACCCGAATATGACAACAAGAAGAAAATTTTTATCCGCATCAATTACTGCCTCTGCAGCAGCTATGATGGGCTTATCAAGCAAAGCAAATCAAAAAACGATTGATAACTACAAGAGTACAACGGTTATAAAACCTTTAATTATTTCAACGTGGCATCATGGTATTGCCGCCAATGAAGCGGCATGGCAAGTGCTAATTCAAAACGGAAGTGCGCTCGATGCCGTGGAAGCGGGTGTGCGGGTAACAGAATCAGACCCAACTATTACCAGCGTTGGCTACGGCGGTAGCCCCGATAGTGATGGACATGTAACGCTTGATGCCTGCATAATGGATCATTTGGGAAATGCAGGCTCGGTAGCTTTCCTTGAGAACATAATGCACCCTGTATCGGTTGCAAGGAAAGTAATGGAATTAACTCCGCATGTAATGCTTGTCGGAGATGGCGCATTAATGTTTGCATTAGAAAACGGCTTTGAGAAAGAAAATCTTCTTACGCCCGAAGCTGAAAGAAAGTGGAGGGAATGGTTGAATAAAAGAGAAGACGTTCCACAAAAAATTAATGAACAATACCATGATACAATCGGGATGCTGGCAATAGACACTAACGGTAATTTGTCGGGAGCTTGTTCTACCAGCGGTGTAAGTTACAAGTATCGTGGACGCGTTGGCGATTCTCCAATAATCGGTGCGGGTTTATTTGTAGATAATGAAGTCGGTGCAGCAAGCGCTACCGGCTTGGGTGAAGCAATAATTAAAATTGCCGGCAGCCACTTGATCGTAGAGTTAATGCGGCAGGGAGATAGTCCCAAAGCTGCTTGTAAAATAGCTGTTGAAAGAATATTGAAAAAGCAAAAAATTACTAAACAGTTAGATGCTGCTTTTATTGCAGTAAACAAAGCCGGAGAGACGGGGGCATTTGCTTTAAGGAAGGGATTTCAATATGCTCTTTACCAGAACAATGAAAATCGGTTGATCGATTGTGATTTTTTGATTGAATGATCCCAATTTAAATTATCCTTACCAAGTATACCATCGTTATTCTCTTCTTTACTAATTAAGAAGGAAATTTTTATTTTGAATTTTTCATATAAGAAGTAATCAAATATTTACATCTATCAACGCTCTTCCTTTAATTCCTCCTTTTAATATTACATCTATCAACTCAATTGTTTCTTCCAAAGAATGCTCGTGATAAATTAATTCCAGATTATTAGGTTTCCATTCGGCAGCAATTCTGCCCCAAATTTTTACGCGAATATCCATCGGTGTCTCAGCGGAATTTATTCCTAAAAGTGCCACACCTCTTAATATGAATGGAAAGATAGTTGTGTGCAATTCAAACGAGCTGACATTACCACAAGCAGCAACAGCCCCACCCATTTTTGCAGATGCGATAACGGTTGAGAGTGTTTCTCCGCCGACGGTTTCAATAACTCCTGACCACCTTCCTCTCAAGAGCGGTTTACCGGTTTTATCTATCAATTCATCGCGATAAATAATTTTTGAAGCCCCGATACTTTTCAAATAATTTTCTTCCTGCAGTTTGCCGGTTGATGCAGTAACGTGGTAGCCCGCTTTTGCAAGCATTGCAATCGAGAGAGAGCCAACTCCGCCTGTTGCGCCGGTAACCAATATTTCACCGTCCACAGGCTCTATACCTGAATTAATTAATTTATAAATAGCTAGTCCGGCAGTAAATCCTGCGGTTCCAAGAATCATGCTTTCTTTTAAGCTTAAACCTCTAGGCAGCTTTACCACCCAAGCCGAAGGAACACGAATGTATTGAGCAAATCCACCGGAAGTGTTCATGCCAAGATCGTATCCAGTTACTAACACTTCATCTCCTTGTAGAAACAATTCAGACGAAGAGTTTTCTACAATACCTCCAGCATCAATACCGGGGGTATGCGGATATTTTTTTGTAACACCTTTATGCCCCGAAGCGGAAAGTGCATCTTTGTAGTTTAGCGAGGAATACATTACTCTTATCAGCACATCGCCTTCGGGAAGATCTTTAATTGTTTTTTTCTTCACAGCACGCCGAAAATTGTTTTCGTCTTCATACACAATAAGTGCTTTGAATTTTTTATCGCCGGTCATAACAACGCCTTTTCTTAATCTAGTATTGTCGTTTTTAGGTACTAAAATAATACTTTTTGATTTAATGATTTATTAATTGGGCACAGATTCCGGCTTGCAAACGACTCATTTTAATCTGTGCTACGATTAATTATAGAATAAGATCAATTTTGTGTGGGTTGTTTTTTTTGTTTTAAAAGTATTAAGTTAGTATAAATTTTTAATCGATATCTTAACGTTGTTATTAGCAAGCTTAAGTGTACGGTGGAAATCAAATGAAAAGAAAAATGATTTTTTGCCTTATAATTTTTTTATCCGGTTTAACAATTAACGGCTGCCGCGATAACATAACTACCGACGAGTTCGGCGACTTTATGCCCGAAGCATCTTCCCGCGTTACATCGCCTTCGATGGGCGAAGTGTGGGAATTGGGTACTCAACAAAAAATCGTTTGGGACCTCCCCAGTACAATAAATTATGTTAATATTATCCTGCTTAAAAAGCAGTACCTAAACCGTTTCGATATTGCAAAAAATCATCGTAATACTGGCTCATTCGTTTGGGAAATTCCTAAAACAATACCTACATCTGTTCACTATCAAATTAAGGTTGAGAACAGTCAAAATGAACATTCTTATATAATGAGCGATGTTTTTTATATAAGGTAAATCAATCGATTTTTTTTTGACTTATAAAAATTTGTTTTTAATCTTTGGCGGCAGTTGTGTTAACAAATTCGGCGAATCATTTTCAAAATTTATTTTTGGTGCACATGAGTATTAAGGAAGGCTCTTCGACAGCGCACTTTCGGTTTAAATATTTCATAATATGTAATTAATATTCACAAAATCCACGATGAAAAAATTAGACTTCGAGGTTCACAAAACAAAAGAAAAATTTCGTGATAATTATAAGCTGCACGATCTCGCAGAAACTCATGGGAAAAATTTGCTAATCCAGTGGGGAATGGAGTTTGAAGAGTTTGGAAAAGATAAAAGGCACGAGAAGGTTTGGGAGAGCGGAAAAGATAAACCCGATTTAATTATTTATTACAAGGGGAAAAAAGCTTTATTAGAATGGAAAGGTAAGCGAAACAGTAAGTGGATTATTAATGAGCGTGCTGCAAAGGCTTACGGCGAATGGGGGAAAAGACTTACCCTAACAACTTTTATTTGTTTCGCTGTTTTCGATGAGGAATACAACTTAAAAAGTTTTCGTTTTGCAGTGCTCGGGTTTCATCCTTATAAAAACTGCACTAAAAGAGAATGGGATAAAAATAAAACAGTTGAGTTTGCCGGCGAATTGCCATGCTTCACAAAAGCAAATTTTTTAAAATTTTTGAACGGTAACTTAACCGGTGTTCCGGGCATATAGCTTAAATAGGCTTTAATAATCTTCCGGCAGAGTTTTTTATGAACGAGCAGTTAAAGATCGAAATTAGAAATATATTCACAACATCAAGTTCGCCCGACGAGCTGTTTGATGTTTTTGAACAAGCAGTAAAATACAAAATCGATGACGCTTCATTATACAAAACATTATTATGGAACAAAGCAATTTCGTGCGATGAAATAATGATGTATGCAGAAAAAATTTGTAAGGAATTTCCCGGTTTATGTTTTGAAATTTATTTCGCCGTGGGTGAGATACTGGAATCAATATCAATGTACGGATCTATGAAGGAAAATTCTTTCGAATATTTTAAAAAATCTGCCGCCGCAAATAAATTCTCTCATAATCCATATATTAGTGCTGCAAAGATGTATAACGCCGAGCTTGATATTCCGCCCTTTGAGCAAGTAGCCAGCTTTGTAGAAAGCGGTATTGAACATGTTGAGCTTAAAAGCAAGCTATGCTTTGCGCTTTCTTCACTTTATAAACAAAGGGGAGAGCACGATAAAGAGAGAGCATTTCAGATGCTTGGAGAAAAATTTCAGAGAAAAAATTATTAGTCTGCCTCAAATTCAGATTAATAAAAATATCCGATTGAAAAATAAAAATTGATTTCTCCGCTGCTTACCGGATTGCCGGGTAAATTTTTCTTAAATATATAACTTCGTCCGACAGAAAAATCAGCGGGACCGACCGGGGTATTGAATGATATAGTGGCTCCTATACCTTGTTTCAAATCTTTAAATCGAATTTTTTCCTGTTCATCCCAAATAGAACCGAGATCATATCGGAATTTTAAATATGTCTCAAAGAAAATGTTAACAGGCAGTCTGTAACGATACTCTAACGAAGTGATGAAAAGCTGCCTGCCGCGATATTCGTTCTCTCTCATTCCGAAGAAATTGTTTTGTCCTCCGATTGAATATTGGCGGCTGAGAGGGAGAGTCTTATCGGCAAAGCCCATTTTAATTCTTGGAGAAAAAGTGTGGTCATTCCAGATTGTAAAGTAATTTTTATACTCGAAGTTGAAATTTGTGTAACCAATATCGCCGCCTAAAATTGTTTGTGCGGTTTCATATTCGCCGTTGAAATAAAATCCTTTTTGCGGATAGGGATATTTGTCCTGGGTATCCACGGTTGTGCTTGTTTTAAGGCTTACTATCTTAAGTTTATATGCTTCAACGGGGTTACCTGTTTTATTTTTTATTTGATCAAATTGATATTTTCCACTAAAGATTAAATTTCCGAATCTTCTTACCTGAGTTCCAACTGAAACAGAGAAGCCGTAAAAAATTTGTCTGTAATAACCAGCTTCAGCTCTTGAGAATCTTCTGTCAGATGTAGTTTGAACGTCGACAAATTTAAAAACATCTTCAAATTGATAGAACATATTTATTTTGTAAGTAAGATAAGTATCGAAAATTCTATTTGACTTATGTTCGAGGACATAAGCTCTATTACTCGCTCCTCCAAAAAGCAGCAGACCCAATTCGGTGCCGGTACCAAAAAGGTTTTCATCACGAATATCAATACTTCCCTGCGCTTTCTTTTCATTGTCAACCCTAAAACCGAATCTGATTAAGCTGGAGATTTTTTCGTTCACTATTATTTTAAGAATATTTCTACCGTTCTCCTTTATTACTGTAAATATTATATTATCGAATATGTTTGTGCTTCTTAAATTTATTAATCCTTGCTCTATGCTCTTATAAAAGAAATAATCGCCTGCTTTTACAGGTAGTTCACGCCTTATTATTGTGCTGTTAGTTTTTGAATTTCCTTCGATTAATATCTCCGAAATTATCCCTTCGTCAATCAATATTGAAAATCTTCCGCTTAATGAATCAAATGAAACCGAATCTACTTCAGCCAGAGAGTAGCCTTTCTCACGATAAAGCCGCAATAAATCCGTTAGAGCCTTGCTTAAGCTGTTAACATTAAATGGTTTATTAAGCAGCAAGCTAAATATAGATTCCATGCTGCTATTTTCAAGCAGCGTTACTCCGGAAATTTCAACGTCTTTCACCTGAGGATTTTCTTCAATAAGAAAATTTAACTCTGTGCTGTTTTGTCCTTCGGTTATTTGAATTTTCACATCGCGATAGTTTCCGGTTTCTATAAGTTTATATATAGAAGTTTGAAGCTCAAAACTAGAAATAGCTTTCCCCGAAGTTAGCGTTTCTTTCAAGCTGTCTTCCAATTCATCTGGAATATATTCGATAGTGTAATTGTTAATCTCAAAGCGGTCGGTTGTTAATCTGTTTTGCAGCACTGAATCTATTTTGGATTTAATCGCATTGATTTGCTGCGCAGCCGCATCGTAGCCAATTTGAATCAGTTCTTCAACATCCTTAAACTCGCCGGCAAATTTATTTTGAAGGTCGGGTTTAATTTCAATATCTGCCCAAGTTAATTGCTGTTGGTTAAGATGTTTCATTGGTATGCTTACAACCTGATCGGCAACAATCCACGGAAAATCTAATTCTTCTCTTGAGCGAAGATCGCTCGTGGTGTTTACAGCAATCACTATATCGCCGCCAAGTTCGGCTGCTAATCCAGCGGGAATATTGGCAACAAGTCCCCCGTCTACAAGTATCATTGAATCTAATTTGATAGGCGATAATAAAAAGGAAACGCTTGAACTTGCCCGCATTGCCTGGCTCAGTGAACCGCTGCCTATGATGTAGGGTTCGCCGGTTACAAGATCGGTGCAAACGGCTCTAAATTTTATTTTTAGATCATCAAAGCTATGCTTTACATGCAGGGGAGCTTGAAAGGCTAAAAGATTTAGATAATTTGAGAGTTTCTGACCGTCATTTAAAGCCGTTGGAATTACCGGTTTGAATTCTTTAAGCCGAAGTGTAAAAATTGCCTTGTCTTCCGTTATCTTTTGATCTACAAATAATTCCTGCCTGTTCGTTTCTCTATCAAGGGCTATAAGATTATCCCATTCTGTATGAATGGCAATTGATTCAATTTCAGCAATTGAATATCCTGCGGCAAATAATCCTCCTATAACACTGCCCATACTTGTACCCACTATTATATCAATAGGAATATTAGCTTCTTTAAAAGCCTTAAGTACGCCTATTTGTGCTAGACCGCGTGAACCGCCTCCGCTTAGTGCTAATGCTACAAGCGGCTTAACCTTGGTTGTTATTTTTTCTAACCCAAAGGGAACTTTTTGGAAGGTATAATCTACGGTAAGATATTTTGATTGTGAAATACTTTTTGAAGAAAGAAGAAAGAGCAATAACAGAAAAAATGTTTTTAACACATGCATCATCGAAAAATTAAATAGATGAATCCGGATAGTTCAAAAATTTTTACCGAATATTTAAATGGTCGAACTCAGAACTTTCCAACAATTCGATAAATGAACCCGTTCTTAAAAAGGAATTCTAATGAAAAATTGATAACTTATTTTTTCTTTTTTCTTTGCTGCTGAGATTTTGCGCTTTCTTCAGCCGCTGCCATCATTCGCTGCATAAAACCCTTTTTCTTTGCCGGATTTTTTACAGGCTCTAAAACCATCCCGTCGTGCTTGTGATTGATATAATATTGCTGCGCAATGGAAAACAGATTGAACATGAAATAATATAAATTCAACCCGGACGGAAATGCCATAAATATTAGTGTGAGCATTACCGGCATAATATAAACAAGCGATTGCTGTTTAGGATCCTTAATGCTCATCTTCTGTTGAATAAAAGTAGTAATTCCCATCAATAGAGCAAGCCCGCTTATCTTGTCGATTCCGAAGAGAGGCAATTTAAATCCCATATCTAGTATTACATCCGGGCGGGATAGGTCCGTTATCCAAAATATAAATGGCTGCTGCCTTAAGTCGATGGCAACCTGGAACAACCCCCAAAGCGCCACGAATATTGGCATCTGCAGCAGCAACGGAAAACACCCGCCTGCAGGATTGACGCCGTAAGTTGAATAAAGCTTCATCGTTTCTTTATTCATCTTTTGCGGATCGTCTTTATATTTTTCTTTCAGCTCGGCTATTTTGGGCTGCAAGAGTTGCATTTTTTTCATCGATTGATAACTCTTTTTTGTAAGAGGATGCAGCACAAATTTTATGATGAGAGAAAAAACTATTATAACCAATCCATAATTAGGTATAAAACTGTGAAGGAATGTAAAGAGAGGCAGCAGAAGATATTCGGCAATTGGTCTAACTATAAATTTCAATCCGAAGAAACTACCAAAATCAACTATGGCTTCAAGCTTCTGACCATATTCGGAAAGTATATTATAATCAACGGGACCGACATAAATATTAAGAGATTGTTTTTCATAGTCGGTATTTTTAAAAGGAAGCACCAATCTTATACTGTAGAATTCCCTCATCCCACCATTCGGATAACCTCTCTTTTCACCTTCTATATAAGCGCCTTCTACAAAGGAAGAATTAAAAGGCACCATAATAGCAGCGAAGTATTTATTTCTAACAGCTATCCAATCAACTCTTCCGTTATAATTCTCAGTTCTGGTTTGCCCGATATCAGATGCATCAACAATTACCTGCTCACCGCCGTAAAACAAGCTTGCGTTAGAGTATTGAGCTTCGTCAACTGAATTTTCTTCAACGAACCTAATGCCGCTATCCCACACCAAGTCATAAGCATTATTACTTATTAAGTCGTTAAAGCCAATTAGTTCGATATCGCTTTTTATATGATATTTGTTTCCGTAAAAAGTATACGTCTTTTTAAGTTCTCCGCCTGTTTTTGTTTTCAAAGAATAAGTTATCGTTACCGAATCGTTTTTCGATAATGAATATCTGCTTTTATTGCTGCTGCTTTTGAACGGAAAATCCGATGTGTTAATCGCCTTCCCGTCCGATGTTACAAAAGATAAATTATAAGCGTTTCCGCGGGAGAAGTTTATTAATTGGACAGAAGTTCTATAAAAATTTTCCGTGCCGTTATCTTTTGCCGAGTACCAATTTTTAAATTCTTTGAGGTAATACTTTCTTATATTGCCGCCGTTGCTGGAAAGTTCAATAATAGCACATTGGTTTTCAACAGTTATTATTTGTTCTTCGCTTTTTATGGTGGTAAAAAACAATCCATAATCCAGGCTGTCCTTTGTGGGCGCGGTCTGTTGAGAAACAATCTGGCTGCTTTTTTCCCGAATAGTGTCGTCTTGTATTTTTTCAGCCGATGCTGAATCACTCTGAAATGTTGTTTGTGTTTTTTCTTTATCCCTATAGCTAGACGGATCAGGCGAGTTAAGATAAAGCCAAAGGATTAATATTCCGCCTATGAGAATAAAAGCTATTGTGGTATTTCTATCCATAAAGTATGTTTCCGTTATTAGGCAGGATCATACCCGCCCTTATTAAAAGGATTACACCTGATTATCCGCCAAATAGATTTTGCTGTACCCTTAATTATTCCGTATTTGCCAAGCGCCTGAACAGCATATTCGGAACAGGTTGGGTAAAAACGGCAAGAGGGCGGGAAAAGAGGAGAAATAATTTTTTGATACCCTTTTATAAGGAAAATAAAAATTTTCCTCATCTAAATGCTATTCATAATTTTATACAAATTATCTAAAACTTCCGGGAGTAAATCATTAAGCCTTATCTTTTTATTCGTCTTTTCGCTTAAATTAAAGGACATAAAGACTATCTGAGCCGAAATGTTTTTTTCTGCACACCGCCTTACAATTGTATCCTTGTTTAGTCTGTATGCTTCTTTTATCAATCTTTTAACTCTATTTCGCCAATATGCAGAACCGGATTTTTTTGGAACTACTGCGGCGATTTGAATTGACGGCTTGTTTTCTGCTACTTCAAGCAAGTAGATAGTTTTAATACGCTTTTTGCTTGAATAAATTACCTTTCCGAAAGAATATAATCTATCAAAATCTTTTCTGCTTTTTATCCTTTCGTTAGCAGAAAGACCAAATTTTTTCAAATTTATTTTTCGTCGCTGACAGTTAGTTTTTTTCTTCCTTTCGCTCTTCTTCTTGCCAATACTTTTCTTCCGTTTTTAGTAGACATTCTTTCGCGGAAACCGTGCTTATTTTTTCTTTTCCTATTGCTTGGCTGATATGTTCTTTTCATATATTATTCCTTGTATTAAAAGGTGTCAAAGATAAAGATAGGTGATTAAACAAACAAGATACATCGATATTCATATACATTCCTCGTTTTCAAAAAAATCATAAACTTTCTTCATTAATTTACAAAATTAATTTGCTCTATGGGTTATTACTTTATATTTTTTCACAAAAGAATGAGCGGCGAATGTGTGTTAATAAGTTGTGGATAACTCTTGTTTGTGAAAACGTTTCACATAATCCTTATGCACATAAGCACTCCTAACAAAATGAATTTTTGTGTGGATAATTTAGAAGAAACCCCTTAACCGATTTATTTTTTGAGCTTTAGGCTGCTCTTTTTAATGTGAATGTTTTGTTGATAACTTTTTAATCTTTTGCATAAAAATCGCTTTTTGTAATTCATTTTCAAATTAATTTTGCTTTTTCAATTGTGGATAAACTGGCAATGTTTAATTCTTCCGCCTCTTTCAAAACCGCCGAATTAAAAGACCATGTGTCTATCTGGAACGAATGCCTTAAGGCAATAAAGCCTAATGTAACGCAGATGACATTCAACACTTGGTTTCTTCCCATAATCCCTTTAGAATTAACCGATTCATTATTAAAGGTTCAGCTCCCGAGCCAATTCTTTTGGGAATGGATTGATGAACATTACAACACCTTGATTACAAAAACGATACATGAAATTTTGGGTGGAGAGGCGAAACTCGCTTATGTTATAAACGAGGAAGAAGAACCTGCAGAAACTAAATATTCTCTCGATAATGCAAAACATGCTTTATCTGCTGATAGCCCATTGGTTGAGGAGAAAAAACAAGAATTCGAGAGTTATTTAAATCCGCGTTATTCTTTTGACAATTTTATTAAAGGAGAAGGAAACCAGCTTGCCCGTGCAGCAGCAAGTGCTATTAGTGATAATCCGGGTGGGACTTCTTTTAATCCGCTTTTTGTCTATGGCGGAGTGGGACTTGGAAAAACCCACCTTATCCAGGCTATTGGCAATAAAATCTTAAATAATTTCCCCGATAAAAAAGTAATTTATCTTTCAACCGATATTTTTACGGTGGAATTTGTTGAAGCAATTCAATCGAATAAAGTAAACGAGTTTTCTAATTTTTACAGAAATATGGATGTGCTAATAATCGACGACATTCAGTTTCTTATCGGAAAAGAAAAAACACAGGACCTTTTCTTTCATATTTTTAATACCCTGCATCAGTCGCAGAAACAAATTATTTTATCAAGCGATAAACCCCCTAAAGATCTTAAGGGATTAGACGACCGCCTTATTTCTCGCTTCCAGTGGGGATTAACTGCAGATATACAACCGCCTGATTTGGAAACCAGAATAGCAATTCTTAAAAGAAAAGCCGAAGATTACGGCATGACTATTTCCGGCGAAATATTAGAATATATTGCAAGCTCAATTACTTCAAATATCAGAGAGTTGGAAGGCTGTTTAATTAAACTGCTTGCAAACGCATCGCTCAGCTCTAAAGAGATTAACCTTGATCTTGCTAAAAAAACAGTTAAAGAAATTGCAACCGATCGAAAAATTAACATTACAATAGAGAATATTACAAAGACTGTTTGTTCTTTTCTTAATATAGACGAAAATAAAATTAGAGATAAAACTAGAAAGAAAGAGATTGTGTTAGCGCGTCAAATAGCGATGTACCTTTCAAAAGATCTTACAAAGTCCTCGCTAAAAACTATTGGACTTCATTTTGGAGGAAGGGACCATTCTACGGTAATACATGCTTGCACAACCATAGAGGAATTCCAGCAAACGGACAAATCTTTAAGAGAGCTGCTTAGTTCGCTTAAGACAAAAATTGAATTAAGCAGTACGTGAAATAATGTAAGTTAGGTGTTGTCAGAATGTTATTTTTGATATTGTGCTCAGTTGGTAATTCTCTGCTTAAAATTCATTGTTAATATGTTGTTAAAATACGTCTGATATCTTGTTTATAAAGCATGACATATCAACACCGTGTTAATAAGTAATTATTAATTCATAAATTGTTAACATCTTATCAACCTAACATGATTGGAAAATCTCTCAGAAACTCTATAATAATTAATTACTAACATATCAACACTATTATTATAATTATTATATTTATTTACATATATATATTATAATAATAATGATGTTAGTAAAACTTAAATCCATTTTATTAGTTTGTTGATTATTAAAAACTTTTCAGCTAATTTTTCCGCAGCGTAATAGTAATAAAATGAAAGGCTGGTATGAAAAATAAATATTTTACTGCCCATTTTTTTTTCGTTTTGTTGATTAGCCTTGCAAGCTGCTCAAGCAAAGTTGACAACAGCATTACATTTAAAAATATGTCGTCGAGCACCCTCTATGTTAATTTTAGGGGAGAGGTTATTACGATAAGCGAAGGTGAAACTAAAATCGTAAAAGAAATTCCCAAAGGTACGTATGAGTACTCTACGACATACTCGGTGCCTCCCAGCACTATTTCATCGGGAACACAGGGTGCGGTTAGTGGACAGGTTATATTGAAAGCCGGAACAAAAATATTGGTATTATATTCAAGTAATTTTGTAAATGGAGTATATACGCTTTATGCTACAATTTCAAACAGCGACGATTTGGATTCAGGCGAATCTCTAACCGGTCCGTAAGGTTAAAATATTACAGTAATTATAAATTAAAGTTATACTTTTCGGGGCATTATACCTGCCGCTGAAAGCAACTTGATTAACAAAAAAGTGAAGCACTTACCGCATTACTACATTGAGATTAGTAACCGCTTTTATTAAATTTCAACGCTTTAAAAGGAGATATTTAACATGCAATTCAGAGTAAACAGTAAGGTTTTTGAAAAACTATTATCTAAGATAATTCCGGCAGTGCCAACCCGAACACCAATGCCGATTTTGGAGAACTTTTTGTTCGATATTAACGACGGCAACTTAACTGTTTGCGCTACCGATATGGAAATTGCCCTTCGATCTTCCCTTAATGTAAATGCCGACGAAAACATAAAAATGGTTGTTCCTGCCAGATTACTTTTTGACATAATTAGAAATTTGGAAGAGACACAAATATTATTTGAAACAAAAGACAATGCCAAGCTAAAACTTTCAACCGATACAGGCGTATATAATATCGGATATTCGTCCTCGGAAGATTATCCGGATATTCCAACTGTCGAGCCAAACATAAATGCAGTAATCGGAGGCAGAGACCTGAAAAAGGCTTTCGAACAGACTTCTTTTGCAATGAGCAAAGAAGATATGAGACCTGCAATGACAGGAACGCTATTTGAATTTTCGCAGAACGGGCTAAGCTTTGTAGCAACCGACGGACATAGACTGGTTAAGTATATGAATAAATCAATTGAAGCCGATGCGGTGCAGCAATATGTTGTTCCGGAAAGAGCTATTTCAGTGCTGTCAAAAATACTTACCGATAACGATGTTAGGATTTATTTCAGCAAGACAAATATTTCGTTCCAAATGGATGATCTTGAACTTATTTCAAGATTAATCGGCGAAAAGTATCCGGCTTACAACAGCGTAATCCCTTTAGAAAACGAAAATATTCTTAAGGTTAATACGAACACGCTTCTTTCATCTATCAGGAGAATGATGATATTTTCAGCCACCGGGACAAAGCAGGTAAAATTTACTATTTCTAAAGATAACATGCTCATTTCGGCGGAAGATATTGATCACGGTTCCGATGCTATGGAAAACGTTCCGTGCCAATACAACGGCGAGCCGATGAATATAGGATTCAATACCGCTTATATGAATGATATGTTAACGCATATCTTTAACGATGAGGTTATTTTTAAGCTGCATTCTCCGACTAAAGCATGTATTTTGGAACCGGCATCTATCGGCGAGAATGAAGAGCTTATTCTTCTTCTTATGCCTGTTCGATTAAATAACTAAAATGATTTTATCCTCAATCCATCTGAAAAACTTTAGAAGGCACAGAGATTCTTATATAACCTTTTCGGATGAGCTAAATTATATTGTAGGCGGAAACGGGCAGGGTAAAACCTCCATCTTAGATTCAATTTATTATCTCTGTACAACAAAAAGTTACAATTCAAAAACAGACGGTGAAGTGGTTAGCTTTAATCAAAACGATTTTGAAATAACCGGTTCATTTAAAGATTTGACACAAGAAGAAATTAGAATTTATTACTCACTTGAAGAAAATAAGAAGCACTACTTCCAAAACAGCAAGCAGATTTTTCGCTCGGCAGATGTAATAGGCAAGCATCCGGTTGTTATACTAACCCCGAACGACCACGCCATCTCTCAAGGCAGTCCGGCTGATAGAAGAAGATTTGTGGATTCGGTTATTTCACAGGCAAGCAGCTTATATCTTAAAAACTTGTTGGACTATAACAAAACCTTAAGGCAGCGTGCATCTCTTCTTAGTCAGCTAAAGGAAGCGAAGAACAAAAATAGTTTGGAACAGTTGGATGCTTGGTCGGAAAAATTAGCCGCTGCCGGTGTAGATATTATAAATCATAGAAAAAGATTTATAAACGAATTTAATCCTTATGTAACCAATGCCTACAAAAAGATTATGAAAGAAGAGGAAAATCCTGAAATTATTTATCAAACAATTAACAACGCACGCACCGAACTTAACGCTAACTCCTTCCTTGGATTGTTAGAGGAATGCAGGGAAGAAGAAATAAAAAGAGGATCAAATTTGGTGGGTCCGCATAGAGACGAATTTGTTTTCGAAATAAATAATATCAACCTAAAAACATTCGGCTCTCAAGGGCAGCAAAAAACATTTCAGGTGGTATTACGATTCGCACAATTTTTCTACCTGAAAGAAAAATGCGGTAAAACGCCCATCTTTCTTCTTGATGACGTATTTGGAGAACTCGATGCTTTCAGATCGGGTAAAATAAGCAGCAGCTTAAAAAATCTGGGGCAGGCATTTATCACGTTAACAGATATGGCAAACTTTTCGTTTCTTGAACGCAGCCGGTGCGACAAAGTAATTCATATAAACAAAGGCTGCGTATCGTATGCATAAAGGATTTAAAAGTTTGTCTGAAATTATAAAGACAGACCCGGGGCTAAAAAGGGTAAGAAAAATTATTAATCAATCGGAGATTGTTAACGCCTTCGCAAAAATATTTCCCGAGCTAAAAAAAATTGCAAAAGCAGTTAAGGTAGAAAAGGATACGCTCTTTCTTAGAGTAGAAAATCCGGCTTGGCGTAATGAGCTTAAGTTTCAGGAAAAAAAGATCGCTGAAAAAATAAACAACCACTTTAACGAAGAGCATATAAAGAGGCTTAAATTCATTTCTTAAGAAAAAATTTTATTAAAAGAAAAATTAAAATATTAGCAATATGAAAAACCAAAACGATTACAGCGCAAAAAATATTAACGTATTAAAAGGACTGGAAGCCGTAAAAAAAAGACCGGCAATGTACATCGGCGATGTTAGTATGAGGGGGCTTCACCACCTTGTAAACGAAGTAGTTGATAATAGTATAGACGAGGCTCTTGTAGGATATGCCGACTATATTTTGATAACGATTAACAAAGACGAATCTATTTCCATTGAAGATAACGGAAGGGGAATTCCTATCGATATTCATCCTGAAGAGAAAAAATCGGCGTTAGAAGTAGTTATGACGGTTCTTCATGCAGGCGGAAAATTTGATAAAACCAGCTATAAGGTTTCAGGCGGTCTTCACGGTGTGGGAGTTTCTGTTGTTAATGCTCTTTCCGAGTGGCTGAAAGTTGAGGTGAAAAGAGACGGCAAAATATATTTTCAGGAGTATAGGCGCGGCGTTCCATTGAATCCGGTTAAAGAAATAGATAAAGCAAAGAAAAATGAAAGCGGCACCAAAGTAACATTTAAACCCGACGAACAAATATTTAAATCTTTAAAATTTAAATTCGATACTCTCGCTGAAAGAATGAGAGAGCTGGCATATCTGAATAAGAATATTACCATTAAAATAGTTGACGTTCGAAACGGCGGTGAAGAGGAAATCTTTCACTTTAAAGGCGGGCTTATCGAATTTGTTAAGTATCTAGACGAAGCCAGAGAGCCGCTTCACAAAACGGTTTACATCGAAGGAGAAAAAGATAAAACCCCGATTGAGGTTGCCTTCCAATATAACAATGGTTACGTGGAAAATATTTTCTCGTATGTGAACAATATAAATACTCATGAAGGCGGGACCCACCTTGTGGGGTTTAAAACAGCCCTTACCCGAACATTAAATAATTATGCTTATAAAAATAATCTGCTGAAGGAAGGAAAGATATCGTTAACGGGAGACGACTTTAGAGAAGGACTAACAGCCGTTATATCGGTGAAAGTAGCCGAGCCTCAATTCGAGGGGCAGACAAAAACAAAACTCGGCAACAGCGAAACAAAATCGACGGTTGAAACGCTCATAGGGGAAAAACTCAGCGAATTCCTTGAAGAGAATCCGTCCGTAGGTAAAAAAATAATTGAAAAGTGCCTTCGTGCCGCCGAAGCAAGAGAAGCTGCCCGTAAAGCGAGAGATCTTGCCAGAAGAAAGAATGCTTTAGACAGCATGAACCTGCCGGGGAAATTAGCAGATTGCTCAATTACCGATCCCGAACATTGTGAAATTTATATTGTTGAGGGTGATTCTGCAGGCGGCTCAGCAAAGCAAGGAAGAGATAGACGCTTCCAGGCAATTCTTCCGCTTAAAGGAAAAATATTAAACGTAGAGAAAGCCAAAATAAATAAGATTCTTGAGAACAACGAGATTAAAGCGATCATCTCCGCAATCGGGGCAGGGCTTGGAGCCGACTTTGATGCTTCCAAATCTAGATATGGTAAAATTATACTGA
This sequence comes from Ignavibacteriales bacterium, assembly GCA_020061465.1. GTDB lineage: Bacteria > Bacteroidota > Ignavibacteria > Ignavibacteriales > Ignavibacteriaceae > JAGUYG01. Next base: position 43,228 of record JAGUYG010000023.1, read on the forward strand.
TGACAGATGCCGATGTAGATGGCAGCCATATCAGAACGCTTCTTCTAACTTTCTTGTACCGGCACATGAAAGATTTAATTACAACCGGCAAAGTATATATTGCACAACCGCCGCTGTATAAAATAAAAAAAGGAAAACAAGAACTTTATGCTTATGATGAAAACGAGCGGGAAGAAATTCTTAAAAGATTTAAATCTAACGGAAAAGATACATCATCCGAATCAGTAGAAGAAACGACGGAAGAAGGTTCAACAAAGGGAATAGTAATATCCCGGTATAAAGGATTAGGAGAGATGAATCCCGAACAACTATGGGAAACTACTATGAATCCAGAAACAAGAACTGTTCTGCAGATTACACTTGAAAGCGCTGCAACAGCGGATAAAATTTTCGAAACACTTATGGGTGATGCCGTTGAACCAAGAAGAGAGTTTATAGAGAAAAATGCTAAGTATGTTAGAAATTTGGATGTGTAATAAATGGATATAAATGGAGACAAAATATTAGCTGTAATAAAACAGAACGAAAAGTATCTTAATGAAAAATTCGGAGTGTTGAATATTGCCTTGTTTGGATCTTTCGCCAGAGGAGAAGAAACAGAAAACAGTGATATTGATTTACTTGTGGAAATGGATCAACCGACATTCAGCAAGTTAGCAGGATTAAGAGTTTTTTTAGAACAAAAAATTGAACGTGAAGTAAATGTTGTAAGAAAACATTCGAGGCTAAAACCAAGGTTTTTAAAAATTATCGGCAGAGATATAATTTATGTCACTTGAGATAATGCTCAGCATGTTTGAGAGTATTAAAGAAGCGATTGATTGATAAAGAAAAGAATAGAATAACTACGGCAACAAACCAAAAACAATCTAAGAAAAATTCATGGCAACAATTTTTGAAAAAATAATACCGATTTCTCTCGAAGAGGAAATGAAATCATCTTACATCGACTATTCAATGTCGGTAATTGTAGCAAGAGCCTTACCCGATGTAAGAGACGGATTGAAACCTGTTCACAGAAGAGTTCTTTATGGAATGCATGAATTAGGATTGGCGTACAATAAACCATTCAAAAAATCAGCGAGAATTGTTGGAGAGGTTCTCGGTAAATATCACCCGCACGGCGATACGGCGGTTTATGATACGATGGTAAGAATGGTTCAGGAATTTTCCTTGCGCTATCCGTTGGTTAACGGACAGGGTAATTTTGGTTCTGTAGACGGTGACTCGCCTGCAGCTATGCGTTACACTGAAGCCAAGCTTGCACGCATTGCAGAGGAAATGCTTAGAGACCTTGATAAAAACACAGTTGACTTTGTTCCCAACTTTGACGATTCGCTTCAGGAGCCAACGGTTCTTCCATCATATCTCCCGAATCTCCTAATAAACGGCTCAAGCGGAATTGCTGTTGGAATGGCTACCAATATTCCTCCGCACAATCTAAGTGAAGTTATAGACGGCTTGATCGCAGTGATTAAAAATCCCGACATTACTTCCGAAAAGTTGATGAAGTACGTAACCGCGCCGGACTTTCCAACCGCCGGAATAATCTACGGCTACACCGGTGTTAAAGAGGCTTACACAACCGGGCGCGGCAGAATTATTGTTCGTGCAAAAGCAAACATTGAAACACTTAAGAATAACAGAGAAAACATCGTTGTTACCGAACTTCCTTATCAGGTAAATAAAGCAAATTTAATTGAAAAGATTGCAGACCTTGTACGTGGAGGAAAACTCGACGATATTTCCAATATCCGTGATGAATCCGATAGAGACGGAATGAGAATAGTAATAGAGCTTAAAAGAGATGCCCAACCTGCTATTGTGCTAAACCAATTATTCAAGCACACACAAATGCAAACTACATTCGGCGTAATTATGCTGGCGCTTGTTAACGGCGTTCCGAAAGTGCTTACGCTTAAAGAGATGATGCATCACTTTATTGAACACCGGATGACGGTTCTAGTACGAAGAACAAAATATGAGTTTGATGCAGCAGAACGCAGAGCGCATATTCTTGAAGGCTATATAATTGCATTAGACAATATTGATGCAGTTATTGAAACGATAAAAAAATCGCGCGACGTTGAAACCGCTAAGCATAATTTAATGCGCAAATTCAAGCTGACGGAGATTCAGGCAAAAGCAATTTTGGACATGAGGCTTCAGCGCCTTACCGGTCTCGAAAGAAAGAAGATAGAAGAAGAATATAAGGATGTTATAAAACACATTGAAAAATTAAAAAGCGTTTTAAGCAGTGAAGAAAAAAGATACTTTATCATTAAAGAAGAGCTTCTTGCATTAAAAGAAAAATACGGCGACGAACGACGCACCGAAATCATCTACGATTATGAAGAATTTTCTTTGGAAGATATTATTGCCGAAGAAGACGTTGTTGTTACGATATCTCACAAAGGATTTATTAAAAGATTTCCTGTAAGCGGATACAGAAAACAGGGAAGAGGCGGTAAAGGCGTAACCGGAGCGGGAACTAAAGACGATGACTTTATCGAACACATGTTCATCGCTTCCACGCATCAGTACATTCTTTTCTTTACCGATAGAGGGAAATGTTATTGGTTAAAAGTTCACGAAATACCCGAAAGCGGCAGAGCATCGAGAGGGAGATCAATACTGAATCTCCTCGAAAAAGATAAGGAAGAAGAGATAACCGCATTTTTAAACGTTAAAGAGTTTACAGACAATCAATATCTTATGATGGCAACTCAAAAGGGAACAATAAAGAAAACGGTTCTATCTGCTTATGGTAATGTTCGTAAAGGCGGAATAAATGCCATTAACCTTGTATCGGGAGATAAGCTTATTGCAGTAAAAATGACAGACGGCAGTAACGATATAGTGCTGGGGACGAGAAACGGCTTTGCCATCAGGTTTCACGAAAAAGATGTTAGAGATATGGGAAGAACCGCTACCGGCGTTAGAGGAATAAGGCTAACAAAAGGCGATATTGTAGTTGATCTGCTCGTTATCCGCAGGAACGATAGTATACTTGTTGTAACGGAAAAAGGCTTCGGAAAAAGATCCGACATTAACGACTATCGCATAACAAAGCGCGGGGGCAAAGGCGTAATTACCGTAAAGACAACAGATAAAGTTGGAAAGATGATAGCAATGATGGATGTAGTCGACGGCGACGAGCTTGTAATAATCTCTTCTCAAGGAATGGTTATCCGGCAGAGCGTAAAAGCTATTAGAGTAATGGGACGCAATACTCAAGGAGTGAGAGTAATCCGCCTTAAAGAAGGAGATGAAATAGCAGATATAGCTAAAGTAGTGCCCGAAGAAGAAAACGGCGAAGAGTAATTTCAAGAGGTGATTAACTTTTTGGGAAAGAAAAGTTTTTTCCTTCACTTTCCGGAAGGAGGCAATTCTTCCGGCTTACTTCCCCAATTTTTATTTGGTTTATCGCCCATCAAAAACTCAAGCCTGCCGCCGTTTATAATTTCATCGTGAAAGAGATAACTTCTTTCCAGCGGCTTGTCATTTAATCTTACCGATTGAATATAAATATTCTTTTTCGAAACATCTTTTGCAGTAATTATAAATTTTCTTTCGTTATCTATTGCTATTTCCGCCTTCTCAAATAAAGGGCTGCCTAACACATAAACTTGGTTAGATGGATTTACAGGATAAAATCCAAGCGAACTAAAAATATACCATGCCGACATTTGTCCGCAGTCTTCATTGCCGCAAAGTCCATCGGGAGTATAGTTGTATAAAGTTTTTAATATTTCGCTTACTTTTTGCTGTGTCTTCCATGGCTGTCCCGCAAAATTATATAAATAGGGAATATGATGTCCCGGCTCATTACCATGCGCATATTGCCCGATTAATCCTGAAATATCCGGTGAAACTTTTACTCCTTCTATCACCGAATCAAGTATGAAAAGCGAATCTAACTTCTCAATAAATTTTTCATTTCCTCCAAATAGATTAATCAAGCCGGCAATATCATGCGGAACAAACCAGGTATACTGCCATGCGTTGCCCTCTGTGTAATCCTCTTTTCTATGCTCGGAATAGAGAGCATTAAACGGCTCACGCCAATTTCCTTCGCTATCTTTTCCACGCATAAAATTTATAGAAGAATCAAAAATATTTTTATAGAACGAGGATCTTTCCATAAAGTAAATGTAATCATCTTCAAGGCTCATAAATTTTGCTGCTTGTGCGATGCACCAATCATCATAAGCATACTCAAGTGTTTTTGATACAGATTCCGGCTCTTTATCAAACGGCACATAACCGTACTGTTTATAATATTTGATACCGCGGCTATCCTGCATCGCGCTTTTTTTCATAGCTTCGAATGCTTCTTTAATATCGAAGCCGGAAAAGCCTTTTAATATAGCATCGGCTAATACCGGAATTGCATGATAACCAATCATTGTGTTTGTTTCATTGCCCCACAGCTCCCAATCCGGAAGAAGTCCGTACTCTCTGTAGAAAGAAAGCATGGAATTAATAAAGTCATTTACTCTTTCAGGAAGGATTATTGTAGTAAGCGGATGCCATGCGCGAAAAGTATCCCATAAAGAAAAGATTGTATATTTATTATAACCATCTGCTTTGTGAATCTTTCCATCAGCCCCTCTGTATGAACCGTCAATGTCTGAAAATAATGTAGGCGCCAGCATTGCATGATACATTGCCGTATAAAAAATTGTTTTAAGATTTTCATCGGCGCTTTGAATTACAATTTGGCTTAAGTGTTTTTCCCATTCTTTGGCTGCATTACCTCGAATCTCATCAAAACTTAAAAGTGCGGCTTCCGCCTCATAATTTCTTTTTGCACCATCAATGCTAATCGGTGAAATACCTACTTTCACTGTTATAATTTCGTCTTCATTAGTGTTAAACCGGGAAATTCCTTTTACCTTTTTATGATTTGCCGCAGAAGCCTTTATCAAATTTGTATCGGCGGTTATGAAAGAATAATCATCAAACATTTTAGAAAATTTAGCATAGAAATAAACCCTCTGATCTTTAGCCCATCCGGTTGAATACCGGTAACCCGCGATAGTTGAGTTATCTAAAATTTTTATAGATCCTTCCGTTGGGCTGTCCCAATTTTTACTGTATCCAAGATCCACAACCACCGCTGATTTACTGCCTTGTGGGAAAGTGTACCTGTGAATTCCCGTTCTCTTTGTTGCGGTCAGTTCCACTTTAATGTTATAATCTTCTAACAGTACCGAGTAGTAACCTGGAGAAGCAGATTCATTTTCATGATTAAAATGCGATTGAAATTTATAATCAATTAGATTATTAGATTCAATTTCATCCGGAAGCACAGTTGGCATAAATAGAATATCGCACAGATCGCCAATCCCTGTTCCGCTTAAGTGAGTATGGCTGAAGCCGACAATAATGCTATCGGAATAATTATATCCTGAACACCAATCCCATCCGGCAGTGGGATTATCTGGGCTAAGCTGAACCAATCCAAACGGTACTACTGCGCCTGGATAAGTATGTCCATGTCCGGCTGTTCCTATGAACGGATTTACATAATCAACAAGTCTTGAGCTTTGCTGTCCAAATAGCTTAGGGGGAAGAATGAATAAAAGCATCAGTAACGCATACGAAAAAATAATCTTATTCATAAATCATCCCTTCAGCAATTGCGGATGCGCGTTATAAATTTTTATTATCAGCTCGCCGAACAAAGTATTTGCCCAGGCAAACCACTCTCTTGTAAAGTTATTCGGGTCGTCTTTATCAAAAGCTTCATGCATAAAGCCTGTGCCTGCGTGCGTGTTCTTAAGAGTTTGAAGACACATATTAATTTCATTTAGATCTTTGCTTGTTAATGCGCGCATTATAATTGAGAGATGCCAAATTTTTCCGAAGCCTGCATGTGGACCGCCGATACCTTCACCAGCCTTTCCTTTAAAGAAGTATGGATTGTCCTCGCTAAACAAAAATCTGCGGGTGTTTTTATATACAGGATCATCTATAGAACAGCAGTCCAAATAAGGAAGCGATAATAAGCTTGGAATGTTTGCATCATCCATAAATAATTTATTGCCGTAACCATCGACCTCATAAGGATAAATTTTTCCATAATGTAAATGATCTGCTTCGGCATATTCTTTTAATGCATTTTCAACTTCATTTGAAAGTGAGAGGCACTCATCAGCAAGTTTTATGTCTTTACTAACTTCTGTTGACATTTCGGCTAATTGTTTTAGCGATACAACCGCAAAATGGTTTGAAGGTACAAGAAAAAGAAAAATTGCCGCATCATCCGAAGGACGAAAAGTAGAACAAATCAAACCGACCGGCTTAATTGGATTGCCGTAACCGCTGCCCGCAACAGTATCTGTCTGCCACCCTGTTACACGCATAAAAGAGTAAGGACCCCTTCCTTCTTTCCTTTGCTGCTCTTTAAATGTTTTAACAACCAGCCTCATTGAATCATGCCAATCTTTATCGAAGCATGATTCATCACCTGTGGTCTTCCAAAAATTATAAGCAAGCCGAATAGGATAACAAAGCGAATCAATTTCCCACTTTCTTTCATGCAATTCAGGTTTCATTTCGGTTATATCTTTTCCCCATTGACTTCCCGTTGGTCCGTCATTAAATGCGTTTGCGTACGGATCGATTAATATACATTTGGTTTGGCGGTTAATAACGCCTGCAAGCAAATCCTTTAATTTTTTATCGGTTCTTGACAAAGGTAGATATGGCGTTACTTGGGCTGTTGAGTCTCTTAGCCACATTGCCTGAATATCTCCTGTAATGACGAATGTATCGGGTTTGCCGTCGATCATTTTAAAATCAACGGTGGTATCGAGGGTATTCGGAAAACAATTTTCGAACATCCACGCAAGCTCTTCATCTTTAATATGGTTTTTTATCTCGATTATTTTTTCTTCAACCGCTTCACTGGTGAATTTTCTTTTACTTAAAGGCGGACGTTTAGAGACAAAATCATTGCGGTTTAATCCGGATACAATATTAAATCCGCCTAATGAAATTCCGGCTAAAGCCAAGCTGCCATACTTAATAAATTCTCTTCTTGACGGCATTAGATACTCCGTGTAGGTGAAAGCAAAAATTATTTTAACAGCGAAAGAATATTTCCGTTCATTCTATTAACTAATAACAAAACAGATTTCCCTCTGCTGAGATTAACCGTTACACTGTGATTGTCTATTTTAATCGATCGATGCAGATCGACGCTTGACTCGTTCACACAAATAACAAGAGCGTGAGTTTTTGTTTTGAGAATCCTGATGGTTAAAGGTATTTCATTCACTTCAGCATTTATTCCGGAATTTGTAAGAGCATAATGAAGCAGTGCAATAAGCAGTGCAATAAACGGCTCTTCCTCGCTGCAGTATTCAAGCGGAAGCGGCTCATGTAAAACATTATTGTGAAAGACGTCAGTTCGTTTCGACTTACCTTTTCGTAAAAAGTTTGTTCTTAACTCGTCGAATGTTGCGAAATCATCTTTTTTGTTTTTATCTAATGTCCAGCTTGTTTTTTCTCTGAAGGATAATTTATCGCCCCCAATATCTACACCTAATTTTAAAATCGATTCTGAAATTTGTCCGTATGCATTTCCTTCAATTGCGCCGCTTATTAATATGCGCAAACCGTTACTTCTTGCTAACGCCAATACATCGGCAGCTTTGTCATCTAAATATTCAGGAGCGGGAAGAATAACCAATTTTGCTTTTGATAAGCGTTCTAAGTTTAAATGATACTCGGCTAACAATGTTGGAACAATTCCGAATCGATCGGATAACGTGCGCACGACTCGTTTAACCGGCAGCAATGCATCCGGTTGACCCGAGAAATATTTTGAATAGGGGATTATTACTATAACTTCATCAGGCTCAAAATCACTCAAATGTTCTTTGGCAGAAACAAAGAAATCAGAGAACTTTTTTAACACATTTATTTCAAGTTTTGCTGTTCCATCCGGACGGAAAAAACCTATAACAGCTTCATTATCTGTAGGCATGTACGGATTTATATTCCAAGCCCACTGCACAACACCGGCTCCTCTGCCGGCAAAGGCGAGTGCAAATTTCCTCTCTAACAATTCGTAAGCTCTCTCTGGATTTCGCCACGCTTCGCCATCTAAAGTTTCAAGCCGCATCAAACCTGTTTCAGAAATTAGATTTGGCTTTTCCGGTACTTTAGTCATTAATACATCCCAAAGCAGATCATCTTCAAGCCACCATGTATGCACGGCAGTGTAATCAACCGCTGTATTATGAAACTGCGGCGAAGGTCGATTGGCAGTGCCACCCTCATCCTGTCCTAATGTAAC
>JAGUYG010000067.1 GCA_020061465.1 Ignavibacteriales bacterium
TCAACAGTAGTTAAGTAAGAAGCCCCGACTTGTCGGGGTGAAGATCAATACCTGTGTAATACATTTGATACCTCCATTATTTAAATTATAGTTGATAAATAAATTTAACTTTTTACTTATTGGAAATATCAAGTGCCTCAAGCCGTCCCGTCCAAAGGATCCCGACTGCTGTCGGGAAAAGCTTTTCCTAAAGAACCTTCGGTCGGGATTTGCATTCGGCATCTTGACATTTCCGGGTTGGGTGTTCGCTTTAGCTAACTTGTTGAAGGTAGTTCATCTATGAAAGTTTTTTCTCTGAAGGAGTCCCTTCGGGATATTAAAAAAGTAATTTAATAAGACCCTTGTTGTTTCTCTTGTCGTTACTGTTATACACACTCAATACTGGGAATCGATATGAAGCATTTAATAATTCTTTTTTCAATATTACTTCTGGCTGGATGTAATAGTGAAGTAAATAATCTTGATGAGGAGCTGCAGCCACCCAAAAGAGAATTTACTAAAAATATTGAAAGAGTTTTTTCAAATGAATTTGAACAAAACTTAATTAGTAGTGCTGAATCTTTCTATCCGCCGCGTGATAGTGTACTGAATGCCGCAGAATCGTGGTTCCGGGATCTCATACCTGATACAAACTATTGGTTCTATGATTCCTTCGATGGTATCAGAATTCCCTATGCTATTACTATTGATGCAATAAACTATTATTCTGATTTTATAGATACATTAAATGCAGGTTTAAAATCTATTATTTATAAGGCAGTGTTTAAATACAAAGCGGAAATAACATACTACACTTCTTATACATTTGAAGGAGTTGATCCTTTAACCGAGATTCCATTGCCAATAATTTCGTTTGAAGATGTCTATGTAGTAGAAATGAACTTATCCTGGGATCATTACTGCGGTATGGAATGCGGATTATACATCAAACATAAACGCATCGTTGTTCTTAATTCCCAAGGAGAGTTATTACAAATTTTTTACGACGGTAAAATTCCGGTTGCTGTTTCATAAAGTGCCACTGACGTTGCGAGGTATTAATGCCGAAGCCAACCTTCTGATAAAGCTGCTTCGGTGGATAAACTTGCAGGACCTGCCTGCAGCAGGTAAATATAAACCTGTGTTGGGCTAAGCGGCAAAGAGATTGCTGTTTATGTGTTCTGCAGTGGTTGCATTCTAAGGACATTTGGCACATAGATTTAATAGATTTTTACATTAGCCGTTTATGCAGTATTTTTCCGGCAGCTATTCGTTAATTGGGAATCATAAACCAACAAGAACTTTATGAAAAACATTTTCAAACACATATTAATTTTTGCAGTCATTTCATTTTCAAGCTGCGGCATTCTTGATGATGATGGTTCTTCCCTGTCTCCGTTAGATAGTAAAATTAATTTCAAGGTAATAGAGTCGTTTGATTCTTATGATGCTGTTTCAGTCCCGCAAATATTTGTAGAGCTTCAAACAGAAAAAATATATGGCTGCTCCAACTTTGGCATTAAAGCAAGCTCTAAAATTGAAAATAAAAGCATAGTAATTGATATCCTTGGTATTTATATACCCGGCGTTTGCTTAACGGCTTTGGGTCCTGCAGCCGGACGAATTAAACTCGGTCATCTTACCGGTATTTATGAAATAAAATTTAACTATAGAACCTTTAGCGATAAATATAATTTGCTGATAACCGATTCTTTAATCATTCTTGACGGAAAGGAGACCCCCAATACCAAACCTTTAATTAATTTTGCATATCGTTATCCTAAAAATTCCTTCGCTTACTATTGCGGAACGTCTTTAGAAAATTCTTCAATCTGTCAAGATTTTATCGATACATTATCAAGCGTAATTAATATATCCGAATTTCACTTTTCACAAATTGCAGAAATACCGTATCCAAGCTTTAATTATGGGTACAGTTATGATGCACCGACGAGATTTTTTTATTATGAGAACGAAACAGAGTTTGATAAGATTCAAGATGTAATGAGAAGCTTTAAGCAAAATCATTTCAGCGAAGGGGGCATTACATTATCAATAATTAGCTGGATGAATAAAAAAGTTCGGAGCTGGTTATTATAAGAAGCTATATAAACAGCAGCACACCAATCAACCGGTTTAGTAACCGCTTTTCACTCCACAAACTGCTTAAAAAATTTATTCTCCGATTCGATAGTTCCGATTAAAACAAGCTCATGCTCTTCTTTTAATATAAGCGAAGGACGGGGATTCAGAATAAAATCTCCGTCAACTCCTACTGCAAGAACGTTGCAATCGGTTCGTTCACGTATCTTAGATTCTGACAGCGGTATATTTATTAGTGAACCCGGAACATTAAATCGAAAAATATCCAATCCTTCGGTAAACATCAGCACTTTATTCTTCTGCAGAAAATTAAAAATTGAATTTGATCCGATTGAGGAATAAGACATTACAAGGTCGGCGCCGGCTCTATGCAATGTTGATATATTCCGGTCAAGATTTGACCTGCTTATAATCTGAACATCCGGACGAAGCCTTCTGCAGTAAATTGTAAGATAAATGTTTGTTGCGTCGTCGTGCGTAGTGATTATTATGGTTGGGGTTTTTTTAATTCCGGCTTTTGTCAAAGTTTCCAAATCGGAAGCTGAACCGATGATGGTATTTCCCTCAATGATATTGCGCTCGGGTAGCCTTTCGATTATCCTAAAATCAATATTTTTTTGCTGAAGAGCTTTTGCGGTGGCTCTGCCTACTCTTCCACCTCCCAGTATTAAGACCGGCTCACCCGATACATGATAAATACAAAACAGCTCGTCGTACAGCTCAAAATTTTCTTCTTTGCCGGAAAGCAAAAGTACGGTAGAATTACCTATAACAGTATCGGGTGTCGGAACGATAAAATTACCTCTCTCCCAAATTCCTACTACGTTCACGCCGCAGGTTTCTCTCAGTTTGCTTTCCCTTATTTTTATTCCGACTAAAGGAGTTCCGGCTGCAATTGCTTCGGCGATTATTAATTGCTCAAATCTTCCAATTGCATTAGCTCTTGCATCGCCGCCGATAGTTCTTCTTGCTAATGATTCACCCAACATTTGCGGAAGCTCTAAGACATAATTGCATCCGGCAAGGTAAAGGATGTCAACCGAGTCGTGCGAGTTTGCTTTTGCGATGATCGGTACGGTTTCGCTAAGCTCTCTAACCGTGTAGGCAATTTTGGTATTCTGCTCATCCGAATCTAAAACTACTACAAGTGCGGCATTATCGATGCGCATCTTTTTATATGTTTCCGGGTCATCAAGATCGCCGACGGCAACTTTGTAACCGCTGTCGTACAATTCAAATGCGTTTGTAAGTTCTTCCGTAAGAATAATGTATTGATAATTGTGTGAGTTAAGTTTTTCAATAAGGCTAAAACCGGTCGGTCCGCTTCCGGTAATAATAACATGATTTTTTGTGTCGGGCGGAAGTTCCCGCGGCGCGCGGCTTCTTTGCTGTGCCTCCATCCATGGCGCATAAAAGAATTGAATAAAAGTAAACGGAAGCAGAACTAATAAAAATACTACTCCGGAAAACGTTACTAACATCGAAAAAACTTTTCCAAGATCTGTGGTAAAAGTAATATCGCCAAAGCCGAGTGTAGTCATCACGGTAAGAGTCCAATAAAATCCGGTAATCCAGCTAAATTCTCTTCCTTCTGCATCCATAATGAAATGAAAAACGATGCTGTAAACAGTAACCATAAGCACGAGGAACAACAAAAATTTTAACAGAATTTTTACGTTCCTTACCGAACTCTTTTTCTGAAAGAAATAACTTAATATTGATGGAAGAAATTTCATTTGTTTACCACAATGCTTTAAATGCTTGTAAAAAAGATAGAATGCCCCGGCTGAATAATCAACTAAAATCGTGCGGAGTTACTAAAGGTTTTACAAGTTGCGTTAATAAAAGCTTGTGTTTTGAGCTTTTAAATTCCACAGCATCAAACTCTAACTGCTAAAACCTCTTTATTCGTTTAATTAGGATTATAATTCCAAAATCACATCTACCAACTTTTTAATCCGGCTCATTGCTAATTGATGTTTTTTTTCAAATATTGCTTTTAAAATTCTCCGTTATTTAATTCATCATTTAAATTGAACTTTAAAAACAGTGTTTGCGGAAAAGAATTGTTCGCACATAGGTGCTTTTACACAAAAAATATTAGGAGTGATAATATGAAAACTTTCTTCTATCAAAAAATGGGAAAAAAAATTATACAACTATCCATAATTATTCTAACCTTTTCGGTCTTCATTTTGCCGGAATATTATGGACAGCAAAAAACTAATTACAGCATACAAAAACTGGCAGACGATCCGCTCCTGGTATTCAGATTAGACAAGGACGGTACAATTATATGTGATATTGCAACTCCGGAGGAAATGCAGTTATACTCAACCGCTCCTTCTAAAGATATAAACTACACTATTGTGCCCTCGTTAAATCCGCAAAGCCATGTAAGAGGATTAAAGATTTTATTAAGGGCAACCGATCAACTATTAGATAACCCTGAAGCTCTCTTATCTTTCAGAAGAGCCGCTGCACGGTGGGAAAGATATATCCGTACCAATATCACTGTTGTAATCGATGTGGATTACGGAGTTAACCGCTGGGGACAACCATGGGGCGCTAATGTTCTTGGCAGTACAAACTCTGCGGTTTATCAGGTTACGGGAACAGGGGTATCCCAAACGGTTCAAAAGTTGAAAGAGCTTCACACCGGAAATTCACAGCTTCAGGATCTTTATTCAGCCATTCCGGTTCCTGCTCCATCAACAGCAGGCACGAACTTAGGAACATTAGTCGGCGGCATTATAAATCTTCAGGCATTGGGTTATTTCCCTCAGGAAATCGATCCCGATATAAATGTAACGCCATTTGGTTCTATTGCTACAATAGGATTTAATTCGGCGTTTGCATTCGACTTCGATCCCTCTGATGGAATTGATCATAACAAAATTGATTTCGACGGCGTTGTAACTCATGAAATTGGTCATGCATTGGGATATACTTCGATAGCAGGAAATTTTCCCGCTGCCGGACCTCCGAACAATTATTTTTATCCGTGGGATTTGTTCAGGGTTCGACCCGAAGCAGTTGAAGAGGGAAGCCTAACAGGGTTTAGTACCGCACAAAGAGTTGTAACACCCGGTCCTCCCCCTTCGGACGTGCAAGTAGTTGAAAACAATGTTACATATTATAAAGCTACGCAAGTGTTCTTTGAAGGATTAAAAAAGTATGAGGTTTCAACCGCAACACTATCAAGACTGAACGGAGATGGTCAACAGGCGCCGCATTGGAGAGAAGCCGCACAAAGACCGCCGTCGCTGGGTGCTGAAAGAAATATCGGTATAATGAATCCGACTTTAGCATTCGGTGTACGAGAAATTATTAAACCAAATGACCTTCGCATGTTAGAAGTTATAGGTTATGATATAGACTATTCTGTCGACTATGCAAAGATATTAATTGTTGCATACAACGATACTCTAGATCTCAATAAGCGAACAGATACACTTTATGTGGGAGATATTCCGTTAAATTCAACTGCTGAGTACGAGCTTCAGCTAATAAATCTTGATCTCGATAAAACTCTTCTTTACGAATTTGAAATTGTTTTCGATTTTCTCTTCCCTCAAAATGTAAATTTAAGCGTATCAGTAGATAATCCGGATGGCTCAATTTCCGGCGGCAGTTCTGCTGTAATAAAATTACTTGCTGGTAATTCATCGGAACCCGCATCGGTGTTTGGCACACTTAGGCTTCACACTAATGATGAAAACAAACTTGTTATTGACATTCCGTTTGAGTTTTCGATAGCAGGGGCAAAAGCTCCTTCAGTTAATTTATCTGTTGATAATTTGGGAAGTTTTGAATTTTATAATCAATCCGGCTCCGGTGAAATTTCAAAAACGTTCAACCTGGTTAACAAAGGGAATATGGATTTAAAATATAAGATTGTCCCTTCGCTTTCGGTTAAGAGCAACTATCCGCCTTCGAGTCTACCAAAGAGCATACCTGCTAATAATGCTTCGTCAAAGACATCTATTCTCTCAAAGTTTTTTAGTGCGCCGATGCTTCAAAAGGTTTCGGTTTTATATCAAACAGATTTTGAAAGCGATTTCGGCGGCTTCACTGCAGTTGGCGAAAAGTCGGAGGATTGGCAAAGAATTACACTCGGTGCAGCGCAGCTTGACGGACACAGTAAACCGACAGCCGCATATTACGGTAAGAATTATATCGATTCATTGAGGTATAGAAATAATGCCGAAGCAATACTCGTAAGCTCCCCGTTTGATTTTAGCAGTATCCCTCCGCAGGATAAAATTGTTCTTGCATTCAACTATTATCTTAAAGCGGAAGTCGGTTATGATTTCGCTTCTGTACACGTTAGTATTGATAACGGCTTAACATTCGACGAGGTTGCCACTTCAAATTCGGGAATATTGCACAACACGGATGAGTGGGAATCGGTTATGATTGAACTGCCTAATTTATCCGGAAATTCGGATAACATTTATTTCGCATTCAAGTTTAAAAGCGATGAATATATTGAAGACATAGGCTGGTTCATTGATGATATTGAAATATCTGTAGTTGAAGGGGCAAATATATTATACACCATCCCGCGCGCCGGAAGCCTTACGGGACCAGATATTCCCCAGGAAGTTTTAGTAACGATTAACGGCAGTCAAATGGAAAAAGGGTACTATACCGGCAGCATTTCGATTTTAAGTAATGACCCGCGCTACCCTATTAAAGGCGTTCCGTTCATAGTAAAAAATTTCCGCGTTGGGCAGGCGGTACCAAACATTCTCTATGGTTCAACAGGAAGAGGAAGCGGATCTAAAGGAAGAGTTATATCTATAAATCTAAATACGGGAGAAGGTACTGAAATTGGTGAGTCGGGTTTCGAACCGGTGAAAAGTATTTCCATAAATCCGCTTAACCAGGAACTATATGCTTTCGCAAAAAGCGTCTTTGATCCCACATCAAAATATATTAGAATCAGCGCTGATGATGGCTTTGGAATGCTGTTATTTGAATCGGAGCTCGAATTTACCACGACAGTTTTTGATAACGACGGAACGCTTTATCTTACAACAGGAAACAAAAAGCTGTATAAGCTTAACGCCGATACAGGAGATACAATATTTGTAGCCGATTTGGGAATAAGCGTTGCGGCGCTTGCCGTAGATCCATCAACCGGCGAACTTTGGGCAGCAGTTGATGAGTCTGCAGAAAACGATAGGATTTATAAAATAGACAAAGTAACCGGAGATACAACAAGAGTCGGAAGAACAGGATTTAACAAAAAAACACGATCGTTAGTGTTCGGTCCGGAAAATAATCTTTACGGAACAACTGGAGAGGAAACTCAATTCAGCTTTTTGGTTCAGATAGATAAAGCTACCGGGACAGGTACAGAAATTGGACCTGTTGGCTACAGAGGTGTGTTGGGGATGGCTTTCAAATACGATCCATCGCTTAACGTAGATGATATCCCTTTTGAAACACCGACTAAATTTGTTTTGATGCAAAACTACCCCAATCCCTTCAATCCCTCTACGGTGATTAATTATCAACTGCCTGAAGGAAGACATGTAACTCTAAAGGTTTTCGATATTCTTGGCAGAGAGATTAAATTGCTTGTGAATGAGTTTAAGGAAGCCGGAAATCATTCGGTGAATTTTTCCGTAGGATCCTTTGGAGATGCGTCACAATTTTCTTCCGGTGTTTATATTTACTCAATCAAAGCGGGAGACTTTACTTCAAGCAAGAAGATGCTGCTGGCAAAATAACAATTAGCAAACCTCCGAGGTTTTCACATTGCTAACGCTATCGCTAACCCCGGAGGTTTTTAAAACATACGGCAACCAATTGTAGTAATTGTAAATAACTTTTCTGGTTTAAATTTATATTGCGGCATGGATAAATAATCTGTGCCGCACAATCATTATGAAAATATTAACTTCTATATGGTGCTTCTTCCTTTTATTTCTTTTATCATGCTCATCCGAAAGAGGCAGCATGAATGACCTTAAAGATGTAGTTATTACTTTAGAGAGAACCGTCTGCTATGGAACCTGTCCATCATATTTTTTACGGATAAATGGAGACGGTTCTGTTTTTTATGAGGGAAGGGATTTTGTTAAAGTAAAAGGCGAAGTTGAATCAACTATATCTCAAGAAGATTTGAGAAAGTTAATTGTTGCATTCTATGAAATTGACTACTTCTCTTTAGAAGATGAATACACGGCTAACATAACGGACATGCCGACAACAATAACCTCAATTACAATCGGCGGGAAATCAAAACGGGTTGTAAATTATTACGGCGCACCGGAAAAACTTATCCGGCTTGAAAAATTAATCGACAGCTTAACTAACTCCATCCGCTGGGTTGGTGAAAGATGAGTCTTATTAAAATTCTTCTGTGTTGAATGAACTGATGCTCACCGGCTAATACTTCCATAAATTTTCAGCCACGAATTAACACTAATGTTCACGAATGTTTTAATATAAATTAGTGATAATTCGTGTCAATTAGTGGCTTAACTCCCTCTTGGTTAGAGAAATTAAATTGATGAATCGAAAAAGTATTTGTTCTAATCAACATTTATCCCCCAGCTTTCCTAATTTTACCTCCAAAAAAATAATTGTGCTGATAGAATAATGAAAAAGATTCCCCGGCAAGTTTTGTATTTAAGCGTCATCAGCCTATTCACCGATATGGCAAGCGAGATGCTGTACCCGGTAACACCGATTTTTTTATCAACTGTGCTCGGCGCTTCGATGGCTGTAGTAGGGTTAATTGAAGGGTTTGCCGAAATAACTGCAGGATTATTAAAAGGATATTTTGGAATTCTATCGGATAAAATCCGGAAACGCTCGGTGTTTGTTTCTGCGGGTTATGCATTATCGGCATTATCAAAACCGCTGCCGGGAATTTTTCCCTCCGTAGCCGCAGTAATTGGAGCAAGGGTAACAGACAGAATCGGTAAAGGAATTCGCACAGCACCGCGCGATGCACTGCTTGCAAGTTATTCCGAAAATAACAGCGGTGCTATATTCGGATTTCACAGAGCAATGGACACATTAGGCGCCGTTGCCGGACCTTTGCTTGCAATTCTTCTTCTTAACTTATTTGATTATGATTATCAGCTTATCTTCATCCTTGCTTTTGTCCCCTCGCTTGTTGCAGTTGCATTTACTCTTACGATTAAAGATAAAAAGATTGAAACAACATCAGCTTCAAAAAGTGCTTACTCGCTTGCGTTCATAAAGAAAGCACCCCGCCAATATAAAATTCTTCTTGTTTTGATTACTGCATTTTCTCTTGTAAACAGCAGCGACGTTTTTTTGATTCTTAAATCCCGCGAGATTTCAAACTCGGCTACGATGGCTATAGTTGGATATGTATTTTATAATTTCGTCTACGCAGCTTCTTCATATCCTGCGGGCTTGGCTGCGGATAAATTTGGAAAGAAGAATCTTTTCGCAATCGGTTTATTTATTTATTCGTTTGTCTATTTTGGATTTGCGTCGTTTAATTTAGCATTTCTGACATGGGTTCTATTTGCTCTATACGGAATTTATGCTGCCTTTACCGAAGTAGTTTTGAAAGCATGGATTTCTGATTTAATCGAAGATAATCAAAGAGGGACAGCAATCGGCATATTAACTATGTTTTCAAGCTTTGCTGTACTAATCGGCTCTTTTTTAGCCGGAGTTTTGTGGGATTTATTCGGGTCGGCTGTTCCATTTTATTTAACTTCAATCGTAAGCTTCATTGTAGCTGCTTTGGTTTTGTATCTTAGCCGGGGTAAGCGGTGAGAATCTAATAGCGAAGTAGAATCAGCCTATCATAGGCTCTTAAAAAACCAAACTTACCAACATGTTGTCGATGATAAAGCACCAAAATACAAATCCCAAAAATCAAATAAACTTCAAATTCTAAATTTCA
>JAGUYG010000027.1 GCA_020061465.1 Ignavibacteriales bacterium
AAAACGATTTTGCGCTAAAACAG
Organism: Ignavibacteriales bacterium; assembly: GCA_020061465.1. Classification (GTDB taxonomy): domain Bacteria; phylum Bacteroidota; class Ignavibacteria; order Ignavibacteriales; family Ignavibacteriaceae; genus JAGUYG01. The sequence continues at coordinate 24 of JAGUYG010000027.1, forward strand.
CATCCTCACTCAAATATTGGTGATTTTTACTTAATACAAAAAGATGTCATCTCTTAACCGTGCGTAAGGTGAGTTACTAACTAAATAAGAACAAAAAAGAATAGTGAATAAACCGCTCTGGATACCGTCAAAAGAAAGAATTGAGAATTTGAATCTCAAATCCTTTCTCGATTTTTTATCAGCCAAGCATTCGTTGTTATTTTCCGATTATCATGAATTATATCAGTGGTCGATTGATAACATTTCGGAATTTTGGGAAACGATATGGAATTATAGCGGAATAATTTCATCTGAACCATACGATTCTATTCTGCAAAATCCGGTGATGCCGGGTGCAAAGTGGTTCAACGGCACTAAACTAAATTTTGCCGAAAACTTGTTACGTTATAGAAATAACCACACGGCTATCATTAGTTATAGAGAAAATCAGCAAACCCTCCGTTTAACTTATCAAGAACTTTATAAATTAACGGCAAAATGTACATATAGTTTAAAAGCAGCAGGTGTAAAACAAGGTGATAGAATTGCTGGCATAATAACCAATACACCAGAAGCGATAATTGCAATGCTCGCATCAACAAGCATTGGCGCATTGTGGTCTTCTGCCTCGCCCGATTTCGGAGTGCAAAGTATAGTCGATCGATTCAGTCAAATTCAGCCAAAAGTGTTGTTCGCTGTTGAGTCTTACAGTTATAACGGCAAGATGATCGATTGTTCAGATAAAATTAAAGAAGTTACGGCAAACATTCCTTCAATTGAAAAAATTATACTTGTTCCCTTTTTTTATGATTTTAAAAATCCTATAAAGCAAAAAATCAATTATGATTTACCAAGTTCAATTTATATAGATGATTTTTTAAATAACCAGGCTTCTGAAATAGAGTTCGTGCAATTACCTTTTGATCATCCGGTTTATATCATGTATTCTTCAGGTACAACAGGTATTCCTAAATGTATTGTTCACGGAGCAGGAGGTACTCTGCTTCAACATTTTAAAGAGCTTTCACTTCACACCGACTTGAAACGTTCGGACGTAATTACTTACTACACTACTTGTGGCTGGATGATGTGGAATTGGTTGATCAGTTCCTTAATGATTGGTTCAACAATTTTTTTAATTGATGGAAGCGCAGCTTATCCAAATCTTGAACTCTTATGGCAAAAAATTGATGAAGAGCAAATTAGTATTTTTGGTACAAGTCCAAAGTTTTTAAGCATCTGTCAAAAATCGGATATACTACCGAAACAAAAATTCAAATTAAATTCACTAAGAACGATATTATCAACCGGATCACCTCTTTTGGAAGAAAATTTTAACTGGGTATATAAAAGCGTCAAACAGGATGTGCAGTTATCATCTATTTCAGGCGGTACTGATATTATCTCTTGTTTCGGGTTGGGCTGTCCGATCTTGCCTGTTTATGCACCGGAAATTCAATGCCGTGGGCTGGGAATGAAAGTCGAAGCCTTCGATGAAGAGGAAAATCCTGTAATAGAAAAACAAGGCGAACTGGTATGTACAAAACCGTTTCCTTCGATGCCTGTCTTTTTCTGGAATGATCCGAAAGGTGAGAAATATAAATCTGCATACTTTGAGCGTTACCCCGGTGTTTGGCATCACGGCGATTTTATTAAGATAACAAAAAATGGAGGAGTTATTGTTTACGGAAGATCGGACGCAACATTAAATCCGGGGGGAGTAAGGATTGGCACTTCTGAAATTTATCGAGTCGTGGAAGCCATACCCGAAGTTGTGGACAGCCTAACCGTAGGACAAAACTGGAATAACGACGTTAGGATTATTCTTTTCATTGTATTAAAGGGAGGTGCTAAACTTGACGAGAATCTTAAAGAAAGGATTAAGTTAGAGTTAAAGACAACAGCTTCACCCCGGCATGTTCCAGCAAAAATTATTGAGGTAAAAGATATTCCGCGTACAATCAACGGGAAAAAGGTAGAAATTGCTGTAAACCGGATTATACACGGGCTTGAAATTAATAATAAAGATGTTTTGGCAAATCCCGATTCATTGTCTTATTTTAGCGCCTTAGAAGAATTAACCTTTTAGCATTTCAGAAAAAATGAGGCGAACTGATGAAATTTACCGCCGAGAAGATTGACGATATAATAGTAGTACTAGTCAATTTAAAACGGGCAACATACAGAGACGCAGAAGAATTTAAGTATGAAGTTAAGAATTATATCGATAAGGGATTTTTAAAGATAATAATCGACTTGAATGAATGTGAATTTATGGATTCAACATTTCTCGGCACGCTTGTATTCAATCTCAAAACGATCAGCAGGCTTGGCGGTAATTTAATAATTTGTTCGCCCCACTCCGACGCACGTGCTATTCTCGAAATAACTGGGGCGGTTAATATTTTTGATATTTACGAAACACGGAGTGCAGCGCTCGAAAGCTTTGAGTAACACCTCATTTATTGCAAAACAATCATCGAACAAAAACTATTAGGTTTATTATATGGATTTTTCTTCCGAAGAACTTGGCTCCATTATCATTAAAAAAGTAAATCTTTCACGAGCTACCGTTGCGGAAGCTGAAGTGTTTAAAAATATTTTAATAGACGACATAAAAAAAGGCTGGATTAATTTTATAGTAAATTTGAGCGAATGTGAATTTATAGATTCTACTTTCATAAGTGTTTTGGTGAGAGTATTGAAGATGCTGCAGGAGAAGGGGGGCACATTAAAAATTGTAACGTTTAATCGCGAGGTACAATCACTTCTCGAACTTACCCGCACTACAAAAATAATTGAAGTATTCAAATCAAAAAGCGAAGCAATCAGCAGTTTTAAATTTGATTAGTTTGGTTGATGGTACTATTTACTCAATCCACCCGAGACAATGAAGGTCATTACTTCTTTGGCTCCGGCATCCAAAACTTTGATATTTTCTTTCGGAACTACAAACAGATTACCTGCAAAGTTATACGACTGCGGAATGTAAACGGCAACCTTTTCTAGCTCACCAAAATAACTTAAATCGTCCTCAGTAATAAACCCGAACAATTCTATGTTACTTTCTTTTGATACTTTTATCAATACCGGTCGGTTGAATTTTTTCTTATCTCCCACAAAGGCTTCAACAAGATCCTTTATTGCATGGTAAATAATTTTAACAAGAGGCAATTTGCCAAATACTTCATCCATAAAGCTGATTGCCCTTCTTGTAAGGAAGTTTGAAGCAACAACTCCCGTCGCTATAATTATTGCAATAGTAATTATAAATCCAATACCGGGTATTTGAAAATTAAAAAGACTGTCTATTTTTACAAACAAAAAATAGAGAAGATAAACAGTTGCGGTAGTTGGTAAAATTACTATCAACCCTTGCAAAAAATATTTAGTAATTTGTTTCATAATAAATCCAAATTTTGTTATTAATAATTTTAGTTATCTAATTAGATTCCTTATGGCAATGGTTTTAATAATCCAAATCCTTTTCTCATCCGAAATATTTGGGCGCTTTGTGTCGATTAAATATCTTTAAACACCAAATAACAGAAACAATTAAATTTATAAACGAATCATGAAAAATTTACTACTTACATGTCTCTTTTTTTTAACACTTATTCAAACATCATTTGCACAAGATATACCGTCAAAGAGAGAATTCAGAGCTGCATGGATTGCATCTGTCACAAATATCGATTGGCCAACAAGTAAATATCTTACCCCCTCTACTCAAAGAAGTCAATATATTTCCATAATAGATAAACACCAAGAAAACGGAATGAACGCAGTTGTTGTTCAAATCAGACCTTCCTGCGATGCTTTTTATCCCAGTACCATCGAGCCATGGTCTGAATGGCTGACCGGTTCACAGGGTACTGCACCAAATCCGTATTATGATCCGCTTGAGTTTATGATAAATGAAACACACAAACGTGGCATTGAATTTCACGCATGGTTCAATCCATATCGGGCAGTAGTTAACACATCATCAAGCAGTGTACACTCTTCACATGTTTCAATAAAACATCCTGATTGGATTGTTACATACAGTTCATTAAAAGTATTAAATCCGGGTCTTCCACAGGTGAGAGATTATGTAGTAAGTGTAATAATGGATGTTGTAAGGCGTTACAATATCGACGGAGTTCACTTTGACGATTATTTTTATCCATATCCTCAAACAGGAATAATCTTTGATGATGATGCAACCTTTGCTGCATATCCGCGTGGTTTTACGAATAAAGCAGATTGGAGGCGCGACAATGTCAATCTGTTAGTAAAAATGGTGCATGACAGCATTAAATCAATTAAGCCGCATGTAAAATTTGGTATTAGTCCCTTTGGTATTTGGAAAAACGGAGTTCCATCCGGCATTACTGGATCATCGGCTTATGATGATATCTACTGTGATGCTTTAGCATGGCTTCAAGCTAAAACGGTGGATTATATTGCCCCACAATTGTACTGGCGCTTGGGCGGTCCTCAAGACTATACGAAGCTTATGCCTTGGTGGGCTTCGCAAACAAACGGAAGACACCTCTACACCGGTAACGCATTGTATAAAATGGATCCGGCAAGAGATAATTGGTCCGCAAGTGAAATTACTTCTCAGTTAATGGAGAATAGAAAAAATGCGGGTGCACACGGAAATATTTATTTTAGCTCCAAATGGCTTACGAATAATTATAAAAATATCGGCGATTCTCTCAAGTTAAATTATTATAAATACCCTGCACTTACTCCTTCGATGCCGTGGATTGATAATATTCCGCCCCTGCCACCATCTAATATTTATATAGATGTTGTTCAGCAAGGTCTTTCAATTACATGGCAAAAACCATCGCAAGCTGCTGATGGCGAGAATGCAAAAAGATTTGTTGTCTATCGTTTTGATCATCCGAATACGGTTGATATAAATAATCCTAAGTTCATCAAAGCAATTTTAGATGCCAATGAAACTGAATACGTAGATACGGAACCTTACGATATTGACCTGCCTTCAATAACTTATGTTCTAACATCGCTCGATAGGATGAATAATGAAAGCCAGCCGGCTTCGGTAACCATAATTCCGGCAATTGTTCCTGTTGAATTAACTACTTTTTATGCTGCCGTAGAAAAAAATATTATAACGCTGCATTGGGAAACAGCAAGCGAACTTAATAACCGCGGTTTTGAAATAGAGAAAAAAATAGTTGATTCATGGAAAACTATCGGATTCAAAGAAGGGAAGGGAACAACATCGGAAAAAATAAAATATTCTTTTGAAGATGATTTGTCGAATTTTATTTTTAACGGCACACTTTACTATCGCTTAAAGCAGATAGATTACAATGGAACATTTGATTATTCCAATGTATTAAATGTTAATTTCACTTTAGTGCCGAAGGAATTTGTCTTGGAGCAAAATTATCCAAATCCTTTTAATCCGGTTACGATAATTAAATTTCAATTACCGGAAGGTGGATTTACTACCTTAAAAGTATATGATATCCTCGGACGAGAGGCAACAACTCTTCTGAGTGAAAAAAAGGAAGCCGGTTCTTATTCAATAGAATTTAATTACAAATCAGCGGGAGAAAATATTCCCAGCGGCGTTTATGTATATCAACTAATTTGTAATAGGATTGTTCTTTCGAAGAAAATGATTTTAACGAAATAAGGAAAATCTTCCGGTTATCAGTATTTTTTTGCTTACGAAAAAAGTGCTTTTGATTTTAATAGCCGGAAGATTTTTGTTTGATTGTATGAATTCACTTTTAAACAGGTTGTAATTTAAATATAATTTATCGATGTCTTAAGAAAGATAGAAATCCAATTTTTTAGTTTGATTATTTATCGCATTAAAAAATTTACATTAAACCTTTTTAAAGTGAACCCATTGATTTTTTTTATATTCAATAAATAGTTGTTTAATTTTTCATGAGAAATATTAAATGCTACAACCCGATCAATCTAGAGTAAAAAATTTTCCCGCTAATATTGAGAAATTCTTTCAAAATCGGGATAAGCTGACATTCCATGTTCACCAATATCCAAACCTTCCTTTTCTTCCTCTTGGCTTACACGGATTCCAGTTGTCTTTTTTAATCCTAACCAAATGCCAAAAGCGAAAGTGAATGTAAACGATCCAATTATTGCTATTCCGGAGAGCTGAATTAGTGTTTGGTGCCAACCGGCTAAATTTCCAAATATTCCAACTGCAAACGTACCCCAAATACCGCATACAAGGTGAACAGATAATGCACCCACCGGATCATCAAGTTTTATTTTATCGAAAAGAAGTACTGAAAAAACCACTATTATTCCTGCAATAAAACCAATAATACAGGCAGAGAGCGGCTGCATTTGGTCGGCACCGGCAGTAATACCTACCAACCCGGCTAAAATTCCATTTAGAACCATTGAAATATCAGGCTTCTTAAGATAACCCCATGAAGTTACCATTGCACCGATAGCCCCGGCAGAAGCGGCAAGTGAGGTAGTAACTAACACCAAAGAAACCGCGGCGGGATCGGCTGATAAAACCGAACCGCCATTAAAACCAAACCATCCTAACCATAATAAAAAAACACCTATTGTAGCTAACGGCATGCTGTGTCCGGGAATAGGATGAACTTTTCCATCAACGTATTTACCTTTGCGAGCACCTAACAGAATCACTCCAGCAAGTGCGCCCCAGCCGCCAACAGAATGAACAATAGTTGAACCTGCAAAGTCATAAAATCCCCATTCGTTTAGAAAACCACCGCCCCATTTCCACATACCCACTACCGGATATCCGATTGCTACAAATAAAGTAGAGAACACCAAAAAGCTTGAGAGCTTTACTCGTTCTGCAACTGCTCCAGATACGATAGTTGCTGCAGTGGCAGCAAACATTCCTTGAAAAAGAAAATCTGTCCAATATGTATAACCCGGATTATATGCTTTAGTTAGCCCGGTTCCATCAGTCCATAAGCCAAATCCTGAGAAACCAAAGATACCCCCGGCAAAATTTTCACCCGGGTACATTAAATTAAAACCAACTATTGCATAAGTAAGTAACCCGATAACCGGAATGACGGAATTTTTAAATAAGATATTAACTGTATTCTTTGATTGAGTTAATCCAGCTTCTAATGATGCGAAACCAAGGTGCATGATAAATACTAAGCCGGCTGCAATCATCATCCATAAATTATTTATTGTGAAAACTGCTGTACCGGTAGTTTCAATTATAGTTGAAATAACATTAATTGATGTAGATAAAGTGTCCATATCTTAATTCCTATTTTTTTAATCAAAATAATTTTATTAAGTGAGAATTATTAAATGCTGAATCCGAATATCAGATAGCTTTGTTCTAAATCCGGATTAACTATAAGTGAAGCGGAAATAGGCAGACTCAGTTTTTCTGAAATATAAAATTGTTTCAAGAAGCTAATGCCTACATTTATGACTGCAGCTTTTGAAGTTCCATACCATACACTGCGCTTACCAGATAAACCTGCAAAAAATAACAAAGAAACTTCATCAGTTTCGATAGGATACCCGGCTTGAAAGTAAGTTGAGTAATCAGGATCATTGTAAAAATTTAGATATGCAGAAAATTGAATTGGAAACGAAACTGGTCCGTTAAAACTAAAACCAGCTTCCATGGTATGTGCCCCTTCGCCCTTACCAGAAAAGTTGAAGTATTTTAATCCTTCACTTGGATAATAATAGTCCGTGTAGATGAATGAAAAAGTTCCAGCATTGGATTCAAAATATAGCTTACAAAAAACATCGTGCTCTGAAAATACACTACCCTCCCCCGCAAAACTGTAAGCACCCCATGTCCCGATTTTAAAAGCTCCCTCCTTAAAAGTAATTGAGGGTTGAAAACTGGGTGAGTTACCATAATCAACTCCGCGCCATATATAACGACTCATAACATCTGCGCCAAAATTTACTTGAGCAATTGTATAATCAGATAAAAAAGTAATTATGATGATAAAAAGTATTGTAATTGATTTCATATTTAACCTCTTAATTAGTTGATTAAAGATTTTTATATTGCAGCAATACCGGATTCTTCAGTCCTGATTCTGATGGCTTCATCGACAGGTAGAATAAAAATTTTGCCGTCGCCAACTTCACCGGTTTTAGATTTTGTGATTATGATTTCGATTGCTTTCTCAAGAAGCTCGTCGCTGCAAACAAGCTCAATTTTTAATTTCGGAACGAATTCAATATTGTATTCCGATCCCCTATAAATTTCTTTATGTCCCTTTTGTCTGCCGTAACCTTTTACTTCGGTTACTGTAAGCCCGCCGAAACCTGATTCTTGCAGTTCGTTGTGAACATCTTCCAGCTTAAACGGGCGTATGATTGCCTCGATCTTTTTCATTTAACCTCCTGTTGGTTTATGTGCATGAATAATTAAACAATAATTTAAATAATTATTGTGAAAAAACCTTAATTCATAAGGTAATTAGTAGCAAACATATAATTTAATGAGGTATATGTCAAGTTTAACTTTACTTAATGTGAGGTTCGTTATAAGCATATTCAATTAAATTACTTTTAGCAAACAGCTTGAGTAAAAGAGCGTTCATCTTTATTATTGTATTAAAAAATGCAGGAGATTTGAATGATTGAAAAACTCGATCAAACGGAAATAAGAATAATTGGTTCACTAATAGAGAAAGAAATTGCAACTCCGGAGTACTATCCTTTAACTTTAAATTCACTTATCAACGCTTGCAATCAGAAATCGAGCAGAGATCCTGTGGTTAATTATGATGAAACAATAGTTGAGAATGCAGTTAATGTTTTGAGAGAGAAGCGTTTGGTTAGAAGAGTAACCGGAGATGATATGAGGGTACCGAAGTATCGTCAAACTTTTACCGAGGAATTGAATCTTTTGCCCGACGAAACAGCAGTAATGTGCGTTCTAATGCTTCGAGGTCCGCAAACCCCGGGTGAAATAAAAAATAGAACAGGAAGATTATATAATTTCGCAAATCTAAACTCTGTAAACGATACAATTGAGAAATTATCCAGGCGGGAATTTCCCTTAGTGAAAAAATTACCGCGTCAGGCAGGGATGAAAGAAGCTCGTTACGCACATTTATTAAGCGGGGAAGAAATCCTTGATGTTAGTGAAGTTCTTTCGGTTGAAAGCAAAAACGAAACGGCAGATCGAATTCAATCATTAGAGGAAGAATTAAAAAATATTCACAGAGAATTGAATTTACTTAAAGAACAATTCCAAAAATTCAGAAAGCAGTTTGAATGATTTACCTGGTTGAATATAAAGATTAAGGCATGAATGCCTCAAATTGCTTAGCGTAATGATTGATTAAATTATCACTGTTAACTTGGATTGGATTTTTCTTTTCGGATTTTATGAGTTAATTTTATTGCATAAAAATCTACTTTTATAACAATAGAAGTAAGTTAATAATGGGGAACCTTGATTTTTTACTTATCTGTATTTTGTCTCTCTTAATTGTATTCATACTTTTAGCTATGCTTTCTCTGTCAATACATTTATTAACTAAAAATTTTCCGGAAAAATCCCAGGATGATGATTCGGTTGTTGTAGCAGCCATAACGACTCATTTGAGCAGAATTTATTCTCATCAACAAATTACAAAGGTGGAGGAACAAAAATGATTTTCACAGAAAAACCAAAAAAAATTAGAGTAATGTTTACTCCGTTTAGAGATGGACTTCAAAGCTCATTCGGCGGAAAAGTAAGATTAAATGATTTCCTTCCTGCTATGAAAGCTTCTGTAGAAGCCGGTATAAGACATTTTGAATTCGGCGGCGGGGCACGATTTCAAGCTCCTCTATTTTATTTGGGTGAAAATCCTTTTGATACAATGCAGGCTATGCGGAATGCAGTAGGACCGGACGTTGATTTGCAAATTCTAACAAGATCTGTTTCCGGAGTAACGCTTACTAATCAATCTATTGAAGGATTAAACCTTCAAGCTAAACTAATGAAAAAGCACGGCACTACATGGGATAGGAATTTCGATTATATGAACGACGTTGAAAATCTTATAAAAACAGGTAAACCGATTATCGATGCTGGAATGCACCACCAGGTTTCTATTGCTTTAATGGGCTTACCATTTAAATCTCATAGAGTTCATACTGCAGAGTTTTATATTAACATAGGGAAGAAACTTCTTGAGAGTGGAATGCACATCGACAGTATTTGTTTGAAAGATGCCAGCGGCACAACCGATCCTAAAACAATCTATGATACAGCAATAGGACTAAAGAAGATAATGCCTCCTGAGATGCCCCTATGGTTGCACACCCACGATACTGCAAGCATTGCCGTTAGTTGTTATATGGCGGGAATTGAAGCAGGCGTTGATGGTGTCGATCTTTCGGTTAGACCTATGGCAAGCGGAACTGTACAACCCGACGTTCGTTCACTTGCGCATGGATTAAAAGGAACCGGCTACTCACTTGATATCGATGCTTCAAAAATGGATGATATAGAGAATCTATTAAACGAAGGATTAAAAGATTATGACTTCAATCCAACCACTACTACTGCAGATGCAAGAGTAATTGGTTTTCCGATGCCCGGTGGTGCTATAGGTCCTAATGTTCACATGATGGTCAAAGCAGGAATCATTCACAAGTACGGCGAAGTGCTTGCGGAGTTTCCCGTTGTAGTTGGAGCCGGTGGTGCATGGACAAGCGTTACACCCGGGAGCCAGCAATACTGGCTGCAGGCATTTAATAATGTTATGTATGGAAGATGGGAAAAAATTGATCCCGGTTATGGTAAAGCTGTTCTGGGCTACTTCGGTAAAACACCTCTACCGCCTGATCCGGCAGTCGTAAAAATTGCATCGGAACAGTTGAATCTTCCCGTATTTACCGGAGATCCTTTAGAAGCTGCACCAAAAAATATTGAGCCTGCAAAAAAAGCTTTAGAGGAAAGAAACCTTCCGGTAACCGATGAAAATATATTTCTTGTACTTGCCTCGATGGTTCCCGGTAAAAAAATGGAATTGAACGAAGGCATTAGATTTTTAACGGGTCAATTTAAGATTGATATTCCATTGAAGAAAAAGGAAGAACAGAAAGTAAAAGAAGAAAAGCCGATGGAAACCGTTAGAGAACAGTTTTTAAATGGTCCTATCAAATCAAAATGTATAGTAGAAGAGAATGGCAAGATTAGAACTTTTATTGTTACCTCTGAACCGATAACTCCAATTTCTGATACAAAAGTTTTAGAAATTTCGGGAGGTAATATCGCATCTAAACCCGTAACAGGCGTACCGATATTCCATCCTTTTCCTGGTACAGTTGAAGTTGTTGATATATTAGTACGGTTAGGAGATACGGTTCAGCACGGGCAAACAATCGCACATGTAGAGGCAATGAAAGCAAAGCACCACATTAAGTCACACGTAAAAGGAACTGTTTCCAAAATAAATGTCAGAATAGGTGATGAAATTGATTCATCGACTCCGATTATTATAATCGAATAATTTTAAAGAATGGAAAATATAACAAAGCTAATACTTGGTTCTGGATTCGCTAACCTATCTTTCAGTAATTGGATAATGTTCGCAGTATCCGGGTTGTTAGTTTACTTAGCTATTAAAAAGCATTACAAACCTCTGCTATTAATTCCTATAGGGTTCGGAATCGTACTAGCAAATTTTCCGCTTGCAGAAATGGGCGCTTACGGCGAAGGCATTATCGGATTGATTTATGAAGGAGGAATAAAAACCGAACTTCTGCCTCCAATAATATTTTTAGGTGTAGGTGTTCTAACCGATTTCAGACCGCTGCTAAGCAGACCGCTAACATTTTTATTAGGAGCCGCTGCTCAATTAGGAATATTCATTGCCGCTTTATGCGCTCTGTACTTATTCGGATTTACCCCTCAAGAGGCTGCTTCGATAGGAATTATTGGCGGTGCAGATGGTCCAACAACTATTTTTCTTTCAAGTCAGCTCGCTCCGCATCTTTTAGGGCCGGTGGCATTAGCTGCTTACAGTTATATGTCGTTGGTTCCAATAATACAACCACCTGTATTAAGATTGCTCACAACTAAGAAAGAACGGGCAATCGATATGCCGCAGGTTAAATCTGTTTCGAGGACTGCCGTAATTTTGTTTCCAATGATTACCGGAGCTGTTGCATCTCTTGCTGTGCCGTCAAGCGCCCCATTGATCGGTATGCTTATGTTCGGAAATCTTATAAGAGAAAGCGGTGTTACTGATAGATTAAAGAAAACGGCAGGTGGAGCGATGATTGACATTGTTACAATATTTTTGGGTATTGCCGTCGGCGCAACAATGGAGGGGGAGAGATTCTTAAATCCTCAAACATTAATGATCTTCGGATTAGGTGCCGTCGCATTCTTATTTAGTACTGCAGGCGGAATAGCACTTGCTAAATTTATGAATCTATTTCTTGCCGAAAAAAATAAAATCAATCCATGTATTGGTGCCGCAGGTGTTTCTGCGGTACCGATGGCAGCAAGGGTTGTCCAGGATTTTGTTTCTCAAAATACTGATGGAAAAGTAAATCCGATTATGGCTGCAATGGGTCCCAATGTTGCGGGTGTTATTGGCTCTGCGGTTGCTGCGGGAATATTTTTGGCGCTGCTTGGTTGAAACTTCTCTGCTAACAGCTTGAGTTTAAAATTGAATTTCACTAATGTTAAACAGCAAATTAAATTAGTTAATGATGTCCTATTGGTTGAATCGTTACCTCATCTTATTACTAATTCAATTAAAATAATGTCAAACCAAATAATACATAATAAAAAGAAACTGACTGTAGAAGTTGAGATCGTAATTGTAAAAGAAGATGATTATTTTGTTGCCTACTGTCCTACGCTTGAACTTTCTGCTTATGGAGATTCGGAAGAATATGCAATAAAATCATTCAGGGAAGAAGTAGATATTTTCCTTGAAGAAGCTCAAAAGCAGGGGACATTAGAAAAATACTTACTTAAAAATGGCTGGAGATTAGTACAGGTTCCCCAACCTATATATGAACCTCCCCATCTAAATACAACCGAGTTATTCGATGTTTTCAAATCAGGCAAATCGGTTATTCGACAAGATTTGAAATTTTCAGTTTAATAATGGGTATTAAGTCCATTCCCCTTAAAAAATACCGCAAGTTTCTATTGCGCGTTGGATTAGAAAAAATCCGTACTAAAGGCACACACGAAATATAGAATAACCCCACACAGCCGCTTCTTAGACCAATTACACTCGATAATAAATTCGATGATGTGCCAATCTTACACATTCACACAAGCTTAAAGAGTCTCGGCATAAGCAAAGAAGATTTTAAAAAAATTATAGAATCATTTAAATAAATCAGTGCTTTCCAGGATAATCTTAAATCTTAAAATAAATTTCGAATATGTTTCTGTTTCTAATTAACATGCTGCGGTTGAAAATATATCACTATTTCGTCCCTATGGAACTTAATGTTTCTAAATTTATATTTATTTCTTCGATTTATACCTTTCAAAATTTCTTCGAACAGGAGCAAGTATCTGTTTCAGATTTTTTTAGCTGGAACAAATTTTAATCTGAGTGAATCAAATCTCACTTGCCGAACATAAAAACTAAAGCGCGCCAAAATCTTTTAGCCCATGCTTGTTCGTTATGCATTGCATCAGGGTTGCGGTACCAATATAAATCCTTTTCGATTTCATATCCTTTTGAAAACAATAGCCCTAACATTTCATCAATGCCCGGCTGAAGTTCATTTTCGAGTCCAACACCGCCGTTATCGATATAAATTTTTATTGGCTTTTTCTCTCCCGAGTAAGCAGCAACATTGGGAAGATAATTTATATCTTTGACCTTAAAAGCCGGGGAGAAACATGAGGTTTTTGAAAAAATTTCAGGGTATTTCCATATCAGCATAAAAGAAATTAATCCGCCCAAAGACGAACCGGCAACAGCAGTATTATGTCTATCGGTTTTGGTTCTATAATTTTTATCAATAAATGGTTTAAGCTCATTCACAACAAATCGCATATAGGCTGCCCCTGTATCTGTATTTGAGTACTCCGCTGTTCTAAGATTTGTTGAATAGATACCCACAATAATAATTTCCTCGATAGCATCTGCTTTGATTAAGCTGTCAGCAGTTTCATCTGCTTGCCAATCATAACCGAACGATGAAGTAAATGGATCAAACACATTTTGTCCGTCGTGCATGTATAAAACGGGATAAGTCCTTTTAATATCAACTTCATAAGAGGGCGGCAGCCATACTACTATATCACGCGGAATAACTTCATTGCTTTGAAAGTATTTATGATGCTCTACAGTACCGGTTATCTGTCCGAATATTTGACGTGGTTTACCATTGTTCCAAAAATCTATTTGCTTTGATATAAGAGTATCGTTCCAGACTTTCACAACTTCGTTTTGAGGAATTTCTTCTTTTTCGTTTAGAGCTTCTTTATCCCAAGTACCGCGTGTAAATTTGTATTCGATATCAGTTCCAGCCGGTAGTGATATGGTTTTTCTCCATGTAATTGAATCAATTCTATTAAACCTTACGGCACCTGGCATCCAGTTACCTAATAAAATATGATTGCCGGAAATATATACTCCGGCAGAATCATTAGTGTTGGAAATTACTTCGAAGGTTACATTTATCTGTGCTGGATTAGTTTTAATAATACAGAAAGCAAATAAGGCAGTGATAAATAAAATTCTTTTAGTTAAATATTTCATTTTACTTATTCCTTTTCTCAAAATGCTGATAATCTTTGCTGCGCTGCCAATCACCGCCCCAAGACCAACCACGTTTCTTAAATTCCTTTACGAGAAAGGATTCTTTAGTAATTGTACCCGGTATCTTCGGGTTATACTCAGCACCGATTGGATAGACTTTACCCTTTTTTATCTGCGGATTTAAGAGAGGATTAACATCAATCGCTCTGCCTTCTGCATGGGATGATAGAATTTTTGTCCCTTTTACATAGCGAAAGTTAAGTGCAGAAGTATTATTATCCAGCATCGATGCGCTATCGGACCAATCATAAATAGATACAGGTAATGCTTTACCGATCGGGAATTTTTCTTTTTTAATTACCTCAAAGATTTCGATAATATCTTTTGCCAGCGTTTTATGAATTAAAATTTGACCGCGGTGCAAAGAGTTATCCAAAGAATAATACTCTACATCTACAAGAGTAAGATTATTTCTTACAGCTTCGGATATTTTTTGATTACCACAAGCTTCTTCGAATGTTAATTCCGAATCGATTATGACAATTTTGTTATCCTGAATTTCCGATTGATAACATATCTCTTTATTTAAAGAGTAATAAATAGCATCTATTTCAATCAGAACACTTAATGATTGCACGAAAAAGATAAATATGATTGGAAGAGTAAGCATTGCTTTTAGTTGTTAAAAATTATCAATGTTTACTTTATGAATTTAACAATATCAAATAATAATAATCCATGTTATTCAATTAAACTTTTGAGCTTACTGCTTAAGAACCGACAAGTCGCATCAGCATCAAGTTTATTTTTTTTGATATTTCTGTAATTCACTGTAAAAAATAATCTACGGCAATAGTAAGGTTATTAGTTCTCACAAATAATTAATATTTCACTCCTAAAGGAGTTCGGTTTTGTGTGGGGTTATTCTTTTCTATAAATATTTAATTCATAACGGAGTTAGAAAATAATATACAAAAGGTATACGGTTTCCATTGCAAACGGTCAACTTGAGAAGGTTTATATATTTCAGATGAGCTAAATATAAGTAGAAAGAGCACATTACCATACAACTGTAGTTATCCAATCCGCCTTACCAATTCAGTCGATCTTGTCAACCAATCAACCAATCATTCGTAAGGTTCATTATTGGTTAATAAATTACGAGTTAATAATCTTTATGAATTCAGATTGAAAATAAATATATTTCGCCGTTCAAAAAAAGGATACAGTATGAAATTATTATATTCATTAGCTTTTCTTTTAATAATAATTATCGGATGCAACAGCGAATCGCAAGTGATTACAACCGATACCGGACTTATGTTTAAAGAAGATACTTTGGGCACCGGAAAGGAAGTAAAGGTTGGAGATCTTGTTCAATTTCATTTCAGAGGCTGGATTGTTCAAGATTCGATAGACTTGTTTACTAATTGGGTAAATGATTCTCTTAAAATGTTTCATTCTATAGGCAGTTCTTACGAGATGAATCATCCTGTTAAAATTATTGTCGGAGATGAAAACTTCGTTAAGGGTACCGATGCAGGACTTGTCGGGATGAAAGTAGGGGGAACAAGAACTATAATAATTCCTTCTACTCTAGCGTACGGAGAAAAAGGTTTCGGTCCTATTCCGCCAAATACCGATATTAAATTAACGGTGCAGCTTCTATCTGCAAAAGAAATAACAGAAGTAAAGCAATGGGATGTTGACTCTTCTAAATTTAATTCAACACAGAGCGGATTAAAGTATGCGATACTTGAAGAAGGTACCGGTGTTACTGCCGATTCCGGAGATATCGTTACAGTTCACTACAGCGGTTATCTTTTAGACGGGACAAAATTTGACAGCTCGGTAGAGAAGGATGAACCATTAAAATTCATCCTAAAGCTGCAGCCTTTAATTCCCGGTTGGGAAGAAGGTATGATGTACTTAAATAAAGGGGCTAAAGCTAAATTTATTATCCCGCCTTATTTAGGTTATGGTCCATTAGCACAGGGAAAAATTCCAGCAAATTCGGTATTGGTATTTGATGTTGAAGTGGTGGATATCGAAAGATAGTTTTTAAGAGGCAGATTAAATCGTGGTAGCCAGAAAGTAAAATTTTTGTGTTGCAGCGAGTCTTAACAATTGGTAGTGAAAAAATATTCGACTGCCTTAGAAAATATTAGCCACAAAGACTCGAAGACACAAAGTGCTACAATAACTTTTTGGTTACCTTCGATATATTCTTTACCTCATCTGGTGTACTTCTTCAAGATATTTATACACTGCGAATAATAACCCCACCCGAATAAATTGAGATGATTCAAAAGGTGATAGAGCTTATAAATATCTTCCCTGTATAAATATCCTTCATCAAGCGGGTAAGTTTCCTGATAAGCGTTGAAAAATTCCGAACTGAAACCACCAAACAGTTTTGTCATTGCAAGATCTGCTTCTCTATTTCCATAATATACAGCCGGGTCTATTAAGCAAGCCGAACCGCTTTCATCTACAATGTAATTTCCACCCCATAAATCTCCGTGAAGAAGAGATGGTTTTTCACTGCCGGTTTTTAAGATATTTTCAATCTTGTTTTCAAGAGCTGACATTAATTTTTTCAATTCGTCTGTAGCATGACCTAACTTTTCTGCAAGTCTGTACTGAAACATTAAGCGCTTATTAAAATAGAATTTTATCCAGTCATGTTTTTCTTCTTCCGAAGGGATGTTCATTTGTTCATTCGAACCGATATAGTTGTTTTCGTAAAAGCCAAAGTGCTCTCCATAAAATTTATGAAGCAAAGTAAAACATCGCCCGAGCTCCCTGAAGAAATCACTTTTTTTCTGTCCGGGTGTTATATACTCAGTTAAGATGAATTTCCTTTCTGCATGAATCACTTCTGGAACTCTTATAGCGTTTGCTCTTCTTAATTCCCTCAAACCATTAGCTTCTTTTAGGAACAAATCAGTTGAAGAAGCATCAATCTTAAGAAAATAAAACCGCCCACTTTTAGTTTGGATTTTATATGCATCGCTGATGCATCCCCCCGAGAGCGAAGAAAAATCTATTACGTCCTCGTTTAATATTTCAAGCAAAGTTTTTTTTATTTCATTCGGAAGCATCTTGTTTAACCTTTTCTAGCAATCCCTGGGCTGCATCTTCAAGAATATCGAGTACATTTTCAAAACCTGCCGGTCCGCCGTAATAAGGATCCGGAACTTCCTCGGCAAAATTATTAGAGCAGAAATCCGTCATTTTAAAAATTTTATGCAAATACTTATTCTCTTTATCCTGACTGATTAAGTTGAAGTAGTTTTCATTATCCATTGCTACAATATAATCGAAAGCCTCAAAATCCTTAGCCGGGTCGAATTTTCTAGCTATGCTGGCAAGCTGATAACCGCGTTTGGCTGCATGTTTTTTCATTCTTGGATCGGGTGCTTCGCCCTCGTGGTATGCTATAGTACCGGCAGAATCGACTTTAATTTTTTCTGCAAGTCGTTCTTTATTTAATAAATGTTTCATAATTCCCTCTGCTGCCGGGGAACGGCAAATGTTTCCGAGGCAAACGAATAGTATGCTTTTGTTCTTCATAAGTTAAAGTTATTCTTTCAAGATTGATTAGGATGAATAGTATATTTAACTTGCTTATGTATAAATCAAAATAGATGTAGTTTTTTTATAGCAGCCATGTCTCATCTTAATGAAAGAGGGGCGATTCAAATATCTAATAATCCAAATCTTTAGGGTAAAATTATAAAATTCTTTGATATATTTTAACTAAAAATATTTAAAGGAAAAATGAAAAATATACTTTTAGTTTTATTGGCTTTGTGCTTTTTAACGGATAGCTTATTGGCTTCCGATTTACCTCCTAAAAGAGAGATGCGCGCAGCATGGGTTGCAACCGTGGCGAACATCGATTGGCCAAGCTCGCGTTATGCTTCTTCGGGAGAGCAAATAAGCGAATTGGTTAACATGTTCGATAAATTACATGCAGCCGGAATCAATGCAATCATGTTTCAGGTTAGAACTGAATGCGATGCATTATACGAATCTTCCATCGAACCATGGTCATATTGGTTGACAGGTAAGCAAGGTAAGTCACCGGATCCGTTTTTTGATCCTTTAGCGTTTGCCGTTGCTGAAGCTCATAACAGAGGGATGGAACTGCATGCGTGGTTCAATCCTTATAGAGCAGTGAAAAACGAGGGAGAATATGAAGTTAGTGCTGAGCACGTCACACAAAAACATCCGGACTGGATATTAACTTTTGGTAAATATAAGATGTTAGATCCGGGTATGCATGAGGTGAAAGATTTTATTGCTTCTGTTGTATCAGATGTTGTAAGAAGATACGACATCGACGGAGTGCACTTTGACGATTATTTTTATCCCTACTCTCCTAAGGTAAGTACCGAGGATTTGCATACCTATGAAAAATACAAAGATAACTTCCCGGACATTCACGATTGGAGAAGAAACAACATTAACTCGATGGTTGCACAGGTTTACGACAGTATAAATGCAATCCGTCCCGCAGTCAAATTTGGAATCAGTCCATTTGGTATTGTTCAAAACAAATACGCCGGAACCGATGGCTTTAATTCATACGATATTTTGTATTGCGATCCGTTAACATGGATAAAAGATAAAACTGTAGACTACGTTACTCCCCAAATTTATTGGGAGATAGGGAAGAAGGTTGCTGATTATGAAGTTTTGCTTCCGTGGTGGGCATCGGTTACAGGCGACAGGCATCTTTACATCGGACATTTTTCGAGCAGGTTTGCTGCTAAAAACTGGACAGGAAATAAAGCCGAGATGGGTGATCAAATTAGAATGAACAGAGTTACGCCTAACGTACTTGGTTCGGTCTTTTTTAGCGCAAAATCAATTTCAAATAATTATTCAGGCTTTGCCGATACATTGAGAAATTCATTCTATAAATATCCGGCATTCCCTCCTATTTTTGATTGGAAAGATACTGCTTCTCCTAAAGCACCTATTAACCTAAATGCGTTTGGAGATTCGACAGGGATATTGTTGAGATGGGAGAAACCTGCAGAAGAAGAATCAACAAATAAAATTCGGTATTATGCAATTTACCGTTTTGAAACCGGTGAACCGGATGATATTTCCGATGTAAGAAAAATAATTAAAATGGTTAGAAGCAATAGACATGTTTTTAAAGATTATATTCAGCTCGAAGATCAAAAAGAATTTACTTACGTAGTTACTTCGCTTGATAGATTATATAATGAAAGCCCGCCTGATGCAGTCTTTCATTTTACACCGGTTGGTCGATAAGTCTAAACTGAAGAAATTATACGCAGGCTGATGTGAACCGATTAGTTCGTTAAAATGAAATTTAAATATTTATAGAACAGATTACTGCGCATCGTTTACACGTCGGAATCTGTGCAGGATTATTGATATTATCTGTTAACCTGCCAATAGCTTGTAAACCAAAGCTAAGGGCAATAGAAAGAAAAATTTCAAGAAGAATAAAAAAATTATTATCGCAGCAATTCCGCAGATTTAAATTATATCCCCTCCATTTGATCTGGAACAAAGCATTAAAATCATCGATTGACTTCCACAACGGAAGAGAACTAATTTAATGCAGTAAATTCAATTTGTTAACAAATGTTTGAACAACAAAGGAAGTGAAATGGCATATATAATTACCAAACTTTGTATGGATTGTAAAGATATTGCATGCACGCAAGTTTGCCCCGTTGATTGCATTTATGAATATTCGGGCGATGATCCTTCTATTCCTAAAAACCAATTACTTATCGATCCGGATGAATGTATTGATTGCAATGCATGTGTTCCGGAGTGTCCATGGGAAGCAATTTTTGCCGAAGATTTATTACCTGAAATTTTTATGGAAGATATAGAGGTTAACGCAAGAATAGTAGACAAACCAAGGCTCATTCCTGTACGTGAACCGGATAAACCTTTACCGACTACTGAAGAGGTTACGGCGAATAAAGATAAGTGGGGATATAGTTCGTAAAAAAATGAGTCTCGTCTGCATTAGTTAAATCTGAAATAGAATCCAATCTTCGCGGCGAAAAATTATATCTTCAACTTCTCTAAAACAGACTGCAACAAACTACAAACCACAAATAAACACTCACTCCCCCCACAGAGTTAAAACAAGCTTTCTGCTCCCGCCATAATTTCGGTGTTCGCAGAGATAGATGCCCTGCCATGTACCCAAACACAACTGTCCGTTATTAACAGGGATATTGAGGCTCGCACCCAAAAGCGATGATTTGATGTGTGAAGGCATATCTTCTGCTCCTTCATAGTTATGCTTAAAGTAGCTTATTGAGTCCGGAATTGTTCTTGAAATAAATTCTTCCATGTCAGATCTTACTGAAGGATCTGCATTTTCATTTATTGTTAATGAAGCCGATGTATGTTTGATGAAAACGTTAAGAATTCCTGTTTTTATATTTTTTAATTCAGGAAGATTATGAAGAATTTCATTTGTGATGAGGTGGAATCCGCGCTTCTTTGCAGGTAAGAATATCTCCCTTTGATACCATGCCATTTTAGCTTTCTCAATCGGCTTTTATTTCTTCGACATCTATTTTTATCCCTCTTACAAAAGGATAGGCATCAACGCCCACACACTTTCCTTGTACGGTTACCTCTTGCTCTTGTTGAAGCTGGCGGGCATAATATTCAACTTCACTTGATGTGAAAAAACAAAAAATATTCCAATTTTCATTACCGGTTTGTAATTCAAGCACTTCATACATATCAATCAATTTATAAAATGCTTTCACCTTTCCCTGGACATAGATGTACTCGTTAAGATATTTTGTATCTGCAGAATTTTTATCGACAGAATACTCATAAGCAAGCTGACCGGCTGTTACTTTTATTTTGCTTATTTCTTTGTAAAGGAATAGTGCGCCAAGTAGTATGACTACTGCCACAAAAAAAGCAGCTAACTTTTTATTCATGGTTTAACCCTTAGGAGAAAAACTTTGATGGTTAACTTAAGAATTATTTAGATAAGCTGAAAATATGATTTGTCCGGGATAGATTTTCCCCCACCATGCTCATTAAAAAGAATCGAAGAGTTTACTCTCAAACTCGTTTAGATATGCCGGAATTTTAGCGTGCACCCAATTCTATTTGGAATTTTAGTTCTTCATCATCCCTCTTAATTACAATCTCAACTATATCACCTGGAGAAAATTCTCTTAGTGCATATACATAATCGTAAATATTCGTAATCGCCTTTCCGCCGAAACTTATAATGACATCTCCTCCTTTCAATCCGCTTTTTTGAGCCGGACTTTCTTCATTTACTCCGGAAATTTTAAACCCTTCGGAAGTGCTTGCATAGTCCGGAATCGTGCCAACGTAAACTTTCCAGCCGCCCATATCTCTGCCTTCTTTGCGCGGAACGTGAACATAATCCGGACGCTGCATAAAATTTATTTCCTGTGTAATATCAAAAATGAAATTCACTATTTTTTCCTGTCCCGCATAATTAATCTTATCATAATCATCCGAAGGGCGGTGATAATCGGTATGAGTGCCTGTGAAGAAAAAGAGAACCGGAATTTCCTTACCGTAGAAAGAAGAATGATCGCTCGGTCCATATCCTTCATCATTCAACGCTAATTTGAATCCGTAATTATTCTTGCTGTCTATCATCTCTTTCCATGACGATGAAGTCGCTGTGCCGTAAACGATTAACTGGTTGTCATCGTTCATTCTGCCAATCATATCCATATTAATCATGGTAACAATTTTATTGAGCGGAACGGGAGAGTTGTTTACAAAATAACCTGAACCTAACAAACCGAGTTCTTCACCCGAGAAAGATACGAATATTATACTCCGCTTAAGCGATTCACTCATTGATGAGAATTTTTCGGCAAGCTCTAAAACACCTGCAGTACCTGAGGCATTATCATCGGCGCCATTATGAATTTGCGGTTCGTTTCCTCGATACAATGAACCGACTTCACCCATACCGAGATGATCAAAATGAGCACCGATTACTATAAATTCGTCTTTCAGCAGAGGATCATTACCTTCAATTATTCCTGCCACATTCCAGCTAATTTTTTCTACTTCCTTAACTTCTGTAATTAGTTTTATCTTTAACTCGTTAAAATTAAATGGTGCTGGTGATTTTTCGGTAGTCATCTGAGCCTGGTACTCACTAAAGGTTAAATTTTGTTTTCGAAAAAGTTCATCAATAAATTTTCTTTTTACATGAACGGCACCGAAATTTTTAATTGATGCCGCCCGGTCATACCTAAAATCCATTAGCTTATCTTCCTCAATTTCCGGATAGTGTCCGTTCACAAGTATAATTCCCGCTGCACCTTTATCTCTTGCCGTAGCTGCTTTTTGTCTAAAAGAAGAATACTCATCAAACTGGGAATGCGGATTATCGTACTCCGGATGATAGCTCATAACTACGACAATTTTTCCGGTTACGTCGACATCACTATAATCATCGTAATTTAATTTTGATGCAGAAATTCCATAACCTGCAAAAACCAATTCACTGCTGACATTGCTGCTGCCCGAAAATGGCGCAGTTATAAAATCTTTATAGAGAGATAAGTGAATTTCTTCTCCACCGCTGAGTATGGAAAGAGAATTATTTTCGGTTACTTCGATGTTAGCAATGAAAGGAAATTCCTGGTAATAGGAGTTTTCCCAAGCCGGTATAAGACTATAGCTCATGAATTCATTTTTGATATAATCGGCGGCTAATTTACATTCTTCAGTGCCGGTAAATCTTCCTTTAAGCTCATCTGAGGCAAGATAACTTATATGAGCCCGCAAATCTTCAGCGGTGATATTTGGATCGGGGAGTTTCTTTGTTTCGGAGTGAAACCCAATTGTTAAAAGAACAAGGAAAAAATAAACAAATAATTTTTTCATATACACCTCAACAGAGTAAACTTTTATCTTAAATAAAAAGAAATATTATTTTCTCTTTCTTGATGTTCATTTTAATCAACCCAATCAGCAATGAAAATATTAGTATCACCTGGATTTTTATTGCTTCTGTTCGAAGCGAAAACAAGTTGCTTACCGTCGCGAGTAAACATCGGGAAACCATCAAACGAATCGTTAAACGTAACTTGTTCTAATCCCGTCCCATCAACATTAATGATAAATAGATTGAAATTTCTTCCTGTTGGGCTATTTAGATTCGATGAGAAGATAATCCTCTTCCCATCCGGGTGGAAGTACGGAGCAAAGCTCGCTTTACCAAAATTAGTTACTTGCTCCATGTTGCTTCCGTCAGAATCCATAACAAAAATTTCCAATGCAGTGGGACGAACCAATCCGAATTGAACCAACTCATTATAATCAGCCAACTCTTTTTCTGTTTTTGGTCTGCTTGCGCGAAAGACGATTTTAGAGCCGTCTAGAGAAAAGAAAGCACCTCCATCGTAGCCTCTTTCATAAGTTAATCTTGTTTGATTTGAGCCATCAAGATTCATAACATAGAGTTCGGGATCTCCGTCTCTCGTGGATGTAAAGATTATTTTATCACCCTTTGGAGAAACCGTCGCCTCTGCATCATACGCGGGCGAGTCAGATAACGGTCGTGGATTTGAACCGTCGAAATTTGCAGTAAAAATATTGAATGAATCAAAAAGCTTCCAAACATATCCTTTTGTTCTATCCGGTGGTTCGGGGCATTCATCGCCGGTAAGGTGAGTTGATGCATAAATTATTGCTGTATCGCCCGGTAAAAAATAAGCACAAGTAGTTCTTCCTTTTCCGGTCGAGACCATTCTTTTTTCAGTTCCATCTATGTTCATTGTGAATATCTGATCGCATTGTAAATCGCCGTGTGTTGATTGATAAATCAATTTCATTTCGTCAAAGGAAAAGTATGCTTCTGCGTTTTCACCTTCATCCGTTAACATACGAATGTTTCTAAGATGTTTCTCTCCTTCATATTTATGTATATCATCTTGTTGGATAACTTTTTTACTGCTAACAATAGTAAAAGCCGTAAAAGATGATGCAGCAAATAATAATACAACAATTAAGTAGTGTTTCATGAATGACCCCGAAAAGAATTATTAGAGTTAATGTGAAAATGAATGAGTAACTCACCTTACGCACGTTTAAGAGATGACATCTTTTTGGAATAAATATCAATCATCAATATTTAAGCGTAAATGCTATTTTAATGTAATTTAGTTTTAGGGTAAAAGATGTCATCTCTACGCTCCGAACTTCTCTGTGTAATATGATTGAGTAAAAGTAAATTAAAGCTTATTCCGGAACGTGAACCAGAAAATATTCCTTAGCTGTTTCGCCTATTGACTCAGCTTCAGAAACAGTCATGTGCATATCATCTGGAGTATCATCGGCATGACCGGCTTCAATAATGGCGAGATCAGAACCTTTAGCCTGTTTAACCAGATCTTCGCAATAAGCTGTATCGCCGCCGTAACAAATCTTTAGTTGCTCAAAGCTAAATTTATAGCCAAGCGCCGGAACCTGTCTTGTGTTTATTCCATCTCCCAAATATTCTTTGTGAATAACAGGAAACGGTTTAACGGTAACATTTTTAGTTTTAAAAGTTTTATAGTCTTTGATTTCTTTTAAAATAATTTTATAGGATATAGTTTTTCCGTATACTTTCATAAAGGCGTGATGAATACTTTCAATTTCAACACAGCCTTTTGGATAATAAATTACAATAGGGGATTTTTTTTGCATTACTCTAAGATATGTTAATAGAGACCATACCCCTCCGACATGATCATGGTGTCCATGAGTAATAAACACATTTGAAATTGACAATATCCGTTTAGTTCCAATTTCTGTATTCAAATCCCGAAGTATTCCATCGCCAGGATCGATTACAATATATGCTTCACCCGCTCTTAGAAGAATGCCTGTAGCTATGTTCGGAATAGAGCAGAATATTTTTATATAGAAATTATTTTTTTGCCAGACGAGGGGATATTTAACGGGTGTCATACTAAGTCTTTTCTTATTTGTTATCGTTTGTTCTCTGACTTGAAATATTCGCAGTTCTTCACGTTTTTGCATCTTGCAAAAATATTAAACGAGTAGCTTTCCATCTCAAATCCAAGTTCTTCGCTTATTTCTTTCGGAAGGTCTTTAATCTTGCTGTTTGAGAATTCAACTATCCTGCCGCAGTCCATACAGATTAAATGATCATGAGTCTGCCTCTTAAAACTGCTTTCATATCTGGTAATATTATCGCCAAAATTTCTTTTAATTAAAAGCTCACACTGAGCAAGCAGTTCAAGAGTTTTGTAAACGGTTGCTCTAGAGACTAACGATTTATTGTTTTTCATTAAAATGTATAAATCGTCGGCTCCAAAGTGTCCCTCATAATCAAGAGCCGCATTTAGAACCTCAAAACGCTCCGGAGTAATCCGGTTCTTTTCGCTCTTTAGGAATTCTCTAAATATTTCAGATGCTTGGGGATGTTTCAATTTTTATATTCGATTATTTCAAAACTCATGTTAAAATTATTATTGTAACTGATGAATTGCAAGACAGAATTAAAAAGATTTAAATGCGCGTTGCTCATGCCTTAAAATCATCAATCCAAACCCAAAAACCTCAATCCATTCACAGTGATAAAAGTAAATATGTATGCTGCAGAAGTAAATATGACTAATTGCAAAACCGGTATTCGCCATCCCCCGGTTTCTTTACGCGAAACGGCAATAGTAGAAAGACATTGGAGAGCGAAAACAAAAAATACAATTAACCCGATAATGGTAGATGTAGTAAACAATTTCTTGCCTGTATCTTCGATTGTAGCCGTTCTCATAGCCGCAAGAATCGATTCCTGTAATTTTTCGTCATCGCTTGTAACTTTAAAAATTAAAGCAAGTGAGCTGACAAAAACTTCTCTGGCAGCAAAAGCGGCAATTAACGAAACCCCCACCCTCCAATCCATTCCGATTGGCGTCATTACAGGTTGAATGAATTTACCTAAATCTGCAGCATAAGAACCTGCAAGCCTTTCTGCATTTTGTAGTTGCACTATTTGGTTCTGCGATAAGCCTTCACTTTCAACAACCGGATTATAATTTGGGAAATAGGTTAAGAACCAGATTGAAAGAGAAAAGAATAATATTACCGGACCAGCCCTCTTCAAATATACTTTTGCACTTGAGTACGTGTTGTATAGAACGATACTTAATTTAGGCATCCGGTAAGAGGGGAGTTCAAGAATGAATGAAGAATTATCTTCCTCCGTTATTATTCTGTTTTTCAGTTTATTTATCAAACTTGCGGTAATGATAGAACTGAATATTGAAAAAATGTAAATTGCCGCTAATAATATTCCGCCCAGCCATAATTTTCCGGGTAGAATTAAAAATGCGATTAGTAATGTGTAAACCGGCAGCCGGGCTGAACAGCTCATCAAAGGAATAATGAAAACGGTTAGTAATCTCTCTTTTTTATTCGGAATAGTTCGCGCAGCTAAAATTGCCGGAATTGCACAGGCAAATCCGGAAAGCATAGGGACAAACGACCTTCCGTTCAAGCCAATTTTTGAAAGAGGTCTATCTACAAGCATTGCTCCACGGGCTAAGTAGCCGGTATCTTCAAGCAAACCGAGTATTAAAAATAAAATTATAATCTGAGGAAGAAATACCATAACCGACCCCGTACCGCTTATAATGCCTGAAGAGATTAAATCTCCTATCACGTTATGCCCTAAAAAACTCTGTGCAAAATCAGCTAATTCACTAAAGCCTTTATCTACCAGATTCATTAAAGGTTCCGCAAACCAAAAAATAGAAGTGAATGTTAGCGACATAATCAGGAAGAAAAACAAGAAGCCCCAAACTTTGTGCAGCAGAATATTATCAATTTGTACGGTAGTTCTATCTAACCGCAGATTATCGATACTGCTTTTGGGCTGATTCAAGAGGACTAATTTTTTATTCGCTTCAGTCAGGTTGAAGCTGTCGGGTTTCACAGGTAATTCATATAAAACTTTTTTTTCTATACGTTCAATATCGCGGTAAGAATTGATTAGCATGTCAATCTGCATACTCTTTTCGAAAGAGAGAGGTGCAGGCACTCCTTGATGACTATTTAGACGCCTTTCGATCAAGGCAATTAATTCTCTGCTGCCGCTTCCGGTTCTACCATTAATTTTTGCGACGGGGCAATTTAATTCTTCTTCTAAAAGGGCAGCCGATATATCCATACCGCGTTTATGTAACATATCAGTCATTGTAAGCGCAACTATTACATTAAATCCTGCCTGAAGCAATTGTTCAACCAAAAGCAGATGACGGCTAAGCTGTGTGGAGTCAACCGTTGCAACTATTAAATCGGGCATACCTATTTCAGGGTGGGAGAATAAAGCTTCGATAGCAACGCGTTCATCCGGAGATGAAGGGATGAGACTAATGATACCCGGTGAATCAAGAATTTCGGCTTTTAAATTATACTTAGCGTGTATCTTACTTATTGCGTATTCTACAGTTGCACCGGGGTAATTAACGGTCTTATGGTTTTTACCGCTTAGAAGATTGAAAAGTGTAGTCTTTCCGGCATTTGGTGGTCCGACTAACGTTATTAAAGGAACCGAAATGATAGAATCGGTTATCATGCAACTTTAATACACTCAGCCTCATTTTTTCGGATGGCGATGAGTGTCCCCCTAACTGCGAAAGCTAACGGATCGTTAAATATCGATTTGTTTATTAGAACTATTTCTTGACCGGGAGTAAATCCAACTTCAACTATTCTTCTTGAGGAAGGATGCGTGAAATCTATCTCATTTATTATTCCTTTTTCGCCAAAGTTTAATTCAGATGCTTTCTTCATATAACCTTTTTTTTGCTTAGTTCCACATTGTTATTTAGATTTAGTCTACATAAAAATAAGCCCGACGCCGTGAAATGTCAAGTTATTTTAGTGTGTAAAATTTTTAGGGAGTAATTCAAAGGTAAACTGAATCCAAAAGCACGAAAGTAAGCTCATTCATGCAAAAAAATAATTTACTTTCTCATCATAAATTAATAAGTTAAATACCAAAGTAAAATTTACATTTATAATTCGTTAGTAAATGGAATAAAATTTAGATTGTGAAGAATCAAAAAAGAATATCAAATTCAATTGAAGTATTTCTAACAAAAAACGAAAATATAAATCTTCTTCTGGGAAACACCCTTACCATTATTTATAAATATAATTTCTCAAGTCAATCTTACGAATACTTCAGCCCCTCAATTAAAACCTTAACAGGTTACACTATCGATGATATTAATAAAATCGGATTTAATTCTTTCGTGCAAAGAATGATAGAAGTAAAAAAAGAGCTCCATAAAGTTAAAACTTCTAATGCCGTTAATGCTTATGCTGAAAATTTCTCGGCTAAATATGAAATAATAACAAAAGCAGGTGAATTAAAATGGGTGGAAGATAATGCTTTCATAAAATTTGATGAGAAGGGTATTAAGCAGCATAGTATCGGTATTCTGAAGGACGTAACACCGATTTATACATTTTTTAATTCATGTGATGAAGAAAGAAAACGGCTTGAGAAGATGCTCAATCTGAGCAGCGAAATATTTTTAGCATTTAGTAATAATTT
The DNA here is from genome assembly GCA_020061465.1 of Ignavibacteriales bacterium. Classification (GTDB taxonomy): domain Bacteria; phylum Bacteroidota; class Ignavibacteria; order Ignavibacteriales; family Ignavibacteriaceae; genus JAGUYG01. Next base: position 29,334 of record JAGUYG010000027.1, read on the forward strand.
TGAAGTAAAGTTCATTAATAAAAAAGGCTGCGAAATTTTTGGCTATGAATCTAATCAAATGATAGGCAGAAATTGGTTTAACTTCGTAAGTCCTAATTATAAAGAAGCTGCCGAAAAAATATTATTAAAAATATCCGGTAATCCGGCAGAGAAACAGGAAGTAATTGAGTATCCGGTAATAAACAGCGAAGGCGATCAAAAAATTATTCAGTGGCGGGTATCAAATTTGTTTGACGAAGACGGCAAATCCATAATGATTATTAATTCCGGAAGCGATATTACCAAAAAAATAAAGGAACAAAAAGTTCAAGAAGTAATTGCCTCCATTCTTCAAGCTGCAAATACACTGCAGAACATAGACGAGTTTTTCAGCTTTGTTCATTCGAGCATAAAGCTTTTGATGCCTGCAGAGAATTTTTATATAGCGTTATATGATAAAGAAAGCGGTTGCATAACCTTTCCATATTTTGTAGATGTGGTTGATAAAGAAGCACCTCCAAAAAGATTCGGAAAGGGATTAACTGAATATGTGCTTACTACCGGGAAGTCTGCTTTAATTACCCGGGAAAAGGATCATGAGCTAGTAATGAGCGGCGAAGTGGAATTGATGGGAACACCTTCGGCAATCTGGCTCGGTGTTCCGCTTAAGATACGGGATAATACTGTCGGGGTGCTTGTCGTTCAGGATTATGAAACCTCGGTTAATTATGGCGAGAGAGAAAAAGAAATTTTAGAAACAATATCGCACCCGCTGTCCTCTGCCATTGAAAGAAAAATTGAAGAATATAAGAGAGTAATGCTCATTGAAGAATTAAAAGAACTGAACCTATCTAAAGACAGACTCTTCTCGCTCATTTCTCACGATCTTAGAAGTCCTTTTAACTCACTGCTCGGCTTTGCGGAGATACTCTCATCTGAACATGATACTCTAACTTCGGAGGAAGTTAAAGAATACTTGAATATGATTTACGAGTCATCTAAAAATTTATACAGCATGACAAATAACCTGCTTCAATTTTCGCGTTTTCAGATGGGTAAGCTGGAGTATCACCCCGAAAAATTAAATTTAAGCACAATTGTACACAACAATGTTAAGATGGTTCAGGGCAATGCTGTAAAAAAACAATTAGCTATTAGCATGGAAGTTGAGCCGGATTTCGATGTATTAGCTGATGAGGATATGGTTAATTCCATAATACAAAACCTTGTTTCAAACTCGATCAAATTTACCCCGAAAGGAGGTAAAATAAAGGTTATTGCTAAAAAACTTAAAAAACCGGACGAGACTAATTTTATAGAAATTTGTGTTGAGGATACAGGAATCGGAATGACATCCATGGAAATGGATAAAATTATACAAGACCATCTTACCTCAAAACCCGGTACGGAAAAAGAATACGGTACAGGTTTGGGTCTCCTGCTAGTTAAAGAATTCGTAAATAAAAACGGAGGCAAAATATTTATCCAAAGCACGCCTAAAAAAGGAACAAAGTTCTCTTTCACTCTACCTATATTTTCCGAATAAATTTAATTTAGCGCCTCAATTAGATAAACTTTAATTAGCTTAATTTGAATAAGCCTTTGAGCGTATTTATATTTGAACATGATTATTACGATATTAAAATGAAAACCAATATTATCCTTGAGACAAATTTTCCCGATTTAAAACTGTTGAAAAGAGGTAAAGTAAGGGATATTTACGACGCTGGCGAACATCTTCTAATTGTATCTACTGACCGGCTTTCGGCGTTTGATGTGATTATGGCGCAGGGTATTCCGTTTAAAGGGCAGGTGCTTACTAAAATATCTAAATTTTGGTTTGATTTTACCTCAAGTATATTTCCTAATCATCTTGTTAGTACCGATGTGCAAGATTTTCCTGCTGCCTGCAAACGGTATTCGGACGAATTAAGAAGAAGAAGCATGCTTGTAAAAAAAGCCGAAGTAATTCCTATGGAAGCTATCGTTAGAGGATATATATCAGGTTCAGGATGGAATGATTACTTGACTACCGAAAAAATATCCGGTATCATTTTACCAAAAGGATTGGTTGAATCTCAAAAACTTCCGGAACCAATTTTTACACCTTCAACTAAAGCAGAGATCGGACTGCATGACGAAAATATCTCAATGGCAGACGCAGAAAAAATAACCGATAGAGATACGATGGAAACAATTGGGAAAGCGACAATAAAAATTTATAACGCAGCTTCGGAATTTGCTTTAACGAAGGGAATTATAATTGCCGATACTAAAATGGAATTCGGCATTTATAAAAATGATGTGATCCTTGTGGATGAATTACTGACACCCGATTCATCTCGTTTTTGGTCTTCAGAAAAATACGAACCGGGAAAAGCTCAAGAAAGCTATGATAAACAATTCGTTCGTGATTATTTGCTTTCTATTAATTTTAACAAGCAGCCCCCGCCGCCCGTTTTACCGCAGGAGGTAATTGAAAAAACAAGTGAAAAGTATCTTGATGTTTTAATGAAATTAACCGGTGAGACGGTAGAGGAATGAATCCAACCAGGATAAAGTTAGCGGCACAAAACAAGTTGATTATCAATTGGGATGACGGTTCTGAATCTGCCATTTCATTGGAAATATTGCGCCGCAACTGTCCGTGCGCAACATGCCTAACCGAGAGAGAAAGAGAGAGCAAAACATTTATACCCTTGCTGTACAAAGCCCAAATTGAAGTGCAAAATATTTCGCAAGTCGGAAATTATGCCATTTCTATTAGTTGGAAGGACGGACATAACACCGGCATATATGAATATGCATATCTTAAAAAGTTGGGTGAGCTTTAATAAAAAAGTATAATTATGGTTTTACCTAATCAATTAACTATCATCAGAATTATTTTAACACCTGTTTTTTTTGTTTTATTCATAATTGATGATCCACTGTATAATCAAATCTCACTTGCAGTTTTTGTTATTGCTGCATTAACCGATTGGTACGACGGCTGGCTTGCCCGGAAATTTAATTATATAACCGAGTGGGGAAAATTTTGGGACCCGCTTGCCGATAAAATTTTAACCTCGGCTGCATTCCTTGGTTTTGTGTTTTTGAGTATTCTTGAATTATGGATGGTAATAATAATTATCATTCGCGATTTGCTGATCACTCTGATTCGCGCTTATTCGGATTACAAAAGAATCTCTTTCCCTACAAGTTACTACGCAAAGTGGAAGACCTTCATCCAAATGATATTTCTATATTATTTACTGTTTGTATATGTCGGTTCCCGAACCACGCAATTATATAGAGGCAACGAAAAAATATTTGATATATTAATGAACGAAACATTCATTTATTTTATCATGCTGGCTATTACATTAATCACATTTCATTCGGGTGTAGTTTATTTATATAACAATCGTATATCAATCAAAAAGCTGTTTAGCAGTGAAGCTTAATCCGATAGAAAAAGCATTTGGCTCGGGATTCTTTACCGGCTACATTAAAGGGGTGCCTGGAACTTACGCAAGCATTGCTGCTTTGCTAATCTATTGGATACCGGGTTTTGAAAATCCTCTGATTCTTATTTCCGCCATAGTTGTTTTCTTTTTCTATGGCATTCACTTAGGAAGCAGGTTTGAAAAATTCTATGGAGAAGACCCGAAAGAATGCACAATCGATGAATTTGTTGGAATGTGGATCGCGTTACTATTTTTGCCTAAAAAGCCGGAAATATCAATACTTGCATTTATAATTTGGAGAATCGCCGATATCATAAAACCATTTCCGGCAAATAAATTAGAGAAGATCGGCGGAGGATTAGGAATTATGTTGGATGATCTTGTCGCAGGACTTTATTCGCTAATGATTCTTCATGCAATTGTATTTATAAGTTCACTATAATAGTCTGAAAGTCGATTTAACAGTTTTGGTCTGGCTTATATTTCAGCATCTATCCTCCGGAAAACATTTTTTAATTTAATATACCTTTTTAGTGCCGCCTCCTTTATTTTAGGGTGGTATAAATTTTATTACAATTATTAAACAAAACATGAATGCTCAAATTATCTCAATCGGTGATGAGCTATTAATCGGTCAAACCATAAACAACAATGCCGCTTATATAGGGCAGCAGCTTGACGAAATTCAAATAAACGTAAATAAAATTATTGTTGTAGGTGATAAGCCGGATGCTATTCTAAGAGAATTTGAGCTTAGCTATGTGAGCAGTGATCTGGTAATAACTACCGGCGGGCTTGGTCCAACACATGATGACTATACCAGAGAATGTGTAGTTAAATTTTTTAACACCGAATTAGTTATGAATTTCGATGTGCTCGACGATATAAAAAAAATGTTCGCAAAAAGAGGAAGAGAATTAACTAAAATAAATGAGAACCAGGCGCTTGTACCTAAAATTGCTACAACAATTAGAAATGAAAACGGCACCGCACCAGGTTATTGGATAGAACAATCGGATAAGATATTTATTGTGCTTCCGGGTGTTCCTTATGAAATGAAAGCTATGATGGAATCATTTGTTATTCCCCGTCTGCAGCAAACTATGCCGATGCGGGATAGGGTTAGAAAGAGAAAAATTTTGCAAACAACGGGTATCCCCGAATCCTTACTATTCGAGCGTCTAGGCAGTTTAGATGAATTGTTGGAAGGTGCGCAATTGGCATTTCTGCCAAGTCAATTTGGTGTTAAGCTGCGGATAACGGTTGAGGAATCGAATGACGAAGCGGCACAAAATAAATTGGTTGAGATCGAGCAGAAAATTCGGACTAAAGCAGGAAGATACATATTCGGGCAGGGTGATGATACTCTTCAACAAGTAATTGCAAGATTGCTGAGAGAAAGGGGAATGAAAATAGCCATTGCCGAATCATGCACCGGAGGATATGTTTCCAACTTACTTACAAACATAAGCGGAAGCAGTCATTTTTTTGAACGCGGCATTATTGCGTATAGCAATGCCGCAAAAGTTGAAATTTTAAAAGTAGATGAAGATACAATAGTTCGACACGGGGCAGTTAGCCTTGACGTGGCTAGGCAAATGGCTGAAGGTGTTAAATCCATTAGCGGGGCAGACATCGGAATTTCTATTACAGGTATAATGGGTCCCACCGGCGCTACTGCCGATAAACCCATCGGTTTGGTATATATTGGTTACTACGATGATAAAGTTTGTACCGCTAAAAAATTTGTTTTTGGAGAGGATAGAATATTAAATAAGCAACGTACCGCTCAGGCTGCATTGGATATGATTAGGCGTTTCGTATTAGGAATTTCGATTGATGAGTAGATTGTTCGTAGCTTTAAAAATTCCGGAAAATATAAAAGACCTGATTATTGAATACCGGAATACTATTTGGAAAGATTCAACAGGATTACGCTGGGAATCCAAAGAGAAGCTACACCTAACGCTCAAATTTATAGGCGAGGTAGAACAATCGAGTATTAAAGAAATTTCGGATGCATTAACCTTTGTAGAAGATTTTGATAAAATAAATTTATCGCTCGGGCAGTTTGGTTTCTTTTACAACCGTGAATCGCCAAGAATTTTATGGATAGGATTAAATTATGAGCCGGTTATTTACGATCTTGTAAATAGAATCAATTATGAATTAGAAAAATTTTCTATTCCTAAAGAGAAAAAAAAATTCAAAGCTCATCTAACTTTGTTAAGAATAAAAAGAACACCGGATGAATCATTCATCAAGGCGTTTAATAATTTTAAAGTACCGGAACTCAAATTTGTTTCAACCGAAGCCGCTATAATCGAAAGCACATTATTACCGGCAGGTTCCAGGTATAAAGACCTTAAAGAATATAAATTAAAATAGATCAGGAGGATAAAATGAGTACTGATAGAGAGCAAAAGCTGAAGATTATCGATGAAGCTATCGCAAGCATTGAAAAAACTTACGGTAAAGGCTCAATAATGAAACTCGGAGACGGCGTAATTAATCTTGTAGAATCAATTCCAACGGGTGCGTTATCATTAGATTATGCATTGGGTATCGGCGGGATTCCCCGTGGAAGAGTAACGGAAATATACGGACCGGAATCCAGCGGAAAAACGACGCTGTGTCTTCATATAATTGCAGAGGCTCAGAAAATCGGAGGCTTAGCGGCTTTTATTGATGCCGAACATGCACTCGATGTTAATTATGCGAAAAAATTGGGAGTCGATACGCCAAATTTACTTTTATCACAGCCCGATTTTGGTGAACAGGCTCTCGAAATTACCGATACTTTGGTAAGGAGTAATGCATTGGATATCATCGTAATTGATTCGGTTGCCGCTTTAGTTCCCCGTTCCGAAATTGAAGGAGAAATGGGCGATGCAACTATGGCTGTTCAGGCAAGATTGATGTCTCAAGCTTTAAGAAAATTAGCCGGCGCAATTTCTAAATCGAAAACAGCGGTTGTTTTTATTAATCAACTGAGAAGCAAAATTGGTGTTGTGTTTGGCAATCCTGAAACTACTACCGGCGGGAATGCCCTGAAATTTTATGCTTCAGTTAGACTCGACATCAGAAGAATTGCTGCAATTAAGGATGGTGCTGATGTAATCGGTAACAGGACGAAAGTTAAAATTGTTAAAAGCAAAGTTGCACCGCCTTTCAAAGAAGTTGAGTTCGATATCCTTTATAATGAAGGAATAAGCAAAACTGGTGATTTAATCGATCTTGCACTTAATTTGGGTATCATAAAAAAGAGCGGCGCATGGTTTACATACGATGAAGATAGATTTCAGGGCAGAGAACAGTTCAGGCAAAAATTAATTGAATTTCCCGATATATACGTTAAATTGGAAAAGGAAGTAAAAACGAAACTCGGGATATTAAAGGAAGAAGCCGAGAAGCCCGAAGAAAAAGCAAACTCAAAGGAAAAGAAAAACTCGAAATAAATCTTAGGATTTTTATTTCTGTGTGTATTTTACCATTGCTTCTACCTGCAATTTTAAAGTGAAGAGCAAATAATGAAAAATCATGAAGATTGAGCAGATACAGAAAAAAAACAGCAAGAATGTAATACTTTCTTTTGACGACGGTTCTCAACTGATTCTTGCTTACGAACTTTTTCTTAAAAACGGCTTCCGAAGAAACGACGAAATTTCGGAAAGCCGTTTTTTATTTATTGAAAAAGAACAACAGAAATATCTTATTAAGCATGCAGCGTTTAAATATTTATCCCGAAGAATACATTCTGCCCGCGAGCTTAAAACAAAACTCCTCCAAAAAAAATTTAAACAGGAAATAATTGACGATGTTTTAAGTGACTTAATCAAAAACAATTATTTAAATGATGAAGAATTTGCACGTCAGTTTATCGAAGAAAAACAAAGGTATAAGGCATGGGGAAGAAATAAAATAAAAGCTGAATTAATTAAAAGGGGAATTAAACAGGATATCATAAAACAGTATGTTGAAGAAGGTGTTAATGAAGAAGATAAACTTGCCATCGAAAAAGCTGCTCAAAAAAAAGTTTATCAATTAAAAGCAAGAAACATTTCCGGTAAAAAAATGAAGGAAAGGTTGATAAGCCATCTTCTAAGCAAAGGATATGATTACGAGCTGGTGCGGGAAACAGTAGTTACTTTAATTGACGACGATTAGTTTATTTTATTTTTTGAGGAAGCTTCTCAATCATAACGGCAACTTCGGCTATTGATATTGAATCGGCTGCATCCTTAATAGCCATCCATTTACGTTTTCTTAATTCTTTTTCAGGATAATCGTCCAAAAGCTTAACAACTTCCATAGAATAAACTTTTAGGTAACAGTTTCCTATACCCTTAATAATTTTTACGGCGCCAAGTTCTACAGTTTCATTTGAACCGATAATTCCGGCTTCTTCATAAGCTTCCTTTTTTGCAGATTCGAATGGTGAAAGATTGAATTCAATATAGCCCTTCGGTATAATCCACTTCTTTCTCTTTAATGAGGTTATCAGAAGTACCTCTATTGTCCCTTTGTTGAACCGGTAGGGGATTACGCCCGATTGATCAAAATTAAATTCTAATTTCAAAGTTTATTTAAAGCCTTATGAAAAAAAAACTCTGCGGTAAAATTACTGACTCAAAACCGATGCACAAAATTATTTTTCTTGCTGACAAATAAAATTTACTTACATTCAGCTATTAATTAGTACAATATTAAGTTATTCTTTTTATTTTTTGACTGAACATAAAACTAAATTTTTTGATGACTATACTTAAGAATCACTCGCTTAAATCATATAACACATTTCATGTTGACGCTTCAGCCGATGAATTCATCGAAATTCAGCACAAAGATGAATTAAAAGAAATTCTTTTATCCAAAGAATACCGGAATAAATCAAAATTTATTTTAGGCGGAGGCAGCAATATCTTATTAACAAAAAACTTAACTGATTTGGTGCTAAAAATATCAATTGGCGGAATTGAAGTTATTGATGAAAGCAGCAAACACATAAATATCCGTGCTGGGGCTGGAGTAGTCTGGCATGATTTGGTATTATTTTCTGTAGAGAGAAACTTAGGCGGAATTGAAAACTTATCTTTAATTCCGGGTACGGTTGGTGCAGCACCAATTCAGAATATAGGTGCGTATGGACAGGAATTATCCGATACGTTTGTTAATCTCGAAGGATTTTATATAGAAAGCGGCAGCTACAAAATTTTTGATAAGCAAGAATGTCATTTTGATTATCGCAACAGCATTTTCAAACGCGAATTAAAAGGAAAGTTTGTTATCACTTACGTAACAATTAGCTTAAGTAAAAATTCTGCGGTAAACATAAATTATGGTTCAATCAAATCTGAATTAAAAAATTTGGGAATTGATGCTCCGACCGTTAAAGATGTAAGCAACGTTATAATTAAGATTAGAAGAAGCAAGCTGCCCGATCCCGGTGAATTGGGCAATGCAGGAAGTTTCTTTAAGAATCCTGAAGTAAGTGTGGAGCGGTTAGCGGAATTAAAGGATAAGTGTCCGGATATAATTACATTCCCCGGCAGCAGTGATAAAGTGAAAATTCCGGCAGCTTGGCTAATTGAAAAATGTGGATGGAAGGGTAAACGCATTGGAGATACAGGCTCTCATTCAAAGCAGGCGCTCGTGATAGTTAATTATGGAAATGCCACCGGTGCTGAGATTTTAAATTTTGCGAGCGAAATAAAGAAGAGCGTTATGGATGAATTTGATATCCTTCTTGAAGAAGAAGTTAATATTGTGTGATTAAAATTCTTCAACAAAAAGCTTTTCTTGAATGTACTTTCTCATTTAGGTAAGTTTGAGCAGCAATAAAAGGAATATTATGATCAACGAAGGCAAAAAAGCCCCCGCATTCAAGTTGAAAGATCAGTACGGCAAGACCGTTTCATTGAATGATTATAACGGACAAAATGTTGTTCTATATTTTTATCCGAAGGACGATACATCCGGCTGCACAAAAGAGGCTTGCAGCTTTCGAGATGAATTTCCGGCTTTTAACAAATTGAATGCTGTTATTTTGGGCGTAAGTCCGGATACTGTGTCATCTCATAAAAAATTTGCTGACAAGTATAATCTGCCTTTCACATTATTAGCCGATGAGGAGAAAGAGGTCGTGCAGAAGTATGGTGTATGGAAAGAAAAGAGCATGTACGGGAGAAAATATATGGGAGTTGAACGGACTACATTTGTAATAGACGGACAGGGTATAATCAAAAAAATCTTTCCGAAGGTAAAAGTTGACGGACACACTTCTGAAGTTGCTGAAGCCTTAAAAAATTGAAAGCATTAGTATGGTCTTCGTAACCCGACGCGAAACATTCAGCGCTGCACATCGTTTATTCAATCCTGATTTAACCGATGAAGAAAATGAAAAAATTTTCGGCAAATGCAGCAATCCAAACTGGCATGGACATAATTATGTTTTGGAGGTTGTGGTTGCAGGTGAAATTAATCCTGAAACAGGATTTGTAATAGACGTAAAGGAATTGAAAGAGATTATTAACAAATATGTTATATCGAAAGTTGATCATAAAAACTTAAACATAGATACGGATTTTATGAGAGGTATTATACCTTCTGCTGAAAATATAGCTGTTGCAATTTGGAATCAGATAAAGGACAGAATTCCTTATGGAAAATTGTATTCGGTGAAATTATCAGAAACTGAAAACAACTTTTTTGAATATAGAGGAGAATAATTTTGAAGCCAAAAGAAATAGAATCATTAATTAATAAATTATTAATTGAAATTGGAGAAGATCCCCAAAGAGAAGGATTATCTGAAACTCCAAAACGGGTTGCACAATCATATAAATTTTTAATGTCAGGTTACGGCAAGGATATTAAAAAAATTTTAAATGATGCAATCTTCAAAGAGAAGTATGATGAAATGGTTCTTGTAAAAAATATCGATTTCTACAGCATTTGTGAACATCACATGCTGCCGTTCTATGGAAAGGTTCACATTGCATACATACCCAACGGTAAAATTGTTGGGCTTAGCAAAATACCCAGGATCGTAGAGGTATTTGCGCGCAGATTGCAGGTGCAAGAGAGAATGACCCAGCAGATAGCAGACACGCTTAATAATTTTCTTGAGCCGCAAGGTGTTGCGGTAGTTTCTGAAGCCTTTCACATGTGCATGATGATGAGAGGTGTTGAAAAACAAAACTCATCGGCTACGGCAAGTGCAATGCACGGTATCTTTAAAGAAGATGCAAGAACAAGGAGCGAATTTTTAAATCTTATAGCTACACAAAATTTATGACGGAAAACAATAATTCTGTAATATGGATTACCGGAGCTAGTTCCGGCATTGGTAAAGCAGTTTCGAAAGAATTTGCTCGCACCGGTTCTAAAGTTTTTGCCTCTGCAAGACGAGTGACCGAATTAGAAAGATTAAATTCAGAATTGAAAAAAGAAAATCTTAATATTGAAGTTATGCCATGCAATATGGCTTCTTCTGCAAACGTAGATCAAACCGTAAAAAAAATTTTAAGTACAAACTATATAGATTGCCTTGTTAATAACGCAGGCATCACCTCGTTTAAGAAAGCCGAAAATAATTCAATAAATGAGATTGATGATATAATTCATACAAACCTTCTCGGGTCCATTTATGCTATTAAAAATGTGCTACCGGGTATGATAAAAAAGGGAAGCGGAACAATAATAAATATTATGTCTGTTGTAACAAAGAAAGTCTTTACCAATAGCAGTGCATATGCTGCATCAAAGCTCGGTTTGTTAGCTTATACCGAGGTGCTGCGGGAGGAAGTAAGAAAGCACAATATCAGAGTTATAAATATAATTCCAGGGGCAACTTTTACACCTATGTGGACTTCTGAAGTTAGAAAAGAAAAAGGTGAAAGGATGATGAATCCCGAAGATGTAGCTCAGGTAGTTGTTTGGGCGTATCTGCAGCGAGGAACGATGGTTAGTGAAGAAATAGTATTAAGACCGATAACAGGAGATTTAGAATAACAGTTGATTTTAAAAAAAGCCGGAAGTAATCCGGCTTTTATGAAAATAATGGTTTTTATTGTTTACCAGCCTCCCCTAAAACCACGTCCATAGCCTTGTCCAAAACCAAAATCGCATCTACCGCCTTTCCTGCCGAAGCCAAAAGGTTGATCACGCCAAATTTCTTTCTGTTCATCGGTTAATATTTCATAAACGTCCATTCTATGGTTTGCGGCAGTTAGAGCAATTTCAGCTTTAATCTTGTTAACTTTTTCTACAGCCGCAGTAACATTCTTTCTATTATAGTCTTTTGAACCTTTAAGTTCTCTTAGAGCAATCTGACTTTTTTGGAGGTCTGCCCTCAAGTCAACCATTTTAGTTTGATGTTTGGTTCTTAACTCGGCAATTTTATCTTTTTGTGCGTCGGTCAGATTTAATCGTTCGATAAGAGGAGTTTTATCGAATCCCCAACCCGGACCAATGCCGGGTCCCATACCTATTCTATTTTTTCTGGGTTGTCCAAAGGCATCTGTTAAACTTAATGATGCTATAACTAAAATGAGAAGAACTACTGATAACTTTTTCATTTTACTGCTCCTTTATTGATTTTTGATTTTGACCTTTTGACATGAGGTTGCTAATTTTGGTTTAAATATTTTTAATTAAACCACATTTGTCCGGCTTTTGTCAAACACTTTGAATAATACGGATATTATGCCTGAACAGGATAACGATTTTGATCTAATACAAAGGTTCCTTGCCGGAGATGAAGCAGCTTTCAATAAAATTGTTTCTAAGTACCAGCAAAAAATTTATTGGCATGCACGCAGAATGGTAGGAAATCATATTGATGCCGACGAAATAGTTCAGGAGGTTTTACTTGTTCTTTATAAAAAATTGGCAAGCTTTAAATTTAAGTCTTCTTTATATACCTGGATTTATAAAATTACCTCTACGCGAAGCTTAAATTTATTACGTCAAAGAAAAGTTAAAGAATTCTTTTCTTTTGAAGATTCGGAAGACCATGATATTTCAGGCGGGCAGGATATAGTTGCAACACTCGAGTCTAAAGAAAAAATTGAAAAGCTTGAGAGAGTTCTGAAAACACTGCCGGCAAAGCAGCGCGAAGTATTTATATTAAGACATTTTGATGAACTATCTTATGAGGAAATATCCGCAATTACCGGCAAAAGTGTCGGAGGCTTAAAAGCAAATTATTTTCATGCATTCAAAAAAATTAATGATCTGATGAATAACAATGACTAATCAAGAAAAAATAATACGTTACTTGGACGGCACTTTGGACAGTACCGATATTGAAGCCGTCAAAGCAGAGATAGAGAAATCCACCGCTTTACGGAAAGAATATGAAAGACTGCTAAGTCTGAAAAAAAGATTAAAGAAGCTTTCCGAAGTAGAAGCTGATCCGGATTATTTTATTAATCTGCTGCCGAGATTCAGAGAAAGAATTAATCAGAAGAAAAAGAAATCCTTCTTACCTGCTTATGCTTTAGGTACCGTCCTTACTGCTCTAATTATATTTGCAGCAGTAGTTTTTCTTAATGATTCTGATTCTACACTTAATCTGATTGAAATTTCTGCACAGCTCGAAGATAATGAACTTGAATCGATTTTAGTTTATTATTCTAATGGCAATACTTATTCGATTGATGATGAGGAGGACGGCTCAGAACTATTTTTAAGTGAATTATTTAACGGAGACAATAATTCGATTGATATGGAGGCATTAAAAACATTGTCTCTCAAATATGCAATTGATGATGTTCTGGAGGATGTAAGCGATCAGGAAGCTGACTTAATTGTAAATGAAATTTCAAACAAAAATATTTTAATGAGTAATTAATATGAAACCGCTAATATATAGTGCTCTTATTCTGTTTCTCCTGCCGGCTCTGGTTTATGCACAAATGGAACATAGACGATTTGGAGGGGCAGTTGCAAAAATTGAGGAGTTAGAAAAGCTGAAATTAGTAGAAGCTTTAAATCTCGATGAAGAAACGACACTAAAATTTTTTTCCAGACGGGCAGAACACAGAGATAGAATGAAAAAACTGCTTCAAAGCTCGGATGACAAACTTGCCGATATGGAGGCTGCATTAAAACAAAGTTCGCAAAAGAAAGACGAAGAGTTCCAGAAGCTGCTTAAAGAATACTTGTCCATTGAGGAAAAAATTGCCCAAGAACGAACTCAATTTTTAACATCACTATCCGATATTCTGCCGAACGAAAAAATTATTACCTTCATTGTATTTGAAAAAAAATTCCGGGAAGAAGTTAGGGAAATATTGATGCGCGAAAGAGGAAAACGCAGAAGATAATCCCGACGGCTTGGGGTAATATTTTTCAAATGGGTTGATTTTATAAACCTGCCTATATATTTTTACACACAATTTTGCGGAAGTGGTGAAATTGGTATACACGCTATCTTGAGGGGGTAGTGCCAGAATTGGCGTACGGGTTCGAGTCCCGTCTTCCGCACCATTTTTTTAACCAATCATAAATTAAAAAAAGGAAGATACTGATGAAATTAATATCAAGCGTCTCATTTTACCTGCTCTTCATGCTCTTTATGGTTAATGCGTCTTTTGCTCAGGATATGAATCCGGAAGCGGGAAAGTTGTATAATGAGGGAAATAAACAACTGAAAGCCGGTAACTTTGAGGGAGCCATTGATAACTACAATAAGGCGCTCAAAATTGAAGAAGACTATAGAATTTATTATCAGAGAGGAGTTGCGCTAAAGAAAGCCGGTAAGCTTGAAGATTCAAAAGATTCATACGAAGCTTGTGTAAAATTGAATCCCGACTTCGAAGCAGGTTATAATGCGCTTGGCGGCGCCTATTTTTCGATGGGAAAATATACGGACGCAATTAATAATTTTGAGAAAGTGCTTCAAACAAGCAAGAATAACAACATCAAAGCTACCGTTAAAAAGAACCTTTCGCTCGCTTATGCCAAATTAGGTAATGAAGCAATTGCAAACGGAAATTCGAAGCAAGCTATTGAATATCTTAATAAAGCCGTTGAAAATAACAATTACGATGCAGCATATCTTTCATTAGCTAAGCTTTACTCGGAATTAGGCGAAGATGATAAATGTCTTCAAGCTGCCGAAAATGCTCTTAAGTATAGAACCGGTATTAGTAAAGGCGGTCCTTATTATTACATGGGCGTTGCTTATAAGCATAAAGGCGATAGTGCTAAAGCAAAAGAAATGTTTAACCAGGCTAAGGCAGACGCCACTTACAGAAAATTAGTTGAATACGAATTGAGCCTCTTAAAGTAATCTTAATATTCTTCATGTGAACCCCCGCTATGCGGGGTTTTTTATATCTGCACGTGATTTATCATACAAAATGTATTGAAGGAAATAAATTGACGTATCAGCAATTGGAAAAAATTTCCAGCCAATCCTTTGGGGAAATTAAACTTTTAGCTTTAATCTCATCTGCCGCAGCTTTAAGAAGAGAGAAAGATCTTAACAAGGCGTTAAGCTTTTACAAGAATAAAAATTTTAGTGGTAAAAAAGCTTACGAGGCATTGCTTCAAACATATCTTTTCGCAGGATTTCCTTCCGCACTTTATTCATTAAAAATTTTATCGGGCTATTTTCGACTTGATGAAAAAATCAAAAGTAAATCTAAAGATAACGAGTTTAATATCGTCGGTGTTCGAAATTGCAAAAAAATATACGGAGCAAAATTCAACAAGCTGATAAAAAACGTAACTGAGTTCTCCCCGGATTTGGCAGATTGGTTGCTCACCGAAGGATATGGTAAGGTGTTGAGCAGAAAGGGACTTTCATTAAAGCATCGAGAACTTTTAACCATCTCAATACTTACTTCGCTTAAATATGATGCTCAGCTTTATTCACACATTAATGGTGCTGTCCGTTTAAAGATAAACATGGAGGACATTGAGCAAACAATTCAAAACCTCACAGTATTTAACAAACCCGATATTGTTAATTTCGGAATGAAAGTATTTAGCCGGTATATTAGTCAAAACGATAAACAAAAAATCCAACTGATATAAGTAACGGCTTATAAGTTATGTTACGCAAAATTTAGAAAAAATTAGTTTAAGTCTGTTCCTCAGCTATGAGAGCTGTAATGTTTTATGGTTGTAAAGACGGGGCATCCCGACCAAAGGTTCTTTAGGAAAAGCATTCGGGACAAGTTACCCCGTCCCTACGCTCGTAATTTCAAATAAATTCGTATAAATCGAATTGACGAATTCGGATAACTCTGTTACAATACAAAATCATCAATTGGTCGTGCAGTTCATTTTTTGCGTAACATAAGTAATAAGTTATTACCTTGACATAATGAAACTCAATCAGATATATTTAACATAAAAATATTACTAAATAATCATTTGATTATTAGCAATTACCATTCAGTATTGGATTCGCTTCAAGGAGTAATAACTCACCGGTTTTCTTTTGCATTTCTGCTTGCATCTCTTATTGCTGTCTTCTCTCTATTCATAAAGGCACTTACAAAACGCGGTGCAGCAGCAACTTTTATTTTCGCAATAATAATTTTTGGTTTTGGTGGCTGGAAGTGGACAATTCCGATTGTTACTTTTTTTCTTTCATCAAGCTTGCTTACAAGAATACGAATGTTAAAGAATAAAGATGTTGAAACTTATTTCGAAAAAACCGGAGCCAGAGATGAATACCAGGTAATTGCGAACGGTGGTGTTTGTTTTCTGCTTGTTATAATAAACGAATTTTTTCCTTCCGAACTTTTTTATTTAATGTTGTCTCAACTTTAGCAGTGGTTTGTGCGGATACATGGGCAACCGAGATTGGAACGATGGGAAAATTTAAAACCATAGACGTACTTTCATTACATCGGGTGGAACAAGGAACTTCCGGCGGAGTATCATTAGCCGGTTGTACCGGAACTATTCTTGGTGCTGCGGTAATTTCTTTTTCAGCGTTATATTGGATTACATTTAATCATTTATCATTCATACTTTTAATATTGATTGCAGGATTTGCCGGCAGCATTCTCGACAGCGTTTTAGGGACATCAATACAAACTCAATTTAGATGCAATGTTTGTAAAAAAAATGTTGAAGCAAAAATTCATTGCGGTAACCTTACAACAAAAATAAAAGGCATCAAATGGATAAGTAATGATGCTGTAAATTTCGCAGCGTCGCTCTGCGGTGCTATATTTGGAATAATCATTTTTGAAATTTTGAGTTTTAAATGAAACGACTAATCTTTTTCATATCATTCTTTTTAAGTGTTACCGGATATCTCCCTGCTCAAACTGCTTCTGAAAAATTTAACGATGCCATGTTTGCATACAATTCATCCGATTTTGTGAATGCAGTTAAATTGTTCGATGACTTCTTTTCTAACTATCAATTAAAAGATGAACTTTATGCTGCCGCGAAGTATTATTCTTCCGAATCATTAATTAATTCCGGTAATCTTGATGCTGCCGCTGCCGGGTTTGAATTTTTAGTTAATCATTTCAAATGGTCGAATTTTAGAGATAAATCTTTGTATCGTCTCGGCTTGATTTATTTCGAACAAAAATTATTCAGTAAAAGCAGAGACAGATTGAAGCAATTATTAGATGAGTATCCTGAAAGCGAGCACATCGGTTCAGCACTTTATTGGATAGGGGAATCTTACTCTGCCCAAAATTTACTTGAAGAAGCAATTCAATTTTTAGAAGAAGCTGTTCAAAAGCGAAGTAATAATAAGTACATAGATTATACAATCTATACTCTCGCATCGGTTTATGAAAAAATTGGAGATTATGAGAAAGCCGTTAGCTACTATGATAGGCTGCTTTCTTATCACCGCGAAAGCCCGTTAGCTGTGTCGGCACAAATACGAATCGGGATTTGCTACTTCAAGCTGAAAGATTATCATTCCTCCATACTTGAGCTAAAAAATCCGATGCTTGCAAATCTTCCGTTAGATCAATATGCCGAAAGTCTTTACCTTCTTGCTAACTCACAGTACCGCGTTCAAGAATATGAGAATGCCGAAAAAACCTATCTTGAAATTATTCAGAACTTTCCCTCATCGGATGTGATTAGAGAAGTTAAGTACGGATTGGGCTGGTCTTATTTTCAGCAAAAAAAATATAACGATGCTTATAGAATTTTTAATCTCTTATCTGAAGAAAGCGACAGCATAGGAATTAAATCGTTTTATTGGAAAGCTGAAGCTAAGAGATATGCGGGACAGGACAGTGAAGCATACAACATTTACAAAGAATTTATGGAAAGATATCCTAATCATGAACTTGTCAGTAATGTTCAATATCAGATGGGTGTTATATTCTTCAACTCAAAAAGATTTGAAGCATCGGAAAACTACTTGAAAGCTGCTGTGAATTCACCTGATTCTGACACTCGAAGCAGAGCCTACACGATGTTAGGCGAGATTGACTTGAACAGAAAAAAATTCGGTCCTGCAAGAATGAGTTTCGAAGCGGCTCTTAATGTCGCCGGTGTTCAGGATGATTTAGTTAATCGTGCAAGATTGGGATTCGGAATTTCCTTCTATTATCTTAAACGCTATAAAGATGCGATTACTCAATTGAGCTTGATTGAAAAAAGTGATCCGCATTTCGAAAGCGATAAGGTTAACTTCTTCCTTGCCGAAAGTTATTTTGCTTCAAAAAATTATTCCGATGCACTTAAGTATTATGATGGTGTCGATCCTTCAAATCCCGAACTTGCGAACTCAAGCTTATATGGCAAAGCATACTGTTATTTCAATATTCGTCAATATGAAAATGCGGCTTACCAATTTTCGGAATTCATAAAGAAATATCCTCGCGATACCAAAATTGTAGATGTGCGATTGAGATTAGCCGACAGCTATTTCGGAAGCAAAAATTATACAGCCGCAAGCAACGTGTATAAAGATTTGTTCAAGACAGGTTTGGGAACTTCAAATAATTCTTATGTTCACTACCAATATGCTCAAGCTCTCTATAAAGCCGGTCAGATCAACGATGCGATAAATGAATTTAGAAATCTTCAAGAAAAATTTCCGTCTTCCGAATTTGCCGACCGTTCTCTTTTTGTTGTAAGTTGGATTTATTTTCAGCAGGGAAATTTTAGCGAGTCAATTTCTAATTATCAAAGTGTATTGAATTTATACCCGCGCTCTACACTTGGTTCTTTAATTTATTATTCAATTGGGGATGCATATTTTAATTTAGGCAGATATGATTCGGCAATAGTTAATTATCAACGTGTTGTAGTAAACTATCCTAATTCGAATAACGTTTTCGATGCGATCAATGGAATACAGTACAGCTACGTAGCATTAGGACAACCGGAAAAAGCTGTCTCTTTGATTGATGAATTTGTTATGAAGAATCCCGGATTAAGCTTTTCCGATCAGCTCTTTTTCAAAAAAGGAGAAATTTATTACAGCTTAAGAAACTATGAAGCTGCAAAAGCAAGTTACAAAGAATTTATTTCGAATTTTCGGAAGAGTAAATTTGTTCCGGATGCATATTATTGGATAGGGAAGAGCGCTCAAAATCTTGCACAGCTTGATGAAGCGCTTTTCAATTTTAATATGGTGTTTGATTCTTACAAAAGCAGCGAATCTGCGGTAGCGGCTATTATTGAAATTTGCAACATCTATAATCAGCAAAAAAATTATGATGCGGCATTAGCTGCAATAAACAAAGGCGTAAGCAGTTTTTCCAATTCTAATAGAATACCGGAACTGCTCTTCATAAAAGCTAATACACTTGTAAACAAGGGAAATATTGCTGCTGCGTATGAAGTTTATGATGAAATCGTTCAGTATTATCGTGGTTCTATCTTTGCCGAAAAATCGAAATTTGAACTTGGATTGATCGAGCTTGCAACTAAACGTTATGAAAATGCTGAAATTTATTTTAAAGATCTCGCAGAGAAAAGATCGGATGATCTGGGTGCAAAAGCGCAATTCCATTTAGGGCTTACTCTTTACGAACAAAAAAAACTTACCGAAGCTATTACAGCTTTCGTGAGAGTTAGAACAATTTTTTCATCATATACCGAATGGTTAGCCCGTTCTTATTTGAAGATGGGTGATATTTATGTTGAATTAAAAGATTATGAAAAAGCAAAGGAGATGTTTAGAACCGTACTGAGCGTACATAGGGGAGACCCGCTCGGGATTGAAGCTCAAACTAAGCTGAGGACATTAAAATGATCAAAAAGATTTTTATAACATTATTTTTATTTTCATTAACCGCTGCGGCTCAAGATGACAGGCCTAACCCAAATGTAGAACTTCCGGATTTTGTTATTACCGGCACCGATGTGGTTTCGGTCCAAATATCCGATAAATTAGCTCCGGAATTTGTCTCAACCATCTCAGAGGAATTCATCAAACCGCGCTTTACGCCGGAAGAACTTGGTTTGAGAGAACCTTCTCATCCCATGAAAAATGAAATTAAATTGTTTGACAATGCTGATTATTTAAACGGTTATCTTTCCGCCGGAGTCGGTTTGTATACGCTTCCTTCTGTTAAATTTCGTTATACATATACGGCAGATAATTTAATTCTTGAAGGAATAGGTTTAGGCATGAACAGACGTGCGTATGAATACGAAGATGCTTTTAAAAATAAAATTGAAAATACAGATCGGTATTCAATAACGGGAGTTGCGAATTTATCTTACATCATAAGTAATGACGCCGATTTTTTGCCTTATACTAACTTCAAATTACATGGAGATTACGGCTTATCTTCATATAAATTATTTGCCTTTCCCGATACAACTTTTAAAAGAAATTTAAATAAAGGGAATTTTTCATTTTCGATGAACAACCTTTCTAATAAATTACTCATATACGATTTTTCTGTCGGGGATAATTACACTTTTTTAAGCGACGAAAAATTTTCTGAAAATACGCTTCGAGCTAATGGTATGGCTAAGGTGCTGCTTAAGAATGTTACTTTTGGGGCTAAAATTTATTACCTCCGGCAATGGTTAGAAAGCCATATTGATTTTCCGGTAGCCGTAGAACAACACGGCGCCAGAGATTTTCTGAATATGCAAACAACAGTGGGACTTGAAGTTACAAAATTGGTAAGAGCATCCTTTGGGTTTAATTATGCTGCAACAAAAAGTCAAAACTATTTTTCTCCTTATCTTGCAGTAGCGCTGAAAGTTGATAAAAATTTATCCTTCTTCGGTGAATATGCGCCTGCTGCCGAATTCCTTACAGCCGGTGATTTCTTAAGGGAAAATGAGTATTTAAATTATCGAAGTGTAATTAATCACTATTTCAAAAAATCTACCATTATGAACTTTGCTGTTAAGTATGAATACGACAAGTACTTTCAAATTGACGGCGGATTGGGATACTTCTATGCTTCCAATTACCCTTATCATGACACAATTAGCTCCGGTAAATTTGACCTGAAAACCGCTGATGAAGTAAAGAGCTTCACTCCATATCTTAATTTATTATTTCATCCCGGTCCTTTCGGTATGTTTTACGGCACGATAAAATTAAACGATACCAGAACCGCAGACACGTTGAACCAAATTATTCCCTATCATCCTGCACTTCGTGCTGCTTTAGCGTATTCGTATAACTTCAATTTTGGTGTCCAAGCCGGAGTGAAATTGGATTATGCATCAAAGAGTTATGTAGATATAAACAACGAAAAGGAAATTGAACCCTTCATAGATTTTAGTCTCAATTTTTCATATAAATTTATGCCGAATTTTTCATTAACTTTGCAGTTGAATAATTTGCTTAATAACAAGAATTATCTTTGGGATGGATACCGGGAAACTCCGGTTGATATTATCGCAGGCTTAAATTATAGATGGTAACCCCGTCTAATAAAGGATAATATAAAAAATGACCAAAGCTGAGTTAGTTAGAAAAATTGCCAAGATTGTAGGTGTGTCCGATTCGGATGCAAAAATCTTTTTTGAGCTGTTTCTTACAAAGATTGCGCATATTGCTAATCCCGGAGACGCAATACATCTAAAGGGAGTAGGAATATTCGAAGTCAAAAAAGGAAAGATTAACAAGCGGAGGCAGGAATATCCCGATGAAATAAACGAAGTAATTTATACCGAAATTGTTCAATACTCATCCGAACCAAATATGTCCGAAGAAGATAAATTTTTATTTAACATTCCCGCCGTGCGTACCGAAAATTATTACCCGATCGATTCACATTTTAGCTTGAGTTTTGGCAAGCCGGTTATTCCGGTTGGAAGTGCTAAAAGTACCGAATATTTCATTCCGCCTACCGGAAATGAACTCTTAAAATTAATTGATACTAAAGTAGATAAGTTAATCACTAACGCGACTGTGCTTCAAAATTATTCTAAAGGAAATGAAATATTAGTGTTCGATTCTTTCCGTAAAGACGAAAACCAACTTGAATTTATGTTGGATAAAAAATCCACAAAGAGAAAATCAGTGCCTTCAAGCAAAGGGGTTATTATTAAGTCTGCCGGAGATGAAATAAAGGAACAGCGAAAAGTTGAAAATTTGCCGTGGGATTTTGGCGAAGAATTATCTAAACAAATTGCCGAAGAAGCACTTTTAGACATCGAAAGAGAGGAAAATGAGATTACAGAAGATGAAGACTCGTATTCCTCATTCGCATGGGATTTTGGTAAGTTTTCCGAGGGTGAAACCGAAGATGTAGAATCTTCCCAATTGGGTAAAGCAATAAAAGAAGCTGAAAAATCGCTGCAGGAGATCGATGAAGAAAAGTATATTCCGGAACCAAAAAAGAAAACCGATGCAGAGGAAGATTTTATTGAAGAAAAAGAGAGTGAAACTAATTTTAAGCGGGTTAAATCTATCACTTCTGAATTTATTGCACCACTCGAAGATGAACAGACTGAGGAGGAAGAATTACAAAATTGGGATTTCGATTCAGGCGAGATTGAGGAAACATTAGAAAAAGATTTGGAAGCTGAAATTACTCCAACAAGTTTCGAAGATGATATTGAAAAGAAAACAGCTTTAAGCAAGGATTTCAGTTTGTCCGGTGAATTTGAATCTGAAGAAGAAAAGCAAAAAGAATCTGTTGAAGAAATAATTGAACGCGAATTTAGAAAACGTACACAAACACTTGAAGAAAGTTACAGAAAAAGGAGTTCGGCAGCCCGGTTTTTTGTTGTATTAGGGACAGTTCTGGTTATTGTAATCGGATGGCTCCTTTACAACTGGTTGAATACCATGCTAAGTAAAAAAGAACCGGAGAGCAGTTCTCTCAAAGCGAGTATTTTACGAACGCCGGTGGTTATTAATAGAAATTATGAAATTCCTGTTACCTATCCATATTTGCCTAACATGGGTAATTTAATTACTTATGATCCAATCGATCCGGCTGTCTTCAAAACAAAAATTACTGCTGTTGATACAACCGCTCTAAGCCAGGGACCCGATCAGAAGAAGGAAACGGTACGTAAGGTACCTGAACCAAAGGAAACTAAACCTATTGTAACTGAGTTAAAACCAGCGGTTGATTTGGAAAGAGTAAAAGATAATATTTATAAATCGGGCGATACGTTTGTAGTGCAGGTATCCTCATGGCAGTCTCAGGCAAAAGCAGCGGCTGAAGTGGAAAGATTAAAAAGGCAGGGATTAAGTGCTTTCATTCAACGTGCTGAAATTCCTGGCAGAGGGACCTGGTATAGAGTCAGGGTCGGTGGTTTTAGCAGTGTTGCAGATGCAGAAAAATTCGTAAACAAATAGCTGTTGACAAAACAAAATAAAGGAATAATATGAACCTGTTCTCAATTTTCATTAAAGGCGGCTTTATGATGTATCCTATCTTGTTGTGCTCGATAATCGGGATTGCCGTTGTAATCGATAGATATATTGTATTGAGAAAAGCAAAAATAAACGTTCCGGCTTTTATGGTCAGAATAAGAGGATTAATTAAAAAGAAAGATATTTCGGGAGCTATCAGCTACTGTATGGAAGAGAAATCTCCTGTAGCTAATATCATTCGTAAAGGTTTAAAAAAATTCCGCCTCGGACATGAACGTGTTAAAGAAGCGGTTGAAAATGCCGGAAAACAAGAAATAAGTAAACTTGAAAGAGGTCTTTCCGTTTTAGCTACAGTTTCGGGTATTGCTCCGTTGTTAGGTTTTTTAGGTACCGTTACAGGAATGATTACTGCATTTATGACGATTGAAGACTTGCAGGGTGCCGCAAATCCAAGCGATCTTGCCGGCGGAATTTGGGAAGCGCTTACTACTACAGCATTTGGATTGATAGTGGGAATTCCGGCGCTGGCATTTTACAACTACTTCCTCAACTACGTTAAAAAATTAGTCGGCGATATGGAAATTGTTGCCAATGATGTTGTTGACATTATTCAGGATTCTTCCGGCGGATTAGTTGAAGTAGATGAAGAAATAGAAATAGATATTTAAAGGCTTACTATGAAATTTCAAATATCAAGAGAACCGCTTAGCATTTTTAGTTTTTCTTCTTTAACAGATATTGTTCTGCTGCTTGTGATATTTTTCTTACTCACTTCACAATTTGTAATTCAGACGGGAGTGAAAGTTAAATTACCCGGTTCCAAAACAAACGAACAAGCAGTACCTTCAAGATTAATTGTTACACTAACTGCCGGCGGCGGTGTTTATGTAGGAAACGAGGAAGTGGGGTTGGATGAACTTCCTGCAAAAATAAGTATCCTCAGAGGTGCCGGTGCCGATGATAATTTAATCATTCGCGCCGACAGAATCGTTGCAGTTGAGCTTGTAATCAAAGTGATTGATGCGGCAAGAGCATCAGGAATTGATAAGTTTACCATTGAAACCGAAAAAGAAAAATTGTAAACGATTATTATTACAGAGAGAACTATGACTTATTCATCGATTCGACAGTTATCAATTTCAGCGTCTATTCTGCTTCATGGATTGATATTGATTCTACTAATATTTATTAAAATTTCATTCGAATATCCTCCAAGAGATTATGTAGAGCTCTCCTTCGGCACTTCGGGTGAAACCGGTTCAGCAGGTGCAATCGGTACAAGAATAGAGAGAGTAGAGGAATTAGCAGAAACGCAGGAGAAAAATCAAACAATCGACAAAAGTCATGAAGTTAAAGAAGTAGAGCTTCCGGTTGCAAAACATACTTCCGAAGAAAACGTAATAAAGCCGGCTGATAAACAAAAAGAAAAAGCTACTACTTCAGCAACTGAAACTAAAGAAACCACTAATTCAAAAGTGACTACTCCCGGTCAAGGCAACAAAGCGGCAGGGGACGGCAGTTTTGGATATGATATCGATTGGGGCGGCAAAGGAATTCGAAAAATTTATAGTTACATTATACCCGCTTATCCCGAAGGTGTTTACAAAGAAATTGATATCCGCTTGAGGTTTACAATTCTTCCTGACGGAACGGTAGGAACTATCATTCCTCTAATCAAAGCCGATACAAAACTTGAAAACGCAGCAATAAATTCATTAAGGCAATGGCGGTTTGAACCGCTAGATAATTCTCAGAGGAGGGAAGAACAAGCGGCAATTATTGTTTTTCCGTACCGGCTTCAGTAGGTTCTTCTTTATAATACATACGGTAAAAGAAATATTCGGCTATCGATAAAAGCGCAAGTGAAAAAGTATCTCTGTCAAAGTAAATTCCAAATCCTTCAGGCGCCATTAAATATTTTGCAATCATTCCTGTTATAGACCAGCCTACAGCAAATAACAATCCTATCAAACCAAGATTTAATAAACCGGATACTAAATTTTCTTCCTGCCATTTTTTTGTAAAGATAATCAAGGCAAATAACAGATGACCGAAAAAGATTACCGCAATTAACATGTTTATCGAGAGGTTATGACGAAATTCTCTTATTCATTATTACCATTCCTAACAAGGCTCCTAAAATGCCGAAAATGGTGTTTATAATTCCATTGCTGAAAAGTATAAGGAAAGCATACATAGGGGAAAAGCCCGTCGTTCTGATATCTGCTTCAATTTGTTTAAGTAACTTCATTGTATCGTCAATCAGAGGACCCAAATTAAAGTCTCTCATCATTGATTCTGTGTATGGTAGTGCCTCGATAAATTCATTGCTTTTTGTAATTAATGTAATAATTAGATCGATACCTGTTGCAAATATAGCCGCAAAGATGCCTGTCATTAATCCGAGGAAAAAAGCTCTTTCAATGGGAATTTTTTCAAAGAATCCGATAGTTCTTTGATACAAGTAAACCGCTAAGATGCCCGCACCCGGAATGATTAAACAGCAGGTAACACTTTTCATTCCAGGTACTGTTGCAAAAACTGCAGCACCGAAACCGCAAACCAAAGGCGAGAGAATTTTATTTTTATCCATGCAGCTTAGCTGATTTTGTTAAAAGAAAATTTTCTATCTCATTTGAAATATAAAGAAATACAATCGAACCGAAAATTATTCCGGTGGTGAGTGCAATACTTTTTTGATAAGCATAGACACCTATTGTTGAGAGAAGTACATCTGCTAGTAACAGCAGCGAGGCAATTAACAGTGGTGTTAGTTTATTCATTGCCGTTCTAAATTGAAATATAAGAAGGATAGATGCACTCAATGCGCCGATGTATATACCGCTGCACCGCGCACAAATTAATAATGCTGCGCCATTAATGTGGATCGATTTTAATTCCGATTGATGACAAACCTTAGAATACAATAAATTAAGGAATGGATTAATTACACTTAAAGAGAGGGGATCATCCAAAATCGCAGGCAGTAGAAACCCGGCACACCAAAGTAAGGCGGAGAAAAATAAAATTACTCTAACACTCATGGAACGGGATAAATTTAATCTCTTCCCCATATAAATTATTAGTTCCTATTTATGGATGGTAACTAAAAACAGAAATTTCGTTTTGAGTTAAGACGTATAATTTGCCTTTGTATAAAAGAGAATTTATTAGAGATTTATTTAGATCGTATCCGATTAAACTAACAGCATTAAATTGAGCAGAAGGAACGTTCAGATTTAAAATGAATATTTCATCATCAGTATTAGTCGTTAAAATATTATGAACAATATTAATATTCTTAAGTTTTTTTTCTGCATCGATTATTTGCAGTCCGTTTCCGTATTGATCGAATACAATGATTTTACCGTCATCTAGTACATAAATATTATTATCCTGAGAAATCCGCATCTTCAAAGGATGTGACAATACAAACGAACCTGCATCGATGCTTCCGAATGTGGAGTTAAAATTTCCAAACAGATCAAATTTTAATATCCGTGTATTTTCCGAATCGAGAATAAAAAGATCTCCCATATTTGAAGTAGCACAAGCTAACGGATAACCAAATTTCAGATCAGGGTTATCCGCATTACGAGTATAAAGCTGCGAAATAAAATTTAAATCTTTATCGAATCTTTGAATGCGGTGATTGTTTTTATCGGCGACGTAAATATTTAGAGTTGTAGCAAAAATATCTACCGGTTCATCAAAGGCACCTCTATCCCAACCATAACCGCCGGTTTCTTTCAACACATTTCCTAATGTATCTAGTTTATATATTTCATTAGTACCGCGGTCAGCTGCATAAATTACACCCGCCGGATTGACATGAAAAGCAGCGGCATCTTTAAAATTTCCGAAGGAATATTCATAAATATATGTTTGTGAGAGCAGCTCGACAAAGCTTGTGAAGATTAAAAAGACTATTAGTTTGGTTATCATAATTGTTTTATTCAACAAATCAATTTGTCGGTACGTAAGATATTATCTAATAAGCTAATAGGAAAGTAAAATTGGGCACTCTATTAAAATTTATTAACAGATAACGGTTGAACGAATGGATTATATGAACCGCTTATTAACTATATTTTGATATTTAAGTACCTATCTTTAATTTTGTATCACTGCCCCGTGGTGTAATTGGCAACACGTCTGACTCTGGATCAGAAGAGTTCAGGTTCGATCCCTGACGGGGCAGCAAGTTTGGGATATGGGAAGTTGGAAGTAGGGGGTTGGAAGTAGGATGTTGGAAGTTTGGGATTGGAAGTTTTGTTAATATTATTAATCTGGTGTCCTAATTAAACAACTAACAACAGACTACATACAACTATCTACCACCTCCAATCCCCAACTACCCACAACCAAGTTATACAGGCGCGTTCGTCTAGTGGCTTAGGACGCCGCCCTCTCAAGGCGGAGATCACGGGTTCGAATCCCGTACGCGCTACAAAGTTTTTACAATTCTAACTAAAAAATAGCCGTTCCTTATCCCTCTGCATGGATAGAATTCTTTAACTGTGGTAGACTAAATTTTTCGTTTAATATTTAATTTAATCAGAAAATGCATGAGACGATTTGAAAAACACATATTCATTTGCGAAAATAAAAGACCTGCCGAAGATCCGCGTGGCTGCTGCTTCGATAAAGGGAGTCCCTCGCTTAAAGCACAATTTAAAAAAAGAATATTAGAACTTGGACTTAAAGCCGATGTCCGGGTTAATTCATCCGGTTGTTTGGATGCCTGCGAATTTGGTGCAAGCATTGTTATTTACCCGGAACAAATTTGGTACGGCGGCGTTACTATTGACGAGGTTGAAGAGATTATACAGAGCCACATACTAAATAACATTCCCGTTGAACGTTTACAAATTAATCATCCCACATATAATAAAGATGCAGTCAAAATCTGAAAAGGCGAGAGCCCTAAAAATTCTTGATCTTTTAAAAAACGAATATCCCGCCGCTAAATCGGCTCTCGAATATTCTAATCCCTTCCAGCTTTTAATTGCAACCATACTTTCAGCGCAATGTACCGATGAGAGAGTGAATATTGTTACTAAAACTCTTTTCAAAAAATACAAAACGCCAAATGATTTTTTATTGACTCCGACTCAAGAATTAGAGAAGGATATTTTTTCGACCGGTTTTTATCGTCAAAAGTCAAAAAGCATCAAGCTTTGCTGTAAGGAATTAGTTGAAAAACATAACAGTAAAGTACCCGAAGATTTTGATATATTAACAACTCTTCCGGGTGTTGGGCGGAAGACAGCATCAGTAGTAGCCGGGAATGCGTTTGGCATTCCGGCAATAGCTGTAGATACTCATGTTAGAAGATTATCAAAACTTTTAGGTTTCATTGATTCGACTGACCCGGAGAAAATTGAATATAGATTAAAAGACATGTTCCCTAAAGTGGATTGGACTCTTTCTTCGCATTTATTGGCATCGCACGGAAGGCGCATTTGCATAGCAAGAAGACCCAAATGCTTACAATGTGTCTTAGCTGATTTATGTCCGTCTTTTAATCCGGCTAATTCTTGAAATTTCTTAAATTAAAATTATTCGGTCTTTTCCAAAGGATCGTTCCGAAATTATAAAATTGTTTATTGATTCTTAGGAGTTTTAAATGGACAACAATGAGAGAAATAGAGATTACTGTTTAAGCATTCTTCAAGAATACACAAAATCCGACAGCCTGCTAAAACATGCTTATGCGGTGGAAGCTTGCGTTAAGGCTTATGCAAAAAAATACAATGAGGATGAAGACTACTGGAGTAACGTTGCGCTTTTACATGATTTTGATTACGAGATGTTTCCCACAGAAGCGGAGCATCCATTCAAAGGCTCTGAGATATTAAAAGAGAAAGGATTTGGAGAAGAATTCAGAATGACGATACTGTCACATGCAAATTATTCCGGTGTTGCACGTGAATCGCTTTTATCAAAAGTTTTATTTGCCTGCGATGAATTAGCCGGATTTTTAACCGCCGTAGCTTATGTAAGACCAAATAAAACTATTGCAGAAGTTGAGGTTAAATCTGTTAAGAAGAAATTAAAAGATAAAGCATTTGCACGAACCGTCTCAAGAGAAGATATTTATAAAGGAGTTGAAGAATTGGGAATACCTCTTGATGAACATATTGAGTTTTGTATAACGGCACTAAAAGAAAAAAAAAATTTGTTAGGACTTTAAGATTTAACCCTGTGTTTTACTGATTTTGCTTGAAAATAAAAACTTCTATAATTGACTTGATTATGTCGTTTAGCATTAACTAAATTTCGAACAAAATTCAGGAGAATAAATAGAGATTTTTGCTACAAATAAAAATAGATTACAGGTTATATCGAACTCTTAGATTATAATTCGTAATTTAGTAATCATTAAATATTATTTATGAAAAGCAAAATCTCTATAATCATTCTTTTAATTTGCATGCCGATCTTTTCCCGGAATGACCTACGAATTATTTCATCCGACAAAAATTCTATTCTCATAGAGTATACGCTTTCGTTATTGGATTCTTCCAAAGTAAGTTTGAACGGGAGCGAATATTTAAACATTGTCCTCCAAAACGGATATTTGTCATCAGAATCCGGTTCAGGCATGCCTTCAATTCCGGAAAGAAGATTCAATATCGGGATTCCTTCCGAGTACGGCAATACAATCGAAGTACTCAACTATAATGTTTCAGAAAAAACCGGCAAGTTGATTCCTCTTCCAAAGCTCGTTAAGCAAAATGGTTTACCTGTACCTGAGTATTCCATTGATGAAAATTATTTCAAGTATACACCACATAATAGCTTAGTTACTTTCGGTGAATCGGGTTTAGTTCGTGATTTGTTAGTTCAAACTATCCGGATTTTCCCGGTTGAATTCGATCCGTTAACTAATACTATAAAGCTTTATACTAAGATTCTCTTCAGAATAAATTATTCCAGCCAACAGCAAATATCGAGTGAAGCCGCTGATGAATTTATAGCGGAAGCCGTATTGAATTATCAAACAGCTAAAAATTGGAAGATCGAAAGCCGAAAAAATTCTTTGGATAAAATTCAAACTAACAGTGTGCTGTCAAGCGGCAAGTGGGTAAGATTTGAGGCACCCGAAGAAGGAATTTATAGAATTACCAGGTCAATGCTGCCTTCATTCGGAATAGATCCAAATACCGTGGATCCTCGCACGATAAAAATTTATAACAACGGCGGCAAAATGCTTCCCGAGAAAGTTGTACCGCCAAGACCGGTTGACCTAATTGAAAATACAATTCTTATAGTCGGAGAAGATGACGGTAAGTTTGATGAGAATGATTATATCCTATTCTACGGGAGAGGAAATCATTTTTGGGATTATGATACTTCAGCAAAAAAAATCAGCAGATATTTTCATCTCTATTCGAATGAGAATTATTACTGGATTACTTCGGGAGGTGAACAAGGAAGGAGGATTCAAAATAAGCCGGGGCTTAACCAAGCTTCATATTACCTGCAGCCTTCTACAAAGGCATTTGCAGCATGGGAAGAGGATAAGATTAACTTAGGGAAAACAGGAAGAATATTTTTAGGGCAAGATTTTACTCCTTCGAAAAATTCTAACTCTTTCCCGCCGATTAAACTTGACGGAAGGATTGAATCTTCACCCATACGTTATCGAATAAGATTTATTAATGGATCGGCAGACCCTTTTACTTTGCAGGTAACTGAAAATACTCTTCAAATTCATTCACAATTACTTCTTGGCTATGGCGGTTCCAGTTATATAACGGGAATAGAGCATACAATTGAAACATCCTTCAACGGAGTTTTGCCGGAAAACAGAAGCGTAGCGGGTATGAAAATCACTACAACATCTATTACTAATGCTGGTTACCTTGATTTTTATGAATTGTATTATGAAAAAGAATTAAAGGCATTTAATGATTTCTTGCTTTTCTTCTCAAAAGATACTTCGGCAGTTCTTCAATATAATTTAAATGGATTTTCATCTACCAACATTATGGTTTTCGATGTAAGCGATTTTTCCGAAGTTAAATTAATTTCAAATCCAATAATGCACAGTGGAGGAGAGTACCGATTTCAAATTCAAGAGAGTGAAAATAAAATTTCAAAATACATCGGGATAGCAAATAATAATTTTAAATCTCCATCAAATCCCGTTGAAGTTCCTAATTCGAATCTGAGAGGAATAACGGATGGAGCTAAGTTTATAATTATTACTCATAAAAATTTCAAAGATGCGGCAATACGTTTAAAGAACTACCGCCAGAATGAGTCGAAAGTTACTTTATCAACTATTGTGGTTGACGTAGATGAAATCTTCAATGAGTTTGGGGGAGGACTTAGGGATGTAACTGCCATGAGAGATTTTATCAAATATGCCTATGATACCTGGACTATTAAGCCGCAATACGTACTGTTGTTCGGTGTAGGCACCTATGATTTTAAAAATGTTGAAGGATATGGTACTAACTTCATACCAACGTGGCAAACAGAGGAGTATTTAATTTTAGCTTCAATAAACAGAGGATCATTTACTTCAGACGATTTCTTTGTGAAAGTAAGCGGGGATGATCCTATGGTTGACCTTGCTATAGGTAGGATTACAGCCCAATCTGCAGCCGAAGCAAACACAGCGGTAGATAAAATAATTTATTACGAGCAAGAAAGTGACATGGGTGTCTGGCGAAACTTAATAACTCTTGTTTCAGATGACGGTGTAACATCACAAACTCAATTTGAAGGAGCTGAGCATACTCGTCCTAACGAAAATTTGGCAAACTCAATTATTCCGAAATCATTCGATTTCAATAAAATTTATTTGGCGGCTTACCCGGTCGAATTAACAAGCGCTGGCAGAAGGAAACCTGCTGTTAACAGGGCAATTATCGATGCATTTAACAACGGCACATTGGTGATGAATTTTATCGGGCATGGCAGCCCTGAATTGTGGACACATGAAGTTGTATATGAGAAAAGCGTGACAGTTCCTCAGTTAAAAAATAATCGCTACTTGTTCTTAACTGCTGCTACCTGTGACTTTGGTTATTTTGATATCCCGAATTTTCAAAGTGCAAATGATGTAATGCTCCTAAAAAAAGATGGTGGAACAATTGCGTCATTCACTTCATCTCGATTAGTTTATTCAACTCAAAATCAGCTGTTAATGTATCAGTTCTTTGCAGATTTATTTAATACTCCTAGAGATACTTTAAACCTCTCTATACCTATAGGTAAGGCAAGCTTCCTAACAAAGCAATCGTTTTATTCTGTCAACGATCAAAAGTATTTTATCTTTGGCGATCCGACGCTACGCTTACTTATTCCCCAGTATACCGCTTCTATAGATTCAATAAACGGGCAATATGTTACAGTCGGTTCGGCAGGCGGAAATTCTTCTTCAGATATCCAATTACAGGCTTTAAGCACTGTTAGAATTAACGGCGTTATTAAAGATACAGATAATAACGTTTGGGAAGATTTTTCGGGTGAGGGAATTTTAGCAGTTTTCGATTCCGAAAGAACGGTATTACTGACTGAAATAAATAATTACCCGATGACTATTCAAGGCGGAGTGATTTTTAGAGGAAGAATTTCTGTAATCAACGGAAAATTCAATGCCGATTTTGTAGTACCGAAAGATATTTCTTATGAAAACAAAAACGGAAAAATCATAATTTATTTTTTCAATCAAGAGTCGGATGGATTAGGTTTTACCTCAAACATAATCATTGGCGGAACAGACTCAACTGCTGTTGATGATGGCAAAGGACCTGAAATAGAAATTTATTTTGATGACGCTTCTTTTGAAAATGCTTATTTAGTTGCACCCAATACTACTCTTATTGCAAAGCTGTATGATCAAACCGGATTGAATACAACCGGCACAGGCATCGGACACAAACTTGAAGGATTAATGAATGATCAAATAAACAATCCCATCGATTTTACAAACTACTTTATTGGCGATATGGATGCCGGAGGAAAATCTGGAAGGATTGAATATAAATTTAACAGACTTGAAGAAAGGGACCATAAAATCGAAATTAAAGCCTGGGATGTTTTTAATAATTTTTCGAAAGAAACTGCTTATTTTACGGTAGTAAGCGGAGATGATTTAGTAATAAGAGATATTTACAATTATCCTAATCCTTTTTCTAATTCGACCACATTTACATTCCAGCAAAATTTAAACAGGGTAATTGACGTTCAAATAAAAATTTATACTGTTGCCGGACGCTTAATTAAAGAAATTGAAAAAAACAGCATTAGCGATAAATTTGTAAAGATAGATTGGGACGGCAGAGATGCCGACGGAAATCAGATTGCAAACGGTGCTTATCTTTACAAGATCATCGTAAAAACTCTTGATGGCGAATACAATCGCAGTGTGCTTGGTAAGCTTGCTGTGGTAAAATGAGCAATGTAAATTCATGGTTATTCCACAATTATAATTATATTATTTAACAAGAATTATTAACAATTAGATTATCCAATTATCGGAGGAGAAAAAATGAAAGTAATATTTAGGCTAATTTTGGTCGGTTTGATGCTCGGATTTCTGCCAAAAGACACCTATGCTCAAGGAGAAGCTGCCGTACCATTTTTACTTTTAGCGCCTGATTCAAGAGGCGGTGCTTTAGGAGAATCCGGAACCGGCTTAGCTGATAACTCGGCTGCAATATTTTGGAATCCTGCTGGGATAGCATTCTTAACAGGAACTGAGTTAAGCATTACTCACAGCAACTGGCTGCCTGCGTTCAATCTTGATATCTTTTATGACTACCTGACTTTCCGGCAGTATATTGAGGATTTGGACGGAAGCGTAACGGCAAGCATCACTTACATGAACTTCGGCGAATTTGCAAGAACCGGTCCCGATTCTCCCGAAATTTTAGGTACCTTCCGTTCCTTCGATGCAGCCCTTACTTTAGGTTACGCCACAAAAATTCATCCGGATTGGGGTCTAGGGTTTAATTTCAGGCTGATTCATAGCAATTTATCCGACCAGCCAACAGCCGAAGAGCAGGGGCGAGGAGTTGCTACCACCGTTAGTTTTGACGTTGGAGCAATGTGGCGACCGGAACGATTAGTCATACCCTTTATCGATGAAGACATAGGCAGGCGTTTCAGCATAGGTATGAACTTAAGCAATTTAGGTCCAAAAATTTCTTACATAGACCGTTCCCAATCGGACCCGATTCCAACAAATTTCAGACTTGGTTTTGCTTATAAAATCTTAGATGACGAATACAATTCTTTAATTTATACTCTGGACTTTAGCAAGCTGCTTGTAAGCAAGGACAGCATAAAAGCAAAAGAATTTTATGAAGCGATTTTTACCGCCTGGGCTGATAAACCATTTAAAGAAGAGCTGCGTGATATCGTAACATCTACCGGACTTGAGTACTGGTATGGTACTCCCGGTGAATTTTTATTTGCATTACGAGCCGGTTATTTCTATGAGGATCCTTCGTACGGCAACCGAAAATTCTTAACATTCGGTGCCGGTATTCGTTATGATATGTACGGATTTGACTTCAGCTATATTACAACTTCAGTATTTAAAGACGGTGAGAACCATCCGCTCAACGATACACTGCGTTTTACAATTTCAATTGGTTGGGGAGCAATACAGGAGGCAGGCAGAGGTCTTCCCAGAGGAATCTAATATCTAATGTTAAAATATTTTTCTTTTCCGGTATTATTAATCGTTGGTTTGGGCAGTTTATCTGCCCAAACTTTTACAGGCAAACTTAATCCGTTTCCATATTCGCAGCCCAAAGTTTACTCCGAAACCGATACACTTAAAATATTAGCAGTAATGGTTAATTTTCAAGGGGATAACGATGCAGCGACTTTCGGTAATGGGAAATTCGGTACCGTTTATAGTAAAGATTACGGTAATTCAATTTTAGATCCGCTGCCGCACGATAAAGCCTACTTTGAAGCTCACTTAGAGTTTGCAAAAAATTATTTTAAGAAAGTATCGAACGGAAAATTGAATATAAGTTATACGGTCTTGCCGGATACTTTTTCTGTTTCGAAAACGATGAGAAATTATTCTCCTCCCAATAAGTCAAATGATTTTACGCTGCTCGGAGAATTTGCAAGCGAAGTGTGGCAAATAGCCGATCAACATTATTCCGGATTTAACTTCGGCGATTACGATCTCTTCGCTATTTTTCATGCGGGAGTAGGGCGTGATATTTCTCTTCCGGGCAGCATCGAAAATGAAAAAGACCTACCGTCAATTTATTTGAGTTCAAAATCGTTGAAAGAAATTTTTGGTTCCAGCTTTCAAGGCTTTTCAGTATCGGGCGGCAGCTTTCTGATTAATAATACAATGATTCTGCCCGAGACACAAAACAGAGAAGTTGAATCATTCGGTCAAACTTATCTCTATGAAATTACATTCAATGGATTATTAGCAGCTAACATAGCCAGTCATCTTGGATTACCGGATTTATTCGATACCGAAACCGGCTTAAGTGCAATCGGTCGTTTTGGTTTGATGGATGGCGAAGCAATCTTTGCTTACAACGGAGTTTTTCCGCCTGAGCCATCTGCCTGGGAAAAAATTTATTTAGGCTGGGCTGAACCGGTTACCGTAAGACCGGGTGAATACAACATCAATCTCATTACAAATATAGCAGCTTCAACCTCCGATACGGTTATTCTTAAAGTTCCGATTAACTCAACAGAATATTTTTTAGTTGAGAATCGGATTCGCGATGCCAACAAAGACGGTGCAATTATTACCTACATTCTTGCAGGCGATACTTTAAAAAAAGTTTTTACAAAAGATACCTCCGGATTTTACAGCTTTTCGGTGGATTCAATCGATGGCGTCGTTATCGATGTTGACGAATTCGATTGGGCTATTCCAAATTTAAAAGGAATTGATGATGACAGTTACATTCCTCTTCAAGGAGGTGGAATAGTAATTTGGCACATTGATGAAAAAATAATTAAAGAAAAGATGGAACAGAATAAAATCAATGCCGATAGGAACAAACGCGGAATTGCCGTAGAAGAAGCCGACGGAATTTATGATATAGGGGAAAGATTTGTTACGATTTTCGGTACTGAAGTAGTTGGAGGCGGAACAATCGAAGATTATTGGTACGCTTCAAATCCTTCTAAGTTGTTCAAGAACAAATTTGATAAAAATACACGACCCAATACGAATTCTAATTCAGGTGCTAACAGCTTAATCAGCTTTTATGATTTTTCGGAAATCGATAACCGCATGAGCTTTAAGCTAAGCTATGGCGATTCGATCATCAAACCATTATTGAGTATTTCACTTAATCAGCTTCAGCCTCATCTGCCGGTTACAAATTTAACTGCGTTGATTAATGGTTCTGATTTACGGCTATACATGCTGGCTGATGAAAATTTATATAAATTGAATAGTAACATGTTCTCAGGCTTTGAATCATATCAAAATTTTTCCAATCAGAAAGTTGCTGCGTTTTTGTTAAATAATGTCGAAGTCGGGATCGGTGTTTTTGATTCGCTTATTAATGTTAATGTGTTTGACGGTAATTCAGTTTTTTATTCAAAGAATGTCGGAGAATTAATAACAGCGCCGCCTGTGGTTGTTGAACAGGCATCAGGTGAAAAGCGAATTTTAATCGGAACAGACAAAGGAAAGATTTTGATATTTACTTTTCAGTCTATCAGTCAAGATGGGCTGCAATTTGTAAATTCTTATTTAACTAATCTGACTGCGCAAGTAAAAAAGATTACCGGCATTGAAGATTACTTCGCTTTCACTGCCGCCGGTAATGAAGGATCAGGTGTATGGCATTATTTCGATAATCTCGGCACGCATATCACTTTTTCCGGCGAAACAATTTTTGATCTTGCATTAACAAAAGATAAAAACGGAAGTTTTACCTCAATTCTTCTTTTGGACAATAACAAATTCGCTATAATCAGCGAAGGCAAAGTTCAAAGAGAGTTTATAATTTCGGGAGTTTCGTCAATAGAATCGTTTGCGGTTGCAGACCTTAAGCAAGACGGAGAAAATTATATTATTTTTTCAAACGGAAATGAAATTGATGCAGTTAATTTAGTTGGAAGCCGAGCTGTTAATTTTCCTTTTGCAGACCCGCTTAAAATAGGTTTTGGACAAACCCCGTTAGCGGCAGATTTTGAAGGCGATAAAAATTCAGAGGTAGTTGCCGTTACAAAGGACGGAAGAATATTTGCCATTGACGGCGGTTCGGGTAAAATAATAAAAAGCTTCCCATTGTCTATAGGTAACGCCTTAACATCGTATCCTTCTTTATTCAATCTGAATGGGAAAGCTGCATTGATTGCCGTTAATGAAAGCAGCGACTTAATAGGATGGACTATCGGAAGCATACAGGCAAATTTATTTTGGTCGGAAGCAAACGGTAATAATATGAACTCCGCTTTTCTCGATGCTGCGGGTAAAGCAAGCGTAGTTAATGAATTTATGCCGAAAAACTTAACTTATAATTATCCTAATCCTGTTTATGACGGAGAAACGTTCATCAGATTTTACGTATCAGAAAATTCCATCGTGAATATTAAGATATTTGATTTAGCCGGAGATTTAGTTGATGAATTAAATCACAATGCTGCTGGAGGTATGGATAACGAGATTAAATGGAATGTGAGGGACATTCAAAGCGGTGTTTATCTTGCCAGAGTTGAAGCTAAAGGACAGAGCGGTAAAACCGAAACTAATGTAATCAAAATTGCAGTGGTGAAATAAAGTTTTTCATGTATCGATTACGGACAGAAATTTTTTTAAGCAGCAAATTCATTTTGAATAAAATAATTGGAAAAGTTATTGGATAAATAAAGACAACAACTGAAGGTGACCTAAATGTAGTTTCACGTAGTGCTACTACATATAAAAAATTTATTTTTTCAGTAAACTTTTCCAAAGGATCAGTCTGATTTGTTACTTTTCCGAAGGATCAATCTGATAATTTTTGATGTACTTGAACTCTCTCTGCCA
This sequence comes from Ignavibacteriales bacterium, assembly GCA_020061465.1. Lineage (GTDB taxonomy): Bacteria > Bacteroidota > Ignavibacteria > Ignavibacteriales > Ignavibacteriaceae > JAGUYG01. Next base: position 67,519 of record JAGUYG010000027.1, read on the forward strand.
AAGGCATCCCTTTGGGATAATCTCTCTCCTAAAAAGAGAGAGACTTATTATCAGTGATAACTTTGTATTTCTGTCAGAACTTCGAATAAAAAGACATCACTATTAATAAACCCTTCTCTTCTTAAGAGAAGGGTAGGGTTGAGTTCTACTTTTCCAAAGGATCAGTCTGATTGTTTGCAGCTTTTCCGAAGGATCAGTCTGACTGCTACGCTGTGTTTCTTGGTGTCTTAGTGGCAATAAAAATCTTTTATCTACAATTGAAATTTGTTTTTCAACCACAAAGCCTCTAAGACACAAGGGTTCTTAAAACCTTTTTAAGTATATTACTTTTTTTATAAGACATAACTCAATACAAATTTTGCTGACAGAACAATCGACTTTTTGTTTAATTTACAATAAAGTTTCTCTCTTTTTAAGAGAGGGATTTAGGGTGGGTTCCGCTTATTTTTATGACATATAATTTCGGTGATTTTTTAACCTATTCGGGCAGGAACCTGATAATACAAATTTGATTGAAAGTGAGATAGAATACCCAAACATGAATAAAATAATCTTTTGCGAAGGATCGTTGCGAAAAATCAATACACTTTTTTTATTTCTTTTTTCTTTTTCCTTTTATCTTTTTGCTTTATTCAATCCAAGTTACGGACAGTTCACCGAATTTCATCCGGAACTGAATTGGTTAACCATCAAGGGAGAAAAAGTCGAAGTTCATTTTCATGAAGGAGCCGAAAGAACAGCTGCAATTGTAGCAAAAATAGCCGATGAAATTTGGGAGCCAATTACTTCTCTATACGAATATGAACCGGAAACAGTTCATTACGTTATTAAAGACATTGATGATTATTCAAACGGCGCTACTTATTTCTTCGATAACAAGATTGAAATTTGGTCGAGTGCTTTAGATACTGATTTAAGAGGTACACATAACTGGCTTCGCAATGTAATTTCGCATGAGTTCACACATCTTGTTCAAATTCAAGCTTCGTTAAAAACCACAAGGCGATTACCGGCAGTTTTTTTACAAGTATTAAATTATGAAGATGAGAGGAGACCTGATATCCTTTACGGTTTTCCAAATGTAATTGTATCTTATCCTTTGGCTGCTATTAATATTCCGGCATGGTTTGCGGAAGGGACGGCACAATACATGCGGAAAGAATTTGACTATGACCGGTGGGATACGCATAGAGATATGATTTTACGTTCTTATGCTTTAGACGGAAATATGCTTACATGGAATCAGATGGGTGTGTTCGGCAAGACAAGCCTGGGTAATGAATCTGTTTATAATTCGGGATTCGCTTTAACAAAATTTATTGCTCAAAAATACGGTGAGGATGCACTTCGGAAAATCAGTCGTGCTTTGGGTAAATTTATAAACTTCACTTTTGATGCTGCGGTTAAAGATGTTTTAGGAATTACAGGTGAAGAACTGTACGATGAATGGAAAACGTTTGTATCGGAAGACTATCGGAAGCGGAGCGAAAAAGTATTATCGAATCTGGTTCAAGGTGAAGTTATTGGTAAGGAAGGTTTTGGTAATTTCTATCCTCGGTATTCAACCGACGGGAAAAAGTTTGTTTACATATCCAACAAATCATCCGATTATTTCAGCTTCTCCGGAGTTTATCTTTATGATTTCGAAACAAAAAAAGAAAAACAGTTAGCAGCAGGTGTCCGTTCAACTGTCGATTGGATTCCAAACCAAAATAAAATCATTTATGCTAAGCTTGAAGATGATAACAAGTACTGGTATAACGTTCATGATCTTTACGTTTATGATTTAGATAATGAAAAAGAGACAAGGCTCACTCATAATCTTAGGGCAAATCAGCCTGCTGTTTCCAACAACGGGAAAACTATAGTGTTCGTATTTCAGATTGACGGAACATCAAATATCGGAGTTGTGGATATCGAAGGAAAAAATTTTAAACAGATTACATTATTTAGAAATGGCGAACAGGTTTATAATCCAAAATTTTCAAACGATGACGGGCATATCATTTTTGATTTTTCAACTCATCATTCAAGGAACATTGCTAAAGTAAATATCGATGGATGGGATTTCGGGAAAGTAATAACTTCTGAATTTGATGTAAGAAATCCTGTTTATGATAAAAACGGTGATATAATTTTTGCTTCTGATGAAACCGGCATTTTCAATCTCTACCGTTATAATCCCGAAACGAAGCAGAGCAATCGTTTAACGAATGTAATCGGCGGCGCATTTATGCCATCAATTTCACCCGAAGGAGAAATTCTTTATGCAGGTTATACATCCGATGGTTATAAAATTTTTCGCATCGAAAAAGATGATCAAAATAAAGTTGAGCAGGGTAATCACTACGTTTGGATATCTAATCCTCCGTTAGATAAAGATAATCCGAAAGGTGATATGCTTAGATTTGATGTTGACAGACTAAAATTTTTCGACGATGCCAAAACCCCGGATTATGAAAAAAATAAATACGGCGGTGCATTTTCAAAGCTTACGTTTTTCCCGTTTTTAAGGTACGATAATTATAATACATCGAATAAGTTTGGCGAAAAATTGAAGCCGGGCTTATATGTAACATCAAGCGACATGCTGAACCGTTATTCAATCTTTGCAGGCGCTTCAATAAACACGCGGCTTGAACGCGATCTTTTCTTATTGTTCGAGTACAAAAACAAACTACCATTATTATTCGATCTAGGTTTAAGACCGGAAGTAGCTCTTGAACTGTATAACATCAGCCGTGAAGCAGATGTTGATATTACCTTCGATCCGCTCGATCCATCGTATGACGTTGGAACGGATGTTACTTATAATCTTTTCGAAGTTGATTTAGTTGCGAAGCACCGCATTTTCTCAAGGAATCAAAATTTAGAATTCAGATTTATTTTTAGCAGCTATTCGGCTAAACTTGGTAGTTTTATAATTCCTAAGACTACAATACTATATCCGACTACTACCGACACCTATCTGATAGGCAGAAACATCCGTTTAAAATATACGCTTGATGCTCTGCGGATAAACCGTGATATGGACATCAATCCGGCAGGCGGAAAATTAGAAGTGATTTACGACTATGAGTTTAATAAATTCAATTCCGAAGGAGAATATGTAATTGAAGACGGGCTGTTAAAACCGCAGTACAATAATTTCAATTTCCATAAGCTCGAAATAGATGCAAGCTACGGTTTTTCTTTCTGGAAAAATCATACATTTACCGCACGGATTAAAGCAGGCTCAATCTTGGGTCCTGCTGTACCGGACTTTTTCGATTTCTATTTAGGCGGTTTGGTTGGAATGAAAGCATATCCATTTTATTCAATCAGCGGAAACGAAACAGGCTGGGTAAACTTAACTTATCGCTTTCCGCTGTTCAGAAATATCGATGCGAAGTTCGGGCATTTGTATCTTGATAAAATTTTCTTTTCCGTTTATACAGATTTCGGTAATGCATGGACAGGGAACATGCCCTCCTTGAACGACTTTAAAAAAGGAGCGGGCGCAGAGATAAGATTGCAATTAAATTCTTATTATCTTTTCCCGACGAGTGTATTCATAAATGCTTCTTATGGATTTGATAAGTTTGAGCGAACAGCACGCGAGCAAACTGTAAGCTATGGCAAGGAGTGGCGGTACTACGGTGGAGTTTTATTTGGTTTTGACATTTAATTCATAGTTCAATAAAAATTTCATTCAATAAATTTGAAATACAATGAGTAATTTAAAATTCGTTTTATCATTTACGGCTTGTTTAATTCTTTTTTCAACTCTAACGGCTGCTCAGTATAAGAATGAATTACAATTAACAGGCAGTCTTCAGCTCGATTCGAGGATCGTCGGTGAAACTTATCAAATGAATTCAAATGCAATTACACTGAATCTTTCTCCGTCAAAAACAAAATCACCGGTAATTGCCGGTCTACTGTCGTTAATTCTACCAGGTGCCGGTGAGTTTTATTCCGAAAGCTATCTTAAAGCTGCAATTTTTGCAGTATTAGAGATTGGCTTTATCTCTACAGCTTTAGTGTATGATAAAAAAGGAGATGACCAAACAGATAAATTTGAACGCTTTGCCGATGAGAATTGGAGCGTAGTTAGATACGCAGAATGGCTGCAAGATTATGTTGGGGACGGATGTACCATTACCATCAATAGAGATCCGTCATTACCTCCATGGGAACAGGTAAATTGGGAAGAGCTTAATGCCTGTGAAAGTAGTTTTTCTCATCGTTTACCAAGACATGGTGAACAGCAATATTATGAGCTGATAGGTAAATATCCGCAATACAGTCCCGGCTGGATTGGTTTTGTAGGAAGTGACTATCACAATCTGCCTCAAATCTTTTTAGATTACTCAAAAATGAGAGGACAGGCTAACGATTACTATAATGTTGCATCCACTTTTGTGATAATGATGTATGTTAATCATTTTCTTAGCGCACTTGATGCAGTATGGACAGCTTCACGTTATAATCAAAATTTAGCCGTGAATGTGCGTATTGATAATATCCAGCTTGTCGATAGAGTTGAATTTTATCCGACTTTAAATTTGAGAGTTAATTTTTAACAAGTGAAATTATATTCACTGAGAAAACTATCTTATCTAATTGTATCCATGGTGTGGATTAGTTGTATTTTGTACTCGACTAATCTTCATCAACCGCAAAGTATCTCCTGGATCATTGAGTTTAATGTTGGAAGTAAGATTTGATTTATTCTGTGCAACGCGGTAATGTATTATTTTTTATCAGAACTAACCTTTTTATTTTTGCTCAGAACAAAAACGGATTGTGATGAAAATTGCATTATGTCAAACGAACACCATCATTGGTGATTTAAACTATAACAAACAAAAAATAATCGAAGGTTATAAAAGGGGAGTAAAAGACGGTGTTGATCTTGTTATCTTCCCTGAACTTTCTCTTGTAGGGTACCCGCCGTTAGACCTTGTTGAAAAAGCCGAATTTCGCGATGCCGTTATAAAAGCTTCAAACGAAATAGCAAGACAAACAGGAAAAACCGGACTTATCTTCGGTGCCATTACCGAAGATGATGATAAAATTGGTACCGATATTCATAATTCTGCGTTGTTATGCTGCGACGGCGAAATTAAATTCATTCAGCATAAATCACTTATTCCTAACTATGATGTCTTCGACGAAATGCGTTATTTCGATCCGGCAAAAGAAGTATTTGTTTATGAATTCAGAGACGAAAAACTCGGAATTTCTATCTGTGAAGATATTTGGAATGACGAAGACTATTGGTACCGCCGCAGATATGTTAAAGATCCCGTTCAAAATTTAATAAAAAAGGGAGCAACACTTTTAATCAACATTTCTGCGAGTCCTTATTCTTACGGGAAGCGCGAAGACAGGAAACAAATGCTTTCAACATTAACCGGAAAGGATAAAATATCTTTAGCCTATGTTTGCTGCGCAGGTGCTCAAACCGATTTAATCTTTGACGGAGCCAGCATGTGCTTTAACTCCAAAGGTGATTTAGTTTGTCTGGGAAATGTTTACACTGAAGAATATTTTATCTTCGATACAAAGAAAAATTATACGCCGATAAACACAGTTGAAGGAACTTTCGAAGAAGAAGTATTAAACGCATTAATATTTGGCTTAAAGGAATACTGCACAAAGCAGGGTTTTAAGGAAGTTATTTTAGGTTTAAGCGGAGGCATCGATTCTGCAATAGTAGCTTATATTGCAGTTAAAGCCTTAGGCAAAGAGAATGTCTATGTAGTGCTTTTGCCATCCAAATATTCGAGCAGAGAAAGCGTTACCGACTCAATGAAACTAATTATGAACCTGGGCATCTCATACGATAAAATTTCTATTAAATCGGCAGTCAGTTCGTTTTTTAAATCTCTTTATCCGGTATTTAAAAGTGTACCTGCCGATATAACCGAACAAAACATTCAAGCACGAATACGCGGCATTTATTTAATGGCTTTATCGAATCAATATGGTTACCTATTGTTAACAACCGGCAATAAGTCTGAAATGGCAGTTGGTTATACAACACTTTACGGTGATATGTCCGGAGGTTTAGGCGTGATTGCTGATGTATATAAAACCGATATTTATAAACTTGCCAATTATATAAACCGCGAAAAAGAAATAATTCCGTCGGCTATCTTAAGCAAACCTCCGTCAGCCGAACTCAAACCCGGACAGACAGATCAAGATACTCTGCCGCCTTATGAACTTCTCGATAGAATACTAAGAATGTACCTTGAAGAGAATAAAGAATACAATGAAATTTGCGATATAATTGGTAATCAGAAAGTGGTAAGCGAAATTCTTAAGATGGTTGATCAAAATGAATTTAAAAGATATCAGGCAGCTCCTGCTTTAAGGGTTTCAAAAAAGGCTTTTGGCTATGGACGCCGTTTCCCTATCGTACAAGGGTGGAGAAAACCAATTAACTACAAAAGGTGATTTATGTTTTTGAAATTGAATTACGTCGTGTCATTCTTAATTATTTTTTCTCTTAGCCTTTTAGTTCCGCTGCAATCGGGGTATGCTCAATTCGGTATGAAAAAGGATCTTGTTAAGATTGAATCATACATCTCTTTTGATAAGGTTTATTCAGGAGGCGAATTCAAATTAGCCGTGATTACGAACATAGAAGAAACCTGGCATATAAATTCGAACAAACCGTATGAAGCTTTTCTAATTCCTACAGAAATTAGTTTAGAAGAGAATGAAAATTTTAAGCTGACAAAAATTATTTATCCTAAAGCTAAGGATTATAATTTTAGTTTTTCTGAAACTTCCTTATCTGTCTGGGAAGGAGAAATTTTATTCGGGGGATTGGTAAAGGTTGATAGGAAATTAAATCCAGGGAAATACAAGCTTGTAATAAATCTTAAATATCAGGCATGCAATGATAATACCTGCTTGCCGCCGACAAGCGTTAAAGATACGATTGAAATTGAAGTGGTTGATAATAAAACTTTAATTAAGGAAATCAATCATGATATTTTCAAACAGTTAGAGCTTGAATACACACCTGCTGGAAGCATAGAAGAATCTCAAATCGAAGGCGACCCCATCAGAAATGTACTTGAAAACAGCGGTTTATTTGTCGGACTGCTCTTAGTTTTTATCGGTGGGCTGGCGTTAAATCTTACTCCTTGTGTTTATCCTTTAATCCCGATTACCGTGGGTTATTTTGGCGGGCAAAGTGAAGGAAGAACAAGTAAGTTGTTTTTAATGGGTCTTTTGTTTGTGGTGGGAATGGCACTAACTTATTCTGTCATAGGAGTAATTACTGCATTAAGCGGGGCTGTGTTTGGAGCGCTTCTTCAAAACAATTTTATCATTCTTGTCATCGCAATGATATTTTTTGTCCTCTCACTGAGCATGTTTGGAGTTTATGAATTTAAGCTGCCGGATTCCTGGGTTGCCAAAGCAGGCAGTGCGCGCAGCGGTTACTACGGCGCGTTCTTTATGGGTTTAACTATGGGGATTGTCGCGGCACCTTGCATCGGTCCCTTTGTTTTAGGTTTAGTCACTTATGTTGCGGCTAAAGGAGATCCTCTTTTTGGATTTTTAATGTTTTTTGTGCTTGCCATAGGATTAGGACTCCCCTATCTGCTTCTCGCTGTATTTTCAGGTAAGATTAAAAAGCTGCCAAGAGCAGGCGAGTGGATGGATGGAGTAAAACATATTTTTGGATTTGTTCTTATCGGAATGGCGCTTTACTTTCTCCTGCCGCTGTTACCGAAGGAATTTTCAGGCTACATACTTCCCATCTATATGTTTTTAGTCGGGATATATTTGCTTTTTATCGAAAGATTAGGAAATAAGATTTTCAGTTATAATATGATTAAATCGATAGTATCCGTAGTACTCATTATGATTAGCGTTTATGCTGTAATACCTTCCGGTTCAAAATCGATCGAGTGGATTACGTATTCCGAAGATGCTGTACCTGTGAATTTCGAGAACAGCAAAGGCATGATTATCGATTTTTATGCAGATTGGTGCATCCCGTGCAAAGAGCTTGATGCGTTAACTTTTTCGGATACTGATGTAATTGAGGCGTCTAAAAATTTTTATACATTTAAAGCCGACATGACAAAGTCATTATCACCAGAAGTTGAAGACCTAAGGCAGAAGTACAATATTCTTGGTGTACCTACAGTTTTAATTATAAATGCTGAAGGTGTTGAAGTAACGAGGATAACGGGATTCGTTTCAGCTAAAGAGTTTTTGGAAGTTTTAAATAACATTTGAGAATTTGGCGAGGATTATACTTATCGAAATATCAGTATCCAGATAGAGTTAAGTTAATGTAAGATAGTACTGCAATTTTGGGGTAATATTCATTTTCCAACCGCCGCTGCTTCTGTAGTTCAATTTCTTCTTTCTAAACAGAGAAATTATATTTTCAAAGTTGAGAATTATAAATGCTAAATTATTCCGCCATTAGCTTATCTATTAACGAATAGTTTTCTTATGCGCTTTGAATCAATTCAGAAATATTTCTTTTTTAATTGTTCAATTGTGATTTCGGAATAAATTCAAAACTTTATCGTACGAATACGACAGTTAGTTGACCGTCCATTAAATATCTGCATTGAGCACTTCAATTAAACTCCTAATGGCACGGTTTATGGAACTGAAGAACGGCTAATATTTCAATCGTTGTATATTTATTCAGCAGATAAAATTTTAATAAAATAGAAACTAAAAATCACACTCCAATCAACGAATCAATAAATAATTTATTCAGGGAAAAAATGCTTAAAGAGAAAGAAGTTAAGAATCTGGCTGAAGTTACGGTCAGGTTCGCAGGCGATTCTGGGGACGGTATGCAGCTTACCGGCAGTCAATTTAGCGATACTACCGCTGCAGTAGGGAATGATTTAAGTACCCTGCCGGATTATCCGGCAGAAATTCGCGCACCTTCAGGAACCATTTATGGTGTAAGCGGATTTCAGCTCCACTTCAGCAGCACGGATATTCATACACCGGGTGATCGACCGGATGTTTTAGTCGCAATGAATCCTGCTGCATTAAAGAAAAATCTTGATGAGCTTAAACCGGGCGGCATTATCATTGTAAATACAGATGCTTTTGATTCAAAGAATTTAAAATTAGCTAAGTACGAATCCAATCCTTTAGAAGACGGAAGCATAAAGGGCTATGAAGTATATCAAGTACCGGTTGCTTCATTAACATCTAAAGCGTTGGAAGATACTTCTCTCTCTCAAAAAGAAATTTCAAGATGCAAAAACTTTTTTGCTCTCGGTTTAATGTATTGGTTATTCAATAGACCTTTAGAACCAACGTTACATTGGATTCAAGTTAAATTTAGAGATACTCCCGAATTTATAGATGCTAACACAAAGGCACTGAATGCCGGTTACAATTTCGGCGAAATGACAGAAGTGTTTACAACAAGATTCACAGTAGCGCCGGCTAAGCTGCCTAAAGGGATTTATCGATCTATATCGGGTAATGAAGCAACGGCACTAGGATTCCTTGCTGCTTCAGTAAAAAGTGGTTTACCATTGTTTCTTGGTTCTTATCCTATAACTCCTGCGTCTGAAATTCTCCAATATCTAAGTTACTACAAGAACTTCGGCGTCAAAACATTTCAAGCCGAAGATGAAATTGCCGGCGTTACCGCTGCAATCGGTGCTGCATTTGCCGGAAATCTCGCTATAACGAATACAAGTGGTCCGGGATTAGCATTGAAGACCGAAGGAATCGGGCTTGCGGTAATGACTGAGCTTCCTTTAGTTATAATAAATGTTCAGAGGGGCGGACCGAGTACGGGATTACCGACTAAAACCGAACAGGCAGATCTTTTGCAGTCAATTTATGGACGGCATGGAGAATCCCCGGTACCGGTTTTAGCAGCAGCTACTCCAAGCGATTGTTTCTATATGGCAATTGAAGCCTCGCGTATCGCTTTAAAATATATGACGCCGGTTATTTTACTTACCGATGGGTATCTTGCCAACGGATCAGAACCCTGGAAAATTCCTCATGTAAATGAATTACCGGATATTTCAGTGAAATATTGGACTCAAAAAGAAGGGTTTGCACCATATAACCGTGATGAAAATCTTTCCAGACCTTGGGCAATTCCCGGCACTCCCGGTTTAGAGCACAGAATCGGCGGACTCGAAAAAGCCAACATTACCGGCAATGTTAGCTACGATCCGGATAATCACCATAATATGGTTAAGTTAAGAGATCAAAAAGTAAAAGGAATCGTAAAAGATATTCCCGATTTAGAAGTAGACGGAGATCAGGAAGGCGATTTGTTGGTACTTGGCTGGGGTGGAACCTATGGCGCAATCACTGAATCTGTCATCAAAGTTAGAGAGGAAGGATACAGAGTCTCTCAGGCTCATCTAAAATATTTAAATCCATTTCCTAAAAATACAGGCGAAGTGCTAACGAGATTTAATAATATCCTTATTCCTGAGATTAATCTGGGACAGCTAAGTAAAATTATCCGGAGTGAATTTTTAACGCCCGTAATCCAACTGAATATTGTAAGAGGACTCCCGTTCAGAACATCAGATATTCAAAACAAAATAAAAGAAATTTTAGGAGGAAAGAATAATGGCAGATAAGGTTGAAGCTAAAGAAGTAAAATTAACCGCAAAAGATTTTGCAAGCGATCAGGATGTAAGATGGTGCCCGGGCTGCGGTGATTATTCTGTCCTTGCTCAAGTTCAAAGATCATTCCCCGATCTTGTCGGAATTAAAAAAGAGGATATCGTTTGGGTCTCCGGTATCGGATGCTCCTCACGTTTTCCATATTACATGAACACTTACGGTTTTCATGGAATACATGGAAGAGCTGCGGCTATTGCAACCGGAGTAAAATTAGCCAATCCTAAACTATCCGTTTGGGTTGCAACAGGCGACGGTGATCTGTTAAGCATCGGAGGAAATCACTTTATACATGCCTGCCGTAAAAATGTTGATTTGAAGATACTGCTCTTCAATAATAGAATTTATGGATTGACCAAAGGACAATACTCTCCAACTTCCGAACAAGGAAAAATTACCAAAACTACTCCGTACGGCAGTGTTGATTATCCATTCCGGGCTATCTCTTTAGCGCTTGGTTCTCGAGCTACCTTTATTGCACGTACTCTCGATCGGGATGTAAAACACCTGCAAGCAATGATTAAACGTGCGGCTGAACATAAAGGACTTGCCTTTGTGGAAATATATCAAAACTGCGTAATCTACAACGACGGTGCCTTTGATATCTATACCAACAAAGAAACGAAAGACGATCACACTCTTTATCTTCAGCATGCTAAGCCAATGTTGTTCGGCAAGAATAAAGAGAAGGGGATTAAGCTGGACGGAACAAAACTAAAAGTTATTAATATCAACGAATCGGATAATTCCATAAATGATGTTTTAGTTCACGATGAATTTGATGAGAGTCCTCTATATGCAACACTGCTTGCTTTCATGGCTGAAAATTCAGATTTACCGACTCCTGTGGGTGTATTCCGTCAAGTGTTCAGACTGACCTATGATGAAGGTGTTGAAAACCAGATTGCTCACATTAAAGCTAAAAAGGGCGAAGGAGATTTAGAGAAATTTTTGTTTAGTGCCAACACCTGGGAAGTAAATTAATTTTTCACACCGTTTTTTGCTCAAGGCTGTCTGTCAATAATCTTACTGTTCCGATAGACAGCCTTTCTTCCTTTTAAATCACTGCTGTCCAATATAAATTTGAAATAGTGAAAAAGGTTCTCTTTTAATCTATATTCGATAAGTCTTTCTCTTAACTGAATTCAATCCCTCAGTTTAATATAGAATCAACTTCCTTTTAGCTTTGTAACTCACCTTACGCAGAAGCTACAATATTTTTTTGGGGGTATAGCAAGAAAATTTTGAGCATTGCTATACCATGATCTAAAGAGTGTTTTACGTAAGAAAAACTTTACTACATAATATCAAACTTGGTTGTCAATTTCCGTCTGCTTTAGTTTACCTGCTGAGGGCAGGCTGACGGTATAAGTGTAGTTAAGTAAAAGTTGGGCTTTAGCCCCATATATGCGCTCTGATTGTAGTTATCGGTATGATTTCTCTGGAAAAGCCGACATGCTCGTGGCTTTTCAAAATCCGTCGGTTAAAACCGACGGCAATTTATTTATTATCAGAGTTTTGCAACAGAGTCAGAAGGTTATGGCAACCGAACATGTGAATTTGCGTAAGGTGAGTTTATAAAATAAGCTAATCAATTGGATCCTTGGATAAGGTTTGAGTAATTTTATTGCTGCTTTTTGTTACTAAGGTTTTTGATTTTCAATAGGAGTCATCAGACAACCGTGATCATATATTACCGGAAAAAAAGTTTAACGGAAATTCTCTTTATATTTCTTAAAACCTTAGTAATAATCACTATCCTAGTAAACTATTCACCTTATTACCTTATTTTTTGCGATAAAATTATTTTGGACAAATATGATCTAAATTATCCATTCATATTCAACCACAATTTGCAATTGACAATAATTTATCGCTTGTTTAATTTAGATTAAGTTAAAATAAGATTAAAATACATTTCTAATGAAATCAAGTAAATTATTTTTTCACGATTCAAAAATACTTTCTACCCTGCTATTAAACAGACATTTGTTTCTGCACCATTCGAATATACATCCGCTCAGCAACTTGCTATTTAGAAATACACCATAATATTAATTACGAAACAACAAAACAATAAAATGGAAAAAACTACTTTAGATTTAAATTCTGTTACCGTTAGATTTGCCGGCGATTCAGGCGATGGAATGCAATTAACAGGTTCTCAATTTACAAATACCACAGCTTTAGTAGGTAACGATCTGAGTACACTTCCTGACTTCCCGGCAGAGATTCGGGCGCCTGCCGGGACTACCTACGGAGTTAGCGGGTTTCAGCTTCACTTCAGCAGCGAAGATATTCATACACCCGGCGATTCCCCAGATCTATTGGTTGCAATGAATCCTGCCGCATTAAAAGTCAATCTGCACGATCTAAAACCGGGTGCCACAATCATCGTTAACACAAACTCATTCGACGCAAAAAATCTTAGGTTAGCGGAATATAATACTAATCCGCTTGAGGATGGCAGTCTGCAAGGATTTAACGTTGTCCATGTTCCTCTTACGCAGTTAACTTCTATTGCTTTGGAGAATAGCGGATTATCTGCCAAAGAAATTGCACGTTCAAAAAATTTCTTTGCATTAGGGATGATGTATTGGCTTTACAGCAGACCTATTGAGCTAACACTTAAATGGGTTGAAGCAAAATTTAAAGATCATCCTCAGCTTGCTGCTGCAAATGAAAAAGCTCTTAAATCGGGATATTATTTTGGAGAGAATACTGAATTATTTACCACTCGCTATCAGGTTAAACCTGCAAAGCTTCAAAAAGGAATTTACAGAAACATATCCGGGAATGAGGCGTTAGCGTTGGGTTTCATTACTGCTTCCGTAAAAAGCGGGCTTCCTTTATTTCTCGGTTCCTATCCTATTACTCCTGCGTCCGATATACTTCACGAACTAAGCAAACATAAGAACTTTGGGGTAATTACATTTCAGGCTGAAGATGAAATAGCTGCAGTTTCGGCGGCAATAGGAGCGGCTTTTTCAGGTGCTTTAGCTATAACCACGACAAGCGGACCGGGATTAGCGTTAAAAACTGAAGCAATAGGTTTGGCTGTAATGACCGAACTGCCGATCGTAATTATCGATGTTCAACGAGGAGGACCGAGCACGGGACTTCCTACAAAAACAGAACAATCAGATTTGATGCAAGCTATGTACGGTAGAAACGGTGAGGCTCCGATAGCAGTAATTGCCGCATCCTCTCCTGCCGATTGTTTCGAAGTAGCATTAGAAGCTTCTAGAATAGCCATAAAATACATGCTGCCGGTTATGTTTCTATCGGATGGCTATATAGCAAACGGTTCCGAGCCGTGGAAAATTCCAGAACCGGATGATATTCCGAAAATTGAAGTTAATTTTCGATACGCCGAGGAAGATTTTCAACCTTACAAAAGAAACGAAAATTTAGTAAGACCATGGGCACTGCCAGGTACTCCAGGACTTATGCATCGAATTGGCGGACTTGAAAAGGCAAACATTACAGGTAATGTAAGCTATGATCCCGAGAACCACGAATTTATGGTTAGATTAAGAGCACAAAAAGTAAAGAATATAGAAAATGATATTCCTCCGCTAAAGATTATAGGTGATGAGGATGCCGATCTTCTTGTTGTTGGCTGGGGAGGAACTTATGGAGCAATTACTGAAGCTCTTGAGAATGTAAGAAGGACAGGAAAAAAAGCCGCACAGGTTCATTTTAGATATTTAAATCCTTTTCCTAAAAATACCGGACAAATACTCAAAAAATATAAACGAATTCTTTGTCCCGAATTAAATATGGGACAGCTTTCAAAAATATTAACGAGCGAATTTAACGTTGTTATTGAGTCGTTCACTAAAATTCAAGGGCTGCCATTTAAAACATCGGAGCTAATGGAACGCATCGAAAAGATTTTGGGAGAAAAAAACAATGGAAGAAAATAAAAGTAACACACAAGGAGAAATTAAATATACAGCAAAAGATTTTGCTTCATCTCAGGATGTTCGTTGGTGTCCGGGTTGTGGAGATTATTCAATATTAGCACAAATGCAGCGTGTATCCCCCGACCTCGGGATAAAGATACAAGATTTTGTGTGGGTTTCAGGAATTGGTTGTGCATCAAGATTTCCTTACTACATGAATACATACGGATTTCATGGTATTCACGGCAGAGCACCCGCTATTGCAAGCGGTGTGAAAATTACAAAACCTAATTTATCTGTGTGGGTCGCATCCGGTGACGGAGATCTTCTTAGTATTGGCGGAAATCATTTCATTCATGCTTGCAGAAGAAATATCGACCTTAAAATCCTTCTCTTCAATAATAGAATTTATGGGCTTACGAAGGGACAATATTCACCAACATCGGAAAAAGGGAAGAGAACGAAAAGCACTCCTTTCGGAAGTGTTGATTATCCTTTTAATCCCCTTAGCCTGGCGGTAGGGTCCGGTGCTACGTTTATCGCACGTTCACTTGACCGCGATGCAAAGCATCTCAAAGAAATGATGACACGAGCGGGTAAGCATAAAGGAACTGCTTTTATTGAAGTATATCAGAACTGTAATATCTTTAATGATGGAGCCTTTGAATTGCTTACTGAAAAAGAGACCAAATCCGATAATGTTTTAGTGCTTGAACATGGAAAACCGATGATCTTCGGGAAGAATAATGATAAAGGAATCAAATTGGACGGGCTAACTCCGACAATAGTAAATTTATCGGATGACGGTTATTCAGTTAATGATTTATGGGTCCACGATGAGTTTGATAAAGACACATTCAGAGCACACATCATCTCAAAGTTTACCGAGCTTGAAGGATTTCCAACTCCTATTGGTGTTCTTCGTCAAGAGTTAAAGTCTACTTATGAAGAAGACCTGCATCAACAAATCAAACAGATAAAAGAGTTAAAAGGGGAAGGCGATTTAAGAAAGCTTCTTTTCAGTGGTAGTATATGGGAAGTGAACGGAAATTAAAAGTTTATTTTTGTTTATTACCGGGCTTATAAATACTTTCTCAAAGAATTGTACTCTTACAATTTTTTCATATTTTTACACTTCAGATAGAGGGCTTGATTGTTCGAGCCCTTTCTTTTTAATGATCGGATTAATATGATAGACTTCGAAAAACTTAAATCTATTTTAACAGAAAACAATTCTTTTTTATTAACTACACACGTCAATCCAGACGCTGATGCGATCAGTTCCGAGCTTGCGCTTTATTTTATCTTAAAAAAACTAAACAAACAAGTTTTTATTATAAATCACAGTGCAACACCATATAACCTTGAATTTTTAGACAAAGAAAAACAAATGCAAAAGTACGATCCCGCTCTTCATGATAAGCTATTTAACGAAGTTGATGTTATTATATGTTTAGATTTTAATAGAGCTAACAGGCTTGCAAAGATGCAAAATGCGTTCATGAACTCGAAAAAATTGAAAGTATGCATTGATCATCATCAGGATTCAGAAAAATTTGCAGATCATTTTTTTGTAGATCAAGATTACTCCGCTACCGGGCATATTATTTATGATTTAATAAAAAAAACAAGCATTGTTAAATTAGACTATAATATTGCATATCAGATTTATGCAGCCATAATGACCGATACAGGTTCGTTCCGTTTTGAGCGAACCACTCCGGAAATACACCGCATAATTGCGGAATTACTTGAACTGAATGTCGATCCCTCCGAAATATTTGATGAGATATATGATCATAGTAAAATTAGTAAAATTAAATTGCTTGGTAAGGCACTCGATTCTTTAACCCTTTACGGCAACGGGAATAAAATCGGCTATATGACATTACGCAGAAAAGAATTTGAAGAAACAGGCGCTATCGAATCGGATACAGACGGATTTGTGAATTTTTCATTATCGGTCGAAGGTGTTTGTTTGGGTATTTTATTTATCGAATTGAAAGAAGGTTTTAAGGTAAGCTTCAGATCAAAAGGTGCAATCCCCGTAAATAAATTAGCCGCAGAGTTCGGCGGAGGAGGGCACACAAATGCATCGGGCGTTCGTTTCTTCTCGGAAAACTTGGACGAATTTGTAGACAAGATTCTATCTCGTGCAGAAAAATATTTAGCCTAAAGAAAGGGAAATTGATGTTCAATCTTAAAATAATTGCCGGCGAGAAAAAAATAACCTACAAACCGCTTTCATTAGCAGTAAAATATGTTATAGATGAAAAACGATTAAATGAGAGCGTAAAGAATATTCAAAAAATTTTTAACATAAAATTCTCATCTCTTCAAATTAAATCTTTTCTTTCAAAAGAAGGTACGGTTCTTCGCGCTTCTAAACCAGACGGAAAGCCCGATGAACTTTTGCTGGTAAAAGTAAAAATTGATGAAAAGTTTTCACCCGATTTTTTCAGAAATCAGCTTGCCGGATTGATTCAAGAACTATCAAGCGGGGAAGTAAAGCACTTGCACATTTTTATTCCGAAGTTTGAGCCTTTTAAAAGTCATTTCAAAACGACGGATTATTTTCAGCAGACATTTGTTGAAGGAGTGATAGTCGGTAATTATTCATTTTCGAAATACCGATCAGATAAAAAAGCCGGAAAAAATCTAAGCTCATATTTTTATACTGAGGGTGGAAAAGGATTGAAGAACGCTGTTAACACTGCGAAAAATTTAATGCAAGGGGTTAATTTAGCTAAGGATCTTTCCAATGAACCCGGAGATGTTTTAACTCCTGAAGAATTCGCTTCGCAGGCAGCAAAAATATTGATTAAAAGCGGCGTGAAAGTAAAAATATTTACTGAAAAAGAAATCAAAAAAATGAAAATGGGTGGACTGCTTGCTGTCGGAAGCGGAAGCGATTATCCGCCAAGATTATTATTTGCTGAGTACAAAGGTAATCCGGCAGCATATAAAACCAAGTATTGCATCGTTGGTAAGGGTGTAACTTTTGATTCCGGCGGTATTTCAATTAAACCTGCAGCAGATATGTGGGAGATGAAAGCCGATATGGCAGGTGCCGCTGCAGTGGCTGGAGCCATGCTTTCCATTGCGAAAAATAGACTACCGATAAATATTATTTGTGTTATTCCTCTTGCCGAAAATATGCCTTCCGGCAAATCAATGAAGCCTGGCGATATCATTATAACTTCTTCCGGTAAAAGTATCGAAGTAGATAATACTGACGCCGAAGGAAGAATAATTCTTGCCGATGCATTACATTTTGCTTCCAATAAAAAACCGGTTGAGATTATTGACCTGGCTACTTTAACAGGCGCTTGTGTTGTTGCATTAGGCGAATTTGCAGCGGGCTTGTTTACGAAGAACGAAAAGCTCGCTAAACTCCTTACCGAAACCGGAAATGCGGTACATGAAAGAGTCTGGGCAATGCCTATGTGGGACGATTATCACGAACTAAACAAGAGCGATGTAGCTGATGTGAAAAATATCGGCGGGCGATGGGGAGGAGCAATTTCTGCAGCCAAATTCCTCGAAAATTTTGTCGATAAAAAAATTACCTGGGCGCATCTGGATATTGCCGGACCGGCATTACCACATACTTATAACAATTATACAAAAAAATATATGACAGGCTTTGGGGTAAGATTGCTGTTCGAATATTTTAAAGACAAATCCTGACTAATCATTTTTAATATTTCATCAAGATACTAAACACTGATAAACAAATTCCAAAATACAAAACACAAAATCCCAATGAGCACCAATGATCAAATCCAATGTCTCTAATCCTTTATCCTCCGGCAGATTTGAAAAATTGAATTTTGGCAATTGAATTTTATTTGTTATTTGTCATTTGTTCTTTGGTATTTATTATTTATTCCCCG
>JAGUYG010000118.1 GCA_020061465.1 Ignavibacteriales bacterium
AAAATTAAAACATATTATTAAAAATTTGCCAAACCTTTTACCAAAAAATTTCTTCAAAAAAAAGTGTGTTGTCCGCCCTTGCTTGCCCGACTGACTCCACTAGAATCGTATTGGTCAGGCGGGAGAGGGGCGAGGGGTGTGTAAAAAACTGTTATGTATAAATTCTTTTAACATTCTTTGGTTGCCAACCTTTTGTTGGTAAACCGGCTACGCCGAGCTAAGAATGATAAAAAAATTATGCAGTGTTTGGGTCGTCCTGCCAAAGCCCGCTGATTACACCATCCGGATCTTTGAAGTATGCAACCCAACCCATAGTCGGAATCGGAAATTTAGGAACAACTACTTCGCCTCCCAGCTTTTCAACGAGGTGAATTATGTCATCGAGATTTTCAACATTAATTGCATTTGTAACCGGTTGGTTTGGATCTCTCCTCTTCATTATTGCACCGTCGATACCCGGATCTTCTTTTGAACCTGTTTCTGCAAACCAATAGTCTTCTTCCCCATATTTGGTGAACTTCCATCCGAACACTTCTGAATAAAAGTTCATAGATTTTTCAGGATCGGCTGCCGGTATTTCAAAATGAACTACTCTGCTCATATTAGTTCCTTTCATTTGATGTTATGAAACTATGTTGATTAGAATATGAACTCATAATTTTTAATCATTACATCTTTTCTACCGCAGGATTATGTATTTGCAGTAATAAGAAGAATAAAAAATGCCCGCTGAGAAATCCAATAAGAATTTACTTGCGGGAAAAGTTATAAGAAAAAATATGATAAATCCAAAAAAAGTAATGAGCGATTCTGTAAATCACATGCCGGCTCAACTAATTACCGAAGATCAGTGAAAACAAATTTTTTTACGGCAGTTCTTTTCCGGTTGAGGCACACCAAATAGTAAACCAATCTTCTTTAGTAAGCGGTATGTCAATAGCTTTTACTGCACTCTCGATGCGCTCAAATTTACCTGTTCCCAGCACCGGAATTATGTTGGCAGGATGAATCATCAGCCACGCAAGAGCTGTTTGATCGATAGTTGCATTATATGTATTTGCAATTAGGGAGAGCGTAGTTCTTACCCGTTCAATTTGTTCCGAATTGTCTGTGAACAATCTTCCTCCGCCGAACGGAGACCATACCATTGGTGCAATCTTTCTCAACTGACAGTGATCTAATGTGCCGTCAAAAAATGAATTGAGATTCAATACCGAAATTTCTATTTGATTTGTTATAAGAGGAAATTCTAATCGTGACTGCAGCAATTCAAATTGCGATGGCAGAAAGTTGGAAACGCCAAAATGCAGCACCTTACCGGAATTCTTTAGCTGTGCAAATGCTTCTGCAGTTTCAGCAGCGTTCATAAATGGATCGGGACGATGAATCAGAAGTACATCAATATGATCCGTACGTAATTTACGCAGAGAATTATCAACCGAATTAAGAATATGATCTTTGCCTGTATCGTAATACTTTATCTTCTGCTCCGGTCTATCCGGAGATAATAATTTAATTCCACATTTCGTAACGATTTGCATTTTATCCCTTAATGAGGGAGAAGCAGCTAAAGCGTTTCCGAATAACTCTTCGCAAGTATAATTACCGTAAATGTCGGCATGATCAAAAGTAGTTATGTCAATGTCCAAACATTTTTGTATAAAATTTAACAGTTCATTGCTGGACATATTCCAATCGGCAAGCCGCCAAAAACCTGCCGCTAATCTTGAAAAAGTTGGACCATTTTCTGCAACTTGAATTTTGAGGGTGCTCATAAATCTTTACTCACTTATTAACTCATGTTACTTAGAAAGATAAACCTTCGAGGTTTCAATGATTGGTTTTATGTAAATAATTTTTATTTTATGCTATAATTCAAGTTCAAGAGTATACTAATTGACAAAACCTCGGAGGTTTTATACCTGCTTGTGTAACATGAGTTATTAAATAAAACATTCACGGCAGCTATTTACTTCTTTATTAGCGCAAAAGCACGCACAGGAAAACTGCCCATACCTTTAACTTTAGCGGGAACGGCAAAAAAAGAAAAACCATCAACCGGAAGACTATTCAAATTACGCATGTGTTCAACAATTGGAATTCCGGCACGCAGCAACGTGGTATGAACCGGACGGCTGAGATCGGAGGTATCGTCGATATTTAAAGAATCGATTCCTACCAATGCAGCATTTGAATCTCTTAAAAATTCAGCCGCACTTTTAGTAAGGAATGGATGTCCCTCGAAATACTTATTGGTTTTCCAATTTACATCCCAATTAGTATTTATCAGAACTGCTTTACCTTCCACATTGAAACCGTTGAAAGTATCCGGCTCGATTGCCTTAACATTAGATGCTATTCTAAACACAACTCCATCCAAATTTGCGATGCGCCGCAGTTCTATATCGGCGACATCAATACCGTTTTCGAACCGATGAAACGGTGTATCGATATACGTTCCGGTGTTTGCAACCATTTCGATTTTGCCGATATGAAACGATGTTCCTTCGCTGTAATTTCTTTTTGAATTTTCACGGCTTAAGTAATCGCAAATGATAGGCGCCGGAAGTCCTTTATAAGTTAGAAGCCCGTCTTCAATTACGTGACTTAAATCTACAAATTCATATTGAGTGAAATTCATAATTTTAATTTAGTTTATTGCTGCGGCTCCATTCCCATTTCAGCCCATTCTTCGTATGACGGACCATAAACACCGGGGACTTTTAAGCCGGCTTGTCTCATTAATACAGTTAACTGTGCGCGGTGATGAATTTGATGTTTTACAAGCACCCACAAGGTTACAGCCTTTGCCCACATTTCGCCGTACATGTTATCTTCTACTTTTAAGGTATCGTCATTCCACTCGTTTAGAATTACTTCACTTAAAGAATCGGCGGCTTGTTTATAGGCATCATAAATTTCCTTTGCCGATGCCGGCTGAGGGGAATTTTCTTCGGGCGCAGAAATTTTCAATCCGGTTCTGCTGATCATTTCTGATAAACTTGTAACGATATGCCATGCAAGAAAACCGATTGAACGTCTAACGCCATCTGCTTTGAATGAAAGAGAATTATCATCAAGTTTTTCAAATACCTTGAGCGTTGAATCTTTTTCATATTTCCAGTCTTCTATGAATTCGTTTATGGTGTGGTGCATTTTGATTCCGTGAATTTATTTATGTATGATATAAATTAATTGTCTCATCTGTATGAAAACTGTATAAAAATTTTGTGAACAATGATTCAGAGAAATAAACTTCAAATATTCTGTAGGCGGCTTACAGTCAATTAATTAAAAACATTAAAGTTATTATTTATTAAAAGGCTGCAAAGTGCCTATTCAAGTCCGGCAAGAATGCTCTTCAGTTTGCTAATATTCTCTTCCCAACCCCGCTTCTTTTCCTTTTCTTTTTCTACTATTTCAGCAGCAGCATTTTGCAAAAATTTTTCGTTGGATAATTTTTTCTCAATGCCGGTTAATGAAGCTTCCAATCTGCTTATTTCTTTTTGAAGCCTGTTTCTCTCTCGTTCAAGATCAATCAATCCTTCCAAAGGAATGTATATTTCACTTCCTTTAACTACTGCCGATGCGCTGGCTTTAGGTTTCTCTAAGTTTTTATCTACTTTGATTTCACTTACCCTCGCAAGCTTTTTTATGTAATCGATTTGATGCTGTGCAACATCGCCGGACTTAATAAATGCACTGACAAATTTGGAAGGAGGAATGTTCATTTCGCCGCGGATGTTTCTTATAGCCGTAATGATATCCTGAACAAACTCCATTTCGCTTTCAGCTTTAGAATTAATCATCGATAAATCTAAAGCCGGATATTCAGAAGTTGAAATACTATCACCATCTTTTCTTTCTTCAATAGAATTCCACAATTCTTCCGTTATGAAAGGCATGAACGGGTGAACAATCTTCAAAAGATTTTCAAAAATGCTAACAGCCCTTGTTATTACAGCCGATTTAACTTCGGCAGAAATTGTTCCATTCGAATCATCTGCATCCGAGTAAAGTCTGTTCTTTGCTAATTCGATATACCAATCGCAGAAATCATTCCACACAAATGAGTAGATGATTTTGGTTGCATTATTAATTTCGAGATTTTCCATTGCATTATTAAGCTGCTGCAATGTTTGATGAAAGCGTGAAAGTATCCACTCGTCTGAAAAGTCGGTATGCTTATCTATTAAACTTTTATCAACCGGTATGTTTTGAGCGTTCATTAAAAGAAATCTTCCTGCATTCCAAATTTTGTTGGCAAAGTTTCTTCCAATATCACACTTATCTGTACTGAATAAAACATCCTGCCCTAATGGAGCGAGATATATAACGGTAAAGCGAAGTGCATCCGCACCATATTGTGCAATTACATCGAGCGGGTCGGGTGAGTTGCCAAGCGACTTGCTCATCTTTCTGCCTTGAGTATCGCGTAGAATGCTGGTAAAATAAACTTTGCTGAACGGAATATCACCCTTAAACTTTAATCCCGCCATTATCATTCTTGCTACCCAAAAGAAAATTATGTCAGGAGCGGTTACAAGTGTGTCTGTGGGATAATAATAATTTTGTTCTTCTTCTGTTTCGAACACATCATGTGCCCAAAGCCAGCTTGAAGCCCATGTATCGAGCACGTCTTCATCCTGCCTCAATTTTTTTGAACCGCAGTGAAGGCATTTCTCAGGCGGTTCAACGGAAACAATAGGTTCTTTACATTCTATTTTACAATGATCATCGCCAACACAGTACCAAACCGGAATACGATGCCCCCACCATAACTGCCTTGAGATGCACCAATCGCTGATGTTAGTCATCCAGTGGTTGTATGTTTTAACCCAATGCGATGGATAAAATTTAATTTTACCTTGGTCAACTGCTTCAATTGCAGGCTTTGCCAGCTCCTCCATTTTCATGAACCATTGTTCGGATAAATATGGTTCGATAGGTACACCGCCGCGATCAGAATAGCCTATGCTTGTTTGGTAATCTTCTATCTTTTCTAACAAACCTAATTCTTCAAACTTTAAGGCAACACGCTTACGGGCTTCAAAACGGTCAAGTCCTGCAAATTCTTCAGGCACATTTTCATTCAGAGTTGCATCTTCATTTAAAATATTTATTATCTCAAGCTGGTGGCGTTTTGCCATTTCATAATCGTTTACATCGTGTGCGGGCGTTACTTTTACTGCGCCTGTTCCGAATTCCATATCAACATAATCATCGGCAAATAGAGGTATATCTCTTTCTACGATGGGAAGCAAAATTGTTTTTCCAATTAAATCCTTAAATCGCTTATCGTTGGGATTTACTGCCACGCCGGTATCGCCAAGCATAGTTTCGGGACGTGTTGTAGCAACTGTAATAAATCTATCCGTTCCTTTAACCGGATACTTGAAATACCACAGCTTACCGTTAACAGTTTTATAAATTACTTCTTCATCCGAAATGGCAGATTTAGTTGCCGGGCACCAATTTACCATCCGGTAACCGCGGTAAATTTTCCCTTCTCTATAAAGAGTAACAAAAGTTTCAATTACTTTTTTGTAATAGTGGTCGTCAATCGTGAAGCGTTCACGCTGCCAATCGCAGCTTACTCCAAGTTTTTTTAATTGTTGAATTATCAATCCGCCATATTTTTCTTTCCACTCCCAGCAGTGCTTTAAGAATTCGTCTCTGCCGATTGATTTTTTATCGATTCCCTGCTCTTTAAGAAAATTAGTAACTTTAGTTTCGGTTGCTATTGATGCATGATCGGTGCCCGGAACCCAGCATGCGTTATATCCCTGCATTCTTTTGGTACGGATTAATATATCCTGTAGAGTGTTATTTAATATATGTCCCATCGTAAGAATTCCGGTAATGTTTGGCGGAGGAATTACGATGGTATAAGGCTTTTTGTTCTTATCGATTTCGGAATGAAATAAATCATGCTTCAGCCAATACGCATACCATTTATCTTCAACCGCAGACGGATCGTATGCACGGGGTATTTCTTTTATCTCGGATATAGACATTTTTTTCTCAATTATTTTCGTTTGACAGGGTGCAAATATAAGGATTTTTTATGAGCGGATATGTAAAGATGAATCAAGCCAAAAATAGGAATTTAATCTATGTAATAGATGTAATTCGGAATCTTAATTTTAATTCCGCTGTAGGGTCCTTCCAAATCACTAAATTGATCTCCAACCGAACCGATAATATCATAACCTTTTTCCACAAGCTCTGCTCTCTTTGAGGATTTAAATTCCTGCGCCTTAATTTGATATTCATGCGGCTGACGTGTAATGAGCGTATCAAAAGATGAATATCCCTCCGCGATTAGGTTATTATAAGTTGATTGATAATGATAATCCTTCCTGCCCGAAATGAAAATAAGTTTCACACCTCGTTCTTTTAACGAATCATATAATCTCTTTACCGGTTTGATGGCAGTTGCCTTTTCTTCTAATATCCATTCATCCCACAGTTCGGGGATGTAACCGAAATCTAACTGTTTGTTAATTTCATAGTTGGATAACGCAGTTTCATCTATATCGAAAACAACTGCGCTGTTATTCTTCACATCGACTGATTGAAATTTTTTTGCAGCTTTTTCAATCACCTCTTCTAACTCTTTGTCGATCTTACCCGATTCGTAATACTCAAGCACCTCTTTTTTAACTAAGCCCAAATTAGGCGGCATGCTTGAACATGAAACTAAACCAAAGAGTAATATTATAACTGCGCAGCCAAATACCTGTTCTCGAAGAAAATTCATAATGTTTATCCAACTTTTATTACAAATGACTTAAAAAAGTATGAAAGAATCAAATCATTTATTGTTTTTACGAACAAAATTTTCAACAGCGGTTATAATTATTCAAACCGTTTTGGTTTTTATAAAGAATAAAGTGTTAAATATTAAGTTAAATAATCGTCCGGACCCCCTTCTGTTTAATGGATTGTTGTACATATTTTCAGGATTTTAGCAGCAGTAGTTTTCTAATTTTTTACAAGGAGTTATTTTCATAATGGCGATTATTAAACCATTCTGTGCATTGAGACCCGTTCCTGAAGCAGTCCCTTTGGTAGCAAGCGTTCCCTATGATGTTGTAAACTATGATGAAGCAAAAGAACATGCGGCAGATAAAATGTTGAGTTTTTTAAGAGTTACACGTGCCGAAATTGAACTTGATCCGGATGTTGATCCTTATTCAAAAGAAGTTTACGAAAAGGCAAAAGAAAATTTACACCGCTTAAAAAGTGCAGCTCCTATGGTAGTTGATGATAAGCCGCATTTTTATTTATACAGATTGGAAATGAACGGCAAAGTACAAACCGGTATTGCGGCTGCATATTCCGTTGACGACTACGATAACAACGTAATTCTTAAACATGAAAAAACACGTAAGGTTAAAGAGGATGATCGAACAAATCATATAATAACCACAGGAGCGCAAACCGGTCCTGTTTTTTTAACTTACCGCGGTGTGGCTGCGATAAATGAAATTGTTGATAGAACACTTTCCGGAAATGCACCTCTATACAACTTTACAGCAAATGACGGCATTAAACATACAGTGTGGATGATTTCTGATGAAGATGTTGAAAAGATTATTGAAGAAATAAGTAAAGTAAAGAATTTGTATATAGCAGACGGACATCACCGTGCAGCAAGCGCAAGCCGTGCAAGAAAATTGAAGATGGAAACTAATCCGGATCATACAGGAAGTGAAGAATATAATTTCTTCCTTGCGGTACTTTTTCCTGCCGAGCAATTAAATATTCTCCCTTATAATAGAGTGATATTCGATCTCAACGGAAATACTATAGAAGAATTATTGGACAAAGCAGCAGAAAAATTTATTATAAATAAATCCTGGCAAAAACAACCGTCACAAAGAAGAAGTTTCGGTATGTACTTGAATGGAAGCTGGTATATGCTTAAAGCACGGGAGTCTATTTTAGCAAGCAGCAGTCTCTCTAAATCTGTTGCTGAAACTTTAGACGTAAGCATCTTGCAGGATTTTCTGCTCAACCCAATTTTAGGTATTGATGACCCGAGAACGAATAAAAATATTGACTTTGTCGGCGGAATAAGAGGCACACAAGAGCTTGAAAGATTAGTTGATTCCGGAAAAGCAAAAGCAGCTTTTTCACTTTATCCTGTCTCTGTAGATGAATTGATGAAAATATCCGATGCCGGCGAGGTTATGCCGCCAAAATCAACATGGTTCGAACCTAAATTAAGAGATGGTTTGTTAACGCATTTGATTTGAAGCTATTAGATTGCCTTGAAACTGAAACAATATAGCAATTTGGAGACAAAGAAAAATTCAAAAGATTGATAAAATTTTATAGGAAAGGAGTGATTAATGGAAACAACTTTCAATCAGCTTGTTGAAGAAATTCAGAAGCTGGATAAAGATCATAAAGAAGAATTGAAGTTATTAATAGAAAAATATTTAGCTGAGGAGCGGCGTGAAGAAATATATTTGAATTACCTGAGCGCAAGAAAGGAAGCCGAAAGGAATCAATTGAAATTCAATTCCGATATTAATGAACTAAAGAAAAATTTGAAAGAATGATTGAAATAGCTTTCAGTTCAGCGTTCAGAAGAGAAATTAAAAAAAGAATTAAGGTTAATCCATCTTTCGAAAAAATATTTTTTGAATGCCTTGACCTATTCATACATGATCCTTTTAATCCTAAATTAAAGACACATAAATTAAGCGGCAAGCTGAAAGAGCTGTGGAGTTTCAGCATTGAATATGACTTGAGGGTTGTATTTTATTTTGAATCTGATAAAAAAGTTGTTTTAGTAGATATAGGTTCACACAATGAAGTATATTAAAAAACAAAATTATTTTCCAAATTACATTGTAGAAAAAATAATATGGAAAAAGAATTTGACATGATGATTGAACAGAATGAAGAAGAATATTATGTTGCTTGTGTTCCGAACATGAGGGAATATCATACCCATACAAAGTCTTTTGACCAATTCATGGAAAGGATAAAGAACATCATAGAGGTCTCTAGAGAGGAACAAGAGAATAAGTTTAAATTTTAAATACGGCTTAAATCATAAAATCAATTAAATGCATTAGAATAAAAGGGAAATAATATGGAGAAAAGAATATATAACTTTAGTGCGGGTCCTGCCGTTCTGCCCGAAGAAGTGTTGAAAGAAGCGCAGGAAAATTTATTTGCTCTTCCCGGAGTGGGAATGTCGATTCTTGAAATCAGCCATCGCTCAAAAACTTTTGATAAAATAATTAATGAAGCAAAAGAAGATTTACGGAAGCTGCTCGATATAAATGATAATTATGAATTATTGTTTTTGCAGGGCGGTGCAAGTCTGCAATTCTCAATGGTTCCTTTAAACCTGATGAAAAACAATAAGGCTGATTATATCATCACCGGAAGCTGGTCGAAAAAAGCGCTTAAAGAAGCAAAGCGAGTAGGCACTATAAATATCGCCGCAAGCACCGAAGAAGAAAAATTCAAACGGATTCCCAAACAAGATGAACTGAAATTGGATCCTTCAGCCGACTATGTGCACTTTACTTCGAACAATACAATTTATGGTACTCAATGGCATACTGAACCTGGGGTTGGAAATGTTCCTTTAGTTTGCGATGCTTCTTCCGATATACTTCACAGAAAAATTGATGTTAATAAATATGCATTGATATATGCCGGCGCTCAGAAAAACATGGGACCTGCCGGTGTAACTTTTGTTGTCATTCGAAAAGACATGCTTGAGAGAAGTTCCGATTCTTTGCATACAATGCTTAACTATAAGATTCATGTTGAAAATGCTTCGTTGTATAACACACCTACTACATTTGGAATTTATATAATCGGATTGATAGCTAAGTGGTTGCTGAAAAACGGAGGACTCGAAAATATGTACAAGGTGAATTTTGATAAAGCTAATCTGCTTTATAACTGCATTGATGAAAGCGGCGGATTCTTTAAGGGTCATGCTGCAAAAGACAGCCGTTCTTTAATGAACGTAACATTTAACCTTACTACAGAAGAGCTTGAGAAAAAGTTAATTGCCGAAGCTTCTGCTGCAGGTTTCGATGGATTGAAGGGGCATCGTTCAGTAGGAGGTTTGAGAGCTTCAATCTATAATGCTTTCCCTCCAAAAGGTGTTGAAGATTTGGTGAGCTTCATGAAAGATTTCCAACAGAAAAACGGTTAATACATTGTAACTGCCGGGTGTTTAATGACACCCGGTTTATCATTCCTTATTAAAAGAGAAATAGTGATGAAACAGTATTTAATATCTTTAGTACTATTATTTATAATTGTGTCCTGCGGGGAAAAGGAATCAGCTAATCTTAAAGCCTTTAATCCCGAAGCCTTTGCCTACGATTTGGGCGATCAATGGGAAGTGAATGCTTCAACAAGAGTTAAAGGCTTTGCCCAGAAAGAAAATCAGAAAAAATATTCTGCAAAGCTTAGTGTTGAGATTGATTTAGTAACACCGCAAAACGATACAATATATTCACTAATTAGCAGAACTGATGAAGTTATAAAAGAAGAAAAAATAATGGATGTTCCTCTTGAGGCTCAATTCGAACTTGATTCGAGCTACTCGACAGGGACTTATACAATTATTTTCCATATTAAAGATGCGTTATCGGGAAAAGAGACAGTATCCTCAGCAGAGTTTCAATTAGAGGAGGAGTGATTTAAATAGATTGTTGGAACGATTTTCAGACAGAAAATTATTTTAGAGGCTGCTGAAATATTCGGGGGGGATACGTTTTCTGCCCGGGTATCCTTCTTCAATTGTGTGATAATATTTGATCTCATCTTCATCGCTTCGCCAGCAGAGCAAAACCTCTTCACCTTCAATCAATGCCGGAAAATCAACTAATCCAATAGTAAAATTCCAATCTTTATAGTAACAGCCAATCTCTTCCAGTTCTTCCATAAATTTGTTGATGTCATCTACTAATTTTTTTATGCGCGGGTCATCGCCGATATGACCTTCCAGATCCTCGGCAATAAGCCTTATTTCGCGCGAAGAATCTAAAATATCCTTTACGATTTGTCTTACTAAAGGTAAAGTGCGCTGGGCTTCAGCGTGGGTGAAATATTTGGTAATAGTCGTCATTTCGTCTTTTCAGTATTATTTTCTAATCAATCGGGTGTAAAAATACAACTTTATTCTAATAAAAAAAGAGAAATATTCGACGGAAGGAAAAATCGGGAGGAAAAAGCAATATTTTGGTAATTGTCCCTTAATAAAGTATTTCTTGCATTATTAAATGTGTTTTTCTAATTTCATTTTGAAAATTTTAAGAATATAAAGATGGACACAATACAAATTCCTTTAAGTGAGTATCAAGCTCTTAAAGAACAAATAAACCTTCTAAGTAATACTGAATTATTAAATAAAATCAATAAGCTAATTGATTTATTATTTGAAGAGAAATATGGATTATACTTGGGGGACTACACAGAAGATTTAACTCAATACTCTATAAGTGAAAATTTGAAAGATGCAGGCAGCAACTGGGATAATTTATAATCAAAGAGAAATAGTGCTCGTTCCTTTCCCTTATTCTGATTTAACCTCAGCGAAGAAGAGACCCGTTTTGATCGTTTCAAATGATGATTATAATAGTAAACATGAAGAAGTTGTTGTGTGTGTAGTTACTTCGAATATTTTTCAAGATGAATATTCCATTCAACTGGAAAATTCAAGCTTAGAGTATGGATTGCTTCCGGAGAAATCCGTTGTTAAAGTTCACAAGCTGTTTACTGTTCATAAATCGAAGATTCTTAAGAAGTTCAGTTTAGTTTCTAAGGATTTCTATTCACTGATACTTAATTCCCTTTCGAATTTATTTAGACTTACTCCATAACTTACTCCACAAAAGCTTACGCTTTAGCTTCAACTTAGTTTTTTGCTTTTTTTTATTCTAAATGACCTTAACACAATAATTTGCAGAACATCGATTTACACAAGTTCAACGTATACATTTTAATTCTGACTAACCAAATATCCTCAGCAGCTTCGGAACAAACCGAAACGGTAATGCGGCTTCCGAAACTTGATCGACTGTGCCGCATAGATATAGATCGAGTTCTTTGCAGTAAAAAAGCCAGGAGCCTGTAACGCCGGTGTGACCCACAAATGCCGGTACCGGTTTGAATGGTGTAAATATCCGCGGCATTTTCAGCCGCATCATACCTAAACTATATTCAATGGGCCAGCCCGGCAGACGGATTGCCGCCGCATCGGTTGGAAATCCAAAACGATTCCAATTACTCTGCATTAATTCTGTTGTCTCGGCATATAGGAATAATTTTCCCGAAATGATCGCTCTAAGAAAAGTCAAAAGATCATCAACAGTACTGTAAAGATCCCGGAATGATTCTAACAGCAGAGGTTTAAAAAACGGTTTGTCACCAACCCAAAATACTGCCGGTTCGGGTATGTTTTCAACAGATAGATTTCCGGGATGAAATGTATGTTGCAGTCCAAGAGGCTTATAAATTAATTCATCAAAAACATTGTGCAGCGGTTTTTTCATCTGAGCTTCGAGAATAGCAATAATCAACTGAAAGTTAGTATCGGAGTAGCGTATTTTCTTTCGCTTGCTTTTTGGCGGCTGAGGCGGGAAATGCGGAGTAAGTTTCTTTTTAACATACTCAACCGCTTCATCAATGCTGATAAATCTGTCAGCTTCAGTTTCAATATTCTCTAACAAACTCTTTCCACGCTTTGGACGATCTTCTAGCCAATCCGGTAAACCCGAAGTGTGACTAAGTAAATGTATAATGTAAATTTTATCGGTATAATCCTTTCCGTTTAATTTATGAAGTCCTGCAGTAATCGATTGTGGAAGATAACTTGAAATCGGCTCGTCAAGTTTCACAATATCTTGTTCATAAAGCTTCAAGATAGCTGCTGCTATATATAACTTAGTTACACTTGCGATCATGAATGGAGTTTTTTCACTAATGGTAGTTCCATCCGGATGCGCAACCCCAGCGGCACGAACCCAACGGAATGATTTGTCTCCGCTCTCTATACCTAAAATAGCGTGCTTTACTTGTTTCTTCGAAAGAAGTTTTTGCAGAAGCAATTGTAATTGTTCGATAGTTTTATCCTGTCGGAACGATCCTTTGGAATTGTGCATAATAAATTTATTTGAACATCTCTTCTAAATATTTACTGAAGATTCGAGTTTAAGAATTTTAGATTTTACGGTTATCTTAAATCCAACTTTTCAGTTTCGCTTTATAAGTAAATGCTTACACCAAAAAGAACACCCGATGCCAAATTAAATCCGGTTACTTTCGATGTTGATTTTTGAGTCTCAATGTCATTTAATATATTTTTATTTTCCGATTTACTCCAAAGATATACAGCCGTAAATAAATATTCGCTGTGAATACCAATCTTTTCATTAACCTTCCACTCCACTCCTATCGTGCCGCGTAATCCGGAACTTATAAAGGGGTTGTCTTGTTCATAAGCAGATTTAGTTCCGTTGGAAAAATATGTTGTTCCCTCGTGGGTATTCTTACCGTAAGTAATTATCACTCCTGCGCCTCCAAACATGTTAACATCTTCATTGCTCAATAATGTCCAGAGGTAATCAGCTCCTGCCCCGATGGAGTAATTGATTATTTTTTGTTCTTGAGTCTGCTTGTTTTCAGTGTATTCAGTATCATTATTCGTAATAGTGATTCTCGGAGATAAAAATAATCTCAATTGGCTTGTTTCATTAATAATCTTTTTTACTGCTATATCCAGGGCGAACTTGTCCAAGCGGAAATTATCTGCAATACCAAATGATAATGCATATTTCGGATTTGAAGAATTTTCTTGCGGAAAGGCTGCGGAACAAATTAGTAAGCTTAAAAAAATTGCAAAAAATGGTTTCATCTTTTTTTCTTCCTTTTATATTTAATTAGGAGTGAAATGTTTTTTAAGAACAACTCTAACACATTTTGAAAATAAAAATATTTTTAGTGTAATCAAAATAAAAGAAAAAAATTTTATTACCGGATATTTCAGAGGAGATATAATATTCGAGGAGTCTTCGAAAAAATTATATTTGATTTCTGCTTAGCTAATGAATTGGATCATGCGAAAATCGGCTTCAGATTTTACCTCTGCCGGAAACGAAAATGACCACAATAATTTTTAAACATTGTTTTACACCCCCATCAAAATCATTAATAAAAAAAGCAGCACGCCTAACAACGCTCCCAAATAAATCCAGCGAATATATTTTCTTCCTTGAGTAACATTTGAGTTTAATAATTTTAATGAAGAATATGCTATCGCCGTATCCATTATTAAAATTGGTATAAGATATATTAGAGAGAACCAGCCCAAAATAAAAGGAATAATCGAAAGCAGAACGACAAAAAAGAAAATGAAATTGCTTATTGCGAGAGTTTTTTTCTTCCCATATTTAATTGCTAAGGAATTAGAGCCGATTAGTTTATCTCCCTTTTCATCCATAGCATCTGCGGCAATTTCCTCTCCAAGATTTATTAAAGCTGATATTATTGCAAAAAATAAAACCGTTTTTTCAAATGGAAGATCTTCTGAAATTCCACCGAACACAAACGTCATTCCTACAGAAAAGCTAACCATAAGGTTACCCGGCAATCCTGTTTTTTTATACTTCCAGTTATAAAGAAAACCAACTGCCAAGAGTAGAACAGCAATTAATAAAGCAGTAAAGTTTATTAAATAACTGATTATCAAACCTATTACGGATACAATAACCGTAGCTGCAATAACATCGGCAGTGGTTACAAGACCGGAAGGAAGAGGTCTATCAGGTGCGTTTACTTTATCAATTTCAATATCGAAATAGTCGTTTAGAATTAATGCCGAAGCTGAAATAAAAAATACAGAAAGGAAGCCTGCGCCTATTTCATGTAATGAGGCAAAGTGTCCTAATGCCAGCGTTTGACCAAATACAACGCATACGCCAGCTGAGAAAGGAAGTTCAAATCTGAATAACTGAAGAAATCCTTTTATTTTTTTTGAAGTCAATATGTTCTCTTGTAACTATTTTATTGTATGGTTATAAATAAAAATCAATAGTACAAATGAGTCTTCTCTAAAAAGGTATTTTCATTAATGAAATGTTTCGATTATTTCCGAAGGATCCCGAAGGCATTCGCATAGGCGTCAACTTAAGGGAAAGGAAATATAAGCTGTTTGTCCAAAGAAAGCCTTATTTTTGTGTAAAACCAAACAAAAAAGGGCAATTCA
>JAGUYG010000096.1 GCA_020061465.1 Ignavibacteriales bacterium
AGTCGGATGCCAGACAGGATTGTCGAAGTAAACTGGAGTTATAGGAAAGATAGTATTGCGTTTTCCGTTGTCGGTTATATTATCTGTGCACGAAATAAATAGCGTAAATAAAAGAACTATGTTAATACAAATGCATTTAATTAACCTCTTACGCTCTTTTGAATATAAACAATCTATCGATAGGATTTTACTAAAAAAAGATAATCTAATGTGATAATTCTGTTTCATGATTTTATAAAGATAATTTTTCAGTGTTCTTTTAGATTTAATTAAACTAAAGTCGGTAGTAAATTCAATTTTATTCTTTATACAGCAAAATGCTCATTTATTGTGTTGAATCAACTTGCCTCTCTCACTTATTATTGATCAAAATAAAATATTCCTTTTATACACCTTCAAATCTAGATTTTTTTGTTTTCACTTACTGAAAATCATTTTCTTAACCTGGCTGAATGAATTAGCCCGTCCGAAAAAACCTATCGATAGCCTATAAAAATAAACTCCGCTTGTCAGAATTGATCCCTTTGGGACTAGATTGATTCCGTCTCCAAAGGATCCTACGGAGAATTCAACTTCGTAAGTTCCGGGAGATTTTTCTTCGTTTACGAGCGTAGCTACCTCCCTGCCAAGCAAATCATAAATTTTCAGTCTCACTAGTTGTAAAGACGGGGCATGCCCCGTCTCTACAACAGGTAAAGTAAATTTTATTTTTGTTGTTGGGTTAAATGGATTTGGATAGTTTTGGTACAATTGAAATTTTAATTCAGTGAAACTGTCTTGCTCAAAAACGAAGCTTACAATATAATTTTCATCAAAGCCGCTTTCAAAAAATTTTTGAACGTTTGCCGCAGTAATTTTTAATTCGGTTACGCTTGTTATATTATTTAAACCCTGCGCAATCAAAATGGCAATTAAAACTTCTTGAGTATCGCCGGGAGCTAAATTAAAGGAACCTGTAGAAACCATATAATATCTATCTCCTGCAGGAAAACCTCCGGGCCAGCCGGGTCCTTCATACCAGCTGGTTCCGCTTACAGGATCACCAGGAACACAAAACGGAGTTGCCTGCATAGCATTCGGATCAACGTAAGGAACACCTCCAAGTCCAAATCCACGCATGTTATCATATATTTGTGCTGCTCCTTCATTAGTATAGGATGGACATAAATATACTCCGGAGGGATAGCAAACGTAATGAGAAAAAGCAGTCATTGGTAAATTTTTATATCCGCTTCTTCGTTCGCTGCCAAACCATGCAGTGTCGGTCATGCTTCCTTCAACAATAGGACCGTATAGCAGCATGTGTCCAACTGCCGGAGGATTATTGCCGTAAACATCATCTGCCGCTTTCCCGTTATAAGTATAACCTAAATTTAATGTGGTATCGCATCCGTTAAAATCATCGTTCGCCATACCCAAATCGTTATCAGCCCAATAACCGAGGTGCATATTTTCAACAAGATTATTACCCTTGTTGATGATTCGATATTTTTTAAATACTACATTTTTCAGGATATCGTGTCTGTTAAAACCGAAGACAGTCGTTTGAAATTCTAATCCTACAGGCGATGTTTCAAAAGTATATTGACATGATGAATCGTCAAGATCGTTAGCCGCATAAAACAAAACTTCATCTCCAATAAAATCGGGTTGATCGACACCACGTGTAAACACGCCGTCGTTGTCGACATCTACCCACGGTGCACCGCTTTCGATGGGCCAATTGTTGTAGTCATATTCAAATCTTTCTCTTTGTCCTCCCGGCGGAAGCAGTTCCCAGCCCTTTCTGATTTTATAGATTTTATATTTTGAATCATTCGGATCGGCAGGAGTGCCATTGGGGAAAATTATACCGGGCTGCAGTCCTGCTCTATGAGTATTGCCGTTAACTCTTAACTCACCGTTTACCATTCCTCCAAACAGCAGACCATCTTGAAAAATAGCACCTTTCTCCGCCTCATTTCCTCCGGGCCATAAAAATCCCTGGTTGTCGGTTAAGAGATTATGCGAACCTTCTCCGTGATTTCCAATCCACATTTTAACTTCGTTTATTGAGATGTAATCGTAATTTTGTTCAAGCACAATTTCGAATTCACCTGATAGTGAAGCTAAAAACGGATTAGCCGACTCATAAATTTTTATTATGCAGTTTGATGATGGCTCATTCGGAACACTCCATAAATAAGTATGACTCTCAGCAGGATGGTTTACGGCAATGCTTTTCCAATTTACTCCGCCGTCTGTTGAGTAGTCGATGTTTATTTCAGAAATATTCATGGAATACCAACTAATTTCATGAGAATTAAATATAAGCAGTTTAGCACCTGCTGAAGGCGATATTAAATCAAGAGCTTTATAGAAGCCGTTGTTATCGGTTTTAACAAGCCATACCTTACCTTCCAGCATTCCGGTTACTGCAAATCCTCCGCCTGATACAGAGCAGGCTGCGTATGAAAATCCTCTGAGTTCTTTTTGCCATTCGATTTCTGCAGCGTTATTGATTTTGATTAAATTAGTTAGACCGGATGCAGTAATAATAAAGCCGCCGTCTGATGATGCTGCAATTGAAGTTGGATTCGATTGAAGATCTGCTGAAAATACTGTATTACCGTCAAGATCGATCTTTTCGATTTTGCCGGAACCTGAAATTGTAATTTTATCATCAAGACTTACGCAAGCTGCAGTAATAGCAAAACTGTTAGTCTTCTGCCAGATGATGTTCCCATCGTTGTCAAGCTTTAGAAAATCGTTTCTTCCGCAGAACAATAAGTTACCATCGGGCAGCTTCAATAAAATATATCCTTGATTGGATGAATTAGTTATTTCGTATTCTTTCATCCAAATTAATGAACCGGCGGCACTTACTTTGAACAATTTGGCTTTTGTGAAAGTAAATATTCTATTACCTCCGGCAGCAAAAAAATTTCCATCATCGGATTGGATAACAGCAGCACCGTATTCCTGATTCTCATCTCCGTACATGTATGACCATTCAATCTCACCATTTGGAGTGAGCTTCGTAAGCAGGATATCTTGAGATATAATACTGATTGTATCGATTATGATAACTCCTCCGTCTGAAGTTTTTGAGAGAGGGTAACTTCTTACGGTAGTACTATTATTTGATGCTATGTCTGTATTCCAAATAATATTGCCGTATCGATCGGTTTTAATTACACTTAATTTTGAATTGAAAACTGCACCGATTAAATAACCGTTATCGTTCGACTCAAAAACTGAATATCCTTTTATACCGGTGCCGGTTTGTGAGTAAGATTTATCAAACATGAAGTCTTGCGCTGTTAGATTATGCGCAGCGAGATACAAAATAATACAAAGAAGCGTACTATTTTTTTTGAACATGTCATACCCCACGTTGATAAAATTTATTATTTAGGTTATACACAATAAAGTATATTTTTTGGAGTTGTACTTCTATGCAGAAAGATTGTGAGAAGAGTGAAGCGGAAATATTTAGAATTATTTTCATTTAAGTTCCCCATAAATGTTAATTGTAACAATAGTGATACAAAATCAACAATTACAACATTCATCAGGTGAAACCCGAAAGATATTAACCCCCGCCAATTGGTTTAGCTCAAGGTGGAATAGAATTGCTAAATAAATTGCATTGAGTAAAGAAAAATTAGATTATTGTCAAAGATTAGGGAAGGTTAATACCTTCAGTTATTGATTGGTTAAATAGTAAGGATTATCAGAGAAAAAATCAAATACTATAATTGTGGACTGAAGTAATGAAATCTTTTAATACAAACTGAACTTACTTAATCCAACATTGTCGCTGCGATGTCGTGAAAATATTTTTGTTATCATTATGATCAGTCTTAATTCTTATATCATTGTCATCCAATTTAAATTTGATATCGAGATTTTGTTGAGAATAACAAAACATTTCAATCTTCTTTAGGTAAAATTAAATTCATTCTTTTGAGATTATAGAAAAAGTTCTTTGTGGAAGTTGGTGCCCTTGTGACTTTGTGGCAAAGGCTAATTTTTTGAACAAAAACAAATATTTTTAAGCCACAAAATCACAAAAACACAAAATATCACAAAGGGAAATTTCTCTTGGATCATTATCATTAGAGATAGTTTATTTATTTCAGACAGATATGTTTAATAAAACTACCCACTGTTTGTTGTTTGCATTCCTTATCGATAATTTTATAATTAGAAAATGAAAGTGTTCGATTGATAATTATTGAATGTTTCCGATTCTTAATTCTTTTAATTAAAGGTAAGTGTTATGAAAAAAATGAAAGCGCTTGTAAAAAAATATTCCGAGCCCGGATTGTGGCTGGACGAGGTTCCGGTTCCTGAAATGGGGATAAACGATGTCCTTGTAAAGGTTCATAAAACATCAATATGCGGTACTGATATTCACATTTATAATTGGGATGATTGGGCAAAAAAAACAATCCCTGTTCCTATGGTAATCGGACATGAATACGTAGGCACAGTTGAAGCAATCGGCAGTAATGTTCAGGATGTTAAAGAAGGTGAAGTCGTAAGCGGCGAAGGACATATTGTATGCGGGCATTGCCGTAACTGCCGTGCCGGGAGAAGACATCTTTGCAGAAATACTATGGGTGTCGGTGTAAACCGCTCCGGCTGCTTTGCCGAGTACTTAAGCATTCCAGTTTCGAATGTTTGGCATTGCGATCCTTCGATTCCGATGGATGTGCTTTCGATATTCGATCCATTCGGTAATGCTACACACACCGCCCTTTCATTCGATCTTTTGGGTGAAGATGTATTAATAACCGGCGCCGGTCCTATCGGAATAATGGCTGCCGCAATTGCAAAACATTCCGGTGCAAGAAATATCGTTATAACAGATTTAAATCCGTATCGTCTTGATCTTGCAAAAAAAATGGGAGTAACGAGAACTGTTAATGCTGCCAAAGAAAACTTGAGAGACGTTATGCAAGAGCTTGGTATGAAAGAAGGTTTCGATGTTGGGCTTGAAATGTCCGGCAGTCCTAAAGCACTTAACGATATGATCTCGGTGATGTTTCATGGCGGTAAAATTGCACTGCTCGGAATATTGCCGGGCAATGCTGGAGTTGATTGGGAAAAGATTGTGTTCAACGGTCTTACGCTAAAAGGTATTTACGGAAGAGAAATGTTCGAAACATGGTATAAGATGACGGTGATGATTCAAACAGGATTAGATATATCGCCGGTGATAACGCATCGATACCCTTATGAAAATTTTATCGAAGCTTTCGAATTAATGAAATCCGGAAACAGCGGAAAGATTATTTTAGATTGGATAAAGTGAAGATAGTCTATGTCATCCCTACGGGATTTTTTTATTCCTGCTACAATAATTTTCTATAATTGTTTCATCCCTACGGGATTTATTCAATCAGCACATTAGAAGTGTAAGGAATTAATTTGCTGGATAAAAATAACCGCATTATCGTAAAAGATAACGAGTTCATACAAGCTGATTTATCAGCCTTTTTTCGGTTAGCGTCACCATTCATGGTGACGCGGTTAAGTATAAGCACAAGCAGACTGCAATAATCAAAAATAAAAATCTGACAAAAGGGAGTAATCATGATAGAAACCGTAAAAAATCATTTCAGAAATATTTTAACTCAAATTGAAAATGACGGGTTGTATAAGCTCGAAAGAATAATTACAAGTCCGCAAAACGCCAATATCGAAGTTGCCGGCGGAAAGAAAGTATTGAACATGTGTGCGAATAATTATCTTGGATTAGCCAATCATCCTGAAATTATTGCCGCCGCCAAATCAAGCTATGATAAATGGGGATACGGACTTTCATCAGTAAGATTCATCTGCGGGACGCAGCAGATTCATAAAGAGTTGGAGGACAAGCTCACCGAATTTCTCGGAACCGAAGACACAATACTTTACACCTCATGCTTTGATGCAAACGGCGGCTTGTTTGAAACTATCTTAGGTGAAGAAGATGCGGTAATCAGCGACGAATTAAATCACGCCAGCATTATTGACGGAATAAGATTGTGTAAAGCGCAGCGATTTCGTTATAAGAACAGTGATATGGATGATTTGGAAAGTAAATTGAAAGAGGCTTCATCCGCCAGATTAAAATTAATTGCAACCGACGGAGTATTCTCAATGGATGGATTTGTGGCTAAGCTTGATGAGATTTGCGATCTTGCCGATAAATACAATGCAATGGTAATGGTTGACGACTCTCACGCAGTCGGTTTCATGGGTACAAAGGGGAGAGGGACACACGAACATTGCGGAGTGATCGGCAGAATAGATGTTATTACCGGAACATTGGGTAAAGCATTAGGAGGTGCCAGCGGAGGTTATACAAGCGGAAGAAAAGAGATTATCGATATGCTTCGGCAGCGGTCAAGACCTTATCTATTCTCCAACACTGTTGCACCAAGCATCGTTTCTGCTTCAATCAAAGTTTTGGATTTATTAGAATCCTCAACTCATTTGCGCGATAAGCTTGAGAAGAATACAAAGTATTTTCGGGAAGAAATAACAAAAATTGGATTGACAATAAAACCAGGTATTCATCCTATCATACCTATAATGATCGGTGATGCGGCACTATCGCAAAAAGTTGCCGCACGAATGCTTGAGAAAGGTGTATACGTAATCGGCTTCTTTTATCCAGTTGTTCCAAAAGGAACGGCTCGGATACGCGTTCAAATTTCTGCAGCACACTCAAAAGAAGATTTGGATTTTGCATTGAACGCATTTAAAGAAGTTAAAAAAGAATTCGCACTGTGAAGCAGACACGAAGAGCGGCGCAGGGTTGCGGAGCTGCACCAGGGATGCATTCATTTTTCCTGCATGGGACTTTGTCCAAAATATTCATGCAATTCTTTTCGTGCCGCAAGGTTTATCCTTTCTGACCAAATATCTACCGGATTTAGGTCATCAGTAAGAATAGAAAAGTTTTTTGTTTCGGGTATAAAACTGTTATCCCATGCGTGCACGCGTTGATACCC
Source organism: Ignavibacteriales bacterium (assembly GCA_020061465.1). GTDB lineage: Bacteria > Bacteroidota > Ignavibacteria > Ignavibacteriales > Ignavibacteriaceae > JAGUYG01. The sequence continues at coordinate 6,990 of JAGUYG010000096.1, forward strand.
GGCTCCATATCTAAAATCCGGGTTGGAATAATCTCTATCCAATTCTTCTTTTAATTCTAAAGGACGATTTGAAGCGAGTAGAATTAGGTTGCCAAGTCTGTTTGGCGGTTCAGCAATCGGAAGAGCCTTCACAAATTTAAATGAAGTTTTTAATGTTGTAGTTATTGAATTGACTATAATATCATCCCAGCCGACCGCTTCAATGTTTATGGCGAGTATGCCTTCTTCGTTCAATCTTGAAGCCGCTAAAACAAACGCCTCTGCTGTAACGAGATGAAAGGGAATAGAGCTGCTGCCGAATGCATCAAGAATAATCAAATCGTATTTCTTTGAAATCTCTTTAAGAAATCTTCTGCCGTCCATGTGAAGAATGTTTCCCCAATCGGGATTAAGCCCGAAGTAGTTATATGCTGTTTCTGTAATAGCCGGATCAATTTCCACAGCGTCAATATCCCAACCGTCGAGATAATATGATTTCAAAACTGAACCTCCTCCCAAACCGATTAAAAGCATATCGCCTATGTAGTCAAACATATTTTTAGGAATATCCAATACCCATGCATAATTATAATTATTTTCAAATGTAACAGCATCAACAGAAGTATGAATTCCGCCGTCAATTAATAAAAAACGGCTGTCTTTAAAATCTACTACTCTAATTTCTCCGTAAGGACTTTGCTTTATCATAAGTAAACCTGATTCAGGCTCAGCTTTCTCAATAGGAATTATTGAATAGCTGACTAAAGCAATTATTACAAACGCAGATAGGATGATTGCCTTTTCTATTAATCTCCTTCCTTTTATGATTCCAATAGCAGCAACAATTATGAGGATAATTCCGATGCTTAATACAAGCATATTTACTCCAACATTAGGAATTAAAATGAAACCGGTTAACAATGCCGCTATCACACTTCCGATTGTAGAAAATGCATAGAGGTTTCCTGCAGTTCTTCCTACTTCCTGAATTGCAGTGGCTTTCAATCTGATTGCATAAGGGCTTACCATTCCAAGCAAAGTAAGAGGGGGTGCAAAGAGTATAAATGAAACAATCAGCACTGCCGCTCGTAATCCTAATGGCTCTGCGGCAGAAATTATTCCTCCCCGAATCAAAGGGATTATAAGCACCCACAATCCGGCAACAGCTATTACGAGACCTAATGTTCTAATGTCAGGTCCTTTATCGGCTAACCATCCGCCAATAACATAGCCTATACTAAGTGCGATTAAGGTAATAGATATTAATGCCGACCATAAGAAGATACTGACTCCGTAAAAAGGACCGAGAATTCGGGTGCCTAATATTTCGATAGCCAACACAGCTCCGCCGGAAATGAAAACAATAATGTATAAAAAGACTTTCTTCATCGTAGTTTTTCCTCACATTTTTAGGGGGTAAGTTTATAATTATTAAACTGCTTCATCGTCAAATTCTTATACTGTTCGAATTTTACATTGTTAATTTGCCGAATATGGTTTTCGTCTCTGAAGCAATTCAACAATTGTGCGATGGGGCGATTAGATTCTTAATCTTTAGAAATTAAGAGAAAATCTCTCAGATATAAAATTCCTCAAAAGGAGTCCTTTGGACAAATCTCAAAAAATCACCGCTTAGCGGGATGCCGCTACTGCGGCACAAATTACAAATAATGTTCAATCTTCTCCGTAGGATCGTTCCGAAAATATCAATTCCGAAGGATCGTTCCGAAAATCAAACCGCAGAGTGACAAGCTTTTAAGATTTTGAATTTGTTATTTGTTTTTTATCTACAATTAAAATTTCTCCACAGAGTTCTTTGGACAAATATTTTTGGTTAGATATTTAAAGTTCAAGTTTTTTGATTAAGATCAAGCCCGTGCTGTTTGAACAAGTCATAGTACTTTTGGGCAACTAAGTTTTTAATTTCATCAAGGTCCTCAATGAAATTAACCAGAACCAAATCGCCGCTGAACCTGAAATAATAATCGGTTAAGAGATTTATATATTCCAGGGTCAGTTTAGATATTGCATCGAAAGAAAAAATTGTATTACTGCCAAGTTCATCCAGGCTTCTTTTCTCATCGGGACGCAGAGCTTCTTCGCTGCTTAATTCGGAATAATCGTCAACCTTTTCTTCAAGCTCTTTGTGAATTGCCCAATTTCTTGCAAGCTGTAATAAAGTATCAAGAACTTTGCTAAGCATTGCTTCGCGCTCTGCTTTATAGCTCTCTAAAGTTTTCATTGGCTTAGTAATTTCCTTCGATTCAATCTCCAGCTTATTCAGCAATGCCGAAAGGTTTACGTTAGAGTATTCCTTATCAACAATCTGCTTAAACTTAAAGTGAATATTTTCGTCGAAAGCAATTTCGCGGTCATTGTTTATTCCGTATCTCAAAAGCAGCTCGATTATATCTACTCTTCGATCCGGAAAACGTCGTTCTAAAAACTCTTCGGTGTAATAGAAACTTTCAGAAGCTTCACCGGGATTTTCCAGCAAGCTTACTAAATATGACCTCAATCTTAACAGTGTGAAAAAGAGATCTGATTTTGCTGACTCCATCATTAGCTACTCCATTAATAATTCTCATTGAAATTTATACGCCTTTGTTAAAAAGTGCAAATTAAAATCGATAATGTTCGGCATACCATTGACAGTACAGACGAAAATCAATTATGAATAACGGAAACAGAATCTGAGGTTGAATAATTATCATTGTGTCTAATTAGTAAATGAGCTATTTTTTCAATTGTAAAACCCGGGTGAAGGGGATATTATGAAAACAAAAACGATTTATCTTTATACAGTTGTATTTATTGCTGCCGCTTTAATTGCTTCATGTCTGGAACTAAATTCGGTTTCCTCAATTTCAGGTTCTATCAAATATGGTTCATTTGAAGATTTAGGCTGCACCCCTGATGGGTCATTAGCCAAAATAAATGATGAGGTAATATTTAATTGGGAATATTCAAATAACCATTTGAGCTTAGAGTTTTTATTTTCGACTCATTGTTCGGCAGAATGTAAGGACAGCGTTTTGATATCTGAAAATCTGATTCACATCTATTTGGCTGATACGAGTGATTACGCTGCTAGGTGTATTTGCCGGCTGCATGAAAAATTTGATTTTCAAGTATTCAATCAAAGCCAAATAAGAGTTCTATTCAGCTATAAAGCATACGCATCAACTGAATTTCAACTACTAATTGATCAAACGATAAATTTATAAGTCAATAGGTTTTAATTTTTATTTAGTAAGCAAATTGCGTACACTTTAGTAAAATTATTATCGATATAAAATCAATCTTGCACTATCTATAAATTTAAAACCCTTCTTCATTATTCATTAATTGTCCGAAGGATGCTGTGCAATTAGTGTTGGTCATTTCCTGAATCTGTCATGTGGTCAGGAAGGTTTTAGTTCCTTACCTTTTAGAGTAAGTTAATACTTAAAATGCTTTATCTTTTCACCTTTGGCTCCGATATCCGTCATTGCCTCAATGCCAATTTGTAAATGAAGCTCTGAAAATTTTTCTGTTACCAATTTATCCGATTTTTCTGTTTTCACTCCTTCGGGAATCATTGGCACATCGGAAACAAGTAACAGTGCTCCGCGGGGGATTTCATTAACCAGTCCCACAACAAATAGTGTAGCCGTTTCCATATCAATTCCGATAGTGTATAAGCTCTTCAAATATTTCTTGAAGACTGTATCCCATTCCCAAACTCGCCGGTTGGTTGAGTAGATAACGCCGGTTCTGTAATCCAAGCCGTGTTCGACGATCTTATCGGAAACAAATTTATGTAATTTAAAAGAAGGCAATGCGGGTACTTCTTTCGGTAGATAATCATCGCTAGTTCCCTCACCGCGTATTGCCGCAATCGGTAAAATAAAATGACCGATTTCGGTTGAACGTTTTAAGCCGCCGCATTTGCCCAAGAAAAGTACGCCTTTCGGTTTGCGGGCAACAAGCAGATCCATTATAGTTGCAGCGTTAGCCGAGCCTATTCCAAAATTAATAATGGTAAGACCCGAATTATTTGTGCAAGTTTGCATTGGTCTTCCGATCCCTTTTATTTCGCAGTTGAACATTTCGGCAAAACCGGTTAAGTAATTATGAAAATTTGTGAGAAGCATATAATCGCCAAACTCATCTATGTTTGTCCCGGTATAGCGCGGAAGCCAGTTTTTAGCAATTTCCAATTTTGTTTTCATCATACCTGCTTTGTTAATTAGTTGGTTTTAGTAAAAGAAATATTTAAATAGAAATTAAGATTAAACGAATTATTTTAGTATTGTTAAGTAAAAATAATTTGAATTATGTCGGAAGAAAAGAAAAAATTTTATAAAAGCCTAATTGTTCCGTGTTTGTTTATAGCAGTGATTTGGATAATAAAATTATCAGAAACTGTTTTTGAATTTTCATTACAGAGCTACGGTATACGCCCAGGGAGCTTATCCGGATTAATCGGAGTATTAACCTCGCCATTAGTTCACGCCGATTACGATCATCTGCTTGCCAATACGTTTCCAATTCTATTATTGGGGACAGGAATTTCATATTTCTATAAAAATTCTTTCATAAAAGTTTTTCTGATAGTATATCTTTTAGGTGGTCTTTTAGTTTGGCTATTTGGTCGTTCGGCTAATCATATAGGAGCGAGCGGATTGATTTACGGCTTTGTCGCATTTTTATTTTTCAGCGGTGTTATAAGGCGTGATATTAGAGCCATTGCGCTATCTTTAATTGTTACATTTCTATACGGCAGCTTAATTTGGGGTGTTCTTCCGTTAGATCAAAAAATATCGTGGGAGTCCCACTTATTCGGGGCAGTAACAGGAATAATTTGTGCATTCTTATTTATGAAAACCGATCCCTATAAAAAATATGATTGGGAAGATGAAACGGATACAGCGGATCCGTCTAAACTTGAAATTTCTTACGATAACGAGTATTATAATAATGAAGAAAAATAAATGTCTCATCAACCTCGGCATGTTTAATAGAAATTAGAAAAATAATTGACTACTGTATTAACGGGGGCTTATATGAAAAGAAAAATTTACCCTGTAATAACTTTATTGCTGCTTCTTCCCTTGTCTCTTTCTTGTTCGTCTGCTATATATCAAGCTGCATATCCTACTCTGAACGATGGAAAATACGACAGTGAATTTCCATATAAAAACTGCTCACAAGAACTGGAAGAATTAGGCAAAAGTGTTAAGCTCATTATATCAATGGCTTTTTACAAGACGCATATTTTTGGCGAAAAAAGTTTGCTTAAACTTGAAGAATTAAGCAGCGATGTAATATCTCAAAAAGCAATTGAAACATCATACTTCGATAAAAATGAATCGGGATCCGCTACAATTATTTTTTCAAGCGGAGGGAAAATTGCTTTGATTACATGCGCCCACGTAGTTGAATTTCCCGACACGCTCTTTACTTATTTTGCCGGAGAAGGAGGCGTGATGACGGATTACCTTCAAAGTGTATCTTTTAAGGTCTCTCAATCAACTTATATTGCTGAGTTTTCCGATATAGGAGAACTCGAAATTCTGTTGTTGGATAGAACGCTTGATATAGCAGTGTTAGGCAAAAATGTAGGTGCGCAATACAATTTTAGATTCCCGCCGCTTAGATATCCTTACGGTAAAGCGAAAGAATTAGAATGGGGCTCGTTCGTTTATATGTTCGGTTATCCGATGAATTTTAAAATGGTTTCGAAAGGAATAGTAAGCAGTCCGAACAGAGATAAAAAAGGTTCCTTTTTATTAGACGCTGTAGTCAACCGCGGATTTAGCGGAGGAACCGTGCTGGCGATAAGAGATGGCGTACCAAATTTTGAATGGGTTGGTATTGTTAAATCTGTCCCTGCCGATTTATTGTACATCTTACGACCTAAAGAATTGAAAACAGGTTATGAATACAGCACAAAAATACCATACACCGGAGATGTTTATGTAGATAAAAGACTATCAATGAATTACGGAATTACATTTGTGATATCTATTGAATCGATACTCGAATATTTAGAGGCGAATAAAAAAACGTTACGACGGAAGGGATATGAACTATAATTTATTAGCCGGGCGAGGATGAACAATTAAGAATTAGGAATTAGGAATGAAGAATGAAAATTCAAAATTAAATGAGAAGATAATTCGTGGATTAAGCAGCTTATCCTCTTGTTCGATTTACGAACATCGGATTCACTTTTTTCTTGTAACCCGTTTCCATTTTTTCAACTGAAGGGAGTATTATGAAAAAAATTAACAGAAGAGAATTCATCTACAGTTCTTCAATTACCGGCGCATCAATTTTCGTTATGAGTAATCCGGTTTACAGTTATTTCAGCCGTCCTAAGGGATTTGATATTTTAATAAAAGGCGGGACAATCCTTAACGGCAGCGGGCAATCCGGATTCATTGCAGACTTAGGTATTAAAGACGGGATAATCTCTGCGATAGGAAATTTAAATGAATCCGAAGCCGCTCACATTATAAATGCTAATGGTTTACATGTTGCACCGGGTTTTATCGATTTCCATTCGCATACCGATGCAGGATTGATAATTAATCCAAAAGCCGAAAGCAAAATAAGACAGGGAGTTACTACCGAAATTTGCGGGCAGGACGGTTCGTCGTGGGCGCCGGTCGGCGGTCCCGATTTGCAGCGCACGCTCGATGCTTTCAAAAAAAATTATTTTGAAGAATTAACCTGGAGAACTTTCGAAGAATTTTTATCTGATTTTTCAAAAAGAAAATTTTCTATTAATCTTGCTTCAATGCTTGGTTTAGGAACAGTAAGAGAATTTGTAGTAGGATTGGATGATAGACCCGCAACTACTAATGAAATGATGCTAATGAAAGAAGAAGTGATTAAAGCTTCAAACGCCGGAGCCGTTGGATTGTCAACCGGATTAGAATATACACCGGGCAGTTTCGCTTCAACCGAAGAGTTAATTGAATTAGTTAAAGCCGCACCTCTTAAAGCAAGGTTATACTCAACGCACATGCGAAACGAGGATAACTTTGTGCTCGAAGCAATTGATGAAGCAATAAGAATTGCAAGAGAATCCGATGCACGGCTTCAAATAGCACACTTAAAAACACAAGGGAAAACTAACTGGCACAAAGCAAGCTTAGCACTTGAGAGAATCGACAAAGCCGCAGCGGAAGGATTGGAAATCCACGCTGATCGTTATCCCTATGTAGCTTATCATACAAATTTATCATCGCTGTTTCCTTTATGGTCGAGGGACGGAGGAACAGAAAAATTTCTTCAAAGATTAAAAGATAATTCTCTTACAAAAGATATAAGAGAGCATGTTGAAAAAAAGGTGGATAATTTGGACGGCGAATGGAATGGAATTTTAATTTCGAGCATCGGCAAAGAAGAATTAAAAAATCTTCAGGGAAAAACGATAAAGCAAATTGCTGAAAAACGCAGTGCCGATTATTTCGAAACGGCGGTCAATATCCTGATTGATACTAATAACTCAGCAATGATGATGGGATTTGGAATGGAAGAAAAATCTACGGAAGAAATTTTAGCTCATCCGCGTGTAATGATTTCCTCTGATGCAGGCGCACATGCACCGTATCCGCCGATGACGCGAAGTATTGCGCATCCGCGCGCTTACGGTACTTTTCCGCGTGCGATTGCAAAATATGTTCGCGAAAGAAATATTTGTTCTCTTGAAGAGATGATAAAAAAAATGACATCAATGCCTGCTGATAAACTCGGTTTAAATGATAGAGGAAGATTACTGGAAGGAAAAACCGCCGATGTAGTAATTTTTGATTATAAAACTATTCAGGACAAAGCCACCTTTGTTGAACCTCACCAATATCCCGAAGGAATTCCACATGTAATAGTGAACGGAGAAATGGTAATACACAACGGCGAACACACCGGAGCTATGCCGGGGAAAACGCTGAAATTAATTAAGAATTAGGAATTAGGAATAATCAATCTATGTTGCGAATTCATAAGTAAGATTAATTTTATTAGAAGTTAGATAGAATGAATAACATTTAACATAAAATAACAAATGAATAATAATGAAGAGTAAAAAACACTTAGTCGAATATGAACAATGATGAAGGGAAAGAAGCTTTGAAGTCTAAGTTAAATCATTAGATTAAATTTTATTTACAAATTTTACCAAAAACATTCCTTCGGAAGGAGAAATTTATAGGTGTAACAGAAAAAGTTACACAGCGTAGCAGTCAGACTGATCCTTCGGAAAAGCTACAAACAATCAGACTGATCCTTCGGAAAAGTTTGCTAAAAAAACAAACTTTTTTGACGCAGTAGCACAGAGATTTAAAAGGCTTTTTCTTAAATAATATTGAATAAGAATTTAACTACTAATTTCTAACTTCTGTCTTCTGATCCATGTCTTCTGATATCCCCTCCGTCATCCGCTGTTCTTTACGCTAATTACTTCCGCGGCAATGCTTACAGCAATTTCTTCAACCGTTTGGCTGTTGATACCTACTCCTATCGGCGCGTGAATTTTCTTTAAAAGTTCAAGCGACATTCCTTCTGCTTTTAGTTCGCTAAAAATTTTTTGAAGTTTCGCCGGACTTCCCATCAAACCGAGGTACCCTAATTTCTTTGGCAGAATTTGTTTCAATGCTAACTTATCTGTCGGATACGATGTGGTTACCACTGCCACATAAGAACCCGATCCTTCTTCGATATAATTACCGATTTGATTATAGTCCATTATTATTTTTTTATCGGCAAAAGTATTTTCTCTGATAGTTCTAACATCCTTTCTGTTGTCAAATACAATAACATAAAAACCGAGTATTGACATTTGTCTCGATAAAGCTAAACCAACATGTCCGCCGCCGCATATATAAAAAATATCCTTGGCTCCAATTATCTCTTCATAGCGCCATTGTTTTTCCGATTCGTATTTAAAATTTATTTGAGAATTTACTGCACCATCAGAATCAAAAGAAATTCCCTTAGGAGTTATAACAAGAACACCTTTTTTATTCGATTTAAAAGTTTTGATGATATTATTTACAACTTCCAAATCCGATGCATTCAGCGAACAGATAAAATTTGTCTGATTGCCTGCGCAAATCAAACCAGATTGTTTCTTGCTTGTCTTCTTGCTGTGGTAAAGTTTTTCGTAAATGCGGATTTTTTTCTTTGCCGTTAAATATTGTTCGCAATTCTTTAGCAGCTTAAATTCCATCTCGCCTCCGCCGATTGTGCCGATTGATTTTTGTCTTTTAGCTGCCGCCATCTTAAATCCGGCTCTGCCCGGCGAGCTTCCTTTCGAATCTAAAACTGCGGTTAATATAACCGGTTCATTTTTTTTGAGATAGGATTGTATGAATTTCCAAACGCTTAAATCTCTCATTTGAAATTTGCCTTGCTTCTTTAACGTGACGCAGTAAAAAAATTTTAGTAAACTAAAGCAGCGGGAGTTTTGACATCATCAATTGCCAAATCCGGTTTCATACCCGAAAATCTCTCAGCCGGATAAAGCGTAAGTAAAACCCGCTCGTTTGTTATCGGAGCAACAAAATCAAATTGCCTTTCGGGTCTAAATGCTTTCATTGCATTTCGAATGGCGAAAAAAGCACCGATGCCGTACATGAGCGGCGGTTCGCCGATTGCTTTTGAATTAAACGGACCAAAAGGATTAGCTGCATCTTCAAGAAAGTGTACTTCCATATCTTTAGGCGCACTTTGAATATCGGGTACTTTGTAGGTGGAGAGAGCATCGGTCATTAATTTTCCTTTGCCGTCAAACATAACTTCTTCAATTGTCATCCAGCCTATTCCCTGAACAATTGCACCCTCTGCCTGTCCGCGGTCAACAACCGAATGGAGGCTGCTGCCGAAATCATGCACAACTTTTACCGAGTCAATTTTGTAAGTGCCTCTCAAACAATCTACCGTTGCTTCTATGATTGCCGTTCCGTAAACATGATATGCGAACGGTTTTCCTTTTGCTTTTTCTTTATCGAAATAAATATCCGTCGTTGCGTGGTGAGCATGAGCAGATAAGCTCACTCTTCTTAGATAAGCAGCTTGAATAAGCTTATTCCAGGTGAGCGGTGTTCGATTTCCATCGTAAAAAATATGCTCCTCTCTTATTTCTACTTTTTTAGGGTCGTCAAATTTTAATTCGTTGCAGGCAGTTTTCTTGAGTCTTTCAAGAATTAATTCGCAAGCCTTCATAGCTGCATAACCGTTTAGATCGGCGCCTTTGCTTGCCGCAGTTGGTGATGTATTAGCAATCCTTGTAGTATTTGTTGAATCTATTTTAATTCTGCTTATATCGATTGAAAAAACTTTTGATGCGATAACCGATATTTTAGCATTAACTCCCTGTCCCATCTCCACCGCGGCGGTGCTAATTCTAACGCTGCCGTCAGTATATACATGAACTAATGCACTTGCTTGATTCATAAAAGTAGTAGTGAATGAAATGCCGAAGCAAACCGGCATAACGGTAATTCCTTTTTTAACAAGCTTGTTTTCTTGATTGAACTGCTCCACATAATTTTTGCGCATTTTAAAATCATATCTTTGTTCAGCCTCTTCAAAGCATCTTATCGCTCTGCAGTGTTCGGTGCGTTGTCCGTAAGGAAATTCGTCACCTTCCTTTAAAAGATTTTTCCGTTGAATTTCATGCGCACTAATTCCCATTACTTCGGCGGCACGATTTATAGCCGACTCAATCACAAACATTCCCTGCGGTCCGCCAAAACCTCTAAATGCCGTGTTGGGTAATAGATTAGTTCTGCAGCTATAAGCGGTTGCCTTAACATTAGGAATATAGTAGCTGTTAGTGCAATGAAATAAAGTTCTGTCAAGAATGGCAGGGGATAGATCAGCCGCTGCACCTGCATTTTGATAAAATGTTACTTCATACGCTAATATCATTCCTTCCTTATTCAGTCCTATCTTAAAGTCGGAAGAATAAGGATTTCGTTTACCGGTTAATCTCATATCTTCTTGACGGGGAAGAATGATTTTAACAGGGCGCTGCAATTTGGATGCTGCTAATGCCGCTAATGCAGCCCATGCCGTAGCTTGATCTTCTTTTCCACCGAAACCCCCTCCCAAACGAGGTACATCAACTTCAATTTTGTGCATGGGTACGTTTAAGATTCGTGCACTCACTTTTTGAACCGCAGTCGGATTTTGTGTTGATGAGTAGATTTTGATTCCACCACCTTCCACAGGAATTGCTACGGCACCCTGTGTTTCGATGTAAAGGTGCTCCTGTCCGCCTGTTTCTGTTTTTCCTTCAACGATATATTCGCACTGCGACCATGCATTGTTTACATCGCCCAAAGAAAAAATTCTTGGAGGTATTATCAACTCACCTTTTTCGCAAGCGATTCTTGGATCGAAGACTGCCGGATACTCTTCAATCTTGCAATCGATCAGTTTTGATGCTGACTTTGCGGCTAATTTTGTATCGGCAACGACCAATGCGATTGGCTGACCGATAAAATCAACTTTTGAACCGGCTAACAATACTTCATCGGGAACTATTCCGCCTATTTGATTTTCGCCTGGAATATCTTCTGCAGTAAACACTCCGCGAACTCCCGCATATTTCAAAGCCTTCTTTAAGTTTATGCTCACTATTTTTCCGTGTGCAATGGAAGAATAGTAAACATAACCGTAAAGCAATCCTTCAGGATTGAATAAATCATCAACAAATTTGGATTCGCCCCTTACATGTTGTATTGAATCATAAGTTTTCATACCAACACCTCCACTTCAATTAGCTGCGGAAAGAGTTTAATGAAATGAGCTTTTAATAATTGTTTTAACAATAGTGATTTATATTCTGCTGAACCTCTTGCATCGCTAATTGGGGATATTTCACTTAATGCATAATGCGCAGCTTCATCAACTAAATCTGAATTTATTTCTTTTCCTTTAAAAAAATTACAAGTCGATTTCAGATATAACGGTATAGGCGCAACTCCTCCTGCTGATATACTAATATCGATGATTCTTTTTCCGTCGCTTTTAATTAATGCGGCAGTGTTTACCGATGCTATATCCAAATAAGTTCGACGCGAAATCCTTTCATAATTGAAGTAATGCTCTTTACTCGGAATTTCTATTGAAATGTTTTCAATTATTTCTTTCTCTTTTTTATTTAGTGTTTTGTAACCCAAATAAAATTCATTCAGCGGTAAAGATCGCTTCTTTTTGTTGGTAGTTAAATTAAGATTTGCACTAAGCGCAAGTAAAATATTTGTCATATCGGCAATAGGCGAAGCGTTAACAATATTGCCTGCTATCGTTGCTCTGTTTCTTATAGGCTGTGAACCGAATAAGTTCAAATACTTTGTTACTTCGGGAAGATGTTTGCGAATGAGCGGTGAGTTTTCAAATTCAGATATAGTTACTGCGCCGCCTATAAATATTGTATTACCTTCTTTCCGGATTTCCTTAAGTGCTTCATTCCCGGAAATGAACCGGACATTTGACTCAAGCAGACTTTCCCATTTCTGTACGAACAGATCTGTCCCTCCTGAAACTACATATCGCGGTTTAATTTTCTTTTCGGTTGGTTTATCGTATTGAATTTCTTTCGACAATGTTTTTAAACGTTTTGGAATGGAGGAAAAATATTCAGGCAGAATTTGTGCTTTCATTAAAAAATCAGTTTGATTCGAATTTTTTCTAGGAATTGAATTAAGATAAGCGATAACATTTTGTATGGCGCGCCGAATTCCCAAATAACCTGTGCATCGGCAGATGTTGCCGTCTAAAGCTAAGGCAGCTTTTTCGGGATCGTACTCGGAGTGGTTGATGAAATAATTTGTCATCGAGATAATAAATCCCGGAGTACAAAAACCACATTGCGTTCCGCCTTCATCAACCATTTGTTCTTGAATTATATTCAAGCCGTCGAGGTTCAATCCTTCTATCGAAACTAAGTGTTTTCCGTTCAGATCTGCGATGGGTAACAGACACGAATTTATAGTTTGGTAAACTATTCTTTTGCCGTTTAGTCTGCCTACTATTACTGTGCAAGCGCCGCAATCGCCCTCACGGCAGCCTTCTTTAGTGCCGGTTAACCGTTTGTTATCTCTAAGGTAATCCAACACAGTAAGAGCCGGATTGATTTCAATAGAAATGTTTTCATCATTGCAAATGAAAGTTATTTTTTTCTTCATTTTCTCAGAAATAAAATTGTTGTGGTTGATTTTATATTCTTCTGAATTTTAATCTCTCAAACAAATAAAAGAAATCATTTTTGTATACCACTTTCTCTGGAATCACTAAGCAGATCATCTGTTAAAAAAGAGATTGAATATATGGCGGATATTATCTCCTGGAAAAAGGATTGAATTTTAACCTCGAAATTCAATCTCTCCTATATCAAAATAATATAAAAAAATCACAATTGGAATGGATTAATTAGAAGACGGGTTATTGAACGATAGAACCTTAATGAATTTGCAGTAAAAAAAATCCCTGGCCGTTGCTGTCTAATATAAATTTGAAATAGTGAAAAAGGTTCACTTTAAATATGTATTCTATAAGTTTTTCTCTTAACTGAATTCAATCCCTCTGTTTAATATGGAATCAACTTCCTTTTAACTTTATGAAATAAGCTAATCCATTGGATCCTTGGATAAGGTTTGAGTGATTTTATTGCTGCCTTTTGTTACTAAGGTTTTTGATTCTCCTTAGGAGTCATCAGACAATTGAGATAATATATTACCGGATAAAAAGTTTAACAGAAATATTCTTTATATTTTTGAAAACCTTAGTAATAATAACTATCCTCGTAAACTATTCACCTTGTTACCTTATTTTTTTGGATAAAATTATTTTACAGATATGCCCCTGCGGAATTATTAACGAATTAATTTTGTAAAAAAAATCATTTCCTTTAAATTGCCGCTTGAATATCTCGCATCTGAGAAGTTGATTCAAAAAATATTTAGTTATAAAGGTTATTCTTGAAACGATCTTGCATTCAATTATTGCATTTCTTATCGCTTCAACCCTTTAACATCAATAAGAATAAAGTTTAATTATGATTTACAAGAAAACTATTAAGGAGGATTAATGAGTAAGCCCACATATTTTCAAAGAATGTTAGATAAAGTTGAGAGAGTAGGGAATAAGCTTCCGCAGCCGGTTACACTTTTTGTTATACTTATCGGTATTGTGTTAATTAGTTCGTGGCTTGTTTCATTATTCGAGGTGAAAGCAATTCATCCAGGAACAGGCAATGAAATAAAGGTGATTAATCTTTTAAACGGTGAAGGGATTCAAAGAATATTTACCGAGATGGTGAAAGTATTCACCGATTTCCCCCCGCTTGGGTTAGTGCTTGTAGTGATGATCGGAATTGGTGTTGCTGAAAGGACAGGCTTAATCGCTGCTTCATTAAAAGCTTTTGTTTCAAGTGTATCTCCCAAGCTTATCACATTTTCTATTGTTACTGCCGGTATGTTATCCAGTATAGCTGCAGATGCAGGTTATGTTGTGTTGATACCGCTCGGTGCAGTAATTTTTCATAGTATGGGTAGACATCCCATCGCGGGACTTGCGGCAGCTTTCGCAGGAGTATCGGGAGGGTTTGGCGCCAATTTATTTCTAACATCGCTTGATCCTTTATTAGCAGGATTTACCGAGCCCGCCGCACATCTAATCAATCCCGGATACCGTGTGGATGCAACAGCAAATTGGTATTACATGGCAGCCTCGGTACCTGTTATTGCGTTAGCCGGCACTTATGTTACGGAAAAAATTTTAGAACCACGCCTCGGTAAATACGAAGGCGGCGAGCATCTTGAAAAAGAAGACGGTGAACTTACACCCGTTGAAAAGAAGGGATTATTAGTTGCCGGTTTATTAGTCCTGATTAGCTTAATAGTAATCGGTTTTATGTTTATTCCCGAGGGTAGCATTTTACGCGACGCAAATGGTGATCTGCTTCCTTTTTTCAGAAGTATCGTTCCACTGGTGCTGTTTCTCTTTTTCATACCGGGTTTAGGTTATGGTTTAGTAACAAAAAGCATTAAAAGCGATAAAGAAGTTGCCAAGATGACTGCCGATTCAATGGCAAGCATGGGTGGATATATTGTGCTTGCATTTGCCGCTGCTCAGTTCGTTGCATATTTCAATTGGTCTAACCTCGGAATAATCTTTGCGATAAGCGGTGCGGACTTACTCAAGACGATCGGTTTCACAGGAATTCCTTTAATCGTAGCATTCATCATTGTTGCTTCTTTAATAAATATTGTAATCGGAAGTGCTTCTGCCAAATGGGCTATCATGGCGCCGATATTCGTCCCGATGCTGATGCTGATGGGTTACTCACCCGAATTGACGCAAGCTGCTTATAGAGTGGGGGATTCCTATACAAATATCTTAACACCGCTGTTACCGTATTTTCCAATTGTTGTTGTATTTGCGCAAAAATATATTAAAGATATTGGTATAGGAACGTTGATATCCGTAATGCTTCCCTTCGCGATAACATTTGCATTAGTGAGAATACCTATGACAATAATATGGATGTTATTAGGATTACCTTTAGGACCAGAAGCGCCGCTTTACTACAATCCCTAATTCATTTTCGAGTTGTGCCGGCAAAAATACTCCGGCACATCTCATTTTATTTTTGAATCAGACTACTCTTCTGATATACTAACGAAAAAACACCCGGTCGGAACGATCCATTGGACAGGGCGTCTTTGCTCACACCTCCCCTAAAACATGTTCATCTTAAAAATATAATTTCTAAACAAAAATTAATCTGCATATCATTTCTTCATTTGTTAATCGCTTTGAAGGCTTCTCTTCAATAAACTCCGATTTTAACATCATTAAATATTATTATGCGCTCTTTAGATATGAAATTAAATGCACTTGACAATTAAATTAAGCGCACTTAAATTTACATTAAAAATATCCCTAACAATGCAAAATATATCTAAAGAAGACTACCTCAGCGTCATTTATAAGCATAAGGACGAAAGCGGCGAAATTAAACCGAATGTTATTGCCGATAAGCTGCAAATATCCAGTCCGGCTGTTACGGATATGTTAAAAAAATTAGTAAAGGACGGTTACATTAAATATAAGAAATATAAAGGCATCAGATTGACTGAGACAGGTGAGGAGTACGCCAGAAATATGGTAAGACGACACAGAATTTGGGAAGTATTTCTTCATCAAGTTGTCGGGCTGCCATGGGATCAGGTTCACGACGAAGCGCATAATCTCGAACATTCGGGCTCGGATACTTTAATAAACAGATTGGAAGAAATGCTTGATTTTCCCGAGTTCGATCCTCACGGCGATCCCATCCCTTCAAAAAGCGGAATTGTTCCAAAACAAAAGAATGCTGTAGCATTAACTCTTCTAAACAAAAATCAAAAGGGTGTGGTTATAAGAGTTAATGATTTCGACAATGACTTTTTAAAATATATTTCGAAAATCGGTATCAAGCTAAATAAAAAAATTGTGGTAAAAGATATTCTCGAGTTTGATCGTTCTATGATACTTGTGATTGAAAAAAAAGAAGTGAATGTAAGCAGTACAGTTGCTGCAAACATTTTTGTTAAACTCGCAAAATAAAATTTTAACTTTTTAATAGATGATGATGGAAAATCCATTTTTAATGTTAATAGCCGGAATTGTGTTTATAATACTCGTTGCCATTATATTTTGGCCGGAAAAAGGAATTATCCCGCGCCGTTCAAAAATAAACAAAACAAATGTACGTGTATTAATTGAAGATGCACTCAAGCATCTTTATGACTGTGAATACACTAACTTAACCTGCACTATTCACAGTGTTGCCGGAAGCCTTCATATTTCCGGTAATGATGCTGCAAATCTAATTTCAAAACTTGAAGCAATGGGTCTAATCAAATCTTCATCTGATTCGCTCCTTTTAACTCCGGAAGGAAGATCTTATGCACTTAGAGTTATAAGAGTTCATCGTTTGTGGGAAAGATATCTTGCAGATGAAACCAGCATAAGTGAAACCGAATGGCATACAATTGCCGAAGAAAAAGAGCATGCTATTAGTTTCGAACAAGCCAACATGCTTGCGGCACAGCTAGGCAATCCGATAATTGATCCGCATGGGGATCCTATACCATCTGATACCTTGCAAATGCCTGCACGGAGAGGGATTCCGCTTACTTCTCTAAAGGAAGGAGAATCTGCAACAATAATCCATATTGAAGATGAACCGGAAGAGATTTATGAACAATTAGTTGCCGAAGGTTTGTATCCTGGAGTTCAGGTAAGAATGGTTGAATCGACCACTAAAAGAATTAGATTTTCTGCTGATAGTGAAGAATGTGTTTTAGCCCCTTCATTTGCTTTAAATGTAACTGTTGTTCCTATTCCCAAAGAAGAGGAGATGAAAGAATATTTAACACTTTCTAAACTGAAACAAGGAAAGGAAGCAAAAGTGGTGCGAATATCAACGGTTATTAGAGGGCAGCAGCGCAGAAGATTAATGGATTTTGGAATTGTTCCGGGAACAAAAATTACCGCAGAGCTTTCCAGCCTGGGAAGCGATCCCGTTGCATACAAAATTAGAGGCGCTCTTGTTGCTTTAAGAAGAAACCATACAGATCATATTTTTATTGAAGAAGTGTGAAATTAAAATGAGAAATACAAATCATTGCCAAAATTGTTCCGCCCACAATATCGGTAACCTGGTTAAGCTAGGTATTAATATGGAAAATTTCGATTACGTAATTGCACTTGCGGGAAATCCCAATACTGGGAAGAGCACCGTGTTTAATAAGCTTACCGGACTTCGTCAGCACACAGGCAACTGGCCTGGCAAAACAGTTGCCCGTGCTGAAGGTGGATATATATTTAGTGAGAAGAGGTATAAAATTGTTGACCTGCCGGGAACATATTCACTTCTTTCCACAAGCTCCGATGAAGAGGTTGCAAGAAATTTTATTCTCTTCGGTCAACCGGATGTAACCGTAATAGTTGCAGACGCAACAAGGCTTGAAAGAAATCTGAATCTTGTACTTCAAATTTTAGAAATAACTAACCGTGCAGTTTTATGCTTAAACCTAATTGATGAAGCCGATAGAAACAACATAAAAGTTGATGAAAGAATCCTTTCAAAAGAACTGGGTATTCCTGTTGTTCCTACTGCTGCAAGGCAAGGAACCGGAATGGATATGCTGCTCAATTTTATTCACCAGGTTGCAACCGGAAAGTACGTTTGTAAACCTCATAGAATTACTGCCGATTTCCCGGCAGTAAAAAATGCCGTTAATCGTCTCTCAAAAAAAATATCCGAAACATACCTAAATCTGCCGAATGCGCGCTGGATTGCACTACGTTTACTTGAAGGAGACCAAAGAGTTATTGATGCCGT
Source organism: Ignavibacteriales bacterium (assembly GCA_020061465.1). Taxonomy (GTDB): domain Bacteria; phylum Bacteroidota; class Ignavibacteria; order Ignavibacteriales; family Ignavibacteriaceae; genus JAGUYG01. Next base: position 25,363 of record JAGUYG010000096.1, read on the forward strand.
ACGGAACAATGAATTACAAGACCTGGTCTCGGAACGATCCTTTCCGAAGGATCCTTCGGACGGAAAAGAACAAAATTTAAATATAAGCGATGTACTTGAACCTGTTGTTTAATAGAAATTTATAGATGAAGTATGAATGAAAAAATTACTCAAAAAGGCTATTCAATAATAGCCGAAGCAAATATGCTTAGATGGGAAGTTGGTGAAAATTTTCATGATGCACTTATGGAATCAATCTATGCCGATGCACAAAAAATAGCCGATAAAGCTGTGGTAATGTTAGGTGCAGAAAAGAAATTCGGTTTTGATCAAACGCTTGATAAAATTGTTACAAGCAAATGGCTTGGTTTTCCATTAATGTTCTTGACGCTTGCAGTTGTTTTTTGGATTACAATAGAAGGTTCAAACGTACCTTCTTCTATGCTTGCCGCATTGCTTGTAGATACTTTTCATCCTGCATTAAAAACATTTGCGGTGAATGTCAGTCTTCCATGGTGGCTGAGCGGAGTACTGATTGACGGAGCATATCTTGCAATGGCATGGGTAGTGGCGGTTATGCTTCCACCAATGGCAATCTTTTTCCCATTGTTTACATTATTGGAAGATTTTGGTTATTTGCCGCGCGTTGCTTTTAATATGGATGGATTGTACCGAAAAGTTGGTGCACACGGTAAGCAGGCTCTAACAATGAGCATGGGTTTTGGATGCAACGCTGCAGGTGTTATTTCTACAAGAATAATTGATAGCCCCCGCGAAAGAATAATTGCAATTATTACAAATAATTTTTCGCTTTGTAACGGCAGATGGCCCACTCAAATATTAATTGCAACAATATTTATCGGTGCTGCCTTTCCTGCATATCTTGCAGGCATTATTTCTGCACTTGCCGTTGTAGGCATTGCTTTACTCGGAATATTTTTTAGCCTTGTAACATCATGGGGATTATCAAAAACAATTTTAAAAGGAGAGGCTTCCGTTTTCAGCCTTGAGCTGCCGCCTTATCGCCCGCCGAGGATTTTGCAAACACTTTATACTTCTTTAATTGATCGAACAATTTTTGTTTTATGGCGCGCTGTCGTTTTTGCACTTCCGGCGGGAGTAGTTATATGGCTGGTTGCAAATATTCATATCGGGGATTTAAGCCTTGCGCAGCATTTCATTTCCTGGTCTAATCCCTTCGGATTATTGCTGGGATTAAACGGTGTAATTTTACTTGCCTATATAATTGCCGTTCCGGCTAATGAAATTGTTATACCGACTATTTTAATGCTGACAGTGATGACACTCGGTATTGTTGACGTAAGTGCCGGAACCGGAGTAATGTTCGAGCTTGAATCGGAGATGTTAACTAAAGAGATACTTGTTGCAGGCGGATGGACAACTTTAACAGGTATATCACTTATGCTATTCAGCCTTTTACATAATCCTTGCTCAACAACACTATATACAATTTATAAAGAAACGGGAAGTATAAAGTGGACAACTGTTTCTGCGTTACTGCCAATTGCTATAGGCTTTGCAGTTTGCTTTTTCGTTACACAAATATGGAGGCTGATTGCTTAAATCAAAATTAACTTTTATGATTTATTTCATAATGATTTTTTACGCTTTCAATACGTCTGCTCAAATGCATGAACATCCTTTAATAACCGACCGTCCGGATCAAACCGAATCACCGAATGCAGTTCGGTTAGGAAGCATTCAGTTTGAATCAGGTTTTGTTTATACAAGTTTTATACAAAAGCATTTAGAATCGGATATGTTTACTCTTGCATCCTCGCTAATAAGATACGGTTTATTTAAAAATTTCGAATTAAGAATCGGCTTTGAATATTTAACAAGCCGGATTAAAGAAAATAATATTGAATCTTCTGTCTACGGATTTGGTCCGCTTCATTTAGGAGGTAAATATCATTTTATGCATGCCGGAGAAGTACCGGTTGATGCCGGAGTATTGTTTGGATTCACACTTCCTATCGGGGAACGGTACTTTCGACCCAAAAATATTGAGCCGGAATTAATTATTTCGATAGCACATTATTTATCGGATATATTTTCACTGGCAACTAACTTAGGCACTGTTTGGAACAGTTATGAAAAAGAATTGATCGGATTATATACATTAGTTTTTGGGATAAGCCTGACTGAAAAAATTGGCATCTTCACGGAAGTTTTCGGAAATTATTCTTCGGGAAATTCCACTTCAAATAGTATCACCGGAGGCATTACATATTTACTATCAAATAATTTGCAGTTAGATTCTTCGGCAGGATTTGAGCATACAAACTATGATAGACACTTCTTCATAAATACCGGTATTTCAGTTCGGTTCGGTAAATAATATTTGTTCAACCTTTTGATATTGCATTAAATCACCAAAAACCGTATCTTTAATCAGATAATTTTATCTGATTAAGGAATTATAATGAGTGAATTTATAAATAATAGTACGCAACGCGTAAATAAGCTGAAAGAACTTATCTTAAAGCTGCATGAAGGTGTAACAGTTGAAGAAACAAGAAAAGAACTAACTGAAGCTATGGCAGCAGTTCCTTACGGGGAAGTTGTAAGGGCTGAGGAGGAATTAATCGCCGGTGGATTACCAAAGGAAGAAATACTCAAATTTTGTGACATTCATACTGATGCTTTGAAAGGGAAAATTGACACTTCGGCAGCTAAGTCTGTACCTGACGGACACCCGGTTCACACTTTTATCAAAGAGAATGACGAAATTATAAAAACCACCGCTAAGATCAGAAGTATCGTAAACGAAATAAAAGGTAAAGAAGATACCGCAGATGCATCGGATGAGATGATGCAGATGCGAACTTTATTCAACTCATTGATGGATGTTGAAAAGCATTATTTAAGGAAAGAAAATTTAGTATTTCCTTTTCTTGAAAAGTACAATATAACCGGACCGCCAATGGTTATGTGGGGCAAACACGATGAAATAAGATCGTTCCTAAAATCTTCGATGCAGATTTTTGAATCATCACCAAATCCTTCCATCGAAGAATTAAATGGATATATTGAATTTATGTTTGAACCAACATTGAAGGCAATCGAAGAAATGATTTACAAGGAAGAGAAGATTCTTTTCCCGATGTGTCTTGATGCATTAACTGAGATCGATTGGTACGAAATCTATCAACAAAGCGACGAAATAGGATTCACTCTTTATTTTCCTCAAGCCGAATGGAAACCGACAGAGCTTTCTGATATTGACCTGAAGAAACCGGATACGAAAAAAATTAAACTTCCAACCGGGTCATTTACACCAGAAGAACTTGAAGGAATTTTCAACAGTCTTCCATTCGATTTAACATTTGTGGATAAAGAAGATAACGTCAGGTTTTTTTCTCACGGTGAAGAAAGAATTTTTCAGAGGAATAAAGCCATTTTAGGCAGGAAAGTTCAGTATTGTCATCCGCCTTCGAGCGTTCATATTGTTAATCAAATATTGGATGATTTTAAATCGGGTAAACAAAGCTCAGCTAAATTTTGGATAAACTTCAGGGGAATGTATGTACTGATAGCTTATTACGCTGTCAGAAATGAAAGGAATAAATATTTAGGCACGCTTGAAGTTACACAGGATATAGCACCATTGAAAAAAATTGAAGGTGAGAGGAGACTGCTGACTTATGACAACTAAAAAATATTTTTATTGATTATAATGATTTGACTTAAAGAAATGGAGACAACACTAATGGAGGAAATTTTTTTTACTGAAAAGATAGATATTACCCCTAACACGTTGATTGCAGATTTGATAGAGCGATATCCTCATCTGGAAGATAAGCTGATTGAAATAGCCCCGGTATTCAAGAAGCTGAAAAATCCGGTACTGCGCCGGACAATTGCAAAAGTAACAAACTTAAGACAAGCGGCGGTAGTGGCTAACATAAATTTGGGTGAACTGATAAATAAAATTAGAGCCGGGGCAGGACAATCTATACAAAAAATAGAAGAAGTCGAAGGGTATTCACTAAGCGAAAAACCCGAATGGCTGAAAGAATACGCTGTAAAAATAATTTACGATGCAAGGGAAGGTCTTGAAAACGGCATTCATCCAATTGCCAAAGTATTGAATGATATAAAGAATTTGAATGAAGGTGAAATTTACCTGCTAATTACTCCGTTCATACCCGCACCTCTGATTGATATACTTCAGCAAAAGACTTTCAACACATACACGGTAGAAGCCGGCAGCAATGAAGTTAAGACATTTATCTCGACTAATACCCTTAACTAAATGAAAAGTATTTGAAGAAAGGGTAAAAGTTTATCAATACAGAGCTTGGTTTGAAAGACCTTGTAGGAAAGATACGCTGCATGAATTGTAATGGCGCAAAAAGAAAATTCGATATCTATGCTTACAAAAAAAATTTTCGCAATAAAAACGCTTAAATCGATCTAAAACTATTTGCATTAGCACCTTCAATAGTTATGTTTAAATACAAGATTTGAAGGGATATTATGCGCTCAAATACCTTTCTCATTTTAGGCGGATATGGAAATGCCGGTATCGTTATAGCAAGACTTCTTCTAAATTATACTTCATCTAACGTTATCATTGCAGCCAGGAGCTATGAGAAAGCAAATGCTGCTGCTGTTAAACTCAACCTCGAAACCAATTCAACCAGAGTAAGTGCGCTGAGAGTTGATGCGGCTGATGCATTATCCTTAGAATATACTTTTCGGTTATGCAATTTTCTGATTGCAGCATCCAGCACTTCGGAATATACTCTCAATATTTGCAATGCAGCTATTAAAGCCGGTGTAGATTATCTTGATATTCAATTCTCTAAATCGAAGCTGCAGGTATTAAAAAGTTTCGAAGAAAAAATTAAAGCAAGCAACAGATGTTTCATTACAGACGGCGGTTTTCACCCGGGGCTGCCTGCAGTCATGATTCGTTATGCAGCCCGATTCTTTGATGAAATTGAAACTGCTAACGTTGCCAGCATGATAAGAGTAAATTGGAAAGAGTATAATTTTTCCCAAAGCACAATGATTGAATTTATTGCTGAACTGCAAGAGTATAATCCTTCATATTTTGCCGATGGAAAGTGGATTAAAGCTAAATTGAGTTACTCCCGTAAATTTAATTTTAACGGCGGATTCAAGAACCGGAGAACAGTTCCTTTTATGCTTGAAGAGATGAAGCTTATTCCGGAAACTTATCCGTCCATCAAAGAGACAGACTTTTTCGTTGGTGGTTTTAATTGGTTTGTAGATTATTTTATTCTGCCCCTAGTTATGGTATTCTCTCGTTTATATCCGAAATCAAAAAAAAGTTTATCAAAGTTTTTAATATGGGGACTGAAGAAATTCTCCCGCCCGCCCTATCGCACAATTCTTAAATTAGAAGCCGGCGGTTTTGCGGGTAAGCAGAGGAAAAGTATAGAAATGTTTGTTTCGCATGAAGATAGTTATTTCTTAACCGCCGTTCCTGTAATTGCCTGCATATTGCAGTATTTGGATGAATCGAACAAAAGAACCGGACTTTATACTATGGCTTATTATGTTGAGCCTGCACGATTTATAAATGATTTGAAAATGATGGGGGTTAATGTTTCAGTAAGAAAATGATGTTAATTCCCCTTAAGACAATTAAGTGAATGTTGAGGAAGATTTAAAGTTATTATGCATTTCCTTAGCCACGAATTCACACGAATAAGCACTAATGAATTTCAATTTATAGAGATGACATCTTTTGGTAATTATTCTGCTGCGAAAAATGTCATCTCTTTGCTGTGAATTAATAATTAAATTCAGCGTAAAAGATCGAACTATTTTTCAATCTTTGTTTATATTAATTTTACTCAAGTTGACCATTTAAGTTCTTTATGGATTTAAAAACCGTTCCATAGGGATCCTTCGGATAAAACGGTTTAATTCTCAAGATTTGGCTTTCAGCAGCCCACGACTTAAGTCGTGGGTTGCTTAACAAAAAATCTTATCCGAAGGATCGATCCGATTTACTAACCATTTTAATGGTTTTCAATGTAATATTAAACCAGAGCGGTCAACTTGAGTTAATTTTAGATAGGATTTTGTAACAGTTTTCCTGGCTAATAAATTATCCTACGAATTCTTCGAATAGTTATTTCTCTTTCCAGTCATTCAACAGCTTTTCCATATTATCTAAATCAAAGGGCTTGTTCTGCAATTGTTTTCCTAAAGCCAAAGATTTTTCCATTACTGATACTGCTTCATTTGTTTCACCTTCTTTAGCTAACAACTGCGCTTTGATTCTTAGATTCCAATAATTTTCATTTATAGAGATTGATGCATTTATCCAATTCTTTGCTTGTTCTAAATTAATATTGTTCTGAAGACAATAGGTGGCAGCAGTCATAGGTGTAGACCAATCAATGGCAGCCCTTGCTTTTGCAAGTGTAAGCTCTTGCGTATCGGTTTCAATCATAAAAGATACTTTTAATTTTTCCCAGATTAGATTTATTAGAGCCGAGTTGTCAGTTACATTAACAAAAGTAAAAATTAATCTTTCCTGGAATTCGGCAGTTTCCGGTTTGACTTTAATCCTAAGTGTTTCTTTTTCTTTATTAAACGTTGCACTTCCTCCAATTTTTGTATCGCCGCTGAAAATTATTTCCCACTCATCCTTATTCGGAACAGTATGAATACCGTATGTACCGGTTTCTAATTTATTACCGTTAACTTTTACCGGATCGGAAAAGGTGATTGAAGTTACTTCATTTGCTCCTGTGCGCCACACTTGATTAAAGGGAACCAACTCACCCCAAATTACGCGATCTTTTACTCCCGGGCGGCAATAGTGAATTGTTATTTCAGTTACTCCTACTGTTTGACTAACTGAAGCCTTCGGACTCGGGCGTGGTGTTTGAAATTGCTGTGCTTGTAATCCTGAGATTGTATATAATATAATAGATAGAAAAACGATCAATCCGGGAGCTTTATTAATTAATTTCATTTATTGGTACCTCCAATGTGTTTGTTGATTAATGGTTGAATTGCAAAGTTTTTTGTCCAATGATTTTATATTGTAATGCTCTTTTAAATAAGGTAAGTTTACGCTCGAACTACTTGAAAAGTTAAATAATGACTATTTGAAAAACAAATAATTTTGCCGATGAATATTAAAAAATCATATTCTCCGCAGGATCGTTCCAGGAAAGAAGCCGATAATTCGGGAGTATGGGAATTAATTAAAACCTGGACGCCCTCTGTCGCAGTGTTTGGGTTTTCTCTTTATTGGATTATCAACAGAGGTACATATACCTGGATCGACAATGCCGATCTTGTAATTCATGAAGCGGGTCATTTGTTCTTTTTCATATTCGGTAAATTTATTTACACTGCCGGAGGAACGTTGATGCAAATTATTCTTCCGTCAATAATAGTTTTTTATTTTCTTAAAAGTTTATATCGAACCGGAATGCAATTCGGATTGTTGTGGTTAGGACAAAATTTTATCAACATCAGCGTTTATGCTGCCGATGCTCAGGAGAAAAAATTAAAACTATTAGGCGGCAGCAAAGTTTATCACGATTGGAATTATATGTTAGGCGAAATAAATATGCTTGAATATTCTGCCGAGGTCGGTTACTTTTTTTTCGGTGTTGCGATCTTAATTTTTATAACGGCAGTGCTGCTGCCACTTTTAATCAGAGATTAAATTTTATATTTCAAAAAAGAATTCATGGGCATGAAAATTTTAAATACTACTTTATTCTCAATTTTATTTCTTTGCTTTACCATAAATGCTCAGGACGGAGTACTAAAAAGCTATTATCCTGACGGCAAGCTTGAATCCGAAATTAATTTTAAAAATAATATTCGCGAAGGCGAGGCTAAATTTTACTATCCAAGCGGAAATCTGGAAGAAGAGAGATTTTATTTCAACGGAAAGATTGAAGGGCTTGTAAAGATTTATCATGAAAACGGGAAATTGAAAGAGCTGCGAAATATCGAGAGCGGCAAAGTCGAAGGATCGATTACCTTATTCAGCGAAGAGGGGGAATACATTACCGATATTTATTTTCAGGAAGGCAAGAGAATAATAGAAACCTCTCCGTTTTCCGAAGAGTCCTTTAGAGAAGAATCGGAGAAACCGACAGCAGCAGTTGCTGAAGAAAAGAAAGCAGTAGGCACCGATAAACCGGCAGTGGAAAAAAACAAATCGGCAAATTCTTCTTTGTTACCTCCTTCCATAGAAGAAGAACGCTTTGAAAATGATCCTGCATTTTACTTAACGGTCGAGGTAATGCCTGAACCGGTGGGTGGAATGGAAACAATTTATAAAAAATTAGTTTATCCGGAAACGGCTAAAGATAAAGGTATTGAGGGAACGGTTATCATAAAAACGTTCATCGACGAATACGGCGAGGTTACCAACGCCGAAGTTGAAAAGGGTATTGGCGGCGGCTGCGACGAGGCTGCAAGGTTAGCAGTATATTACACAAAGTTTAAACCCGGTATGCAGAGAGGAAGACCGGTTCGAGTTCAAATGCAAATACCGGTTGAGTTTAAATTGCTGAAATAATTTTGGAATTTTCAATACAAAGTTTAATGCGGTTATAATATGGATTTATGTAGTACAGCGATGAGGTTTTAGGTGTGTTTTTTTTATCGTAATGAAGACAAGTCGCGGATTCCATATTATGCGGCATTCTATCATCCCTTCGGGATTTTATTTCTTACGGGTGTATTGATTACTATAATAATATCATCCCTTCGGGATTTGTAATTCATGAGATTTTCGGATTGACAGAAC